>CAJTWL010000021.1 GCA_910579845.1 uncultured Muribaculaceae bacterium | reverse complement strand
GAACCCCTATCTAAAGTTTAGGAAACTTCTATTCTATCCGTTGAACTACAGAGGCATAGATTTGCGAGAGCACACCTACAGAACCCCTGTAAAGAGGTCAAGTGGCTTACTCTCCACAAAATGCATCCGCAAAGTTAGCTATTTTTTTTAATTCAAGCAATATCTATCTCTTAGAAACTGCTTAAAATATTTTCCGAGGAGCTATCTCATCTCAGACGAAGATAAGTACCGGACTTATCCTTTGCCTTGGGATTCAGACTGCGTATCACGGATTCCTTGATTCCAAAGCGTTGCGATATCGAGTGGATGGATTCCCCCTCTCCTATTGAAACGTAGGCGACACCATCCGGAGCCGTATCGCGTTTGGGCTGAAGATAAACCTCCTCCCATGCCTTGATCTCGCCGTCCTGCTTACAATCATTATATTCCAAGAGCTTTTTCGCAGCAATGCCCAACTCTTTCGCTATCAATGAATACGTATCTCCAGGGGAAGCAATCACACAATGCAGCCCGCGGCTCTTCCGTACCGGATGCTTGCCCATCAGCATCTCCCTTATGAATCCGGTATCTTCCTCCGCCTTCTTATGTGCATCCGTATCATAAAGATACAACCCGTACCGCTCTATAATCGTTATCAGCCGCATGGCATAATTCGGGTCAGTGGCATATCCACATGCCTTCAATCCGTGTGCCCATGATATATAATCGGTCACATCATTATCGAACAGAGGTTTGTATCTGGGCTTAAGCAAAAAACGGGAATGATCCTCAAAACTCTGTGCCGCGGACGAATAAGCACGGAAACATTCGTTTGCCGCATCGTCATTACGAAGCAGTGTATCCCCCTCCCATCCTTTATGGCATTTGATGCCGAAATGATTATTACCCTGCGATGCAAGCGACGACTGCCCCGCACGGCTTTCAAGAAGTCCCTGGGCTAGTGTTATGGAAGCCGGGATGCCGTGCGCCGACTGTTGCTCCATAGCCATTGTGCTGTACTCCTCTATGTAGCGCGTATACGCGTCATCCCTGCCCCAGATGGCAGGGACAAAAAGTGCAAGAATAAACAGTTTGACAATTAATCTCGGTTTCATCACACAAATTTACAACATTTTTATTATTTTTGAACTTATTTCACTTGGTTATTTGTTGGAATAATATGAAAGATAAAGTAATAACTACCGTAATAAAAGAGTGCTCATATAGCGAACTGGAACCCAAGGACCAATATCTGGTGGACACAGCTAAAAACGCTACAAAAAATTCCTACGCGCCATATTCCCGGTTTCATGTCGGAGCCGCCATACTTCTGGACAACGGAGAGATTGTAATGGGAGCCAATCAAGAAAACGCCGCATACCCGTCCGGCACATGCGCGGAGCGTTCGGCATGTTTTTATGCTTCCGCAAAATATCCCGATGTCCCGATGAAGAAGATAGCGATTGCTGCATGGACGGCATTACATACCGATCCGCAGTCGGATTATGAGTCTGGCTTTCAGCACCATCCCATAAGTCCATGCGGGGCTTGCCGTCAGGCTCTTCTTGAATATGAGGCAAGATACGGAGACATAGAAGTTATATTATACGGTAAAGACAGTATATATATCCTCCCGTCTGTCAAATCACTTCTTCCGCTCTCCTTCACCGAATTCTGACCATAGACAGTAATAAGAATAAAAGCTGGAACTGGTAAAAATAAGGACCACAAGGCATTATACCTGTGGTCCTTAATTCTGAATTAAAAAAATCAGGGTACAAGTACTTTATAAGGCTTGCCGTTGAGGCTGAGCACATAGAGTCCTTTGGCTACAGAAAGTCTGACAGCTTTGCCTGCATATACCACCTGACCCGAAAGATTGCATACTGTAACATCGGCATCCGGATCCGCAAAGCTGATTTCACCCTCGCTTACCTTCACCTCTACCGCAACAGCATCCTCAAACATATCCGTAATACCGCTTGATCCGTCAATGGCACGAATGTCAGTAAAGTTCTTCCAATGACGGCTTGTCTTATATGCATTAATGCTTGATGCCGGCACATAGAGCACTGCATTAAATGCCGTAAAGGCATTCTCCCCGTCAATCATATCCGGTGGTGTCATACAGTTGACATAGATCGTCTTCAGTTTGGGAGTATTTCTAAACATATCTTCGGCAAGGAAGAAACAGTTGGGTCCTATATATACAGCTTCAAGCGAGATACAGTTCTGAAATACACCTGATCTGTAGTTTAGTTTCTCTTTCATTCCTTCCACTTCATCTGTGGGAGGATAAGTCTCTCCCGGCAAAGGAAGATTATAACACAGACTCGCGGTTTTCAGAGATTTACAACTATAGCAAACGCTGGCTCCCACCTCCTGTATTCCCTGCGGGATATCTATTCTTTCGAGAGCAGTGCACATAGAGAATGCGCTTTGTTTAAGATACTTGAGATTCTCGGGAAGCGACACGCGGGTCAAGGCGTCACAACCGGCAAAACAGGACATTCCGATATACTCAAGAGTTTCCGGAAGATCAATTGTTTTAAGTTTTTTATTCCAGGCGAATGCATAGTTCATCATATAGCGGAGATTTGCGGGAAGTTTTACATTTGTGAGACTGTCGCACATGCTGAATGCCTGACTGCCAATTGAATCCACGCTATTCGGGATCACCAGATTATTCAGTTTTTTACAAGACTGGAACGCTCGTTCATCGACTACCCGCAACCCCTCATTAAACTTCACAGACTCAAGAGAGCCACAAGATAAAAACGCATCTTCGCTGATGGTGTCGATTAATGCCGGAACCTCAATTGAAGGGAGACCGGAACATTCTTGGAATGCACCTTTGCCCAACTTTTTAAGGGTCTCGGGGAGTCTCACTTTTGTCAGACTGCCACGGGCAAAAAAAGCGTATGCTCCTATTCTGGAAAGACCTTCCGGCAACTCTACGCTCTCAAGAACGTCAGTGTTGGAAAAAGCAACATGAGAGCACAACGCGCTATCCGCAAGCTCTGTGACTGTCGACGGAACTACTATCGACTTCAGTTTGATATTTTTAGTGAATGCTTTCTTGGGAATCACGGCAGACTGAGTAACTATATTCTTACCCCCATCGACAACTCTTGCCTTTTCCAGATTAACTTCGGTAAGCAAAGGCATCTGATTGATATACTCGAAGTCATTGCCGTTCATATCTCCGGTAATTGTCAATGTGACAACACCGTTAAGTTGAGATGCGGGAATAACTTCGCTGAGTGTACCGGCGGCTGTTAATGTAACATCGTATGCCTTTGACGCAACGGATGGTTGAATATCATATCCTTTGTAAGCTTCGGCAGCTTTATATGCCTCTATGGATTCTGCAGGCACAAATATCATCAATCCCGTATTAAATGCATTATTGCCTAACTCCGGAGGAGTGGTAGGTTTGAATGTGACAGATGGCTTTGATTCTTCATAATAATCAATAAATGCTTCCGCTCCTATCTTCTTGACACCGGCACCGATCACCACTTTCTCCAATGTACCCGAAGTATAGAAAGCACCGGCACCGATTTCTACCACTTTGTCAGGAACTATAGCCTCGGCAAGAGCTGTGTTGTAGTAAGTATTCTCTCCTATAATTGTAAGTTTCTCCGGAAGATTGCATTTTGTCAGACTTGAGCAATAATAGAATGCTTCGGATCCAAGGATCTCAAGACTGTCCGGGAGTTGGATTGAGGTGAGTTTCTTGCACTTGGTAAATGCTCCCTCTCCGATTTCAACCACAGACTGAGGAATATTTATTGATTTGAGCGCACTGCAGTTATTAAAGGCCAGACCTCCTATCAGTTTCACTTTATCCCCCATTCTGACAGTTTCAAGCAATACATTGTTGGCAAAAGCACCTGTACCGATAGTGTCAACAGTGGCAGGCACGGTAAACGATGTGCCCGGAACCGAACCGAATCTCATATGGAGTGTGGTTGCCGTCTTGTTGAACAATGCGCCGTCGCTGAAGCTATAATATGGATTATCTGCCGGAACGATGATCTCCCTGAATTTAGGGCTGTCCTTAAAGACGTTCAACCCTATACTGCTTAATACATTGCCCAGTGTGATACTCTCAAGTTCCTTGCAATTCTGAAAACTGTTGCTCCTGATGCTTGTGATTTTGTTATTAAAGACAACAGACTTAAGCACTGTGCAACCGTTGAAAGTAGCATTCAGTTTAGTGACAGTCTCCGGAATTGTGAAAGCAGCGGCAGGTTTAGCCACCGGATATTCCTCCAGGGAGTTCCCGCTCTTGTAAAGCACACCGTCTACAGAAGTGAATTTATAAGTATTACCCTCAACCACAAGAATCTCCTCAATAGGCGATTGAGGACACGTGGCACTGCATGTAAAAGTCATCGTCTTCTTACCCAATGTGATCGAACGTAGATTCGGGCAATTAGCAAGCGGACTGCCTGTCGCCATACCGACTCCGTCGGGAATAACGAAGGATGTAAACAACCTACAACCGTCGAAACATGAAATACCCAATGAAGTGACAGTCGCAGGAAGAGATATTGACGGAAGCTGTATGCAACCTTTGAAGGAGCTGCTTCCTACCTTTTTCAAAGCATTTCCTACTGTAACCGACGTCAATGATGCACAGTCCTGAAAGGCATAACTGCCAATTGCAGTACAGGTGTTCGGCATAACTACAGATGTAATTGCAGCGCCTTTGAAAGCGTTGTTGGAGATCTCAGTAACAGTATAAGTTTTTCCACCATCAGTAACGGTTTCCGGGATAACCACATCACCGGCAACCGGCCCCTTTTTGACTTTGAGATTCGAACCTGAAATTGTGTACGTGAGCCCATCTACTGTAATGTCGGCGGCATATAAGGGAAGAGCTCCCGAAGCCAACATACACAATAGAGATGTAAAGATTTTTCTCATAAGCATAAATTTGTATGTTAGGTAAATAAACAGCTTGTCGAAATGGTACGCTTTACTTGATTCTCTGATATAAGATAAAAAATAGATACGAGAATCAGTTAAAAGGAATTGGATAAATTTTTATAAATAGATTGTATATCTATTTATTACAAGAGTATTATCTGGAAGATATTGATAAATGACATTCCCGAACATATCCTGTATCGCACAGGGTTAGCGTCGAAGACCTGCGGAGAGCACCATTTGAAAGAAGAAGATGGCATGGCTGCGTTCACCGGCACAGACGCCTGTGAACGACCGTTCTTTTTTCACCATCAAGTTGCTCCCCATATATTATTATATAATTTATGTATTCCAGTTTTCACAAATTTATGTCAGTTTTCTCAATTTTCCAAACAAAGTTGATTAAATTTATTACATTTTTATAAAACTATGCAACCTGGATCCTCATATCATTTTCTCCACTTCACATTATCCCAATTGGATTTGATACATTTTATTACTAATTTTGCATCTCCTCTTCCTCTCAAATACATGATATTTAGATTAATTAAAATATGGCTTTAAAATGCGGTATAGTCGGTTTGCCTAATGTCGGCAAATCCACTCTTTTCAATTGTCTGAGCAACGCTAAGGCGCAAAGCGCCAACTTCCCTTTCTGCACAATAGAACCCAACGTGGGTGTAATATCCGTACCGGATGACCGACTCACCAGACTGGTAGAGATGTGCAATCCTAAAAGTACGGTTCCTGCTACTGTAGAGATCGTGGACATTGCCGGTCTCGTAAAAGGCGCTTCCAAGGGTGAGGGACTCGGCAACAAGTTTCTTGCCAACATACGGGAGACTGATGCGATCCTGCATGTTCTCCGTTGTTTCGATGATGACAACATCACTCACGTCGACACAACAGTGGATCCTGTGCGGGACATGGAAGTAATAAATTATGAATTGCAGCTCAAAGACCTTGAAACGGTAGAATCGCGACTAATAAAAACTGAGAAAGCCGCTAAAGCCGGCGGAGACAAGACAGCCAAGATGCAGCTTGCAGTCCTCAACGCATATAAGAAAGCATTGGAAAAGGGTAAAGCCGCACGTTCAGTAACAATCGAAGGTAAGGATGAGGAGAAATTCGCACGCGAACTGTTCCTGCTCACCAACAAACCGGTCCTGTACGTCTGCAACGTCGATGACGCATCGGCAGTAAACGGCAACCACTACGTGGATGAGGTGCGTAAGGCAATTGCCGACCAAGGAGCGGATCTGATGATTGTAGCCGCCAAGACTGAAAGTGAGATCGCAGAACTCGACACATGGGAGGAACGCAAGGAGTTCCTTGAAGAGATCGGTCTGTCTGAATCCGGCGTAAGCCGTCTTATACGTGCGGCCTACGCACTGCTTGACCTGCAGACATATTTCACCGCCGGACCCGATGAGGTTCGCGCTTGGACATTTATTCGAGGCACCAAGGCACCTCAGGCGGCAGGCATCATCCACACCGACTTTGAGAAAGGATTCATACGCGCCGAAGTAATCAAATATCAGGATTACGTCGAATTAGGCTCCGAATCTGCCGTGAAGGAAGCCGGTAAAATGGGGGTTGAAGGCAAAGAATATGTTGTCCAGGACGGTGACATAATGCACTTCCGCTTCAACGTATAAGGGCTATACACATAAAAAGATTTATAAAAAATATTATACACCTAACAACAGACCGGTACTCTGATTTTTTCAAAGTACCGGTCCATTTATATTGTCAAATCTTTATTCCTTAATAAAAGTGCCGATATGGCGAAGTTTCTTCTCCTCAAGAATTTCTGATATTTTCAAAAAGATGCCGCTCTCCTCTACATCTCCGAATTCGGTATTGATAGCGGTACCGAAAACCCGCATTGTCGGGGACAGACTCATATATGCGTTTACAAGCGGAGGTATAGCATAACCATGTGCACGCACAAGATGATTCAGAATCTTAAAATCATCCTTGTAATCCTTCCCGACAAACACAGACTGGATATCCTCCGAGTCCGCTCTCGTTTCCAACGGGAATATAGGGGTGACCAGTCCGTCGGGATCGGGAAAATGCTTGTGCATGAATCCCAATATATAGTCTCTGCAATCCCGATTATAGCTGGGATACATCGTCACCTTGCCGAACAGATATTTTATCTGTGGATATACGACAGTCAGAGCCCCGAGTCCGTCCCACAGATTATCAAGCGCATATAGAGCTTTCGGACCTTTGAGAGTCGTCTGGTATTCAGGTGCCACAAACGAACGTCCAAGCTCCAGCGTATCGGGCAGATAAGTGTCTATAAACTGTCTTGAAAACCGGAACATATGTGAAGTGGCAATCTGGGGCACGCCATCCTTGAACTGCATATCCTCCCCCAAAATAAAGCGATATCCACCAACAATCTCCCTTTCCACAGGATTCCAGGTAATCATCTGACGACACGGACACTCCATGGTGTCGAATTCATCTATATCGCACTCCAGACCGGTTCCTCCACCGGCTCCTCGGAAAGCCTCCTCCCGGATGCGCCCGATCTCGCGCATGGTATTTGGTGCATTAAACGCATCAACAATATATATTTCATTTCCACCTTTGTTGGTCTTCCTCAGAAAACGCTCCTGCGTCAACTCCTGCTCTATCAGTCCTGGGTCTATCTTACTTATTATCGGCTGCATCCGTTATTCTGTAAAATCAAGTCGCAAATTTAACAAATTCCTGCTTAGTTTACAAACTTGGAAAAATATCGCCAGATCAATTCCGCTGTAGAAAGATCCTTGTCTCCCCATGAATGGGGACCACCCTCTATTTTATACACTTCGACATCATATCCCATCGGACTTCCCTTATATACATTCTTGACGACCTTTCTCTGAGGATCCCTTAGCGTAGAAAACTCTTCGGTCTCTATATAGCGGCACCGGTTCGCACCCGCCATCACACCGACAGCCACAGGCACTGCCGAATAGGCTCCCCAGCCGCCTTTACCCTCCGGATCGCCTTCCCAATAGGATGTCTTGTCTTTATCGCCGTGAATCTCCATAAACGGCACCGGTTCCGGAAGAGGATTGTTAAGATAAGTGTGGTCAAACAACAACCCTGCCACTGAAGCATATCCTTTGAACAGACCGGGAGCCGTGAATGCGAGCTGATAGCAAAGGTCTCCGCCGTTCGACATACCGGTCATAAACACATTCTCCTTACTGAGACCGAACCGTTTGCAGACCTCTTTCTTCAGATCCTTGAAATATTTGGCTTCATCCACTTTCATACCTTTCTGTGACGGATAACCTACATTCCAACCGTCCTTACCTTTCGAATCAGGGAAGCCATCCGGATAACACACTGCAAATCCTTCTCTGTCTGCAACCTTATTCAGATCTTTCTTCCATCTGCTCTTGGAACCGTATCCATGCGTATAAATGAGTAACGGAGCTCCCTCTTTAAGGTTCTCAGGCAGATACATGGCATATGTCCTGCGTTCTCCACCGCTTTTGAACTCATATTTCTTCTGCTGGTCATTTACGGCGAAACAGCATATACATGGCATAAGCCACATAATCAACGATATAAATAATATTCTTTTCATATTATAAGTAGTTGGTAAGTAATCGATATATAAGCAGTTGTTCTCTTGAACAGCTACTTGACAGGATTTATCATTTCAGGATACTGTTTTATAAATTCGGAGACAAGAATCTCCGTCTTATGTCTGAATTCAATTGAAGACGGGGCGTCAGGCATAAGGAATCTGTGACGGCATCTCAGATTCAATTCTCCTCCTTGCTTGAGAAGAGACTTTCCGTTATCATCAAGATATGTCTCCTGAAACTTCTCCCATATATACTGCACACCCTCTTCCGACGGATGAACAAGATCCTCGGCATAGAATCTGTAATCGCGCAAATCATCCGTAATCAATTCATATGCCGGGAAATAATGGCAATAATCTTTGTCACGGCATATCTCCTCGACAGCGAGCATCAGTGTCGCTTTAGACCTTGCATTCTCCGTAAATCCGTCTTTAAGATGGCGCACCGGACTGACTGTGAATATAATCTCAAGTTCCGGATATTCCGAATGTATAGTTTCACATAACACCTTCCAATTTCCGGCTATATCTTCCACAGAAAGCCTACGTCTCACAAAAATATCCGACGGCATCTTATGGCAATTGGCTACAACCTCATTGCCTGAATTCTTAAGAAAATAGCAGTTTGCAGTTCCAAAAGTGACAATCAGAGCCTTTGACTTGGCAAGATACACGCGGAACCTATTCAAAGCGTTCTCTATCTCTTTATTGAGATTCTCCTCGGACAATGACGAGAACTTCGTTCCGAAAAGCCAGGAATGCCACATCCCGTCTGATTTGAACATCATCTTTCCGGACTTATCAGCATCTTTTCCCAATGCAAGGCTCACCACCCTGGCAATTGAAAGTGGATTGAATAGTGTTCCGAGCGGATTGCACGCATCCCACAGTGATCCCCGCATCTTATCGGCAATATTTTCCGCAAAGCACGATCCTACTGTCAACACCGGATTCTCCGGCGTCAACACTAAATCGCTTTTCTTTACTATATATTCCGTCCTGAATCTCATATAATTAAATATCAGAAGATTTTGCCGTAGGAGGCGCGGTCGAGACTACGGTAACCGATTGCTTCGGCGATGTGGCGAGATTCCACTCGCTCTGATCCGTCAAGATCGGCGATGGTGCGTGCTACGCGCAGAATGCGGTCAAAAGCGCGTGCCGACATGTTAAGTTTCGTCATTCGCTCTTTCAACTTGGCAAGACCTTGCTCATCGGGCCATGCGTATTCATGCAGCAGACGTGAATTCATCTGAGCGTTGCAATGTATTCCCGGATCGTTTTTGTATCTCTCCTGCTGGACAGCCCGCGCCCTCATCACACGCTCACGTATAGTGGCCGAACTTTCCGCCGGTGTCTTATTTGCCATGTCATCGAATGCCACAGGCTCTATCTCCACCTGTATGTCGATGCGGTCGAGCAATGGTCCGGAAATCTTGTTCATATATTTTGCAACTTGTCCCGGAGTACAGGTACAAGCTTTGGTGGGATGCCCGTAATAGCCGCAAGGACAAGGGTTCATTGATGCCACAAGCATAAAACTCGCCGGATAATCCACTGTATATTTAGCTCTCGCTACTGTAATCACTCTATCCTCGATAGGCTGCCGCAACACTTCAAGCACCTGACGTGGAAATTCAGGAAACTCATCCAAAAACAAGACTCCATTGTGCGCAAGGGAGATCTCTCCCGGCATAGGACTGGAACCTCCACCAACAAGCGCGACAGGAGAAACGGTATGATGCGGCGTACGGAACGGTCTGCGGGTCATAAGCATCGAGCCTCGCGACAGTTTTCCGGCTACAGAATGGATTTTTGTGGTTTCCAAGGCTTCCGACATACTCAACGGCGGCAATATGGATGGAAGACGCTTTGCCATCATTGATTTGCCTGCGCCCGGAGGTCCTACCATCAATATATTGTGTCCGCCCGCACACGCTACCTCAAAGGCGCGCTTGACACTCTCCTGACCCTTCACTTCAGAGAAATCGAAATCAAACACTTCGCAATCCTTTGCAAAAAGTTCGCGGGTATTTATAACTGTAGGAGTCAGATCCGAATTTCCGGTAAGTATAGATGCCGCCTCGGAGAGATTCTCCACTCCAAACACCTCTATCTTATTCACAACCGCAGCTTCCGTGACATTGGCACGTGGCACTATAAGTCGTCGGAAACCAAGTTCTCTTGCCTTTACAGCCATCGGAAGCACTCCTTTCACCGGAAGCACGGACCCGTCAAGACTCAGTTCACCCATCATCATATATTCCGAAAGATCGGGACATTCCAGTTTCTCGGATGCTGTAAGCAGACCTATAGCCATCGGAAGATCGAACGATGCCCCCTCCTTCCGGACATCCGCAGGAGCGAGATTGATTACCGTACGCTTATGCGGAAATGTAAAATTGGAATATTTCAATGCCGATGCCATGCGCTGGTAGCTCTCCCGCACAGCCTGATCCGCCATACCGACAATCGAGAATCCTATGCCTTGTGCCACTTCCGTCTCTATCGTAACGGGAAACGCGTCTATTCCGTTTATGGCAGCCGAATATACCTTTGTCAACATATAATTCTATTTTACATTCCCTCCTATCTTATCGGTAGGCACTATTGTTATATTCTTAATGTCGAGACGTGCCTGAAGATATTTCTTGAATTTCGCGCTCTGAGCTGTCCCCATCATGCGCTTGTAACGGACCATCGCCACATTTACAGTGTCAAGCTTCCCGGTTGCCACATTACTGGCTATAGCGCGTGTCACGGCTATCTCGCCCACTTCCGGAAACAATACTCTCAACTCAGGAGTTATCACCGCTCCCATAGTATCACTGCGCGCGATTCCCGCAGTAACACTTTTCAGAGAATCGATAGTCTCCCTCTGCCTGTTTATTGTGTTCTGAGTAACCTGATACATATCGCGGAGCATAGTCGATGTCAGTTCTCCCGCATCAAACTCACTACCCGGCATATCTCCCTGTATGATGCGGAGGCGAGTCCCTCCGAGATGATATTCCGGCAGCTTGTCAGTCAATGCAAGCGTGAGCGAATCCTGTGGAAGGATTCTTCCTACAAGTGTCACAGTGAGCATCTTTTCATTCCCATTCATAACAGGAGTGGAATTCAAGACCTGTGTCCCCTCGAAATTGAACTGCTGATCGACAAAACGCTCGCAATTGTTTTTGAAACTGGACTGTTGGAACATTCTGTAAGTGAGATAACACGTGGGTATCATCGTCAGCACCGCTACCGTATATACGATATTCCGCACCTTGCGGGCTCTTTGCAGATCAGAAAAATCCTTGATGCTGTAGCGCATCAGTTTCACACCCAAAGTTGTAGCGCATGCTATGAATACGGAATTTATGGAAAAGAGCAGAAGCGCACCAAAAAAATAGTGCATCTGCCAGGTCGCCAGTCCATAGCCGACAGTACAAAGCGGCGGCATAAGTGCCGTAGCTATCGCAACACCCGGAATGACATTCCCTTTCACCCTGCTGCCTATGGCGATTATGCCTGCGGCGCCTCCAAAGAAACCGATGAATACATCATATATTGTCGGAGATGTGCGGGCAAGGAGCTCACTATGCCCCTCATTTACCGGCGAGATCAGAAAATAGACGCATGATGTGGCGACACTGAAGAGCGTAGCCATCATCAGATTGCGGAAAGACCTCTTCATCAGCTCGAAATCATGCACACCTACCGCAAGCCCGATACCGATAATCGGTCCCATCAACGGTGATATAAGCATTGCTCCGATGATTACTGCCGTGGAATTGACATTCAGACCTAACGAAGCTATAAATATCGCTATTATCAGGATCAGGATATTCGTACCGCGAAAAGTCACACCCTCCCTTATCGTCTGCTCAGCCTCAGCCTGAGGCAAAAGGTCGGCGGATAAATCAAAATATCCTTTAAGGCTACTTTTAAATTGGGTTAAATCGGGTAATTTCATATTAATAAGCGGGTATTAAATAATCGACTAAGTGCAGTGTAATCTATTAGGTATAAAGCCGGACTCGGACTATTTAAGTGTTATATTTTTGTAATATTTTATGCCCTTGGGCAAATCATCGCCACGGTAAACCTCTTTACCCTTTTTATCATATATCAGCACATATGGTGTACGGCTTACTCCCATACGCATCATCAAAGAATCCGCCTCACCCAAAGGTATCCATCCTCTCACGACACCATTTAATGAATCGCGGGACAATCCATATCTCCAGGATATGGAATCCATCTCAAAACTTATGTCGCTTATAAGATTACGTGAAGAATCCGACACCTGTTTTCTCAGGTCGCGCAATTCGCCCATATATTCATCCCGTTGCTGATCATCCTGACGCCAGAAGTAAAGCAGCAGCGGCTTCTCCCCTATCTTGAGTGTATCGGCACCGGTTCCGGCAGTATGCAAAACCAACATGTCCGTTTTCAGCCTTTCCCAGGGCTGACCTCCGGGCATATCCGCAGTACCGGCAAGCTGTACCCAATCCGGACTGAGTGCCTCATCCTTAAGTTTCTTCCATAACCGGCGAAATCCTTTCTCATCGAGCCTTCGGTCATAATATATAAGCAACAGTATTGTCGACAGCCCCTTCCCGGGATTCTTTTCCACAAATCCCGCAACGGCATTGTTGATCTTTTCATTATCGCGATCCATGAGCACTTTCCTATTGGCAAGTCTCCACCCGGACCACTCCTGATTTATCTCGTTACCACCTATATCCCATGTGAAAGGATCTCCGTTCTCCCCTTTTATCTTTATTTTATCACCCCTCCGGGCGTAAAAAGCGGCTTCCGGGACATTTCCGGTATGCATCACATAGACGATAGCGGGATTCCTCGTATAGCACATTGCCTCGCCTTTTCCCTGCTGAATCGGCACTACCGTCTCGGCATACCATCCTTTCTTGGAATCGGAGGCGTAATACAGCAGTCTGTAAGCATCAGTAGTCTTCTTAGGCAACTCCACCGTAACCTTGACCTCATTCTTGACACATGATACCAATTGAAGCAACATAACTGCTGCCAGCATCATATACTTTCCCGCTATGCTTCTGCCTGACGTCATCGTAATCAGATGTATTTCTCCCCGAAGCGCGACTTCACATCATTGACTACATGCTTGATCTGCTGCTCTTCAGCTATCGGACATATCATCAACACATTGTCATTGTCAGCGACAATATATCCTTCAAGCCCCGATGCAACCACTATCTTATCTCCCGTAGCGGCTATTATGCTGTCCTTACAATTGTATGTCAACACATTGCAATTCTGCGTCACATTTCCATCCTGGGTCTTGGGCGACACTTCATAAAGCGCTTTCCATGAACCCAGATCGCTCCATCCGAGATCTGCCGATTTGACAAACACATTGTCTGCCTTCTCCATTATCGCATAGTCTATAGAGTTTGAAGGAGCATGTGGGAATCTTGAATTTATAAACGAAGTCTCCCACTCTGTGCCGTACACATTCTCTTCAGTCTCGAATATTGCAAGAGTTTCTTTGTCATATTTCAAGAAAGCCTGCAACACACTCTTGGCAGTCCATAAGAATATTCCGGCATTCCAGAAGAACTCTCCGGTCTCTATAAACACCTTCGCCATCTCCTTATTCGGTTTCTCAGTGAAGGTCTTCACCTTGCATATACCGGGATATCCGGTCACCTGTGCACCACGCTGGATATAACCGTAACCGGTATTCGGGCTTGTCGGATTGATTCCGAGGGTAAGAAGTCTCTCACCCTCTTCTACAAAGCGAAAACCCTCCTCAAGCGTCTCGAGGAAAGCATTCTCCTTCAGTATCAGATGGTCTGACGGCAATGTGACAATACTTGCATCAGGATCCATCGCATATATGTGGCTTGCGGCCCAGCAGATGCAAGGAGCAGTATTCCTGCGTGCCGGCTCAAGCAAGATGTTTCTTTCTTTTATTTCAGGAAGCTGATCCTTGACAATTCTGGCATACGCCGCATTTGTCACCAATATTATATGATCCGGACTCACCAACGGGAGTATCCTGTCAACCGTAAGCTGAAGCAGACTCTTCCCTGTACCGAAAAAGTCAAGAAACTGCTTGGGCATATCGGTCCGGCTGAACGGCCAGAATCTCGAACCTATGCCTCCGCACATCACAACACAATATCTATGTTTATTCATATCGGTTTCTTGTTTTATTCTGTTATCCTGCCTTGTTACGCATCTCTTTGAACTGATGTTCAACGCCCTCGACAACATTCAGCATATAATCCCCAAGTTTCTCAGCCTCGCCAATAAGATCCATGAAGAAAATACCTTCCTGGTAATCATATTCTTTGCTGTTGATATTGAAGATATTGCCATCACGAAGCTTATTGCGCAGATTATTGATTTCACGCTCCTTGTTATAAGCCGCGACAATTTTGGATCCATCCGGTATCTCCATCTCTTCGAGAATAGAGAGCACATTCTTCATTGCTTCACTCACCATACCATACATTAAATCTATCTCATGAAGCACGGATTCATCGAATTCCACATGATTCTGATTCTTGCGGGTTAGGGTCTTGGCGATATTGAAGCAGCCGTCGGCTATGGATTCAATCTCGCTGATCACACGAAGCATTCCTGCTATACGCATCTTACTTTCCGGACTCAGTCTGCCTTCAGCCACCTTGTTCAGATAGTTGCCAATTTCAATCTCCATGCGGTCGGAAATCTCTTCATATTTCTCAAGCCGGCTGTATGTCGCGGTATATTGGTCATCTTTGGGATTCATATGAATCATGTCGCGTGCCATACCAAGCATTCTTTCCACACGCTGTCCATAAAGCAATATCTCTTTCTGTGCCTGGGCTATATTAAGCTCGGATGCCGAAAGAATACCTCTGCCTATATATTTGAGAGTGAATTCCTCCTCCTCGTCCTTGTGGCGCGTAGGCATCAGCCAGCATACAATCTTAACATAAAGTTTGGTGAACCATATCATAACCATGAGGTTGCATGCATTGAACACCGTAGGATACATAGCAAGACCAAATGCTATACAGCTCTGGGCTCTTGCTGTCATACCCCCGCCGGGATTGAACAATGTGGTGTCGGACATTCCTATGCTCTGCGCCTTACTTATATCCAGAGGATTCATCCCGTCGCATGCCTTGGTGATGTCAGCCACAAGTTCTGTGAACGGGTGGAAAATACACAGCACAATCAGCGAACCCAACACATTGAAAAGCACATGTCCCATAGCCGTGCGCTTGGCGGCAAGGTTTCCGCTTAATGAAGCCAGCACAGGAGTGATTGTCGTACCGATATTACCGCCTAATATTATGGCACATCCGAGCTCAAACGGTATCCAGCCCTGCGAACACATGATCAATGTGATTGCAAAAGTTGCGGCGGAGCTCTGTGCCACCATAGTCACGACTATACCGATTGCAAAGAAGATAAGAACCGAGGCGACTCCCATTGATGTATATGCGGAAAGGAATGCCAGCATTTCAGGATTATCCTGCAGATTCGGAACATATTTGCTGATAAGATCAAGACCCATGAACAGGAAGCAGAAACCTATCAGAAACTCTCCGAAACTCTTGTAGCCACCCTTCTTCATAAAGAGCATCGGCACTCCGATCGCCAGAAGAAGAATACTGTAATCCGAAATATTTACTTCATAAGAGAAGGCAGAGATAATCCAGGTGGTGGCAGTCGTACCTACATTGGCACCGAAAATAACTGCCATTGATTGCTGAAGGCTCATCAGACCGGCGTTCACAAAACTCACTACCATCACAGTAGATGCACTCGAACTCTGAATCAACGCGGTGATTACCACACCGGTCATGACTCCAGTCACCCGATTCTTTGTCATTACGCCAAGGATGTTGCGGAGTCTGTCTCCGGCTACTTTCTGCAGTCCCTCGCTCATCACCTTCATTCCATACAGGAAGAGACATACCGAACCCAGGAGACTGATAAAATCCACAATTGTGTAATTCATTGATATTGCGTATATGGATAGTTTAGTAGTAATAATCAATATATAAACAGCTGAACCCCCTTGGGGGATTACCTGCCATTTACGCTATATCTACAAAATTATGAAATTATTTTAGTAATTTTACAAAGGCTTATTACTTTTTTAAGTAAGTGATAAGAATTAATGAACGTATAAAACGCCGTCGTTTATTGACGGATTTTGCCGTGGAGGAATGGAGCATACTCTTGTATGCGACTGACCGACAAGGCGAAAGACGCAATAAAGAACAAGTTTTATAGTTCAAGATTAATTCACTTACATATATCGTTTAATTTTTATTACTTACTTAATGGAGACAACCATTATTTTTCCTGCTCATCACGATGCGGTGGATGAAAAAAACAACACTGCAATACGACCCTTCAGTATCTTTAATTCCGCAACCGAACGACCTGTCGGTCTGTCAATTATTGTGGCTATAGCCAAAGACCGGTCAATAGGTAAAAACGGCGGCATTCCATGGCATATTCCCGAAGACCTCGCCCATTTCAAAAGATGCACCATGGGTCACCCCGTCATTATGGGTCGGAAGACGTGGGAGTCTCTTCCTTTCAAACCATTGAAAGGAAGACGCAATATCGTCATATCCGGAAATCCTGACCTGCATATTGACGGAGCCGATTGTTTCACGTCACTGGAGGCGGCCGTGCAGTCGTGTATGTCGGAAGAGACACCCTTTGTTATCGGTGGTGAACAGATCTATAGAATTGCAATGCCTCTTGCTACGGACCTCATAATAACGGAAGTGGATACCACCTGTCCCGATGCGGATGCCATCTTCCCTGTCATAGATCCGAATATCTGGAAGATTACGGAGCAATCGGAGGATATACTGTCCAAATCAGGATTGACTTACCGTATCAAACATTACAGGCGCATATGAAAATTGCCGTCATTAACAAATCTGATACCACCGGTGGAGCGGCAGTCGTAAGCCTGCGGCTTACTCAGGCTCTGCGACGTCTGGGACATGACGCACGAATGGTCGTGGTTGAAAAACTCACCGATTTCCCATATGTTATCCGAGCCGCGTCCGACACACGTAAGATGATACCCTTTCTTGCGGAAAGGCTGAAAATATATCTTGCGAACGGTAGAGACAGAGCCACTCTGTTTCAGATCGACACGGCATCCGACGGACTGCCCCTCTATAAGATCCCTTTTGTTCGTGAAGCCGATATCATCTGTCTCAACTGGGTCAACCAAGGTATGCTGTCGATAAAAGGAATCAGACACATTCTCGAATCAGGCAAGCCTGTAGTCTGGACAATGCACGACATGTGGTGCATGACAGGGATATGCCATCACGCCGGTTCCTGCACACGTTATAAATCTCCCGGACATTGTGGAGAATGCCCGTTGCTCGCCAACGCTACCACCCGTTCTGCCGACGACCTCTCGGCAAAAACATTTCTGAGCAAACAGAATCTGTATAACGGGATCCACAGCAACCGTATCCATTTCGTGTGCGTGAGCGACTGGCTCGCCCGACTTGCCGGATCTTCCACACTTTTGCATAATCAGGAGGTCTCTGTGATACCTAACACATTTCCTGTAGATTCCACGGCTATACCCGTTACAGACAGAACCAACGGCAAGACGAGGATCGTTTTCGGAGCCGCCCGTCTCGATGACCCTGTGAAGGGGTTGCCTACACTTGTGGAAGCCACCCGTATTCTGGCGTTCCTCTATCCTGAAATAGCATCCCGCCTTGAACTCGTAACGTTCGGCGGTCTGAAGAATCCGCATGCTTTGGACGAGATAGCAATAAGCCACACACATCTCGGGAAGGTAGATCCCTCACGGATCAGAGATATTTATGAATCATCCGGTATAGTCGTATCCTCCTCGGAATGGGAGACTCTCCCGGGCACCCTTATTGAAGGTCAGGCATGGGGATGCATACCGGTGGCACTTGATCACGGTGGTCAGAGCGACATCATAGACCATCTGCATACAGGCTACCTCGCCCCGTACGACGAGGATCCGCAGGAGAATGCCGTATCCATTGCAGAAGGGATCATCTGGGCCACACAGGCTCCTGCCGAAATCCGCACTGCAATGTTTAAAAGCGTTTGCGACCGCTTCAGCGAAGAAGCAGTCGCAAACCGATATCTTGACCTGTTTACAAGTATTTTACAAAAAGAAGACTAAACAATCGCACCTTCAATTGGTGTGATAATTACGCGTCGATATTGGCATAGGAAGCGTGGGCTTCTATAAAGTCACGACGGGGTGCTACCTCCTCACCCATCAACACAGCAAATGTACGATCAGCCTCGGCTGCATTTGCCAGTGTCACCTGCTTGAGCATACGGTTGTCCGGATCCATTGTCGTCTCCCACAACTGCTCCGGATTCATCTCACCAAGACCTTTATAGCGTTGCAGAACAAGCTTGTTGCGTTCTCCCGCGCATTTCTCGTCAACATACTGCTGTACCTGCTGGTCTGTCCAGCAATATTCCTCGTTCTTGTTCTTTCCTTTGGTACTGCACTTGTACAACGGAGGTGTGGCGATATACAGATAACCGTTATCTATGATCGGACGCATGCGGCGGTAGAAGAATGTCATCAGCAGAGTAGCGATATGCGCTCCATCCACATCGGCATCGGTCATGATTACAATCTTATGATAACGGAGCTTGGTCATATTAGGAGCCTTGGGATCCTCCTCTGTGCCTATTGTCACTCCCAACGCCTTGTACATATTCACAATCTCCTCGCTACTTAATACCTTGCTGTCGTTGGCTTTCTCAACATTCAGGATCTTTCCCCTAAGCGGCAGAATAGCCTGATAACGCGGATTACGTCCCTGCTTTGCAGAACCGCCCGCAGAATCACCCTCCACAAGGAAGAGTTCGCATTCCTCAGCTATACGGCTCTTGCAGGGGGCGAGCTTGCCGGGAAGTCCGGCACCTGACAGAGGACTTCGGTTCTGAACGCGCATCTTGGCGTTGTAGGCGGCATGACGCGCCTCGGCAGCCAGTTTAACCTTGTTCACAATTACCTTCGCCTGATTCGGATGTTCCTCAAGATAATTGCGCAACGCTTCGCTTACGGAACTCTGCACGGCACCTGCAACCTCGTTGTTTCCAAGCTTGGTCTTTGTCTGACCCTCAAACTGGGGTTCGGCTACCTTCACGGAGATTACCGCTGTCAGACCGTCACGGAAGTCCTCTTTTGAAAGCTCTATCTTCATCTTGTCGAGAAGATGGTTGTCATCGGCATATTTCTTCAGTGTGGTGGTCAGTCCGCGACGGAAACCGGTGAGATGCGTACCTCCCTCTATGGTGTTGATGTTGTTTACGTAGGAATATATATTCTCATTGTAATCGGTGTTGTAGGTCATTGCAACCTCGATCGGCACACCGTTCTTCTCGGTGTTGAGATGGATGATATCCTCAATCAACGGCTCCTTGCCGGCATCAATATATTTCACAAACTCTTTCAGACCCTCGTCACTGTGGAAAACATCCCGGCGGGGCTCCCCTTTCTCGTTGAGTTCGCGCATATCGGTAAGTGTCAGCGTTATGCCCGAGTTCAGGAACGCAAGGTCGCGCAGACGGCTTGCAAGGGTCTCGTAATCGTAAACAGTCTCCGAGAATATCGTGGCATCCGGATGGAAAAAGACTGTCGTTCCGGTGTGGTCGCTTTCTCCGATGACCGACAACCGGCATGTAGGCTTACCGAAAGCATATTCCTGCATGTAAATCTTGCCTTCGCGATGGATCTCCGCTCTCAAATAGTCGGAAAGGGCATTCACACAACTCACACCCACTCCGTGCAGACCTCCTGATACCTTATATGATCCTTTGTCAAATTTACCTCCGGCATGCAGCACTGTCAACACGACCTCCAATGCAGGTTTGTGCATCTTCTCGTGCATATCCACAGGTATTCCACGACCGTTATCCACAACCTTTATAGAGTTATCCTCTGTAATGGTAACTTCTATATGGTTGGCAAATCCTGCCAAAGCCTCATCTATAGAGTTGTCTACAACCTCATATACCAAATGGTGCAGACCTCTGATACCGGTATCGCCTATATACATCGACGGACGTTTGCGGACTGCTTCAAGACCTTCAAGCACCTGAATGTTGTCTGCCTGATAACTTCTCTCCTCTTCCAGACTTGCCATTTTTATTTATATTGAATTATATCGGTTTACTTATTTTAAAAACAGATGCCGGCTAAGCCGTGGCATAAATTTCCGCTTTCTTTAGAAGCAAACCTGCTCTAAATTATATCATATTCTCAAACATACAAATTTAATAAAAAATTCCCTATCTGACAAGCAAAAAAGGATAGCCGCAAAGCTATCCTTTTTATATCTTCTAAAGAATATTACTATCCCTTGTATTTCTTCACAATCAATGAAGCGTTGTGTCCGCCGAATCCGAATGTGTTGGAAAGGACGGCATTCAGTTCGCGTTCCTGAGCCTTGTTGAAGGTGTAGTTGAGATTATAATCCAGTTCGGGATCGTCATCTCCCTCCTCATGATTTATTGTGGGAGGAACGACTCCGTCATTAAGAGCCTTCACACTCAGCAATGCCTCCAGAGCACCGGCCGCACCGAGAAGGTGACCTGTCATAGACTTGGTACTGCTGAGGTTCATCTTGTAAGCATGATCTCCGAACACCTTCAGAATAGCCTTTACCTCGCCACGGTCACCAACGGGAGTTGATGTTCCGTGCATGTTGATATAGTCTATATCCTCAGGTTTCATGCCTGCGTCACGGAGCGCGTTCTCCATGCCAAGCACAGCTCCGAGACCCTCGGGATGTGTCGCTGTGATATGGTATGCGTCAGCCGAAATACCGCCGCCGGCAACCTCGGCATAAATATGAGCGCCACGTGCTTTGGCATGTTCGAGTTCTTCAAGAACAAGCGCAGCGGCGCCCTCGCCTATCACAAAGCCATCGCGTGAACCGCTGAACGGACGGGAAGCCTTCTCCGGATCGTCGTTACGGGTGGAAAGCGCCTTCATTGAATTGAAACCGCCTACTCCTGCCGGGAATACGGCAGCCTCGGCACCGCCGGCAACAATAGCATCGGCTTGCCCGAGACGTATATAATTGAATGCATCTATCAAAGCATGATTTGATGACGCACATGCTGATACAGTAGCGAAATTCGGACCACGGAACTCATGGTCTATAGAAATATGACCTGCCGCGATATCGGCAATCATCTTCGGAATAAAGAAGGGATTGTATTTGGGTCCCTGCTCGGCTCCGTGGATGGCAAAATAGCCGGCTTCCTCTTCAAATGTGTGCAGACCTCCGATACCTGCTGAAAAAATCACTCCAACGCGATTCTTGTCTACACCTTCACCTTCGAGATCAGCGTCTTTTATCGCCTCCTCGGCAGCCACAAGAGCATACATGGCGTATGTGTCGAGCTGACGCATCTTCTTGCGGTCAAAATGCGCTGCCGGATCAAAATCCTTTACCTCGCAGGCAAACTGCGTTTTGAATTTAGAGGCGTCAAAATGTGTAATGGGTGCAGCCCCGCTTTTTCCCGCTTTCGCGTTCTCCCATGTGCTGGCGACATCATTGCCGAGGGGAGACAAAGCTCCAAGACCCGTTATTACAACTCTTTTTAACTCCATATCGGTATATTTTCAATAATCGCCACCTAAATCCGTAGTTTTCCCTCCGGATCCGGGCGGCGATTAGTTTTTTCTTATTTCTTGTGCTCCTCGATGTAGTTGATAGCATCCCCTACAGTCACAATCTTTTCTGCCTCTGCGTCCGGAATTGTGATGTCAAATTCTTTCTCGAATTCCATGATGAGTTCCACTGTATCAAGTGAATCTGCACCAAGGTCTTTACTGAATTCAGCCTGAGGAGTTACTTCGCTCTCATCTACTGTAAGTTTATCTACAATAATTTCTTTTACTCTTTTTTCGATGTCTGACATGTCAAATAAGATTTTAGACGTTAATATATTGTTTTTATTTATTTTGCACAGTTCAGAATGCAAAGTAAATCAAAATATTTTGATTATGGAAATTTTTCAGTAAAAAATGACACTAAAAATGCACAGAAATTTTATTCCTGTGCATTTTGCCTATCTTTTTTACTGATTTCTTGCCTCTATAGTCCAGCTTTCGCAGGTTTTAAGAATCATGTCACGCAAGGAACCGTAATTCTTTTTCGCTCTCACTTCCTCCACCTGACGGGACACCTCTGTCTCGTATGTGGGAGCGGAATAGTCTCTGATGACACCAAGAGCAACAGGGAGACTGTGTCCGTCCATCATGGCGAGCTGCTGCTGGAGGAAGTTCTGTTCGCAGTGCGCGTCATGAACGAGAATATCGTCCAGCGTGTATCCGCCCTCACCTATTGTCACAGCTTTCAGACCGAATCCGTCCTGCACAAGACCTTTCTCCATATTCTTTCCGAAAAGCATCTTCTCCCCGTGACGGAGCAGAATGGTATGATCCGCCCGTTCCTCTTTATCCGTGAAGTAAGAATGGATGCCATTGTTGAATATGACACAGTTCTGAAGCACCTCCACCACTGCCGCTCCTTTGTGACGGGCGGCCGCTACCATACAGTCGCGTGTAATGTCAAGAGTGATGTCTATGCCCCGGGCAAAGAAATTGCCTCTCGCTCCAAAACACAGCTCTGCAGGTATAAAGGGATCCTCCACCGTGCCATAGGGACTCGATTTGGTTACCGCACCACGATCCGATGTCGGTGAATACTGACCTTTCGTCAACCCGTATATCTTGTTGTTGAAAAGCAGCATGTTGATATCTATGTTCCTTCTGATGGCATGAATGAAATGGTTGCCTCCGATGGCAAGTCCGTCTCCGTCTCCGGAGATCTGCCATACGGTAAGATTCGGATTGGCAGTCTTCACTCCGGTGGCGATCGCGGCGGCACGTCCGTGGATCGTGTGCATGCCGTACGTATTCATATAATATGGCAGACGTGACGAACAACCGATACCTGAGATCACGGCTGTGTCTTTCGGTGCCACACCTATCGCCGCCATGGCTTTGTGAAGCACATTCAAAATCGCATGGTCTCCACAACCCGGACACCAGCGTGCATTCTGGTTATTCTTGAAATCGGCGGGAGTATATCCCGTAGTCTTAATATCTTCCATTTGAAGTCGCTTTTTACAGGATTTCCCTTATTTTGTTTCAATAAATCTTTTTACACCCTCTACAATCTCGCTTACAAGGAATGGCTGACCCTCTACCTTATTGATACGGAGCACCTCCTGTCCGGGAAGATGCATCTGCAGATAGTCGGCAAACATTCCGGTGTTAAGCTCTGCCACAATAATCCTCTTGTAGCTCTTCAACACCTCTACGGCATTCTCCGGAAGGGGATTTATATAGCGGAACTGCCAGAATGCGCATTTCACTCCAGACGCATTCAGTTCTGCGGCGGCAGTAAGCAGATGCCCGTATGTTCCACCCCAGCCCAACAGGATTGTATCGGCATCCTTGTCAAACATCGGCTCCATGCGTGGAACATCCCGCGCTATACGTGCCACCTTCTCACGACGGGCAGACACCATGCGGGCATGGTTCTTGGCATCGGTTGAAATCACAGATGTATTGAAATCTTTTTCAAGACCTCCTACCCTATGCATACCCTTATCCATACCCGGGAGCGCCCAATAACGGGCATATGTCTCGGCATCCCTGTCAAACGGACGCCAGCCTGCCGCCAATTGCTCCGGAGTCACCATCGGAACTTTTATCTCCGGATATTCATCCGCTTCAGGCACGCGCCATGCAGAAGATCCGTTGCCGATAAATGCGTCTGTAAGAAGAATCACCGGTGTCATATGTTCGATTGCGATCTTGCACGCATTGAATGCCATCTCGAAGCAGTCGGTAGGACTCACTGCCGCCAGCACACATATCGGCGACTCTCCGTTGCGTCCGTACAGAGCCTGCATAAGATCGGTCTGTTCTGTCTTGGTAGGAAGTCCTGTTGAGGGTCCGCCGCGCTGCACATCGATTACCACAAGCGGAAGTTCTGCCATAACAGCCAGACCTATACCTTCCGACTTGAGTGCAAGACCTGGACCGGAGGTGGAAGTGACCGCAAGATTTCCGGCGTATGAAGCTCCTATCGCAGAGCATACCCCTGCTATCTCATCTTCCATCTGACATGCTTTTACTCCGAGATCCTTGCGTTTTGCAAGTTCATGCAGTATATCTGTTGCGGGGGTGATGGGATAACTTCCAAGGAACAGCGGGCGTCCGCTTTTCTCAGATGCCATGATCAGACCCCATGCGGTGGCAGTGTTTCCGGTGACATCGATATATGTACCCGGTGTGGCCGCCGACGTTTCTATGCGATATACAGGCATGGAACTGTGAGTATTGTGTCCGTAATCCCATCCGGCTTTCACAACCTTGGCGTTTGCCTCGTAAACAGCCGGCTTTTTCGCGAATTTAGCCTGCAGTTTCTTCAGCACGCCATCCACAGGACGGTCGAACAGCCAGCATATGATTCCCAATGCAAGCATATTCTTGCATTTCATCATACCTTTCTGGTCAAGACCGGAGCCCTCGAGCGTACTCTTGAGCAACGTCGTCATCGGCACAAGCATTATCTTTGAGGGATTTATGCCAAGTTCCGATACCGGATCATCAGTGGTGTACTCCGCTTTCTTAAGATTCTGCGCTGTGAATGAATCACCGTCACAAACTATGATACCGTCCGGTTTCAGAAATTTCAGATTGGTTTTCAACGCCGCCGGATTCATTGCCACAAGCACATCTGCACGGTCGCCGGGTGTGTGCACCTCTTTGCCGACACTTACCTGATAACCCGACACTCCGCTCAATGAGCCCTGAGGTGCGCGTATCTCTGCCGGATAATCCGGAAATGTTGAAATCTGGTTACCCTCTCCCGCTGATATGTTGGAGAAGATATTTCCTGCAAGCTGCATACCGTCGCCGGAATCACCGGCAAATCGGATCACAACTTTGTCAATTGTCTTGATGTTTGTTTCCTGTAACATCTTTTTTGTGTTTTCGTATTGATATAGGTTAGAAGGTTAGAGTCTGTCTCATTTTTAAATTCTTGGCAAAATTGCATCTTTATAGCCAATTATCCAATTATTTTAGCCACAAATTTCAATATAGCCGCTTATATAACCACTTTCTTTACTTTCCCATCTCGCAGAACCACGATATATACACCCCTTTCAGGATTCTCAAATTCTCTCTCCATTCCGCGGATATCATACAACCGGCTTCCTTCAGGAGCATAAATCCTGCCCTCTTGTACAAATACATCTCCGGAATCTGTATCCTCAGGAAGATTCTCGACAGAACTTGAGCCGTCGTTATAACCGGCGAACCTGTAAAGACAGACCTTTCCCTGTGCTGATGAATAATTCAGAAAACGCGGAGACTGATAGTTATATTGGAGCGATCCGTACTTCGCAAACACCACACTCACTGAATTGTCCGATTGTATTGACACTGTCGCCGGTGTCCCCTGACTGTCAAGTTTCATCTTGTTGTTTCCGGTGGTGCTCCAATAACCGTTGCTCTCTCCACGGATATCCTCGATATTCAACCTGTAACTGCCTCCCTCCGCAGATTCGAACCGCACAATCGCGGCTTCCTGGGGCAATTCCACAAAACGTTCGCCATCCATGCGGGCAAACCAGCAATCGGTCATATAATTCGGAGTATACAACCCCATGACATGTCTGTTCACAGTCTCTACAAACAGATATCTTGATGCGGGATCGATACTCTCTCCGTATATTACGGGTACATAATCGGCAGTAGAATAATCATTGACATTCTTCTCTTTGGCTATCATCGTCACGGTCACCTCCGGACTCTTGAGTATATGGTTTCCCGATACCATCTCACAATATGCTCTGATCGTATGTTTCTCTCCGTGCTTCTGTGCCGCCGGAATCCTGATACCGTTGCCGTACCGCTGATAATTGCCCCCGTCCATGCTTATCCACAGATCAGCACCGTCTGTATCAAACAAAGCGGAAGTGGAATCCCAGTAACGTGCCGAATATGTGTTTACGCCCTTCATCCACATCCCAGCCGGACGCGGGGAATCTGGTCGCTCGGTCAAGGATACGAGATAGGATGCCGAATCAAACTTGTCACCGCTTTTTCCACCCCATATATACTCGGCAAGACCGGGCATATCTATGAACGGATTTCTGTTTTTCTGACATTTGAATATCTCGTCATTCCTCTTCATCTCTTTGGAATCCACAGGATCCTCGGCATTCCATTTCAGCAGCATCTCCTTGGTCCATGGCAACAGCTCGACCCTGCCGTCCACAACCTTGTACATATTCTCGCCACCCTTGTCCACACGCCATGGAATATCCGGATATGCGGCGAACATGTAGAAATAAGCGCGGGCGAAATCACCTTTGTACTCGTCAGCCGGCTCAAAAACGGTCGACGCATTGCCACCGTATCCGGATGCGGGCTTACCGATCTTCACAAGCCCATTGTCATAAGAGGGATTGGCAACTGTCACAGCCATCGGATTGGCTGATTTCCTGTTATTGGCTTCGGAATTGGAAGGGTTCAGGTTAAAGATATCCTGATACGCCTGAAGATTGCCGTTCTTGCCTCCCCACCATGAGTTCGGCACGGCATGCTCTATATTGAGCGATTTTGTATTCAAGGAATTATCCGGTCCATAAGTATAGACTATATTGTTTGAATACATATCCCACCACATTGGCTTCTCCTCTGTCTTCCTTATATCCGATGTAATGAAACACTGCCATGTCTTGAAAGAGGATGCGCCTCCGTCCCCGAATTCAATCGACACAAAGTCTGCCGGGATGGAAATCTCTTTTACAATTGCCTGCAGTTCATCTCCCCGCTTGCCGTCAAGACGGGAATAATATCCGGCGGGAGCCTCGGCAAAAAGCGCGAAACCGGTCATAAGGATGGTTGCCGAGATGCCTGTATACCTTGGATTCATACGTAGATTAATCGATAAATAAAACTAAATTATATATACTTAAGGTTGATATTCAGTTTTTAGAATCGGTTCATATGGCGCGGTTGACCACCTTTATACCCTCGGGAGTCTGAACGCTGCATATAGGTTTACCGTCATTACCCCGTGTAATCTCGATTCTCACATCCCCCTTTGGAGTCGGGAACACGCCCTTTGCCCATTCAAGGTCTCCCAAATGAGGATCTATCTCAAGCACACCGCATCCCGGCTCAAGCGGGCGTACACCAAGCACATGCCGGCTCAGCCATGCCGTAGGACCGGACGCCCATCCATGGCACAGGCTCATTCTCAATCCCTTATAACAATATGCGCCTCCACCGGCGTGTATATCGTATTTATCCGGTGACAGAAAATCATCTATTCTTCCAGCGCGTGCGACATCGGAATAAGTCAGATCCTCCCAGAATGTTGTGGAACCGAGATCTATCATCGCGCCCCAATAGTCGGAAATGCGCCTCATCGCCTCTTCATATTTACCCTGAGCCGCCAATGCTTCGAGCATATAATAGCCATAGAATGTGGAGTATCCGTCTGAACCTCCTTTCTCTATGACAGCAATATCACTTTGGGGATCCCGGCTCAGTCCGGACAACACAGCAAGAGCCGCAGCCTGTTTGTTTCCGCAATTTTCAGTCCGCTGTTTCTTCATACGCTTCAGACATCCGTCTGAAATATCATGCATCCTCTTGTCGTTGAGAAACTTCGCTATGTCACGTGCAGCAGACATGCCCATATATGTCATCGACTGCATCCCCGAATCTATGATATCCTTGCGTTCCGATGTGGGCCAGTCGAGGAAACGCACTCCATCCAGATGCTCCCTGCCATCCTTGTCCACCATCGAATCTATCTGCTCTACAAGTCCGAGTATATAAGGCTGCTGACTTCGCAGATATTCGATATTTCCGGTATACATATACAGATCCCGGTGAATTATCATCCACCATATAGAATAACTGCACATTCCGTTGATCCATCCCGGAAGAGGAGTGTCTTCGGCTCCATAATCAAGCGATTTATGCACCACAGGCATCTCTCCCCAGACATGTGAGATAGTCATTACTTCGGGATGCATGTCTCCGAGCCACACAAGACGGTCGCGTTTGATTCCGTCCCATACATAATCCTGCATATTCAGTTTAACCGTATATGCTCCCGTTTTCCATATCTCGTTAAGACGCGGATCCGAACATTCGAAACTTCCTCTCTCCGGATCATCAATCATAAATGACCTTCCCTCTACAAATCTGAGATGCAGAGGTTCATCGCAATCAAGATAGTCTATGCGGGCGAATCTGAAACCGCTTTTGCCGCATTCGGCACTGCCGAGCCAAGGCAGACTCAGAGTGAAATCCCTAAGAGAATGCTCATTGGTGGCATTACTGGCGGTGTCACCCACCTCACTCATGGCTTCGCTGACAGATTCTCCGAACACAACTCTCACATGCTTTGCATGTTTGCCGGAAGGCATGCCTGTATATAATTTCAACCCTCCATATATCTCCTTGCCGAAGTCGAGAAGTATAGATGCCGGTTTGTCAGGAGTTGAAGTCAGTACTGCCGACGACGCGGAGTTGTTGACACTTACCTGCCCGGAAAAATCCTTGAGCAGCACATCGGCTCCTTTTATAGCTGTTCCCGTTGTGTCCGACATCCATAAAATACGTACCGGTGCCACCACTCTCTCCCTTATCACCGCATCAGCTGTCACTGCCAGAGCCGACAACAGCACCGCCACAAATATTCCTCTCATCAAAAAAGATATTTTATAATTTTGAATTCCAACACCCAAAATTATAAAATATCTTATAGACTCGTATAAACTTTTCTAATATTTCAATAGATCATCATGACTCCATCATGTCCTGCAGTCTTTTGCCCGGTTCCATCTTATCCAAAATGGATTTGTCGGGTTCCATCATCTTCTGCAGACTCTTGTCAGGTTCCATCTGGCGCTCAAGCGGATCATTTTTCCCATGTCTCTTTTCCATTATAAGATTACGGCTTTCAGAGGTTTCATATTTTCGGAACTGACTACATATATACCTTGCGGCAACGGATAGAAGCTTCCGTCCTCCGGTGTGTCTATATGCAGAATCTCCATTCCGTTAATGTCATAAACTGTTATCGGATTCACTACTCCCTCTACACTCAGCTGTATTCCGCCATCAACTACAAATATTCTTACAGGCATATTCTCCTGCAGATCGTTTATTCCTGCTCCGGCGGCTACATATATGGAGTTGGACGGTTCGGAAGTCATGCCGAGACGCGAATACTGCACATAATAACTCTCTGCAACACCGGGCTCCCGACCCGATAATTTATAACTTGTTTCACCGGTTTCGTACGTTTCAGTCTCTTCGTTTCCATCGACATAACGTACACGGGTGAGGATATAATAATCGGCTGTCTCTCCTGAACCCACCGGATTCCAGCATGCCGTGTATGTGCTGTCGGTCATCTCAATAGGCTGCAATGCTGTCAATGACGTGAAGACAGGCCGCTCAAGGCATTCCCCTTTAAGTGTGACTGCTATGCTTCCCTCAATGCCGCCGTCATAAAGAGTAACCTTCGCCTCATGTTTTCCTATGGCAGAGGGATTATAGGTTATGCTCATAAGATACCCCTGATTCTGGTTGATGGTTGCCGCAGGAATATCCCTCACGGATGAAATGAAGTTGCTCTTGCCGGCTCCCGACACAAGCACTGAAAGTGAAGATGTAAGATTCTTTCCTACAATCTGCAGTACTCTTGTCTCATTTGCTCCTATTGCCACCTGACCGAAATCCAGTGCCTCGCCGTTGACGGGAGCCGTAATCTCAGGATCTCCGGTGATGGGTGGTGTCGGATCGCTGCCCTCCTGGTCTTTGACATAGAAAGTCTCTGTGGTTCGCGTTCCCCAGATATATTCGGCAAGTTCGGGGAAATCCACGAAGGGATTACGGTTGCCCTGATATTGTTCCACCACATTATTGCGGTCAATCTCTTTCTGATCAACCGGATCCATGCGGCACCACTGAAGAAGCATCTCCTTAGCCCAAGGCACGAGCGTAGGATAAGCCTCTTTATTATACATATAATTGATTACCCAGTTTATATCGTCGTAAACTGTTGCCACATACATATATGCACGCGCGAAGTCTCCCTTATATTCATCATCGGGTTCGAACACATTGCGGCTTCCGCCACCGTAGCCCGTTCTCGCCGCTCCTACCTTTGTCACGCCATTGTTGAAACTTGTCGATGCAGTGTAGCCGAGGGGATAATTGAGTTTTGCCTGATTGGCCGCGCCATCGGAAGGGTACAGATTCCACATATCCGAATAAGCGGGTGTGTATTCCACCGAACCGTTCTGTTTCCACCACGACTTAGGCACACTGTGCTCCCGCTGCATCTTGTTTGCAGAGAAACTGCTCTTGCCGCTCTGTCCTCTCTGAATCAGATATACAGCATCCGAATACATATCCCACCAGCGTTTGTTACCGTTGACCAGCTGGGGATACACATCCGAATATTGCCAATAATTGGGAAGTTCGTAATATCCAAGGGTATTGTGTTTCTGCACACACTCCTTGGCGGCCGCCTTAAGAGCAGCACCGCTTTTCCCGTTCATCTTATCATAATAACCCGCCTTGAATCCGGCATTCGCGCCAACCGTCATGCCAAAGGCAACAAGAATTAATAACAGTTTCTTCATCAGCTATGATTTTACAAAAGCAATTATCTTTATAAGGGGGTCGTTGCGGCAAGTGCAACGACCCCCTTTTTAGTTTAACATTTATTCAGGGATGTTAGTTTATTTTGAACCTGTCACCTTAAGATTCTTGACCTCCCATGTGCCAGCTACATCCGCAGTCGACACATAACGGAAACCGATCCGTATCTTCTTGCCGGCATAAGCCTTAAGGCTATAGTTGGCATCGTTCCATGGATTCCATGCAAATGCAGGTGCTTTCATATCCACCAGTTCAGACCATGCCGACGCTCCATCTTCCTTAACCATCACATATGCATATCCCTTGAAAGCATCCAAGGAAATCATATTGCCGTTCAATTTGTAATTATTGAATACATATGAGAAAGCAAGTGAAGGATCGCTGACGCCTGTGAGATCGATAACAGGAGACTCGCAAGTCACATCCGCTGCGTATATCTGACCATTGAAGGCTGTCCCTTTGAGACAATTGAAATCGCCATCCCACATCCATACGCGATCAAGACCTGCCGGACTTTGCGGCTCATTCATATTCCAGCCGTTTGCATCTGACGAAAGGCTTGCATATATGGTGCTTCCGGACGGTGTCGGTGGTTCCGGAGTGTCACCACCGCTTTCAAGTTTATATCCGGAAGGATCCTTGATTCCGGAAAGTGCGACATATCGCGTCACATTTCCTTTAATCTTCAAAAGTTTGCCAAGGTTGCCCGGATTGTCCTTAAGATTAAGGGCACTCCTATATTCGGAGCCGGACGGCATGTTGACGCTCATGCATTTTCTCCAATCTTTTTCATCCGGAGTGTTGGCAAGCAATAGATTTGTGACGACTGTTGCCGGCACCGTGAATTTGCAGCTCTCATCCGAAGCAGAAGATTTTATTCCGGTATCAACATATCCTACAATATATCCTTGCGCCCAAACTCCCGTATAAAGTACAACATTGTTTACGGTCACCATAGCGTTGACCTGACTTGCGCTGTATGGTTTGGATTCTGTTCCGTCACCATTGGGAAGACCTTCGCCCGGTCCGGGAGTCGGAGTGTCACCGCCACCGATTGTCACACCGTCAACTTCCACGTCGGCTGATGTGCCGCCGTTACCGGTGAGACCGGGCATACCGAGGAACGTCGAGAGATTACCTTTCACAAGAATCTCTTTCTTGAGTACGCCGGGATTGTCGACGAGGTTGACCGACGCACGGAATGCCGTACCCTGCGGAAGCTCGACAGCAATACACTTGCTCCAGTCTGTCTCATCGGCCGATGCCGCGATAAGGATATTGTTATCCATCTCCGCATCAGCACCGAAGATTACATCAGAGTTCGATGTAACGTTGTTCACACCCGCCTTAACAGAACCGACGATATAAGCCTTAACCCAGCCTGAAGCACCCTGGTTCTCCATCTCGATAGCCTCTGCCACTGTATACGGATCGTTCTTCTGACCTTTATCGGTAATCATGACATCGCCAAGACCGCGAAGGAGAAGCTGCCATGCATCTCCATAGTAAGAGAGGATACCGCGCACATTGCCCGTTCCCTCAGGAATCATTTCATTGTAGAAATTGGAATAACCGGAAGTACGTACAATCAATGTGGCGCCGTTGGCATCGACGAGTGTACGGTTCACACTCTCCTGATAGGGGGCATATGTATCCTTACCACCCTCCTTGAACGAGACATTACGGAACTCCACAAGCTGGCTCTGCATCTTGCGGAATTCTTCGCCGGTTGAAGGAAGTTGTGAGAAAGTGGTTACAATGCAATAAGGATTCTCAGAAGGCCACGTGGCGTTCTGGTCAACGTATTGCACATCATCGTTCGGAAATCCGTTCATCTCCGAATGCTCAAGGAAATATGACCATGACATGAATGTCAAAGATTTCGCACCCTTGTATTCACCCAGCCAGCCTATCTGCTGGAGACCATTGTAATATCCCACATAAAGACCCGTGACATTCAATACTATTTCCTGACCTATACGATAGTCGGTATATGTCGAGCCTTGGTTCACGGAAAGGGCTATCGCCGCCGTCTCATCCTGAATCACGATTGACTTGTAGATATTGCCTGTAGCATCACTCGAGATCACACGTCCATGGATGATATAAGGAGTTTTCGTCGCCTCGTCTTTCATAGGACACTGCAACGTCTGGTCTGCAAACGTGTTTTTCAATTCGAGGATAGTGGTGTTTGCCTCTATCGTGGCCTTCGGCTCTACAAGGGCAGGAGCGTCCATCTCCGACTGACAGGATGTAAGCGCAACGGCAGATGCAGCCACGGCCATCCCGATATATAATGCTTTTAACTTTTTCATATTCTTAAGATTTTAGTTGGCGGGGACGCCGGTAACAGTTACAATATCAATCTCCCATGTGCCTGAAAAATCTTTGGTGGAAGTATATCTGAAACCTATCTGAATCTTTTTGCCTGCGAATGCATCCAGACTTGCGAAACCGGAATTCGAGAAGTCCCAGGAGTTGCCTGCCGGCGGTATCGGAAGTTCAACCTGTGTCCAGGTGTCGGAACCGACTTCACGGACAAGTGTCTGACACATCTTTAGGAAACCTTCGGTATTGCTGAAATAGTTTGCCGCCGAATGAACCAACAGACGTGGCTGTTTCAAGCCAACAAGACTTATTTCCTCTGAAACCGCAACAGCATCGGTAATTTTTGCGCTTCCCGACTTACCGCCGGTAGCTACGATACCGTACTGATCACTGTATTTCCATGTCTCGAACCCTGCAGTCGAAGGATTCCCCTGGTCAAACGTAAACGCCTCCGTGTTGTTCTTAAGTTCCTTATACCATATTTTCTGAGAACCATATGGAGGAATCATCAATGGATCAGGCTCGACACCCTCTTTACCCCATTTGAAATCAGAAGAGTTTTTCAAAGCATATGCCCCGAAATACTTCTCACCCAGACTGCCGAGTATGCAGACCTCTTTGCCTAAGTTGTCAGGATTGCCGGCGAGATTGAGGGCATCGCGTACCTTTCCTGAAATCTGGATTGTGATGCAGTTGCGCCAGTCCTTTTCATCGGGAGTCGCCGCAAGCATAAGGTTTGAATTGACTGAAGTGGGGACTGTGAAATCCGCTGTTTCATCTTTCAATATATAGCCGGTTTCTTCGGAAGTGTTTACCGTACCGACAATATAGCCGCGAACCCAACAGCCAAGTAGGCTGAGATCCGGATTGTCGTAGCCGTTCAGAACCTGATATACTCCTGCCGGGGAGTTCCACTCGCCGGTACCTATTCCACCTTCGGGGATAGTGACCGGTGGTTGTGCGAGGTCATCGTTGCAAGCTCCCAGACCCAAGACAAAAAGGAGCAGCATCGAAAATATGACTTTTATATTTTTCATTGTTTCTTTATCATTAATATGTGTAATGCATTAAACATTCCGCATTAGTTAAAACCTTATTCCTACATTAAAGAAGACACGTATGCCCTGGGCATAGTAGATCTTGTTTGGGAACTTGTTAACATTATAGTCTGTATAGTCGAACTTACCTTCCTGATATCCACCGGTCTGAATATTGCGGTTGTTGAGGAGGTTGTTGACGCTGAGGTTGAAGTTGACAGAACCGAACTTGGTATATATAATCTTACCGATTGAAAGGTTCATCACCCATTCGGAATTGAGTTTGTCCTGATGCGTGATCTGGGCACGTTTCTGCTCATATTCCTCTACGCTTCCACACTGTCCCCAGAGGCCGGGCATCTCTTCATGACGCGCGGGCGAGAGAGCAATCCAGTTGTCGCCGAACCATTGTCCGTTGACTTCGAAGAACCACTGTTTGATATTGTAGTTAAGACCGATGGAATAAGCCTGCTGGGGAGTGCCGCCGATATGATAGTTCTTGAGATAGACACGGCGTGTCACATCATCCTGCGAACCGTTCTCGTAGCTTCTGACGCCGAGAGGGTTGTTCTCATAAGTGTTGCGGGAGATGGTTCCGGCAGCGGAAACGGAGAGGTTGCTGAGTATCTTGTATTCCATACCAAGCTCGATACCTTTGTATTCGGTTTCCATTCCCGACATAGAATAGTTCATGAAGGTGTTGAGCTGATAGTCATAGAAACCGGAGCGGACAATGCCGTCCCACATCTTAGTGTAATAGCCGGTTATCGACCCGCGGAAGCGGTTATAGTTCCAAGTGTAGGAGAGGTCGGCTGAAAGGAAACGCTCTGATTTCAGACCCTGCACCGATGTGTCTTTAGTACGTGGTGACACGTAGCTGTAATCAGGCATCGGGGCGCGTGAGCCGTAAGATACATGAGCAGTGAAATAGTTGCGTCCGTCAAGTTTGTAGGTAGCGCCTGCCTTGAGGGCCGCATTGTCGAACGAATGGTGCTTGCCGGTTCCGAGTGAGTTCTCGGGGGCACGACCGTTCTGCATGTTGCCGTGACGCACAAAATCGGTGAAACTGACCTCAAGACCGTAGTTGACGTTCCAGTGTGCTGTTGTAATCTGGTTCTGCAGCCATGCGCGGGCGTTGAAGCTACGGATGTTATAGTCATAACCGAAAATGTCACCTTTGTATACCTTGCGGTTCGGGTTACGCATATCGTTCTGCATGATTTCCGGATTTCCGGCGAAATCACGCTCGGAGAAATTGTCGACATCGCGCCAGAACTCGCCGCCGAGGAGGTCGCGGACTGTCTTGTAATAATGTCCGTCACTGTAGTTTACGCTCAGACCGCCTTGAAGTGTCATGTTATCGTTGATGCGATGGTCGAGATATGAGTTGAGCATCCATGACGCAAGGTTGGAATGACGGTTCTCGAGTATATAGCTCGACTGACCCACCAAAGAGGGGTCGCGGTCATATTGCTCACGGTTTAGCATGTTGGTCTGATAAAGGCGGTTCCAGTCTATCTGACGGTGAGCCTTGTCGCCTGCCCACCATTCAATCTGGTTCTGGTAGGCCTCTACCTGCGATGCATAGAGTTCCGGATTGGTAAATTCTATGCTTGCATCCGGAAGATAATAAGACGGGAGGTAACGGTAATAGTCAGGACGCGGGTCAGCGGTCTGATACCAGTTGAGGGCAGAGCTGCTGTAGCGGTTGTTGCGGAATGCTATACCGGTATTGAGCTTCGTTCCCATTCTGGGTTTCCATATCCAGTTGAGAAGCACGGAAGGATCGACGGATTCAACGATTCTTGAAGCCTTTTTCTTGCCGTCAAGATAACCCCACGACGGGTTATAGAGGTTTGAGCCGGCAAGATCATAAGCCTCTTGGGTAGCGGCTGAGTTTGTCGCACGCTGCGTGGGGGCTGCCCATGCGGAGAGGTTTAGTGAATGCTGGTCGTTGAAAACTTTCTGAAGGCTCATCTGCAATCCTACAGAGTTGTAGAATGTACCCTCGATCACACCCTCCGGAGCGTAACGTCCGATTATGTTTGCCGAGAACGCCCATCCCTTGGAATTAAGACCGGTAGAATACTGCAGCATTGCACGAAGCATATAGCTGGAGTTGGTGTAGGAGAGGTTCCCCCTGAATCCCGGGGCATATTCAGAGGCGTAGGTGGTGAAGTTGCTCGAACCTCCTATATTGCCGAAGCCGAATGCCGCTGCCTCCATACCTATATCCGTTGAGCGGTTGCGGAAAGCACCTGAGGTCATGCCTCCGAGACCGGAGAAATTGAAACGGCCGCGCATCGCGTCGTTGAAGTTTATACCGTTGATATAACCGGTGTTCCAGTTATTGTCATAACCGCGCCAGCGGAAACGGGCGACTGAGAAATCATAATTGGAAGCCTGATAATAGATATCGTCGGTGGCACCCTGTATCGTGCCTACACTCTGCCCCGCCCCTTCGTCATCAAGGATCTGCTCCTCATCGAAAAGGAAATCGTCACTGTCGAGCATCGCCCCGTCGAAACCGGAGGGATCCAGTTTTATTTCACCTATGTTTTTAACTAAGCCGTCGACTATCTTGACATCCTGATAGGCATCTGCATAGCCGTATGCAATAATCTGCAGCACGTCAGGACCTGGAGCGGCTTTGGAGATGGTGAATGTTCCGTCCGAACCGCTTGTAACGAAGATTGCCTGGTCACGCAAAAGGATGTTGGCGTCAGCGACTGCCTTTCCCGTGCGGGCATCGACCAATGTGCCTGTAAGACCCGTTGCGGCAAACGACGGAAGCGCCATACAGAACATCAATAGCAATGATAATTTTATACGCATGATTTTATAATTGTTTTTTAGAGAGTCGTACATTTGTACAACTCTTAGTTATTGTCGTTTCATCTTCTCACCTCCTGAACCAGGAAAATTTCCGTTGGCAAGTGGTCGGAATAACCGTTTGACCAGGCACCTCCGGAGAATGTACGGTGCGGATAACCCTTGTATTGACCGTCGTTCTGCAACAGGAACTGGCGGTTTAACACCTCTGCGTTACGGAATTTAAGACCGCACGCACCGTCAACCAGATTCTTGTTGACAATAATCTGGTCAAAAAGATTCCAGCTTCCACGATAGATATAGGAACCTATACCCTTGTCAAGCTTCTCCCAGAACGGATTGAAAAAACCTCCGTCAAGGGTATTCTCTATTTTCTTAACCGCACCAAGCGTCTCCGCCACGCTCTTATTGTAGGGATCATCGTTGAGGTCTCCCATCACGACCACACCCATCTTCGGGTCGATCTTATAGAGGGAGTCGGCAATAGAGCGGCTGAGGGAAGCGGCCGCCTCACGGAGCCAGCTGCTCTCCTTCTCTCCACCACGGCGCGACGGCCAGTGGTTGACGATGATAGCAATGCGGCTGCTGCCCATAAGACCTACGACACACATCTGGTCACGGGTCTTGAATTTCGGGAGCTCCGGTACCACGAGCCGATGGTTCGTCACGTTGATGACACGGAAAAGCTTTGGGTTGTAAAGGAGACCGACGTCCACGCCTCGGGCATCGGGTGAGTCATGGTGCACAATCTGAAGGTTCCAGTCCTTGACGGCGTCAGCCTTCACAAGATCCTGGAGCACGGTTATGTTCTCAATCTCGCTCACGCCTATCACCGCCGGTCCGATCGGGGTGGTCTTCGTGGTCATCTGCGAGATGGCATATGAAATGTTTCTTATTTTCGACCAATACTTCTTGCCGTCCCATTTATAGGGACCTTCGGGAGAAAACTCCTTGTCATATTTCCCGTTGTTGTTGATTGTGTCGAATAGGTTCTCAAGATTATAGAAAGCGATACCGTATGTACGGTATTGCTTACGGTTCTGTGCGTTAACGCACAGAACCGCTGACGCTCCGACAAGGAGTGTCAGCGCCAATGTTGTCAGTCTGCGGAATTTCATGTAAAGCCCTCTATCTCGAATTTAAAAATATTTGACTTCTTCACCGGTCATAGTAGCAAGCAGGTTGTTGGCAAGGCTGCTCGCCCCTATACGGAAAAGATCCTTATTGAGCCATTCATCACCGAGAACTTCTTTCACAACAGCATAATAATGCAAGGCTTCTTCTGCGGTGCGCACGCCTCCGGCGGCCTTGAATCCCACCTTATTACCGGTCTTTTCGTAATATTCCTTGATACATTGGCACATCACATATGCCGCCTCGAGACTTGCACCGGGATATATCTTTCCGGTAGAGGTCTTGATAAAATCCGCACCGCTGTACATGGAAAGAATGGATGCTTTCTTGATATTGGCGGCTGTCTTCAGACAACCGGTCTCAAGTATAACCTTGAGTTTTGCGTCACGTGCAGTGTGTTTGAGTTCAATTATCTCATCGCAAAGGTCCTCATAATTGTCATCCAGGAATTTGCCGACATTCATCACAATGTCCACCTCGTTGGCGCCACCCTCTACAGCCAATGCGACATCAGCTACCTTCACAGCATCGAATGTCTGGCTCGAAGGGAATCCTCCAGCTACAACCGCGATATCCACACCCTCTACATCAAGGTTGGTTTTAACAACCTCGGCAAAATTACTGTATACACATATAGCGGCAACATTACTGAACTGCGGATAATCGTTGTCAAAATCATTTACGCGCTGTGTGAATCGGGATACACTTTTCACTGAATCCTCGGTGCTCAGGGTTGTAAGGTCTATTGAACTGAACAGGAACTGATATACTTCAGGTGATGCATATCTTGAGGATTCCTCTACTATTTTTTTAACCGCCTCTGCTACGGTTACATCGTTGTCGACAACTTTACTGTCGGCAAGTGCTTTCTGGTATCTGTCCATAGGTAACTTAGTAATAACTACGCAATAACTTATGCAATAATATAAACGATATATAAGCTATTCGGGTTTTGGGTTTAATACAAATACTTATATTTATTTCTATTTTAACATGCCAATATACGAAGAAATTCCAATTCCAACCAAAATTTACCAAAATTTATTGTTGTTTTTTTGTAAATATTATAATTTACATCGCTTCGTCTGCCTCTCTACTTCTTCGGTGTTCCTCCACGCCCGGCGATTCTGTCAGGATTACGGGATATGAAATCCACCCAACTCTTTGGGCCTTTGGCTATCTGCGGTTTCTGAGTCTCGTAGAAATGTGTCAATGCCGCCGCCAACGCATCCGTGGCGTCCAGAAGATGCGGCATCTTCTCTTCCGGTATATGCAGCATCCGCTTCAGCATCTCGGCCACACGCTCTTTTGTCGCCGATCCCGAGCCGGTCACCGCCTGTTTTATCGACAAGGGTGCATATTCCGCAATCGGGATATCACGGCTTAACGCCGCTGCCATTGCCACTCCCTGCGCCCTGCCCAACTTGAGCATCGACTGCACATTCTTGCCATAAAACGGAGCCTCTATGGCAAGCTCATCGGGCAGATATTGCTCCACAATCCCGGTGACACGCTCAAAAATACGGTGAAGTCTCATATAATGGCTCTCGAACTTATTGAGCTGTATCACCCCCATCACTATCACCTCGGGCTGTTTCCCATTTATACCCAACACCCCGTATCCCATAATGTTAGTGCCGGGATCTATACCCATAATCACCCGTTCATATCCTTTCACTGCTTCATCCATCTCCAAAACGCTGTTTAAAAAATTCTTTCAGACACCGATGTGAACACCATCCCCGCATTTGCATAACGTCGCCCGAAAGCCGAGGCAATAGGACGGAACCTGGAACCGATCCACTTTGTCATCTCGTTCTCAGTATCGAATTCGGCTTGAAAAGCCACACTCAGCGGTTCTCCCTCACCTCCGGCAGTATGCAATACCTCGTTTTCGTCACCTTCTGTTACATTGCCCGCCTTACGAAGCACCGACAGATGACTTCGCCCCTCAGGACCGGCTTTATGCGCCAGAGGTGCGAACCACTCAAGGAACCCGGCGCCGTTGCGCGCCTCCACAATAAATGTCGCGTTATGTATAATCATATGTCGTATTTATCAGACTTGTCAGACTTGTCCATACATGCTCTCAATAAAAAAGTGTGCCTTATTTTACACAAATCAAGCACACTCAAAAACAAAAAATTATGAAAAACTATGTCGAGCCTCTTGTCGGATTCGAACCAACGACCCCGAGATTACAAATCACGTGCTC
>CAJTWL010000020.1 GCA_910579845.1 uncultured Muribaculaceae bacterium | reverse complement strand
AACCTCACGCATAATCTGAGCCATGCGCTCGTCACCCGGCTCCTCCATCGACGTCAGCCGATAACTGTTCATTTCCGCTTCCGACATAATCAATAAACCTTTCTTATTCAACGCCGAATTTAGCGAAAAATTGGATAAGATCGGTAATTAAATGATAAAAACCAAACGATACAAATAAGCTGCAAGTAGTCAGCAAATCAAACAGGTGAAATGTGCTATGCCGGGAATCTCTGATCAGAGGGCGGCGATGCGGTCGGCTAAGCGGCGGGCGTGATCGAGGCAGACGGAGTCGGGGGAGGGGGTGTTGAACATGCCGTAGGATACTATGTAACCGTCGTAAGTCATACCACAGTAGCTTACCATGGCTTTGAGGGGGATCATCAGTTGATCGGTTGTATAGCCGTATTTGCCGGTATAGGCATATTCAGGACCGCCTGTGGTAAAAGATGCGATGAAGTGTTTGCCTTTCAATTTGTCACCTCCTTCGCCATATGCGAAACCGTAGGAGAGGACTTGCTCCATATATTTATGCATTATTGACGGCGCTCCATACCATTGTATGGGGAACTGGAAGACAATCACATCCGCCTCAATTAATTTTTTATGTTCGGTTTCGATGTCAATTTCTCCATCAGGATATAATATCCCGATGTTGCTGAATAGAATCTTTGAGCCATCGATAAGTGCAAGATTTTCGACTATATGTTTGTTGGCAGTGGAATCCTGCCAGAATGGATGACCAATTACTACAAGTGTATTTTTCATAATAGTTTGAATTAAAAGACTGGCGGCATCGCGGCTGATTTCGAGCCACGATGCCGCCATATTCAGGTTTCAATATAATTTTTACTTCACTTCCTCGAAGTCTACGTCGGTGATGTCTTTATCATCGTTGTTCTTAGGCTCCTGGGCAGCTTGCTGTGAAGCTCCGCCTGCCTGTGCCTGCTGAGCGTTGTAGATGTCCTGAGAAGCTGCCTGGAATGCGTCTGTGACAGCCTTTACAGCTGAATCCACATCTTCTACCAGCTGATTCTTGTGAACCTCTTTCAGTTTCTCGAGAGCTGACTCTATAGTGGCTTTCTTGTCTGCCGGAATCTTGTCACCAAGCTCATTGAGCTGTTTCTCAGTCTGGAAGATAACTGAATCTGCGTGATTCAGTTTGTCTGCACGCTCTTTGGCTTTCTTGTCTGATTCTTCATTGGCTTTTGCCTCGTCGCGCATGCGCTGGATCTCTGCATCGCTCAGACCGCTTGAAGCTTCGATGCGGATCGACTGCTCTTTGCCTGTTGCCTTATCTTTGGCTGTTACGTTAAGTATGCCGTTGGCATCAACCTCAAATGTAACTTCAATCTGCGGAACACCACGTGGAGCCGGTGCTATGCCGCCAAGATTGAATTCGCCAAGCAGTTTGTCATCGGCTGCCATAGGACGTTCACCCTGAAGGACACGGATTGTAACTTCGGGCTGATTGTCGGCTGCTGTGGAGAAGGTCTCGCTTTTACGTGTAGGTATTGTAGTGTTGGCATCAATAAGTTTTGTCATCACACCACCCATTGTTTCAATACCGATTGACAATGGAACCACATCAAGAAGAAGTACATCCTTTACATCTCCGCTAAGGACACCACCCTGGATTGCAGCACCGATAGCAACAACCTCGTCTGGGTTGACACCTTTGTTGGGTTCTTTGCCGAAGATCTCTTTAACCTTGTTCTGGATAGCCGGGATACGTGTGGAACCACCGACAAGAATTACCTCGTCGATTTCAGATGCTGTAAGACCGGCATCCTGCAGAGCCTTTACACAAGGAGCCTTTACAGCATCGATAAGACTTGCTGCAAGCTGCTCGAATTTTGCACGGGTAAGAGTCTTTACCAAGTGTTTGGGACCTGAGGCTGTAGCTGTTATATATGGCAGGTTGATCTCTGTAGATGTAGAGCTTGAAAGTTCTATCTTTGCCTTTTCAGCAGCCTCTTTAAGACGCTGCATGGCCATAGGATCCAGACGAAGGTCAACGCCTTCATCTTTCTTGAACTCATCGGCAAGCCAATCGATGATCACGTGGTCGAAGTCGTCGCCGCCAAGGTGCGTGTCACCGTTTGTGGATTTAACCTCAAATACTCCGTCTCCAAGTTCAAGGATCGAGATATCGAATGTACCTCCGCCAAGGTCGAATACAGCTATCTTCTGTTCTTTTGTTGATTTGTCAAGACCATATGCAAGCGCCGCAGCAGTAGGCTCGTTGATGATACGCATAACCTTAAGACCGGCAATTTCTCCGGCGTCTTTGGTCGCCTGACGCTGAGAGTCGTCGAAATATGCAGGTACTGTGATAATTGCCTCTGTAACCTGTTGTCCAAGATAATCCTCGGCTGTCTTCTTCATTTTCTGTAGAACCATAGCCGATATCTCCTGCGGAGTGTAGTCTCGACCATCGATATCCACTTTCGGCATATCGTTCTGACAGACTACTTTATAAGGAACTCGTTTGATTTCGTCTGTTACCTGATCACATTTCTCACCCATAAACCTTTTGATGGAATATATTGTACGGGTAGGATTGGTGATAGCCTGACGTTTAGCCGGATCTCCGACTTTCCTTTCGCCTCCATCAACAAATGCTACTACTGATGGAGTGGTGTTACGTCCTTCATTATTAGGGATTACAACAGGATCCTTACCTTCAAGTACGGCAACACAGCTGTTGGTTGTTCCCAAGTCGATACCAATAATTTTTCCCATGATTTTATTATATTAAAGTTTTAAATTCATCTAAATATTGAGTTATAGAACTCGTCTTGACTTATTTTTTCTTAACATCAGCGAGATATTTTCGAGGTGTTTCCGAGTCTCGAAGATCCGGCAACCTTTCGGTTGGCGGTGATGAGAGAGTCAGAAACAACCGGAAAGATCCGTTGAGGTTGAGAAAAGAATATATTCATTACACGTTTTAACATTCGTAAATAAGTTAAGACGAGTTCATAGTCTCTAAATCGTAATTAAGCCGGTAAACTATGATAAATTTGTCGGTTTACCGGTTTCATTCATGTATAAACAAATGATATGCTAAAAATTTCAGTGGTATTAAATTTTTTTTAATAAAAAAACTAAATTATTAAATTATAATTAATTAAAAATTTAACACTATCTTATAGCAACATCTGCAAACCGTATGTCGAATTTGACATATTTGACAAAATTCCTAAATTAATCCTGTTATGCCTTATATTTTAATGTAGGAAATGCCGTGTTTTTTATAGAATATTATTAACTTTGCTGATCTAAACAAGTCGTATATACTACATTTAACTAATTTGCTTTCCCGCTCTTTATTGTCGGACAATATTTACAAATCTGTCAAGAAAAGAAGGAATTAACTCCATATAATTAATTATGAAACTCTTACAGGAGAAACTTTCAGTCTATGATGCTCCCCAAAAGGCAAAAGCAGCAGGTGTCTATCCCTATTTTCGCCCTATATCAAGCGAGCAGGATACAGAGGTCCTGATGAATGGAAAGAAAGTCTTGATGTTCGGATCAAACAGCTATATGGGTCTGACAAACCACCCGAAAGTCATAGAAGCGGCTATTGAGGCTACCAAGAAATACGGAACCGGTATGGCTGGTTCTCCATTCTTAAACGGAACATTGGATCTTCACAAGGAATTTGAAGCAAAAATCGCAAATTATGTCGGCAAGGAAGACGCCATGATCTATTCTACCGGTTTCGGTGTGAATTTAGGTGTTGTCTCTACGCTTACAGGTCGTGAGGATTACATAATTCTTGACGAGCAGGATCATGCCTCTATTATAGAGGGTCGTCGTCTGTCATTTTCAAATTATCTGAAATATCGCCATAACGATATGGCATCTTTGGAGACACAACTTAAGAAATGTGATCCTGACAAGGTTAAGTTGGTTGTAACCGACGGTGTGTTCTCAATGGAAGGAGATGTCGCCAATCTTCCGGAGATTGTAAGACTTGCTAAAAAATATAATGCTACAGTGATGGTTGACGAGGCTCATGGCATCGGTGTTTTCGGTGAAGGAGGACGCGGCACTTGCAACCATTTTGGCGTTTCAGACGATGTGGATTTGATTATGGGTACATTCAGTAAGTCGTTTGCATCTCTCGGAGGCTTTATAGCAACCGATAAGACTATTACCAACTATTTGCGACATCACTCCCGTTCGTATATCTTTACAGCTTCAATCACCCCGGCTTCAACGGCTGCAGCGAGTGCGGCACTCGATATCATGATTGCAGAACCGGAGCGTCAGAAGCATCTTTGGGATATAACAAATTATGCGCTTGATAATTTCCGCGCAATGGGTTGCGAGATAGGAAATACTTCAACACCTATTATTCCGCTGTTTATTCGTGATGACTACAAGACATTTAAAGTCACAAGCGATCTTCTTAAAGAGGGAGTGTTTGTAAATCCTGTTGTTTCTCCTGCTGTGGCACCGCATGATACGTTGATACGTTATTCATTAATGGCCACACACACTAAAGATCAGGTCACCCGTTCACTTGAAGCAATAGAGAAGGTGTTCAAGAGATATGATCTTCTCAAGAAATAGTAAGTATATAATAAAAATTAAACTATAGAATCAGGACCCGGCAACCTGTTGCCGGGTCCTGATTCTATAGTTTATTAGAAACTATTTTAAAGATCGAGAAATGCAGATACAAGTACAAGTAGGAGAAGAACGGGAGCTATAAACTTGATAATAAAAGCAATGGTAGGGTAGATGCGTTGGGCTGTCGTACCTTTGTTTGTGATCTGATTATTAAGGAATTCAGGCGATACAAACCAGCCTATGAAGATGCATGTAAGCATGGCTACCATAGGCAGCATTATATTGGTTGAAACAGTGTCCAGTAGGTCGAATATATTTAGTCCCGCAATCTTTATAAAACTTAATGATCCGAATGACAGGGAGTTGAGTGCGCTCAGTATAAACAGAGGGAACAGGACTATACAGCATGCCTTGAGTCGGGTTTGTTTAAAAGTGTTTTGCAACCATGCGACGGTCACTTCTGCAACAGAGATTGTGGAGGTGAGTGCTGCGATTAACAGCAACAGAAAGAATAATATAGCCCACATTTGCGATGCCGGCATTTGTGCAAATATCTCAGGAAGCGTTACAAATACAAGAGTCGTGCCACGTAGTTGGCTGCCCTCCAGCCCGAAACTCATTACAGCAGGGAATATGATGATACCCATGAGCACAGCTACAAGAAGATCAAGTAACGACACGGTCAATGCAGTGTGTGTGAGTTTTGTTTTTTTAGGGTAATATGACGAGTAAGTTATAAGAATACCCATACCCAGACTCAATGAAAAGAAACTTTGACCTAAAGCATTTACAACTATTTGAGGTGTGATTCTACTGAAGTCCGGTTTAAAGAAATATTCCAAACCTTGAACAGAATCGGGAAGAGACAAAGAGACTCCTGCGAAGATAAGAAGTAGAAAGAACAGGACAGGCATCATCCAGTTTGACATACGTTCAATACCTTTCTGTACACCTGCAAGTAGGATAAAGAAATTTATGGCAATAAGGACGTATGTGCTGATAAGCGGAGAAATATCGCTACATATAAACTCTTCCATTTTATTATGGAAAGAGGCGTCCATTTTATTCAGATTTTCTATACCGGCGAATAGATTCCCGTTTATCGACTGCACCATATATTCGAATGTCCACCCGGCTACCACCATATAAAATGTCAGAATAAGGTAGGATGCCGTAATGGCGAGTATTCCGACAATATTCCATTTTGTGTCCGGTTTGAGCTTTTTGAAAGCTCCTTCAGCATCACTCTGTGTGCCACGACCGAGAGAGAATTCCGCAAGCATGACAGGAATACCGAGCAAGAGCATACAAATTATATAGATAAGAAGGAACGCACCTCCACCATTAGCCTGAGTCTCGGCGGGGAATCGCCATATATTCCCAAGACCTACCGCAGAACCGACTGTCGCGGCAATTAGACCTGCCTTTGAAGAGAATTTTACTTTTGCCATAATTAATCTATTCTTTATATAAAATCTTCCTGACATAATGGCAAGTTGCCCATTATATCAGGAAGGTATCAGTGTTTAAGGTGGAGATATATTTTATTTTAAATAACGTAGGAGAAAGAGCCAATTGTCAACGGACTAGGATTTTATTCACTTTTGAGCCCGTTTTTACAATATATATTCCATTTTCAGGAGTTGCATTCAGTTTTCTACCCGTTAAATCGTAATATTCCGCAGCTGCATTCATATCATCCTGTTCAACCTCATTTACCCCAACAGAAAAATCCTTATCATAGTCTATCTTGACAGCAAAGATCTTAGCTTGTGAATAATAAGGATCTTCCTTAGATGGTCTGATTGCCGTTATCTCAATAGTTTTAAGTGGCTCAGTTGACGTGAGTTCAGGAGTCTTCCACTCTAAAGTGACCGCTTCTCCATTCATAATAAGCTTTTGTAGATCACTTGCAGTTTCTGTTCCATTGGGTTTTGTCTTCGAATTCTCAAGGGGATTAGGAATCTTTGACATATCTTGCTCTTGTTTTCCATTACAAGCGAATTCCAGATTTATATCTACTTTGGGATCCCATCTTCTGTTTGTTACTCCTCTTAGCGCAGTATATATTATAATTTGTTTTGCCCTTATAGGTTTTTCCGTATTGAAATTAATCATTACGCCTGAATTGTGAAAATTCTTACTTACATATTTGGGTTGTAAAATCAATCCTGAATTATAATCAGAGTTGACGAACGGTGTATTTGCCTTTACGTTCTCACATTCAAAAGAATCAATCCATTGTTTGGAATCTTCCGTAAGAAGATTGTCGAAGATATATTGATTATTGATAGAGTCTTTAGAGACTGAAACATTCTTTTTAAGAAAGGATATCCAGGCTGTTTCTGCTTTAATAGGTATGCCGGAAAATAAGATTAGTGTTAGAAAGCATGCAAATGGCAATTGAATTTTGTTCATGATTGTTAATTGTTTGTGGTTTATTCGAGTTTGGGTTATATATTAAATTACGCTTTATGACAATCAATCGTCAGTCAGTTCCTCCTGTATGATATAGTTGTTGCGAAGAAGATTGATCATCATGACTAATCCGTGGTTGGTAGCCTGTTCTATAACAGCTGTGCGGTCACCTTTGAAATGTATACATTCGCTTACTATTCGGTCGCGGTATTTTACAGCAAACCATACTGTCCCTACAGGCTTGAATTTAGATCCTCCTCCGGGTCCGGCAATCCCGGTAGTGGATATTGCACAATCAGTGTGCATGAGTTTGCATGCACCGGCAGCCATTTGCTCGGCAACCTGCTTAGAAACAGCTCCATGTCGGTCTATATCGCTGCGAGATACACCTAAAACCTCAGCTTTCATATCATTGCTATAGCTTACCACACTACCCATAAAGTATTCAGAACTACCCGGATTTTTCACAATCTTGTGTGCTATATTTCCTCCAGTGCAACTTTCAGCTGATGAAATGGTAAGCTCTTTCTCAAGAAGCAAGTCTCCAAGCACTTGTGACAAAGTTTTCTGTTCAGTCGTGATCAACTCTTCGGAGAATATATCCTGTAGATTCTGTTGAAATCTATTCATCTGGAAACGAAGGAGTTCCAGTCCTGAGTTCATGCCAGTGAGGGTTATGCTGGTCACAAGATTGTCAAAGTCGATTGTAACTTTAACAAATTCAGGCAACTGTGACTGGAAATGTTGAAGTATACCTGACAATTCCTGTTTTGTGTATCCGTAGATTACAACGTGCCTTACCTCTTTGTGATTGTTCTCAGATCTCTTTTCCATAGTTCCGGAATTATATTAGATGGTGACTCTCGCAAATGGTGGGAGCGACAAGTCGCTGAAGTCTTTGTTCAATAATTTATGATATCCTGCAATCGCGACCATAGCCGCATTGTCTGTTGTGAATTTCCTTTGGGGGATCCAGGGTTTCAAACCTTGTTTAACGCATAATTCCATTATGGCTTGGCGGACTCCGGAATTTGCCGATACCCCTCCGCCTATAGCAACGCTTTTTACACCGGTCAGTTTAATTGCTTTTTTGAGTTTATCAAGCAATACATCAATTATGGTTTTTTGTAATGAAGCGCATAGGTCTTCCATATTCTCCTCTATAAAATCAGGGTTAGTCTTTTTACAATCACGAATTGTATATAGGAAGGAAGTTTTTAAACCACTGAAGGAGTAATCAAGATCGGGGATGTGCGGTTTACTAAATTTAAATGCTTTCGGATTGCCAGTCTGAGCCAGTCTGTCTATATGTGGACCGCCGGGATAGGGCAGACCGATAACCTTGGCACATTTGTCGAAAGCTTCTCCTGCGGCATCATCAATCGTTTTACCGAGAATCTCCATGTCAAAATAATCCCTGACAAGGATTATCTGGGAGTTCCCGCCGGAAACAAGAAGGCAGAGAAACGGAAATTCGGGCATGTCATCTTCAGGCTTCTCTTTTATAAAATGCGAGAGTACATGCGCGTGCAGATGGTTGACATCTATAAGAGGAATATTCAGCCCCAAAGCCATACCTTTGGCAAATGATGTGCCGACAAGTAAGGATCCGAGCAATCCCGGTCCTCTGGTATATGCGATAGCTGAAAGATCAGATATGTTTATTCCGGCCTGCCGTATCGCCTCGGAAACAACCGGTACTATATTCTGCTGATGTGCGCGTGATGCAAGTTCCGGAACAACGCCTCCATATGCTTCGTGCACTTTCTGGCTTGCTATGACGTTGCTGAGCAATAGCCCGTCCGATATGACTGCTGCAGATGTGTCATCACAGGAAGATTCTATGCCAAGAATTATATTCTTCATATATTGTGCATTTTACACATGAACCAATTTATTTGTCGCCCTCTTCAGCCTCATATTCTCTTTCAAGGAAGAGTTTTACTTCCCGGAATAGTTTTGAGGCAAATACAAAATCGTTTAGAGATTCGCTCTTTGAACGGAATATATTTTTATCATCTCCTGTCCAGTCACAACGACCTTTGTTTATGAACACAATATGTTCTCCGATACCGAGCACAGAGTTCATGTCATGGGTATTGATGATGGTAGTGATGTTATATTCATGAGTTATATCACTAAGCAGCTCATCAATCATAATCGATGTGCGTGGATCGAGTCCGGAATTAGGCTCATCGCAGAACAGGTATTTGGGATTGAGTGCTATGGCGCGTGCGATAGCGACTCGTTTCTGCATACCGCCGGAGATTTCTGACGGATATTTGTCATCTGCATGTGAAAGTCCGACTCTCTTTATACAGAAATGGGCACGTTCCAGCTGTTCCGCATGGCTCATGTCGCTGAACATTTTTAGCGGAAACATCACATTGCCGAGCACAGTCTCCGTATCGAAAAGTGCCGATCCTTGAAAAAGCATGCCTATTTCCGAGCGAAGTTCGCGTTTCTGATTGTTGTCAAGATCACGGAATCTCCTCCCGTCATAAAGAATTTCGCCCTCCTCAGGTGTAAGCAGTCCGACGAGACATTTCATGAAAACGGTCTTTCCGGAACCTGATTGACCGATTATCAGATTGGTTTTACCCGTGTCGAATTTGGCGCTTACGTCATAAAGTATCCGTTGACCGTCAAACCATTTCGATATATTCTTGGCTTCTATCATTGCAGGAGTAGTTTAGTGAGAATAACGTCTGCCAGAAGGATAAGGATAGAACTGGAGACAACGGCCTTTGTACTTGCCTGACCTACTTCCAGTGAGCCTCCTTTTACGTAATAACCGTAGAACGCCGCAACAGATGTAATTATGTATGCGAAAACAACGGTTTTGATTATCGCGTACCAGACATACCATTCGTTGAAGAATGATTGTATTCCGAATTCATAATTCTCCATGGATATCATGTCTGTGAAATGAGCTATCAGGGCTCCCCCAAGAAGACCCATAAACATGGAGAGGACGCATAGTACAGGAACAAAAAGAACGAATCCTATGATTTTTGGCAAAACTATATAGTTTGCTGAATTAAGTCCCATGATATCCATGGCGTCTATCTGCTCTGTCACACGCATTGTCCCGATTTCAGATGCGATATTGCTGCCAACTTTGCCTGCGAGGATAAGAGACATCATAGTACAGGAAAACTCCAGAAGCAGTATTTCACGGGTGGCAAGTCCTGTGGAGTAGGATGGAATCATCGGTGAAACGATATTTATTGTCATCTGAATGCATATGACAGCTCCGATAAATATCGATATGATGATTACCAGTGGAATGGAGTCCACACCTAATTTATTTATCTCAAATATCAGTTGTTTGAAAAAAACTTTCCATTTTTCCGGCTGTCGGAAAACGGTAGCTATAAACCTGCAATATTGCCCGAAAGTTCGGATATAAGATAAAATCATTGTATAATTCCTATATTATTCCAAAGTTAATAAAATAAATTCAAACAGTTTCTACAAACAGTTTAAATTTAGAACAATTCAATATAAACTATTGTTATACTATTGTAAAAAACATTAATACGTCTTACTACAAACCATAGTATATGAAAGTTAAAAGATTATTCGGAATGATTCTTGGCGCCACATTATTGGCTGGTGCACTAACCCCGATAAAGGCATATTCACAAACCGGAGAAAAATCGTTGGGTGTAATGGGAGGTTATGCAACTTACAATGATGGCGGATTTGCCAATGTTAATTTCCAGTATACTGTTGCCAATCATGTACGTATAGCGCCTTCAGTCGGTTATGTATTTCGTAATGACCATAAATCTGCATTTACGCTTAGTGCTGATGTCCAGTTCCCGTTCCGCATTGTAAAAGCTTTTAATGTTTATCCACTGGTCGGAGTCACATTCAATAACTGGAATTATACACATCGTGACGATCGCAGCAGGGTAGGAGCGGACTTCGGAGCTGGCTTTGATTTGTATCTGACGTCTTATCTTAAGATGAGTATTGAGGGCAAGTATTCGTTGATGAATGATACAAGTGGCGGTTTCATAGGATTTGGAATGGCATATATCTTCTGAGAAACATTATAAGGTATTCTTTTGCGATAATGCAGGATATAGAATAAGAGAAAGCCTTCCGAATCGGAGGGCTTTCTCTTATTGGTTGTTTGCTCCTGATTATTTCAGAGCGTCTTTAACTGCATCGTTGGGTACCATTTCCTCTTTGAAAACATAAGCACCCGTTTTGGGAGATTTCTCCATTGTGATGACTTTGCTATAGGTACGTCCTTCACCCTTTTGAAGAGACGCGACGGTTTTCTTTGCCATAGTTCAGTGTGCTTATTTTATTTCTTTATGAACGGTTACTTTTTTTAGGATCGGGTTGTATTTTTTCAATTCAAGACGACCGGTAGTGTTTTTGCGGTTTTTGGTTGTGATGTAACGAGACATACCGGGCATGCCGCTGGCCTTATGTTCTGTGCATTCAAGAATAACTTGAACTCTATTACCTTTAGCTTTCTTTGCCATAACAATATACTATTAGAGGGAAAGGATTTTGATGTCTTTAAAATCAAGATTTCCTGCAGCTTCCGCTTTCTTAAGGGCTGCGTTAAGGCCAATTTTATTGATTGTGCGGAGTGCGTGAGCTGAAACGCGAAGTACAATCCACATATCCTGCTCAACCCAATAAAATTTCTTTGTGTGTAAGTTTACCTCGAACTTACGTTTGGTGCGACGCTTTGAGTGTGAAACGTTATTACCCACCTGCGCCTTCCTGCCTGTGATTTGACAAACTTTAGACATGGCTGTTGCTATAATCTTGTTATTAATTCTATAATAAATCGTTCGGACTTCATCACAGTCTCATATCACCGCTAATTGCATCATATTCAGTGGTTTTACAGGATGTGTCACAAAACGTTTGCAAAGTTATTAATTTTTTGCGAATTAACCAAATAATCCGAACTTAAATCAGTGAAAATTTTGTCACGTATGTACTCGCTTGTCTGTACGCCGTTTGAAAATTCCGGCATTTTTGTGGAATGGAGCCTAATAAATAATGTCCTCCCGTGAAGAGAGGACATTGGACTAACAACTGATAAAACAAATATTTTAATAATGAAAGAATCTTATTTGGCATATAGAATGCCATAATTTCTTAATTATAAAGCAAATAATCTTTTTAATTGTAATCGCGTAGTATTTCGCGAAGACGTTTACGGGCGAAAAAGATACGGCTTTTTACTGTGCCCAATGCAAGACCGAGCTGATCTGCTATTTCGTTGTATTTATAACCGGCAACAAACATGCTGAATGGAACGCGGTATTCTTCTGGAAATGCATTAATGGCTACAGATATCTCTTTGACAGCATATGATCCTTCAGGTGTCGCCAAACCGGAATCCTGACATATGTTCAGATGATATAAATCTTCTGTCTGATCAACTACTGTAGCTTTGCGTACATTTTGTCGATAATTGTTGATGAAGATATTGCGCATGATGGTAAAGACCCATCCTTTGAAGTTGACATTGTCAACGTATTTTTCTTCGTTGTCAAGAGCCTTGAGGGTTGTGTCTTGCAAAAGATCATGCGCTTGTTCGCGATTGGAAGTAAGCTGATATGCAAAATTTAAAAGATTCCCCTGTAATCCAACCAGGCGATTTTTAAAGGTTTCATTAGATTTCATTGTTTCTAAGTTTTATCGTTGTTTTTCGTAATAACAATGATGTATTTTAAATTGTTTCAAAAAAGTGAAAAAATCATACAAAATTTTAAACAAGCTCTTGGAAACTGTTTAAACATACTCCTGTTGTATTGTACAGGTCAAATAAAAGGGTTAACTTTGTAATTGATTATATCTTGAGGAGAACATGGACAATCTATTATTGTCCGTTATTATGAAAAGAAAATATTAAATTATAAAAAGCAATGAGAAAGAATGTAGTTGCAGGTAACTGGAAAATGAACACGACTCTTGATGAGGGTGTTGAATTGGCTAACCAGATTAATTCTCTTTTGAAAGGCAAAAGCGTAAAATGTGACGTTGTTTGCTGTGTCCCTTTCACTCATCTTACAAGTGTAAATGCTGTACTTGAGCCTGAATTGGTAAAATTAGGTGCAGAAAACTGTTCAGAGCATGTAAAAGGTGCATATACCGGTGAGGTAAGTGCCGCGATGGTCAAGTCTACAGGTGCCACATATGTGATACTAGGGCATAGTGAGCGTCGCCAATATTTCGGAGAAAACAATACCCAGCTTCTTGAGAAAACAAAGCTTGCATTGGCAAACGGTCTTACACCTATCTTCTGTGTAGGTGAGGTTCTCGAAGAACGTGAGAACGGTACATATAATGATGTAGTAAAAGGTCAGGTAGAGGCTTTGTTTGATCTGTCTGCTGAAGATTTCGGCAAAATCATCATTGCTTATGAGCCTGTCTGGGCTATCGGTACCGGTAAGACCGCAACAGCTGATCAGGCACAGGATATGCATGCGCACATCAGAAATGTAATCTCTGCAAAATATGGCAAAGAGGCAGCTGACAACACATCTATCCTTTATGGCGGCAGCTGCAAGCCTTCTAATGCAAAAGAATTATTTGCAAAACCGGACGTTGACGGTGGTCTTATCGGTGGTGCCGCACTTGATGCAGAATCATTCCTGGGTATTATTGAATCATTCTGATAATTATATATTAATTAGTTCCCTATGGGAATTTCAGCTATAAATAAGAATCTGTTGATATTTTTGCTCGCAACCGGAGGGGTTTTCACCTCTCCAGTTGTGGCGCAAAATGAATCTTTACATGAGAGTGGTATCTCGCTTGTCGAAAAGATAGAAAACGGCTCTAAACAAAAGATTCAAATAACAGTTCCTGATTTTATACTTGATCTTCTGGTATCCGATCAGGACAGGGAGAAAAAAAACACCGGTCCGGTGATACGTCCGGGTGTCAACAGATTGAGCGGATTTCGTATACAGGTTTTCAGTGACGGGCGTTCTGCTCATTCTCTTGAGTCCCGCGCAAAGGCTCGCGGAAGCGCAATAGCATCGAAATTTCCCAAATACAGAGGACAGGTTTACACATTTTCCAGTGCTCCGAACTGGTATACCCGTATAGGTAATTTTCAGACTCAGCAGGACGCTGCAAAGGCTTTGGCAGAATTAAAAAGGAGTTTTCCTCAATTTGCCTCTGAGATGAGAATCGTGAAGAGTCAGATTGTAATTGTTAAATAAGTAATGAGACGCAAAGAGGAATACGACGAGGACTTGGTGAGCAAACTTGCTTCCCACTATGAGGCGATCCTTCGTATAATAGGAGAGGATCCTGAACGGGAAGGTCTTAAAAAGACTCCTGTCCGTGCGGCGAAAGCAATGCTTGACATCACCTCCGGTTATAGAGCAAATCCTTTGGAAATAGCGCGACAGGCTATTTTTGAGCATGAAGGTTCAAAAATGGTGATTGTACGTGATATTGAATTCTACAGCATGTGTGAGCATCATATGCTTCCTTTCTTCGGTAAGGTATCAATAGGTTACTTGCCCGAAGGTAAAATGATAGGTCTTTCAAAATTGGCAAGGATCGTAGATAATTTTGCACGTAGACTGCAGGTTCAGGAACGAATGACCGCACAGATATGTGCGTTGATACAGAAGGCGATGCCTACGGAAGGCGTTATTGTGGTTTGTGAAGGTGAGCATCTGTGCATGAAAATGCGCGGGGTAGAGAAGCAAGAGTCTCTTACTACAACAATTGACTATTGTGGTAAATTTAATGATGACTATCGTCTACGAGAGGAATTCCTGCGTTTAATAAGGCGCTAAAATCATAGAAATTGTTTAAATTTATTTTCATAGGATTTTGAGAAGTATTTTTGAGATGTTTGTGCGAGTCGAAGAGGGAGAAACCTCCCGGTTTTGACCGATGAGACTTGGCGGAAACAGCCGAAAAGACTCTCAAAAGATCTGAAAGAATACTTATAATATTTTTTTTCGTAATAAATTTAAACAGTTTCTTAACCTTGATCACTTTTATGATTCAAAATAAGATTCTTACATAAAATAAAAAGGAGTTCATGCGAACTCCTTTTTATTTTATGATAATTTATATTACAGTTTATTGACCTGATATTTGTTCCATCCCTCTTTGAGATATGCGATAGCCTGTTCTGCGGCGGCGACACCTGCATTGAAGTTAGCCTCGGCAGTCTGGGCGCCCATCTTTTTGGGGGTGAAAAATACTCTTGATGCAAATTCCTTTTCAAATTTATCTGCCATATCAGGTTTGATATCTGATACATATCGCAGATCTGATCTTTCCTGAAGGGCTTTGAACAAACCTTCCTCGTCAATGACCTCTTTGCGGGCGGTATTGATAAGAACGCCATTCTCGGGCATCAGCATTGCCAGCTCATATCCGATAGTTCCTTTTGTCTCGGCAGTTGCCGGAATGTGCAATGATACAAAGTTATTCTGAGAGAATAGTTCTTTGACTTCGTGAAGTGGTTTGACACCTTCGGCTTCCATAACCTCGTCTTTTACGAATTTATCAAGAGCCTCTATCTTCATGCCGAATCCCTTTGCTATTCGTGCGACATTGCGTCCTACTTGTCCGAATGCATAAATACCTAATGATTTTCCTTTAAGCTCTGAACCGGATTTCCCATTGTATTGGTTACGGCACATCATTATCACCATTCCGAATACAAGTTCGGCAACGGCATTGGAATTCTGTCCGGGCGTGTTCATTACGCATATGCCACGTTTTGAGGCGGCCTCCAGGTCTATATTGTCATAACCGGCTCCGGCACGAACGATGACTTTCAATTTCGGTGCTGATTCAAGCAATCCGTCATCTACCTTGTCACTTCTGACAATCAAGCCGTCTGCATCTACGATAGCTTTGACAAAGTCTTCACGTGTGCCTCCTTCAACCAATTCCAGATCATTGCCTGAAGCGTTGATAGCGTTGGCAATAGCCTTGGTTGCGGCCTTGGCAAACGGCTTCTCTGTAAATACTAATATTTTCATAGCAGTCAATATCTTGATTAATGTTTTGCTTCAAATTCTTTCATTGCATCAACAAGCACTCTTACGCTTTCAAGCGGAAGTGCGTTATATAGCGATGCGCGGAACCCGCCTACTGAACGGTGTCCTTTGATGCCGACTATGCCTTTCTCTGTAGCGAAGTCTAGGAACTCTTTCTCAAGTTCGGCATAGTCCGGATTCATGACAAAGCAGACATTCATGATAGAACGATCCTCTTCCGCTACTGTTCCCATGAAGAGTTTGTTGCGATCGATCTCGTCGTAAAGGACTTTGGCTTTCTCAAGATCGAGTTTTTCAAGAGCTTTGACACCGCCCATATCCTTGTAATAACGAAGAGTCATCAATGCGGAGTAGATAGGCAGCACCGGAGGTGTATTGAACATGGATCCCTTCTTGATATGAGTGCGGTAATCAAGCATTGTAGGTATTTCACGGGTTACTTTACCAAGGATGTCTTCTTTGACTATGACGATTGTAACGCCGGCAGGAGCAAGGTTTTTCTGAGCTCCCGCATATATTAATGAATATTTTGTGGGGTCGAATTCACGAGAGAAGATGTCTGATGACATATCGCAGACAACGGGAACTGAGGTGTCAAAATCGTGACGGATCTCTGTGCCGTAGATTGTATTGTTTGATGTGAAGTGGAAATAGTCTACATCTGTCGGAATTGTGAAATTCTTCGGAATATAATTGAACTTGGTATCTTCAGACGAAGCAAGAACTTCTACATCACCAAATATTCTGGCCTCTTTGATAGCATTGGTAGCCCATGTGCCCGTGTTTATATAAGCGGCTTTTTTGTTAAGCAAGTTGAATGGCACCATGCAGAATTGCATGCTTGCTCCTCCACCAAGGAAAAGCACATGATAGTTTTCCGGCAGATGAAGTAATTCTTTGGTAAGAGCGACGGCTTCATCCATGACTGCCTGAAATTGTTTGCTACGGTGAGAGATCTCAAGAATAGAAAGACCCATATCCGAGAAATCATGTATTGCTTCAGCTGTTTTCTGAATTGTGTACGGACTCAGAATGCTTGGTCCTGCGTAAAAATTGTGCTTCTTCATGAAAATATCTGTTTATTTGGTTTAAGTAAGTAACATAAACTAATCAGAAACAAAAATAATTTTTAATTATGAATCTTCCAAATAAATCCGCTATAAGGCATATCAATTCAATTGACAACATAATCTTAGACTCCGTTCCCTGAGTAAGTAAAACAGGAAACGGAGTCTAAAATTGATTTTAAAGAGAATTATATTGTTTTCTTGAGCATGTTTGGATTTAATTTACCCCATTCCGAAATTGGTGGCATGATCCCCAGACCGATTACTTCGTCACGCAGATGGCACAGGTGGGTATAACTATTGTAAAGGGATGTGTTCTCTTCAAGAGTACCAGTCGGCATCTTAAAATGGATCCCCGTTTTATCTATTGTCGTTTCCATTGCCATCATTATATTATGGAAACGGTCATCATTGACATAAACGCCGGCCGGCCAGGTAAATGGTTTGCCTCCCATTGCAGCTGCTATCATCTCAATGGATAAATATGCCGGGCTTTGGAATGAACTTCTTCCTCGTAATTCTATTATATTCTTACCTCCTTGAACGACTTTGTTTTTAATTTCCTCCCAATTGTTTTCAGGTAGAGCGCTTGTGCTGATAAGATCGACAAGTGGCTTGCCGTCAACATTAGTTGTGGATGCGAAAACTGCCATCTGTTCACCGTGACCGCCGTATGTACGTGCATTTATAATGGAGTCTGGTGGAATATTAAAATATTTTGAGAGTTCACTACGCAAGCGGGTGCTGTCAAGTGCGGCAAGTGTTGAGACTCGTTCCGTTGTCAAACCGGAATACAGCAACGTTATAAGTCCTGTAATATCTGCCGGGTTAAAAATCACTACAATATGTTTTACATCAGGACAGTATTTTTTTACATTTTTTCCGAAATCTTCGGCTATACCGGCATTGCCTCTTAACAAGTCCTCTCGTGTCATACCTGCTTTTCGCGGAGCCCCTCCGGAAGAAACGATGTATTTTGCACCTGTAAAAGCCTTTTCAATGTCATCAGTGAAACTGAGTCTTAATCCATCGAAACCACAATGCATCATCTCTTCAGCTACCCCTTCGAGACCTTTGAGGTAGGGATCGTACAGGCAGATGTTTGGTGTAAGCCGCATCATTATGGCTGTTTGTGCCATGTTTGAGCCTATCATGCCTCCGGCTCCTACAATCAGCAATTTGTCATTACTTAGATAATTCATAATATTCTAAAAATTTGTTTTTGTAATTATAATGTATACTAAGGAGTAAATGTTCTTAAATAAATTCTTAAATTTGCATAAACTATTATAGCAATGGCAAAACAGACTAAAAGCGTCTTTTTTTGTAATAACTGCGGATACGAAAGTCCCAAATGGCTGGGACGTTGCCCTTCGTGTGGGGAATGGAACTCATTTGTGGAGGAGCGTGTATCTGCAAAATCGAAAAGTAATGCAAAAACCGGCAGAGGGCTTGTAAAAAGCTCCCGTCCCATAAAACTTTCCGATATTGAAATAAAGGAAGAGATGCGTTTAAGGATGCCTTCATCAGAACTGAATCGTGTTTTGGGAGGTGGTCTGGTTGCTGGCAGCCTTACTTTGATCGGAGGAGAACCCGGAATCGGAAAGTCCACTCTTTTACTGCAGAATATTCTTTCGATAAGGAATAAAAAGATTCTTTATGTATCAGGAGAGGAGAGTGCTTCCCAATTAAAACTCAGGGCAGATCGGCTTGGCAAGATATCCGAGAATACATATATTCTATGTGAGACAGATCTTGACAATATTTTCAATGAAATAGAAAATGTAGAGCCAGAGCTTTTGATAGTAGATTCGATACAGACAATATGCTCCCCTGATATAGAATCCGCTGCCGGAAGTGTGTCTCAGGTCAGAGACTGTGCCGCTTCTTTGCTGCGGTATGCAAAGGAATCCGGTGTCCCTGTGATACTTGTCGGTCATATTAATAAGGATGGGGCGATAGCCGGTCCGAAAGTCCTTGAGCACATTGTTGATACAGTACTTCAATTTGAGGGAGACCGACAGTATCTTTATAGAATTTTGCGTGCAATAAAGAACAGATTCGGTTCGATAAATGAGATTGGAATATACGAGATGGTGCAAAAAGGACTGAAAGAGGTCAAAAATCCTTCCGAGATGCTTCTTTCCGATAATAGGGAGGAGGAGATGAGCGGTATCGCTATTGGTGTTACAATGGAGGGTGCCCGACCGTTTCTTATCGAGGTACAGGCTCTTGTGTCATCGGCTGCTTATGGTACGCCACAACGTTCAGTCACGGGCTTTGATCAGCGCAGATTGAATATGCTCCTTGCAGTTCTGGAAAAGCGGGCGAGATTCAAACTTTCACAGAAGGACGTATTCCTGAATATTGCGGGAGGTCTTAAGATTTCTGATCCTGCGATTGATATGGCTGTCGTGGCATCTATAATGAGTTCTAATTTTGATATATCGATACCTCGTGGAATCGCTTTTGCCGGAGAGGTTGGACTTTCGGGAGAGATACGCACCATAACAAGGATCGAACAGCGGGTGGCTGAGGCTCAAAAATTAGGATTCAAAAAAATTGTAATTCCCAAAGGTAATTTAAAAGGTATAAAAGACACTTTCTCCATAGAGATAACAGAGGTCTCTAAGATAGAGGAAGTATTTAAAGAAATATTCGGATAAGAGATGAATAGTATAAAAGATAGAGAATCAAGTGAAAACATCTACGAGTCTTTGGCATCTGGCGAATCTCCTGTGGTGGACTACGAGGGAGTGGATATAGAGCGTGCTGATAAAGTCGTGATGAAGAAGGTTACTTTTAAGGTACTTCCGGGTGAATTCTGTTATCTTGTCGGAAAGGTTGGAAGTGGAAAGAGTTCACTGTTGAAGACACTTTATTCAGAGGTAAAGATCGCATATGGCGACAGGGCTTTTGTGCTGGGTCGAGATCTCATGAAGATAAAGGGGAAGGATATTCCGATGCTTAGAAGAGAAATAGGAATTGTTTTTCAGGACTTTCAGCTGCTTCAGGATCGCTCGGCACGTGCTAATCTGCGTTTTGTGTTGCAGGCTACCGGCTGGAAGAACAAAGAAAGCATAGAACATAGAATAGATGAAGTACTTGCTGCTGTAGGGATGGAGAATAAGAGCTACAAAATGCCCCACGAATTGAGTGGCGGTGAGCAGCAACGCATTGTAATAGCCCGTGCATTACTGAATAAGCCGAAACTGATATTGGCCGACGAGCCTACAGGAAATCTCGATCCTCAGACAGGATATCAGATTGTGGCATTGCTTCATCGTCTTGCCGATGAGGGACATGCCGTTATTATGGCGACACATAACATGCAGATGGTAGAGGATTTTCCGGCAAGAGTTCTGACGTGTCGCGATAAACGGGTACAATAAGGTATTTGAGATGTGTATTTTTATATTGCAGGAAATAAATCTTCATGCAAAGGAATGTTAATTTTCTTAGTCAAAAATATCTTTTATAAATTTCAAATTAGTCAAATATTATGTAACTTTGTAGTAATCTATGGATCGACGGGTCCTGTTTAGAAATTATTAAACCAATCTATATCATAAACAAAGCTAATTAGCAATGGCAAAAAACAACGAAACTCTTTTCGACGCGTTTTCGCCTGTGTCCACCGAAGAGTGGAAGGCAAAAATCGTTGCCGACTTGAAGGGTGCGGATTTTGACAAGAAACTTGTCTGGCGCACAAATGAAGGCTTCAATGTTCAACCGTTCTACAGAAAGGAAGACATTGAAGGATTGTCGACTATCGGCTCTCTGCCGGGTGAATTTCCTTACGTAAGGGGAACACGCGACAATAACAACTGGCTTATTCGTCAAGCAGTACAGGGCAAAACAGCCAAGGAGATGAACGATCATGCACGTCACATCATCGACAAGGGTGTCGAGGCTCTCGGAATCTCTCTGAATGGCGATGTTACAGAAGCAAATCTTTCCGAGATTCTCAAAGGAATAGATTTGAAGAAAATTGAAATCAATATCATCTGTTGTCCCGGTAAGGCTGTTCAGGCAGCTGCTGAATTGGTTAAAGTGGTTAAAGCCGCAGGAGCTGAGAAAGAATTCCGCGGTTCAATCGACTATAACCCGTTCCGTCGTCTTCTCAAGCACGGATTGCCATTCCACAAAGATGTGGCTAAAGAGGGCAAGGCTCTTTATGAGGCAGTAAGAGAGATCGCAGGTTTGCGTTGCTACGCTGTCGACAGTTGTCTTTTCAATAATTCAGGGGCATTTATAACTCAGGAACTGGGTTACGCTCTCGCATGGGGTGCTGAATGGCTCACTATGATGACAGAGGAGGGACTTAAAGCTGATGAGGTCGCTGCCCGCATCAAATTCAATATGGGTATCTCCTCAAACTATTTCATGGAGCTTGCAAAATTCCGTGCAGGACGTATGCTCTGGGCTGAAATAGTTAATGCTTATGGAGCAGACAAGAATGCGTGCAAGATGTTTGTACATGCCTCAACAAGTATGTTCAACCAGACTCTTTATGATTCTCATGTTAACCTGCTGCGTTCAATGACAGAAACCATGAGTGCGGCATTGTCCGGTGTGGACTCTCTTGAGACTCTGCCTTTCGACCTTTGCTACAAATGCCCGGATGAGTTCAGCGAGAGAATCGCGAGAAACCAGCAGGTTCTTCTTCGTGAGGAATCGCACCTTGACAAGGTGGTGGATCCAGCAGGTGGCTCTTATTATATCGAGACTCTCACTGCTTCTATCGCAGAACAGGCATGGAAAGTATTTAATGAAGTTGAGGATAACGATGGATTTGCCGCAATGCTTGCAAAAGGTGAGATTCAGGCTAAGGTTAACGAGTCCGGTGTTAAACGTCATCTTGATGTGGCTCGCCGCAAAGAGAATCTTCTCGGTACCAACCAGTATCCTAACTTTAATGAAAAGGCTCTTGAGAAATTCAAGGAGTCTGAGTCATGCAAGTGCTGTTGCTGCAAGGAAGAGGTTGCTGACGGGGCTGTCGAATATCTGAACTTCGACCGCGCTGCAAGCCAGTTTGAGCAATTGCGCCTTGACACAGAGCGTGCGGCTCACCGTCCAAAGGTATTCATGCTTACAATCGGTAATCTGGCTATGCGTCTTGCACGCGCACAGTTCTCATCAAACTTCTTCGGATGTGCAGGATATGAGATCATAGACAATATCGGCTTCCAGACAGTCAAAGAGGGCGTGGATGCCGCTATTGAGAAGGGTGCTGATGTCGTTGTTCTCTGCTCAAGCGATGATGAATATGCACAGTATGCTCCAGAAGCCTACAAAGAGCTTAACGGACGCGCAATGTTTGTTGTAGCCGGAGCTCCTGCATGTATGGAGGACCTGAAGGCTCAGGGCATAGAGAACTTTATCCACGTGAAAGTAAATGTGCTTGACACTCTTAATGGTTTTAACGCAAAACTCCTCAAATAATCATGAGACCTAATTTTAAAGAAATAGATATTAAAAAAGCGTTTGCCGGTGCTGGCAAACCAGCTGTTTCCGGTGAAGAATGGCTCACAGCGGAGCTTATACCGGTAAAACCAGTTTATACAAAAGAGGATCTTGAAGGTATGGAGCACCTTGATTTCGTATCAGGTATTCCTCCGTTCCTGCGTGGTCCGTACAGTGCCATGTATCCTTTGCGCCCATGGACAATCCGTCAGTACGCCGGATTCTCAACCGCAGCTGAATCAAATGCATTCTATCGCCGCAACCTCGCTTCCGGTCAGAAAGGTCTTTCAGTAGCGTTTGACCTTCCCACACACCGTGGTTATGACGCTGATCATGAGCGTGTAGTAGGTGATGTGGGCAAGGCAGGTGTGTCTATCTGTTCTGTAGAGGATATGAAAGTCCTTTTCGATGGAATCCCATTGAATAAAATGTCAGTGTCAATGACAATGAACGGTGGTGTTCTTCCGGTATTGGCATTCTATATCAATGCAGGACTCGAGCAGGGCGCCAGACTCGATGAAATGGCCGGTACGATCCAGAACGATATCCTCAAGGAGTTTATGGTTCGTAACACTTACATCTATCCGCCGGCATTCTCAATGAAGATTATCGCTGATATCTTTGAATATACTTCCAAGAATATGCCTAAGTTCAACTCAATCTCAATCTCCGGTTACCACATGCAGGAAGCAGGTGCGACAGCAGATATTGAGTTGGCTTATACTCTTGCAGACGGTCTTGAGTATCTGAGAGCCGGAGTAAATGCCGGTATGGATATCGATGCTTTCGCACCTCGTCTGTCTTTCTTCTGGGGTATTTCAATGAACTATTTCATGGAGATTGCCAAGATGCGTGCCGCCCGTATGCTTTGGGCAAAGATCGTAAAACAGTTCAATCCCAAGAATCCGAAATCACTTGCTCTCCGTACACACTGCCAGACTTCAGGATGGTCGCTTACAGAGCAGGATCCGTTCAACAATGTCGGTCGTACATGTGTTGAGGCTATGGGTGCGGTTCTCGGTCATACACAGTCTTTGCACACTAACGCTCTTGACGAGGCGATCGCACTTCCGACAGACTTCTCGGCTCGTATCGCACGTAATACTCAGATTTATATCCAGGATGAGACTTATGTTACAAAACAGGTTGATCCATGGGGAGGCAGCTACTATGTAGAGTCGCTTACAAATGAGATCGCACACCGTGCATGGGAGCACATTCAGGAGATAGAGAAACTCGGCGGTATGGCAAAGGCTATCGAGACAGGTCTTCCGAAACTCAAGATCGAAGAGGCTGCTGCCCGTACTCAGGCCCACATTGACAAGGGTACACAGACAATCGTAGGTATCAACAAATATCGTCTTGATCATGAGGATCCTATCGATATTCTCGAAATCGATAATACAGAAGTTCGTAAAGAACAGTGCGAGCGTCTTGCAGAACTCCGTAAGAACCGTGACGAGGCTGCCGTACAGGAGGCTCTCGCCAAGATTACAGAGGCTGTGAAAGATCCATCCAAGGGTAATCTTCTCGACCTTGCAGTCAAAGCAGCGGGGCTGAGAGCTTCTCTCGGTGAGATTTCAGATGCCTGCGAGGCTGTTGTCGGTCGTTATAAAGCAGTAATCAAAACTATTTCAGGAGTGTATTCAAACGAAGAGAAAGGTGATCCCGAGTTCGAGGAAGCCAGAAAAGCCGTTGCGGATTTCGCCGCTCGCGAAGGTCGTCAGCCGCGTATCATGATTGCCAAGATGGGTCAGGACGGTCACGACCGTGGTGCCAAGGTAGTTGCAACAGGTTATGCTGACTGCGGATTTGATGTTGATATGGGTCCGTTGTTCCAGACTCCGGCAGAGGCTGCTCGTCAGGCTGTAGAGAACGATGTTCATATTCTTGGTGTATCATCACTTGCCGCAGGTCATAAAACACTTGTTCCTCAGGTAATAGAAGAGCTTAAGAAGCTCGGACGTGAGGATATCATGGTAACAGCCGGTGGTGTTATACCTGCACAGGACTATGACTTCCTTTACAAAGCAGGTGTAGCCGCTATCTTTGGTCCCGGCACACGTATCCCGAAGAGCGCAATCGAAATGATTCGTCTTCTTAACGAGGATCGTGCCGAATAATAACTGATTAAAATAATAACGGGAGCGGTGACCGTATACGGTTTCCGCTCCCTCTTAATCTCATTAAGAGATAGACTCTTGAACCGGATAATCCGGTATAGCATAACTGATCATCCCGTATTTTGTATGGAAAACAATTTATATAATTTGGAGGAGGATAAAGCCGAGGAGCAGAAATGTTACCAGTCGGAATATTCCATAGAGGATTCGATTGAGGAGGAGCTTCTGGAGGAGCCGGAGAAGTGGAATGGTCAGACCGCGGAGGTGTCTTCGGCTAAACGAAGTCTCTTTATAATGATGATTCTTGCAATGTTCAATCCTGTCGAGGGTTTCAAAGCATTGAGACGTTCAAAAATTTCGGCTGAAAAATTCGCTTCCGAATGTTTCTATCCGCTTATAGCTTTAGCGTCTGCCGTAAGCTTTACCCAGTTGTTCTATGATTCTGAATCAACAGTAATAACTTCGATGGTAAATGCTGTAGTGACCTTTATATCGATATTTTTCGGTTATTTCACAACTGTGCTTTGTGGAAAATGGCTATTGACAAGACAGCCTGCCGAACAGATAGTAAAAGATTACGGAAAAATCTATCTGATGACTGGTTTTTGCAGCCTGTGTTTGTTTTATATATTATACAGACTATTCCCCATATTGGCACCTGTCTGGGGGTTATTGCCTATATGGACAATATATATAATCTGGAAAGGAGCAAAGTTTCTTGGAGCTAAAGGGGATGAAGACTATCGCACTAAGGTGATTCTGTCTTGTCTCACGATATTGACTCCGGTGGCATGGTTCTGGCTTTTTGCCGAGATCCTGCCTTAATAATATAGTGTTATCAGGTCTTTGCAACTTTTGGAGGGTAAATGTAATTAGTAGGATATGAAAGCTGATCAAGTAAACATAAAAAATAAACGGGCAAGATTCGATTATGAGATCTCTGACACATATGTGGCAGGGATAGTTCTGACCGGTACGGAAATCAAGTCGATCCGCGACGGCAAAGCCTCTTTGACCGATAGCTATTGTGTTGTGGAACGTGGCGAAGTATGGGTGAAGGGGATGAATATTTCCGAATATTTCTACGGCTCTTACAATAATCATGTGGCAAGACGTGACCGTAAGCTTTTACTCAACAAGAAAGAGATTGCAAAGCTACAGAAAGCTTCGGAAGATGTGGGCTTCACAATTGTACCGATGAAAGTGTTCATCAATGACCGTGGGCTTGCCAAGATGCAGATAGGTGTGGGGCGTGGCAAGAAGCAGTTTGACAAACGTCAGTCCATTCGTGAACGCGAGGATAAACGCAGTATGGACAGAATGTTCAAGAAATAATCGGATTGGAGGCTGATGAGAAAAATTGAACTTCTGGCTCCTGCTGCAAATAAGAATATCGCCATAGAGGCGATATTGCATGGTGCGGATGCCGTATACATCGGTCCTCCGAGTCATGGTGCACGTAAGAACGCCGGCAACTCCATAGAGGATATAAGTGAACTTGTAAGATTCGCCCATAAATTCGATGTCAAAGTTTACGTGACAGTAAACACTTTGGTTTATGATAATGAGATAAAAGATGTGGAGCGTATGATCCGCCATCTTTATGAAATAGGAGTAGATGCGTTGATTATACAGGATATGGGAATTCTTAGAATGGATATCCCACCTATTGCCCTTCATGCCAGCACTCAATGTGATAACCGGGAAATATCAAAAATCAGGTTCTTGGAGAAAGCAGGATTTTCTCAGATCGTGCTTGCCAGGGAACTTGGTCTGAGTCAGATCAAGGAGATATGCGGAGAGGTTACTGTACCTGTGGAGTGTTTTGTTCATGGGGCACTTTGTGTCAGCTATTCGGGACGTTGCAGGGCAAGCCAGGTAAGTACCGGCAGAAGTGCCAATAGAGGAGAGTGTTCCCAGATGTGTCGGTTCAAATATACTCTTCTTGATGCCGATGACAGGATAATAGAGAAGGATAAATATCTGTTGTCGCTGCGTGATTTCAATGCTTCGGATATGATTGGAGAGATGCTTGATGCCGGGGTGTCTTCATTCAAGATCGAGGGTAGATTGAAGGATGTCTCTTATGTGAGAAACATTACTGCATATTACAGGCAATTGATCGACAGGCAGATTGAGCTCCATCTTGATAAATATGAAAGATCGTCGAAAGGGGAGAGCATTATAGATTTTACACCGGATCCATACAAAAGCTTCAATCGGGGATTTACGACCTATTTCCTTGATAATAAGATAGTAGAATCTATGGCATCTCTCAAGACGCCTAAATCGATGGGAGAGCCTGTTGAAGATATAGCTATGCTGAATAATGGCGACGGCATAAGCTTCTTCAATTCCAAAGGTGAATATGAGGGAGTATTGGTGAACGGTCTGAAAAACGGAAGAATAGTTGGATCCCGACCATTCCGTTTGCCGGAGGGAACCATGATACACAGGACGTTTGATAGGAATTGGCAGAGTATGATGGAGAAACCTACTGCGGTGCGTAAACTGTGGATGGATATTACCATAGAAGACAATTCAGTAACTGCCGAAGATGAAAGAGGAAATAAAGTAACTGTCCTCATGGATGTTGAAAAGTTCGAAGCGAAGAATCCCTTTAAACCTGAAAACATATTGGGGAAATTAGGAAATACTGTTTATAGGCTGCGCAATTTCCATAATCATCTTGATCCGAGAGTCTTTATTCCGGCTTCACAGCTGACTAAAATCAAGAATCGGATTGTAGAACAACTTGATTTCAGTAACGATGCCCGTTATAAGTTTGATTACAGGCACACGGAAGATAAGGAAGCTGAATATCCGGTAAGAATGCTCAGTGATGAGTATAATGTATCCAATGACCTTTCAGAACAGTTCTACAAGGAGCACGGCAGCTACGTGAGTGCAAGAGCCATAGAGACAAAGGGAAAGAGAAATATAGAAATTCCCGTGATGCACACAAGATATTGCATTCGCCGTGAGCTTGGCATGTGTAGGAAAGACAGAAACAGTAAAAAGGATTCCTTTAGAGAACCCTTTTATTTAGTATCCGGTAAGAATAGATTCAGACTTGCTTTCAACTGCGACGACTGTGGCATGACTGTCTTTGGAAGATAAAAGCTATTCTATGGTGTCTGTCGGTGATATAGTAGGTTTGGAGACTAACGATTTGAGGAGCGAATCACGCAGATGATTGACGTGTGTGATTAAAGTTATAAGTGTGTCATTTTCGGATTCTGTCATATTGAAATCAGTCTGAGCCGGAAACCTCATATTCAATTCAGTCAATTCAGTCTCAAAATTACTATATAGAGAGTCTACCGTAGAGGTGTCTTTTGCATTTATAAGTCGTTTCTGATATCGGCTTATTAAATCGACACTCTGGATAAATAATTCTCGTTGGGAATCGCGTTGCTTCGGGTTGTCATTCTTTGAACAACCGACCGCTGTTGAAATAACGAGTGCAGACAATATTGAATATAATAGTATCTTCATAATAATTTAGGTTTTAGGTTTTAGGTTTTAGAGGAGACCGAGTTAGAAATTAAGGACTATAAGTAGCTTAAACTACCTCAAACCTAAAACCTTCTTCAAAAACTGTCCGGTATATGACTCTTTAACTGCGGCTATCTGTTCGGGAGTTCCCACTGCAATGACATTACCTCCGGCTTCTCCTCCTTCTGGACCTATGTCAATAACCCAGTCGGCCGATTTGATTATATCCATGTTGTGCTCTATTATTATCACAGTATTACCCTTGTCGATAAGTTGATTCAGTGATTTTACGAGTGTCTGGATATCGTGGAAGTGCAATCCCGTTGTAGGTTCATCGAAGATGAATACAGTATGTCCGGCTTTCTCCTGAGATATAAAATATGCCAGTTTCACACGCTGGCTTTCGCCACCCGACAGGGTAGAGGATGACTGACCTAATTTGATATATCCGAGACCGACATCCTGCAGCGGTTTTAGTTTCCTGATTATTCTTCTTTCTTGATTTCCGTTTGTTTCGGATAGAAATTCAATGGCTTGATTCACCGTCATTTCAAGAAAATCATATATGTTCTTGCCACGATATTCTACATCGAGAACCTCCTGTTTGAATCTTTTGCCATGGCAGACTTCGCATGTGACCTCGATATCAGCCATAAATTGCATGGGAATGGTTATCACACCCTCACCCTTGCATTCCTCACATCTGCCGCCTTCTGTGTTGAACGAGAAATATGCCGGAGTGAACCCCATCTGTTTTGATAATTGTTGTTCTGAAAACAGTTTGCGGATCTCGTCGTATGCCTTTAAATATGTAGCGGGATTACTGCGTGTGGATGTGCCTATAGGGTTTTGATCCACAAACTCCACTTCGGCAACGGTGCTTATGTCACCCCGGATCTCTTTATGGGTTCCCGGAGCATCTGCCGGATTGCCAAGTGCCCTTGAAAGCGACTTATAGAACACCTCTCTTACCAATGTAGATTTTCCGGATCCGCTGACACCGCTGACTACAGTCATTACGCCCAATGGGAATTTGACATCAATATTCTTAAGATTATTTTCCGCCGCTCCGATAACCTCAATATATTTTTTCCATGGACGTCTGTAATCCGGCAATGTAATTTTTCTCGTGCCTCTGAGGTAATCTATGGTATATGAACCGTTTGATTCACCGCCCTTGACTATCTCCTTCAGATTGCCCTGATATACAAGTTTACCTCCAAGTCTGCCTGCATCCGGTCCTATGTCGACAATCTCATCGGCGGCAAGCATGATATCCTCGTCATGCTCCACTACGACAACGGTATTTCCAATCTGCTGAAGATTGCGGAGTACCTTTATGAGTTTTTGTGTGTCGCGGGAGTGCAATCCGATACTTGGCTCATCAAGAATATACATGGAGCCTACAAGGGAACTGCCGAGTGATGTGGCAAGATTAATTCGCTGACTTTCTCCACCTGAAAGTGTGGATGAAAGCCGGTCAAGAGTAAGATAACCGAGTCCTACGTCGTTCATGAATCTCAGACGCTGGTCAATCTCTGTTAGCAGACGTTTGCCAATAACTTTGTCGGTATCGGAAAGTGATATGTTTTCAAAGAATCTGCCAAGCTCACTTATCGGCATCTTTACAAGATCAGTAATGGATTTACCGTCAACCTTCACATATGACGCATCTTTTCGCAGACGCGATCCGTGACATGTGGGACATATGGTTTTCCCTCTGTAACGGGCTTTTAATACGCGATATTGGATCTTATCCTGTTTGCTGTCTATCCATTTGAAGAATCCATTGATTCCGTCCCATTCTTCATTTCCATTCCACAGGAAATCTTTCTCCTCGTCACTAAGATCTTTGTAAGGTGTATGAATCGGAAAATTGTATTTAGGAGCAAGATGGACAAGATGATTTTTCCATTCCATCATTTTGTCTCCACTCCAGCATTTCACCGCATTCTGATATACAGACAGTGTTTTGTTTGGAATTACAAGGTCCTCGCTTATACCTATTATGCGTCCGAATCCTTCGCAGTCCGGGCAAGCTCCATAGGGATTGTTGAAATTGAACATCAAATCGCTGGGTACTCTGAATTCAATGCCGTCTGCAATAAATTTTTTTGAGAATTTCTGTTCTTTAATACCGTCGTTTCCCCATATTTTTACTACGCACTCGTCATGCCCTTCAAAATAAGCGGTTTCAATAGAATCTGTAAGTCGCGAAATTTCATCTTTCTCTTTTGATACGGCGAGTCGGTCGATGAGAAGCTTATATCCATCTTTATTTGTTTCAAGTGTTTTCTCCTTACGCAGCTCGGCTATAGAAATAAATTCTCCGTTTAGTTCCAAGCGGCTGTAACCCTCTTTTAGATATATCTCCAATTGCTGGTCGAATGTGCGTCCTTCCGGAAGACTTATATCTACAAGAACAGCAAGTCTTGTACCCTCCGGATTTGAAAGAATGTCATTGATGATATCTTCGATACTCTGTTTTTTCACCTCTTTGCCGCTGACCGGAGAGATTGTATGACCTATTCGTGCGTAAAGCATTCTGAGATAGTCATAAATCTCTGTAGCTGTTCCTACGGTACTCCGGGGATTACGGGTGTTTACTTTCTGCTCGATCGCTATCGCCGGTGGCAATCCTTTGATATAATCGCATTCCGGTTTTGACATACGGCTGAGAAACTGTCTGGCATATGCCGAAAGACTTTCAACATATCTTCGTTGACCCTCGGCATAAAGCGTGTCAAATGCCAGCGAGGATTTGCCACTGCCACTCACGCCGGTTATGACAATAAATTTATTTAGTGGAAGTTCAATATCAATATTCTTCAGGTTATTGACACGAACTCCTTTTGCTATAATCTTCTTCTCTGCCATATTCAAACAGCGTCTTGATTCTACAACCTATTAAACAAATAATGAGCCAAGTCTTTCAATTTAGCTATATTAATAATTAAAATAGTTAAATTTAATTATCGGTAAGGATCTGTTTCCATTTTAATCGAATATTATCCGTGGTTTATATCTTGGGAGGGGAGTTTGTCCTCAAACTCCCACTACACGACTCGGTATTACCCTATTATGCTCTAGCGACTTGAGGACAAGTCGCTCTCCAAATGCCATGTGGCGGCATGTCGGGAAATGTAATCTGTAACAAAGATCAATACCTCAATTGAGTTCAATAATTATGTTTCGTCGAATATTCTTATATTTGCAAAACAGAATATATGTATATTGTTTTATAATTAGATTTAATTTAATATATGGAATTGAAAGTCGGAGACAGACTGCCTTCATTGTTAGGGTACAATGCCGATGGCAAGGCTGTCAGGAGCGAAGATTTCGCAGGTAAGAAAATGATAGTGTATTTCTACCCTAAAGATAATACACCGGGGTGTACGGCAGAAGCTTGCTCTTTGCGTGACGGTTATGATGAACTTAGAGATCTTGGTTTTGTACTTATAGGAATAAGCAAGGACTCGCAGAAAAGTCATGCAAAATTTGCAGACAAGCATCAGCTGCAATTTATTCTGCTGAGTGACGAAGGCACCGAGGTTAATCAGGAATTTGGTGTATGGCAAAAGAAGAAAATGGCAGGACGTGAGTATATGGGTACAGTGCGTACGACATTTATAGCTGATGCCGATCACATTATAACCCATATAATAACAAAAGTAGATACAAAGAATGCTGCCGGGCAGATTCTACAGATATTGAAGAAATAAGAATAACATGAAAAAACTGTTTTTACTTGCTTTTATAGCCATTGCTTTCACGGCATCCGCACAGGTGCTTTATAAAATTGAGGGCAATGGGTTGGCATCTCCATCTTACATATTCGGAACTCATCATCTTGCTCCTTTGAGTGTCATTGATAAATTTGGTGCAAAAGAACCTTTTGAGTCTTGTTCACAGGTTGTAGGTGAGATAGATATGACTCAGAATCCTATGAATATTGCAGCCGCGATGCAGCCGCATATGATGGCTCCTGCTGACAGCACACTCTCTAAAGTGATTTCTCCTCTTGTTTATGATAAGGTTAATGAGGAGTTCAAGAAACTTGCTCCGATGCAAGGTATGGATTTGTCGATGCTTGAGCAGTTGAAACCTATAGCGGTGAATACTACGATTGCTGTAGGGCTTGCTAAACAGGCAATGCCTGATTATAATCCTGCAGAACAGCTTGATACCTGGTTTCAGACTACAGGCAAGAAGGAGAATAAAAAGATTGTTCCTCTCGAGACAGTCGAACAGCAGGCGGCAATATTATTCGACTCTATGCCTATTGCATACCAGGCTGAGGATCTTGTAGATCTTCTTCTGGATTCTGATAAAGCTGTGCGGAAAACAAAGGAATTGTGTGACGCTTATATGGCTCAGGACTTGGATAAGTTGCTTTCAATGAGTGAATCTGAAGATTCAAGACCGGAGTTCATGCAGGCTCTTCTTGACAAGAGAAATACTGATTGGCTAAGCCGGTTGCCGGAAATATTAAAGAACGGGAGCTCATTTATAGCAGTAGGTGCGTTGCATCTCGCGGGAGAAAAGGGCATTGTGAAAGGTCTTCGTAATCTCGGATATACTGTAACCCCCATTAATGCCACCATTAATAAATAAGTGATATAAATTGTTGTTTAATTTGAACGCTTACTTATTACTTGACTATATTAAATCATATTTGCCTATATGAAGATAAATAAAATTATGGCTGCTACTCTTGCTTTGTCTTTGGGCTTTGCACAGACTTTGACAGCAGAGCGTTATGATGTTCAGTTTGAATCTTATCCCGTTTATTCAGGCACCGATCTTGAACTTATGGTCGGTAAGGGCTATACACAGTTCAAGTTGTGGAGTCCGGCGGCATCAGCGGCGCGGGTCAATCTATATGATGACGGTCGCGTAGGAAAACCTTATGAGACAGTTCCTATGACTTTCGATAAGTCTGCCGGTGTATGGAAAGCACAGGTAAAAGGTGAATTATATGGTAAATTCTATACCTTCCAGATAGAGAAAGATGGCAGATGGCTCGATGAGACCCCCGGAGTATGGGCAAAGACAGTTGGCGTTAATGGAAAACGTGCGGCGATAATAGACCTTAAAACCACTGATCCGGAAGGATGGAATTATGATAAACGCCCTGAGGTGAAAAATTTCTCTGATGTGATTGTTTATGAGATGCATCATAGGGATATGAGTGTCGATCCATCTTCGGGTATTGTGAACAAAGGCAAATTCCTTGCATTGACCGAAACCGGTACGGTTTCTCCGCAAGGTTTCTCCACCGGTATCGACCACCTTAAGGAATTGGGTGTAACCCATGTGCATATCTTGCCTTCATATGATTATAATTCTGTCGATGAGGCAAATCTTGACCGTCCGCAGTATAACTGGGGTTATGACCCGCAGAATTATAATGTCCCCGAAGGAAGCTACTCCACAAATCCTGCCGATCCGGCGACACGGGTGCGCGAAATGAAAGAGATGGTCAAGGCACTTCATAATGCGGGAATTGGTGTCATAATGGATGTCGTATATAACCATACAGCCGAGAATGACGGATCTAATTTTGAATTGACAGCTCCCGGATATTATCATCGTCATTGGGATGACGGACGCTATTCCGATGCATCGGGATGTGGCAATGAGACGGCTTCGGAAAGAAAGCAGATGCAGGATTTTATTGTAAACTCCGTGAAGTATTGGGCTAAAGAATATCATATTGACGGATTCAGGTTCGATCTTATGGCAATACATGATACGGAAACCATGAATCGTGTGGCAAAGGAGCTGAAGGAGATAGATCCCGGCATATTTGTTTATGGTGAGGGCTGGACAGCAGGAGATTCTCCGCTGCCGGTCGAGCGCAGGGCTTTGAAAGAGAATGTTTCGAAAATGCAGAATGTGGCAGTGTTCAGTGACGATTTGCGTGACGCTGTTAAGGGTCATTATTCTGATGCGACGGACAGGGGATTTGCTACAGGAAAACCCGGTCTGGAAGAGACGGTTAAAATCGGAATTGTCGCCGCCACTGCGCATCCGCAGGTCGATTACTCCAAAGGTGCCAATTCAAGGAAACCATATGCGGTTTCACCTCAGCAGGTTGTAAATTATGTAAGTTGTCATGACGATCTGATGCTTACGGATAAGTTGCGCAAGTCAATGCCCGAAGCAACCGATTCGATCCGTATGCGTGCCGCGAGATTGGCACAGGCTATTGTATTTACTTCGCAGGGAACTCCTTTCATGTTCGCCGGTGAAGAGATATTCCGCGATAAGAAGGGTATTCATAATTCCTACAAGAGTCCTGATTCCATAAATGCTATTGACTGGAATCTTAAGGCTCGGAATATAGATCAGTTCAAATATTATCAGGGACTGATTGATTTGCGTAAGAAAACCGATGCTTTCAGAATGACTACTGCCGAAGATATAGCGAAAAATCTTCGTTTTGAAAAGATTGACGACACTCGTCAACCGAATCTGATTTATTACACACTCACAGGTGATCCCAAATGGAAAGAGATTCGTGTTGTGCTTAACGGCGCCAATAATTCACAGACTGTAAAAGTCCCTTCCGGCAACTGGACTGTACTGGCTTATGATGATGTTATATATCCGGAAGGTGCGCCGGAAAAGATAAAGGGTGGAAAAGTATCGGTGCCCGGTATCTCGGCTATGATTATAGCACGCTAAATTTTAAAGGACTTCTAAAGAATATGGCTAAGAGGGGGATTGACCGTCAGATATTTGCACTGACTTTGCCGGCGGTGGCAAGTAATATTACGGTTCCCCTGTTGGGTCTGTGTGACACTGCAGTTTCCGGTCATCTTGGCAATGAATCGTATCTTGCGGCAATAGCTGCCGGAACGATGATGTTCAATGTGATCTATCTGCTGTGTGGTTTCCTGAGAATGGCAACCACCGGTCTGACTGCTGAAGCATATGGTCGTGGTTCTAAAACGGATATGACACTTGTTTTGACCCGTTCGGCTTCGCTTGCTGTAATTATTGGCATCTGTGCGGTCGTTCTACAATATCCATTGTTGTACCTTCTTGAATGGATCATAGATCCGCAGGGAGAGTCTCTTGCATTGTCATCGGATTATTTTCTTATATGCATATGGGGTGCTCCTGCTTTTCTTATGACACTTTCCATAAATGGCTGGTTTATCGGAATGCAGAACACCCTGCTTACCATGATAGTGTCTGTGTCTGTAAATGTAATAAATATTGCAGGCAGTCTTGTATTCGTTTTCATTGCGGATATGGGGTTCCGTGGAGTCGCTTTGGGAACGCTTTGTGCCAACTGGTTTGGAGTTGTTCTTGCATTGATTCTTTTGGTAGGATTCGCCCGGAAACAGGGGATCACATTAAAGATACACAGGAATCCGTTCGCCGGTCAAGGTCTCAGACGTTTTTTCAATGTCAGTGGCGATCTTGTCATGCGGTCGACATGCATATTGACTGTTACGCTGGTTGTTACCTCGCTGGGAGCGAGGATGGGGGAGACTACACTTGCTGTAAACACTGTCATGATGCAGTTCTTTCTTTTCTTTACATATTTTATGGATGGATTTGCATTCGCCGGAGAAGCTTTGTGTGGAAAATGGAATGGAGCAGGAAAAGGAAATATTCTCGTTTCCACTGTCAAGCGTTTATTTCTCTGGACTTTTATTGTAGCAATGGCATTTACATGTGTATACATTCTTGGAGTGGTATGGATTGCCGATATGATTACGGATGTGGAGGCTGTGCGGCAAGGTGTGGGTGAAATGAAAGAGTTCGTAATTGCTATACCTCTTGTCTCAGCCTGGGCGTTTATTCTTGACGGCATTTTTATTGGTCTTGCCGCAACACGCAGAATGTTTCTCACTATACTTTTTGCAACGTTTATATTCGGCATAATAGTGGCTGCCGGATGTATCCCCGGCGAGATAAGCGGAAATATTTTTCTTTGGGTCTCTTTTCTTTCATATCTTTTTGTACGTGGCATCGGTCTGTTGGTCCAGCTCCCGCGTGTGCTGTGTGTTGATGTTGCGCATAAATAAGAATTAGAATGAGGATTGTTTATGCGTATCTGTTAACTAATTCGGATTGCTGATGTTATATAAATAAGTAAGTGGTAAAAATAAATGAACATATAAAACGTAGTTATTTATTGACGGATTTTGTCGCGGAGGGATGGAGCATACTCTCGTATGCGACTAACCGACAAGGCGAAAAACGTAATAAAGAACAAGTTTTATAGTTCAAGATAATTTCACTTACATATATCGTTTAATTTTTATTACTTACTTAAAATACTTACTTATGAAAAAAATATCTGGAATTGTTATTTGTGGAGTGGTGTTGGCTTTCGGACTGTTTTTGCTCGGACTGGAAATAAAAGGCGGTTTGAACAGTATAAGCGATAACCAGCGTGTGGTGACTGTCAGAGGTCTGTCTGAACGGGAGGTCAAAGCAAATAAGGTGACTTGGCCCATTGTCAGTAAGGAGGTCGGGAATGATCTTCCTGCTATCTATTCAAATATTGAAAATACCAACAATTCAATCATGTTGTTTCTTAAAAGCAATGGCATAAAGGATTCGGAAATTTCGGTTAATGCACCTCAGGTTCTTGACCTGCAGGCAGAGCGATATTCCAACAATAATGTCCCGTTCAGATATAACGTTACGAATGTGGTGGTTGTCACAAGTACGCAGGTCGATAAAGTAAGGGAGCTGATAAAACGTCAGACAGAGTTGTTGAAGCAAGGCATAGCTGTTGTGGCCGGTGATTACCAATACCAGACAGTATATGAATTTACCGGTCTTAACGCCATAAAACCGGAGATGATAGCGGTTGCTACAAAGAATGCGCGTGAAGCGGCTAATAAATTTGCAGAGGATTCTGAAAGTAGGCTTGGCAAAATCAAGACGGCGTCTCAGGGTCAGTTCACTATAGAGGATCGTGATCAATATACGCCATACATAAAACAGGTAAGGGTCGTTTCTTCGATTCAATATTATCTCAAAGACTGACAAAATCGGGTTGATATGAATGGTCTGACAATAGGCATATTGCTGCCTTTTTTTGGAACCGCTCTTGGTGCGTCATGTGTATTCATGATGAAGAAAAAGCTTGCGCCTATTTTACAAAAAATGCTTACAGGCTTTGCCGCAGGCGTAATGACAGCAGCCTCTGTATGGTCATTGTTGATACCGTCTATAGAGATGACTGATAAGGAAGGGTTGTCGGGTATTCTGCCTGCAATTATCGGTTTTATGATCGGAATGGCTTTTTTGCTTTTTCTCGATAACTATATTCCGCATCAGCATCTGGACAGCAAACAGAGTGAAGGACCTAAATCTCATCTTTCAAAGACAGCAAAATTTGTTTTTGCAATCACCCTGCACAATATCCCGGAAGGTATGGCAGTTGGAGTGGCGCTTGCCGGAGCGCTTGAGCACAATTCCTATATGTCAATGGCGGGAGCAATCGCTCTGTCTGTAGGTATTGCAATACAGAATTTCCCGGAGGGAGCAATTGTATCAATGCCTTTGCGAAGTATGGGAAACTCCCGCAGGAAATCCTTCCTGATCGGGGCTCTCAGTGGTGCTGTGGAACCTATAGGCGCGATAATAACCATACTCCTTGCATCCATTGTTATTCCGGTACTGCCGTATCTGTTGGCTTTTGCTGCCGGAGCAATGATTTATGTTGTCGTGGAAGAATTGATTCCTGAAACGCAGAACGGTAAGCATTCAAATATGGGAACTGTCGGTTTCGCAGTCGGATTTATACTGATGATGGTGCTTGATGTCCTTCTTGGTTAGTCGCTGGAAAAGAGCTTTCCCTAATCTCTGTCTCAGCGGATCTTTCCGGTTGTTTCTGACTCTCTCATCACTGCCAACCGAAAGGTTGCCGGCTCTTCGAGACTCGGAAACACCTCGGAAATATCTCGCTGATGTCAAGAAAAAATAAGTCAAGACGAGTTCAGTGTTTGTGAGAATGAAGAAGTGAGCGAAAAGTGCGGACAACATCCTTTTGGTCCGGATGTGCCTTGAAATACCGTTTCTTCTCTATGATGCTCCGTTCATAATAAACGTGGTCGCCATTTTCATCCAGATAACTGTTGTCATTATTCTGTTCCGGATGCTTGTGACAATAGAACGTTGCTACTGCCAATACGATGATAAGAGCGACAATTATTGCCAATATGAGTAGAAATGATTGATTCATCTTATTATTGTTTGTCTAGAACCTCGTATCGGGAATGTTGACTTTTGAACTCCGGTACGATCTTTTTCATGCGGGCTACGATCTGCATATCATCTTCGTTTACCGCGGCATCTATCATCTCTGTTATTTCCGAGTCTATCTTCCCGAACTCATAAAGTCTGACTTTTGCAATTTTTATTTTTGGATGGAATGTAGGAAGAGTAATCTCTTCATCATTGAGCACCTCCTCATATAGCTTTTCACCGTATCTGAGCCCGGTATATTTGATCTCTACATTTTTAGCGCCGCAAAGAAGAATCATTCTTTTGGCAAGATCGGCTATTCTGACTGGTTTACCCATGTCAAACACATAAATCTCGCCACCTTTACCCATTGTCCCGGCTTCGATTACCAGTCTGCAGGCTTCCGGAATCAGCATAAAGAACCGTATTATGTCCGGATGTGTCACGGTTACCGGTCCTCCTTTTCTGATTTGTTCCTGGAATATGGGAATTACCGAACCGTTTGAACCGAGTACATTGCCGAAACGGGTTGTGACAAATTGTGTCGATCCCTGATATTTCCCATCTTTGATTGCCTGATCCAGCGACTGTACATATATTTCGCAGATACGTTTTGAGCATCCCATAACGTTGGTGGGATTGACAGCCTTGTCTGTAGAAATCATAACGAATTTGCGTGTACCGTATTTGACAGCGAGATCTGCTAAATTTTTTGTGCCGTTGACATTGTTTACGATAGCTTCATATGGATTGTCCTCCATCATCGGCACATGTTTATATGCGGCGGCGTGGAACACATATTCCGGCTTGTATTTTCTGAATATACGTTCCATTATATTTTTATCGGCAATATCCGATACTATAATCTCTGTATTTACATCAGGCCACTGGTTGTGCATCATCAGTGTGATGTCATGCATCGGGGTTTCCGCTTGGTCTATAAGAACCAGATGCGCAGGTTTATAAGTGGCGATCTGGCGAACCATTTCCGATCCGATGGATCCGGCGGCTCCGGTAATCATCACGACATTATCTTTGATCAGATCGGAAGCCGCTTTCATATCGACCTCAATCTTCTCGCGGGGCAAAAGATCCTCTACATTAACGGGGTGTAGATTGTGAATATTTATATCCGTTTTGCCGTCCCATTCTTGAGTCCGTTGAGTGATTAAAAACTTTATCCCGTTTGTAATCAGCATGTTTACGAGTTCTTCATTCTTTCTCAATGTATCCATCATAAGAGGAGAAACAATCATTTCCCTTATCCCGTGCGATTTCATGATTTTAAGAAGAGACTTGTCAAAGGGATAAACCTTAAGTCCCATAAGACGATAGGACTTCAGATATGGCTCATCACTGACGAATCCTCTGACCTGATAAGGTAAATCGCTTGATGAATGAATGCTCTTTGCAACTGCTATGCCGCCCTCTTTTACACCGAGTATAAACACCTGCTCACGGTCGTCTTTGTGGATAGCCGCTTCATAAAGATTTTTGACAAGTATTCTCACAATCCACATGAAAGTTATTACAAACAGCCCCATCAGAATTATGTCGGCAAATGTAAGAATCGCCGGCATATTTCGGGGACCGATGATCAACTGTACCAGAGAAAGTATAATGATGCCGACAAGGATAGCTGAACTTATGCGTAGCAGATCTGAGAATGATGAATATCTGAACACTCCCTGATAAGTATGGAAGCACCTGAAACCGATGATATAGCATGCCACAGAAATAAGCAGCGTGCATAGTAGCGGGACAAATACATTAGCTGTGAATGTGACTCCATGATGTATCAGATAAGTAAGAAAACCTGCGAACAGGACAAATAAGCAATCAAGTCCGAGAATGCACCAGTATGGTAGTGCTCCTTTGGAGAAATACCATTGGGCAAGTCGTTTGAGGGTATTTTTCAGTTTGTTCATTGTTTTCTTTGATAATAGATTTTCTTGGATGACGTATTGCGGCAGAACCTCATTAGCCCTCAATCATTAGCCTTTTCATTCACAAAGTTAATGTTTTTCATGCATATATACAAGTAAATCCAATTGTAGGACGCTCTTTTTAACGGGGGGGGGGTAATATGTTGATAATCAATATATTGGAAATGCGGATGATTTATATCTATGCTGTTGTCCATTCTGGGATGCTTCAGGAATTTATTTTTTCACCTATATATCCAACGTATATTGTATTTCTGCAACCATCCGCCATAGTTGGGTTTTATTGTTGTCAGTGGATATTTTCTATACGATAGCTAATCATTTAAAACTACAACTCATATTTAGTACAATAACCTGAGTTTTATGCAAATATAGAATATTTAAATTATTCTGATAAGTTTATAGGAAAATATTTATCGAGCTCTGAGTATATTGAGCGAAACGGATCTTTACCGATTGTTTGTTACGGATTCCCTTTACCCGGTGTTTGGGAGGGCGGTTTGTCCCCAAGCCACCAAAACACAGCAGGGCAGTACCGGGTTGCGTAAGGAGTTTGAGACAAACTCCTCTCCCAAAAGTCCGGTGCATTCCAAGACGTGACCACGCACTACCCGGTTAAAATGAGAATGGATCTTTGCCAATAGGCAAATGTTCAGTAACAAACGAAGCCCCGGCTTGTGAAAGTCGAGGCTTCGTTTTTCGTGTCTAATATTTTTATTATTTGACTATGTTGTCTTTTATTGTTTCGACAATGTAGCGTACATCGTCGTCTGTCACGTATGGACCGGCGGGTAGGCATAGCCCGACAGCGAAGAGTGATTCGCTGACACCGTTCACATAGGCGGGGGAGTTCCTGTAGACAGGCTGCCTGTGCATAGGTTTCCACAGAGGGCGTGCTTCCACATTGGCTTTGTCGAGGGCGACGCGCATCGCCTCGACGTTTGCGTTTGGCTGGCAGTCGGTTGTCGGAGTCTTGGCTGCATGAACAACTCCGGCGGCTCCACCCACAGCACCGTGCGGCGTCTCTGCATATGCGTTCTCCTGACCCTTGACTTTCAGCGAGGTGTCGAGTGTGACTGTGCAGAGCCAGAAGTTTGAGTCATATCTTTCAGACGGGTTCTCATGCAGGGTTATGCCGTCGACATCCTTCAGCAGTTCGCGGTAAAGAGCCTGCACGTGTCTGTGATGT
>CAJTWL010000019.1 GCA_910579845.1 uncultured Muribaculaceae bacterium | reverse complement strand
GAATCATCTTCATTGTGATCTTATCCATACCGTTTGCACTTGAAAGAGTATTGCAGCCGGCAAAAGGAATACCGATCGTTTCGAGAACGCCCTCAAAAATACCGTCCTCTCCATTCGTTCCATGGAGCACCGGAATTACTACATGAAGCTCGGCAACCACCGGATTGCGTTTTGAAAACATGGTGCCGACCGCCTTGTAGAGATTATAATCGCCGTATTCAGGACGCATAAACACCTCGTCGACAGTCTCAACGAGTTGTTTCATATCCCTGTAATTTCTGATTTCCAGTAAATTATCACCGGTATACCAGCGTCCCTGCTTTGAGATGTAGACCGGGATTATATTATATTTCTCCTTATCAAACGCATTGATTGCCTGCAATGCGGATATAACGGAGATCTCATGTTCGACAGAGCGACCTCCGAAGAATACTGCTACATTCGTTTTCATGCTGTAAAATTAATAAAATTTTACAACATGCTTTATCTTAATGCACAATTAATTTATTATGTTGGTTTGCGTTTTTTCGTAATAAATTTAAACAGTTTCTAAGATGGAATTGTGATAACTCCGACCCTTATATTTTTGCCAAACTTCTCTGTAAGTGCAGACTCTATGGCACACGCTATCTCATATCCCTGTTCTATGTTCAGTTTGCCGTCTACAATCACTTCTGCATCAAATATAAAGAATGGTCCGCTTTTACGGGTATGAAGCATCTTGATATCCCTGACACCCTTCACATTCCTGACAATCTCATAAGACTCCTCATAATCATGTCCGGGAATTGATCCCTCCATCAGTTCCCGGAAAGCCGGGAAAAAGAGTCTGCAGGCAGGAATAAGAATAAACACGACAATTACAAGAGAGGCACAAGGATCCAGCACACGCCATTCCTCTCCCAGGAAATGAGCGAATGAAACTCCTAATAACGTCGTTATTGAAGCCAATGCGTCGCTTCTATGATGCCAGCCTGCCGAAACCAACGCATTACATCTGGTCCGTTTGCCGGCACTGCGGTAAAAACGAAATAAAAACTCTTTTGAAAGAATTGCTATGACTATCGCTACAAGAGTCCACACATCAGGACGTGGAAGAACCTCGCCTGCCATATAATCCTTGATGGATTCAATTCCCTCTATGGCAATAAACACCGACACAGTCATAAGGATACCCGACACGAGCATTGAGGCGAATGTCTCAAACTTTCCATAACCGTATGAAAAATATTTTGTCGGCTGTCTGAAAGAGATACCTACAAATGCCAGCATAATAATATCCGTGCCGACATCACCGATTGAATGGAATCCGTCCGCCACAAGCGCCTCACTATGACCGACAAATCCGAAGGTTAGCTTCAGTATCATCAGAAACAGATTCACCGCGCAACCTATTGTTACAACACGGCGTATCTGTTTTGCCTCTTTCAACCCATGAAAATCCATCAATCCTGCAAGATTGATCTGATGTGCGTGATTATGTCTCATTTATTTTTAAACAAGCTCTTAATTATATCTTTATTTAATTGTCGGGGAGATCTTAAGAAACGAATACCCGAATCGCTCGACCGCCTCTTTCTCAAGCTCCTCTCTGAACTGTGGAGCCGCTATTGAAATCATGAGTCTCGCACGCTCGGCAAGATTCTTTCCACGCAGATTCACAGCTCCATATTCCGTAACAACATAATTTGTCTGGAACCTTGTTGTAACAACTCCCGCGCCTTCGGTCAACACCGGCTTTATCTTAGTCATACCTCTGTTAGTAGTCGAAAGCATAGCAAGGAATGAGAGTCCGCCCTCACTCCTTGATGCCCCGTATACAAAATCATGTTGACCTCCGACTCCGGAGAATATCTTTTTGCCTATCGAATCGGCACATACCTGTCCGGTAAGGTCTATCTCCAGACATGAATTAATTGACATTACCTTCGGGTTCTGCGCAATAACAAAAGGATTGTTTGTCCAGGCGACATCCTTGAAAACCACATCCCTGTTATTGTCCAGAAAATCATACAGTCTGCGCGAACCCAACGCCAATGACGCAACAGACTTGCCGGGCATTATCTTCTTTTGGGAATTATCAATTATACCCTTTTCCAGAAGTGGAAGCACCCCGTCTGTCATAGCCTCGGTATGAAGTCCCAGATGACGGTGATTCTCCAACGCCCTTATAACCGCATTCGGGATACCACCTACTCCAATCTGCAAAGTTGCTCCATCCGGTATAAGGTCTGCAATATAGTTGCCGATTCTGATCTCTTGTTCCGTAGGAACAGCAGTAGGCACTTCTACCAACGGATCATCGACATAAACAGCTGCGGCAAGCTGACTGACATGAATTACAGCATCTCCGGGAGTAAACGGAACATGCGGATTAATCTGGGCTATCACTCTGTCCGCACATTCCACAGCACTTGTAGCGAGATCGGCAGAGACACCGAAACTTACCTCGCCATCCTCATTTGGCATCGAGCAGTTTATCAGAGCCACATCTACCCTGCATGTACCATCCCTGAAAAGATCAGGCACTTCCCCAAGGAATCTGGGGGTCATTGTGCCATAACCTTTCCCGATCCATTCTCTGAATGCATTGGATACAAAGAATGAGTCGATAAGGAATGTGTCCTTGAACCGCTCCTGACATAGAGGAGAGGGACGTCGTGCAACTGCAAAGCCGGAGTATACAGTCACATTCCTCAATTCATCACCTCGGTCAGCAAGCGCCTCCACGAGCACCTCGGGAAGAGAGGTGCTGCCCTGGACATAAATGTGGTCACCGCTTTCTATAAGCTTTACGGCCTCTTGTGCCGATACGTATTCTATCATTTTACGGACTGATGATCAATATTGAATTTTTGTAAATAACGGTCAAGCAATTCATAGCTCTCCTCGTCCGGTATCATTGAAACACATACACGCACTCCATTTTGTCGGCTTCCGCACGATTTCAATGAAATTGATGCTACTCCATACTTTATAAGTTCTTTAAGGAGTTCATGCGAATCAAGACCGTCATAGCCGGCTGTGAAGAAAAATCCATCACCTATCGGCTTGTCTACATCCATCTCATAAACAATTCTAAAACCGTTTTTGATGAATATATCCTTTACTCTTTCCGCCTTCTTCATATATTCTTTACAATGCTCTACGAATTTCAATTCACCATTTGCCGCAGCCTCAAGCATCTCTGCCATTGCCACCTGAGCGCTGTGCGAAGTTCCTGATGAGCAACAGTAGAGCACTCCGAAAATATATGCGTCCCCGAATTTAGGCATCTCGTAGAACTTGTCAAGATATTCATATTTTCTGTTATAGACAGATTCGCTCAGGCATGCACATCCGATACGTTGACCTGCATAGCTGAATATCTTTGAACCTGAAAGCATCAAAATATAATTATCAGTGTATTTTGCTATTGTAGGCACATATGGAGGTTCACCCGGAGTGGCTGTATTCTTACGGAAATCCATGCCGAAATAGGCAAGATCCTCCAATACTATGGCATCATATTTTGTAGCCATACGACCGATTATCTCAAGTTCCTCCTCCGTAAGGTTGGTCCATGCCGGATTATTCGGATTACTATAAATTATACCTGTAATATTCCCTGCCTTGAGTATACTTTCAAGTTTCTCCTCAAGCTTTTTACCTCTATAATCATATATGTCAAATGACTCCTGTTTTATCCCCAGTAATTTCGCCTGATGATGTTGAGCGGCAAAACCGGGATCGATAAAAAGCATTGTATCCTTGCCGGGGATACGTTGTGAAAGCAGCAACATAAGCGTAAAACTGCCTTGCATAGAACCGACAGTAGGTATAATGCATTTTGGAGGAATATCTATATTCATGAATGCCTTGGCAAAGTGGCTTCCGGCATTTTTAATCTCCGGTATACCCGAAATATTCGGATACTGGTTGGCGCATCCGTTTCGCAATGCACCTATCTCAGCCTCCACGCCAACCTGCTCTGCCGCAAGTCCGGGATTTCCGATTTCAAGGTGTATCATACGTTCACCTGTCACATTTTCAAGTTCTCTTGCCAACGAACCTATCTGGCGGATAGTGGCACTGGATAAATCTGCTATCAAAAGTCTTTTTATAGCACCTTCAAGTTCTTCATCTGTCAGTGGAAACATGGTAGTTTTAGATTATTAGGTTTTAGGTTATCAGGTTTTAGCTGTTAAGAATCCGACGCAGGAATCATTGGGTTATATCAACTCTTTCAGTAATGACGCTTTCTCTCTTCCGGCACGGAATGCCGCAATATTCTGATCAACAGTCCTCTGCCCCTTGCGTTCGAAAAATCCTGCTATCGCATCCTCAATCTTTGCGGAAGACATATCTATGAATATCGAAGCCGCTCCAAGAAGAACCATATTGGAACTTCTCTGCGTTGCAAACTCCTTTGCAACAGCATCCATATCGAATGCGACAGTCTTTTTATGATTCTTAAGTTCCTTGTCCAGAAACTCCATATCCGGATAATTGTCAACATTCACAAAAGGTACGGTATTGGTCACAATCCAACCCTCTTCTCCAAGATATGGCATATATCGGAGTGCCTCCATCGGTTCAAGAGAAACAATGAGATCGGCACCACCTTTGGGAATCAGATCGGAATAAATGGGATCTGAGCTGATTCTGAGATTCGACTGCACATCACCCCCTCGCTGACTCATACCATGTACCTCAGCCTGTTTGAGATACAGATTCTCCTTCAAAGCGGTTGCGCCTAAAATTGTGGCGATAGTAAGTATTCCTTGTCCACCTACTCCTGCCAATATTATATCAGTTTTCATAATCTTAGAGTATGTCTACTTTTATTTCTTTGCTGCATGTCTTCTTGCTGTCTGAATGCATTCTCTTCTTGACACTATCACAGACAGTCCTTCATAATCTATCTCTTCGGAAAAGAGTTTCACCATCTCATCATGATTCTTTGGCAATGAATCGATTGTTCTCACATGATCCGGATGAGCTCCTAATCCGAGACAAATCTCCTCGATCTTGCCGGTACCCTGCGAATCCTGCCCCCCTGTCATACCGGTTGTCAGATTATCAGAGATGATTACAGTCATTGGAGTATTCTCATTTATCGCATCCAAAAGACCTGTCATTCCGCTGTGAGTGAATGTGGAATCGCCGATTATCGCGACAGAGGGTCTCTGACCGGCATCCGCCGCTCCCTTTGCCATTGTTATGGAGGCGCCCATATCCACAACAGTATCAATAGCGTTGAACGGTTTAAGGAAACCGAGTGTATAACATCCTATATCACCGAAAACTTTGGAATCTTCATATTTTGAAAGAGCTTCATTCAAAGCTCCATACACGTCCCGATGACCGCAACCCTGACATAATGCCGGAGGACGGGAAACGACAACTTCCGGAACAGCCTTGATTTTATCGGCAGTAAGACGGCAGATTGTCGGTACAACGTTTATCAATGAGTCTTTGACACTATCAGGAGACAACTCTCCATCCCTCTGTACTTCCCCGCTCAGCTTACCATATATACGCTTATCCGTATCAAGAATACCTCGGATACTTTTCTCTATAAACGGCTGCCCCTCCTCAAGAATCATTATTGAATCACAGGAATTATAAAGCTGTCTGATAAGTTTTACAGGTAAAGGATACTGACTTATTTTCACTACAGGAAACGGAACCTCCCCATTATACAACTCCTGAAGATAATTATATGCAACGCCACTCGCTATTATTCCCATCTCATGACGGGGAGCGTCTTCATATCTGTTGAAAGGAGACTTTTCCGATGCTTTTACAAACCCATCCCAGTCTTTGATCAACTGCTTGTTTCGTTGTTTTGATACCGCCGGCATAAGGACCCATTGTCTTGCCTTCGCAGGATATGAGAAATTATTCTGAGCATCAGGCTCAGTATCTATTTCCACTACGGCACGTGAATGACTCAGACGGGTTACAAATCTCAAAAGCACCGGCATATTTAATTTCTCGGACAATTCGAAACCGTACTTCGCCATATCGTATGCCTCCTGCTGTGTTGATGGTTCCAACGCCGGAATCATGGCAAAATCAGCATAAAAACGGGAATCCTGCTCATTTTGTGAAGAATGCATCGATGGATCATCAGCCGCAACTACAATAAAGCCCCCGTTGGCACCCGTCATTGCAGAATTTACAAACGGATCAGCCGCGACATTAAGTCCGACATGTTTCATGGAAGTGAATGTTCTTTTTCCACAAAATGACATTCCCAATGCAGCTTCATAAGCTGTCTTCTCATTGCTTGACCAGTGGCAATGAATGCCCCTCTCTTTTGTCAGAGGATTAGTCTGGACAAATTCCATTATTTCAGTGGAGGGTGTACCCGGATAAGCATATGCGCCGGAAAGTCCTGCATTCAAGGCTCCTAAGGCGAACGCTTCATCACCCAACAAGAGTAGTTTATTTTTCATGACGATATAGATTTGTTTACAAATATAAGCAGAATATTCGACGAAACAAAATAGCGAATGTCGGCTGAAAGCCGGTTCGCGGTGGCGAAGCCAATTATGTGAGTCAAATATACGAAGTTTATTCGACGAAACAAATTTCGCCCCTGTTTATTCGTTAATTATTACTAAGAAAGTGCTCTGTTTTGAAAACTGTTTAATAACTTTGCAATTGTAGAGATATGCCCGTGTCACACTAATAGAAATTAACTGAACATGAATAAAATAAACCTTGTATTACTTTTAATTCTGTCTGTATTTGGCATAAATGCCGCCGAGAATGTAAGTTGGACTTATTCAATAAAGGGAAACAACACAACAACACCTTCGCTTGAAATCACTGCAAACATTGCGTCAGGATATCATCTGTATGCTGTTGATAATCCGGAAGGTGGGGGTATGCCTCTCGATATTCAAATGGATTTTAAAGGTTGCGCCCCTGTTGGTCCGTTGCGTCCCGACCATAAGCCCACTGTCGCATACAACGATATTTTTGAAGTAAATGAGCATTATTTCAGTAATAAAGTTACATATATTCAGAAACTGAAAGTACTTAAACCGGAGTTTTCGGTACAGGTTGAGATACGTGGACAAGTTTGTAATGACAACGGATGTGCACAGGTTTTCGATTCCTTTACAGCAACAGGGAAAGGACCTGTCACAACTGAAAACAACGACAAGCGGACCGATACGCAGGATCTGAAAAATGACCAAAAGAATAAGGAAGCCGTCCTACTGTCGGCAGAGCTCAATATGATGGACTCCTTGCAGTCATCGGAAACATTGCTTCCGGGTGTCAACAATTCGAATGTGGATACGTCTGATTGGTGGCGTAACGTGGAAACAGAAATGAAAGTGTTTGAGAAGGAGCCGTCTCAGCAGGAAAGCAGTTTGCTTTATATTTTTATAGCAGGATTCATCGGCGGGCTCATTGCTCTGGTAACGCCATGTGTATGGCCCATGATTCCTATGACTGTAAGTTTTTTCCTCAAGCAGAACAAATCGCGGGGGAAAGCCATCGCATCGGCGGTCATCTACGGAATATCAATAATTGCCATATACGTTTTACTGGGATTATGTGTCACTGCTATATTCGGAGCCTCTGCATTGAACGAACTTGCCACAAGTGCCGGTTTCAATATTGCATTCTTCATACTTCTGGTGATTTTCGCAATATCTTTTATGGGTGGATTTGAACTCACTCTCCCATCTTCATGGTCAAACAAAATCGATTCAAAAGCTGATGCCACAACCGGATATCTCAGCATATTCTTCATGGCATTCACACTTGCGCTTGTGAGCTTCTCTTGCACCGGTCCCATTATCGGAACACTGCTTGTGGAGGCTGCCGCAACATCAAATTTTGTTTCCCCTGCGATAGGTATGTTTGGATTTGCATTGGCGCTGGCATTGCCTTTCTCATTTTTTGCAATGTTCCCCGGTTTACTGAAATCAGCGCCAAAAAGCGGAAGCTGGATGAACACCATAAAAGTGGTACTGGGATTCCTTGAACTGGCTCTCGCTCTCAAGTTTCTATCCGTTGCCGATCTTGCATATGGCTGGCGAATCCTTGACAGAGAAGTGTTCATATCCTTGTGGATAGTGATTTTCGGACTTCTCGGAATATATCTCCTTGGAAAGATATCTTTTCCACACGACTCCCGCACTGAGAAAATCGGTATTCCCCGCTTTCTGCTGGCATGCATATCCCTCGCATTCTCTATCTATATGTTACCGGGACTATGGGGTGCTCCTCTTAAAAGTATAAGTGCGTTCACTCCTCCTATAACAACACAGGATTTCAACCTGTATGACGGCAGTGTCCATGCACAAACCGATGACTTTGACGCGGGTATGAAACTTGCAAGAGAAAACGGGAAACCTCTGCTTATCGATTTTTCGGGATTCGGTTGCGTAAATTGCAGAAAAATGGAGGCATCGGTATGGACAAACCCTGAAGTAAAGGAGATGATCGACAATGATTTTATCCTTGTATCGCTGATGGTAGATGACAAGACTCCACTACCCGAACCAATGGTTGTGACAGATACAGGTGGAAAGAAACGCACTTTGCGGACCGTAGGCGATAAATGGAGCTATCTTGAACGAACAAAATTCGGTTCTAACGCACAGCCTTATTACGTAGTTCTGAATGGTGACGGAAAACCGGTTTCAGGATCTTACGGATACAATGAAAGCATATCTTCATATATAGATTTTTTATCCGAAGCATTAAAGAATTTCAAACTTGAGAAGCAGCAAGTATCGAAATGACAAAGCTCAAAAGAATATTCCTATTATTATTTATATGCGCTGGCATAAATGTGTCGGCACAGACATATATCCAATATGTGGATTCAGCAGATTATTACATAAGGCGTGAACTCTGGGACAAGGCGGAAGAGATGACCGTGAAGGCTCTCCGCTCCATGCCTGCCAATAAACTGAATTATCTGCTTTGGTCAAACCTCGGTGACATACGAAGCCGTAAAGGCGACAATGACGGCGCTTTACAGGCATTTGACATTGCATTGGCTTCCAATCCGGAGAATGCATCAATTATGGCAAAACGTGCTTATGTGTACCTTTCAAAAAACGATGTTGAGAATGCTCTGAATGATATAGACAATTCACTTCGTATCGATTCAGTTCAGGAATGGCCGTTGCAGGCACGAGCCAATATCAGAATGAATGAAGGCAAATATACAGAAGCCGAAAAAGATTTCAGATCCCTCAACTCGCTATATCCGGATAATCCGGAAGCATATACAGGATTAGGAAAGATCGCATCGACACATGGAGATTCCAAAGAAGCGGAAAAATGTTTCCGCCGTGCTTTGGAATTGAAGGATACCGAGGAAACGCGATTCCTGCTTATCCTGCTTCTGATCAACATCAATGATGTTCCAAAAGCAAAAGAGGAACTTCTGGTTGCTCTGAAGCGTTATCCGCGCTCAGGAAATCTTTATCTGCTTCGTGGCGTTATCCACAAGATTAATTTCGAAAACGAATCCGCAATGCTTGACAGAAAGATCGCGCTTGATTACGGAGCATCACCCGAACTTGTAGGGAAACTGTTGCCATCCATAAAAAAATAATCGGGTCAACAATTTCTCCAAAAGCAAATTTCAGATACTTTATCATAAAGTGGAGGATTTATGAAATTTTTATAATAAAATTTCGTAATTTTGCGGTTTCATTTCTAACAGGTAAAAAAGGTATTTGATTTTCTATGGAATGGTTGATAGAGCTGATCAGTCCTTACGAGGTTTCGTTGGCAAGTACAATTCTCCTCTATTCTTTTGTGATTTTTTCCGGAATATATCTCGGAAAAATTAAAATCATGGGCATCTCGTTAGGTGTCACATTCGTTCTTTTCGTCGGCATCATTATGGGTCATCTCGGTTATACCGCAGATGATGATGTCTTGCATTTCCTAAGAGAATTCGGACTTATTCTGTTTATATTCTCGATCGGTATGCAGGTAGGACCCGGCTTCTTCTCCTCGTTCAAAGAGGGAGGCATCAAGATGAATGCCCTTGCTTTGACCGGCGTTTGCCTTAACGTTGCGATAATGCTTGCAATCTATTTCATTCAGGGTGGTGCTGAAGGTTCTACTTCTATTTCGCAGCTTGTCGGAATAATGAGCGGAGCCGTGACAAACACTCCGGGACTCGGTGCCGCGCAACAGGCATTTCTGCAAGTTAATCCCAATGGCTATGACGTCAGCCAGCAGATGTCTATGGGATATGCCGCCGCCTATCCTCTGGGTGTAGTCGGAATCATAATGGCAATGATTCTGATACGCAAACTCTTTAAGATAGATATCAATAAAGAGAAGGATGAAATTGAAAATGACAAGAAAGCTTCTTTACTTGCCCCTCATATCCTTTCACTGCGTGTTACCAACAAAATGATTGCAGAACTCACACTTCTCAAACTTCACACTCTCATCACCTGTGATTATGTAATATCCAGAATAGAGAAACAGGACGGCACAGTAATCATCCCTACTTCACAGGATCTCATAGAAGAGGGAGATATACTTCTTGTGGTATGCTCCCAACAGGATGAAGAGATTTTCACACGTTTCATTGGACCTGTAGTACAAAAGACATGGGAACGTGAGAAAGGACCGGTTGTTTCGCGCAGAATCCTGGTAACCAAGACAGAATACAATGGTGTGAAACTGGGATCACTTAGACTGCACTCGGCATATAAACTCAACGTGACCCGTGTAAACCGCGCCGGAGTTGATCTTCTCGCTGCCCCCAACCTTCGTCTGCAGATGGGCGACCGTCTGACTGTGGTCGGAAAACTTGATGATATCAACAACCTTGCGCGTAAAGTAGGCAACTCCATGAAGCGTCTTAACGAGCCGAATCTTATCACAATGTTCATCGGCATTTTTCTCGGAATCGTTGTCGGAAGCATTCCATTGCATATCCCGGGAATGTCGGTGCCTATGAAACTCGGTCTTGCCGGCGGTCCTCTTATTATAGCTATACTTATCGGTGCCTATGGCCATAAATTTCATCTTGTCACCTATACAAACTCCTCTTCCAACCTGTTGCTCCGCGAAATTGGCATATGCCTGTTCCTTTCATCGGTAGGAATTGCCGCAGGCAAGAACTTCTTTGACACCGTATTCAATGTACAAGGTGCTATCTGGGTCGGATATGGCGTGATAATCACTGTCATTCCTCTGATTGTTATGGGAATTGTTGCACGCTGGAAATATAAGATGAACTATTTCTCGATCATCGGTATGATGAGTGGAGGCTACACAGATCCGCCTGCGTTGGCATACGCCAACAAGGTTGGCAACAACGATGCCCCTGCCGTAGCTTACTCTACTGTCTATCCTCTGACAATGTTTCTGCGAGTAATCGCCGCCCAACTTATCATACTGTTCTTCATTTAGTCAAAGAGCATATACCATCGATAAACAACAACGGACCCGCATCTTGATTGATACGGGTCCGTTTTCTTTAACGTTGTTTAAGACCTTATTCGTTGATCAGTATGCCCAGGGTATTGAAGAAATTCGGATCCTCTCCCACAGTAATGTTTGCAATCTTACCTTGTGGCGAGATTATTATCTTGGTCGGAAAACCCTGAACACCATATTCCGACAACAATGTGCTGTTTTCCGGATTATAGACATTTATCCATGGTATTTTGTATTTCTCCACACCCTTGCGCCATGCCGCTTCAGTCTCGTTACAGTCGATTCCTATTATTTCCAGATCATGTTTATAATGCTCATATGCCTCTTTCAGTGCAGGAAGACCCTTGATACACCATCCGCACCAGCTGCCCCAAAAGTCAAGTATCACCCATTTCCCTCTGAAATCGGATAAAGAGACATCCTTGCCTTCAAGATCTTTAAGAGTAAATGCAGGTGCGTCCATATGACCGCTGTTTAATTGTTCGCGTTTCTTTTCGGCAGCCAAAGACTTCTCTACATATGATTTCTGGTTTACAGCCAACGGATATAACACATTGTTTTCAATCTTGCTTCCAAGCGAAGTGAAAGCATTCAGAAAATCCTCTCCTTCGAGATTCATCAGAGCATAGACACTGGCCGGCGATTCCGGATTGGCAACAACGAATTCTTTGAAAAACTTATTATACGCATTTACTATCGAATCGGCACCAGCCCTGTTGTCTGCTTTTGCAAACTCCATATACTGCGACATAAACTTATCCTCTGTGGGTTTAAGGGTATAAATCGCATCCATCAATGGAGAACCCTCCACAGTATAAGACAATGGAGAGAGCTTATTCACCTTGACAATCAATTCGTCTCCGGGTGAGGTGTAAAAACTTATTGCCTCACGATCAGAAACGGGTATCTGATAAACTGATGCACCCCCTTTCTCTATAGGAAGTACGAATACATTGTTTTTTACAATAACCGTATCCGCCTTATCAGCCGGACGCTCCTTACGAGGTTTTACCATATCGGAAATCAGAATGTGATGTGCCATGAATTTTTTGCCTTCCGAACCTGCAGGCAAGGCTACCATCACGTCTGCCGATGCACCGGCACATGAAAGAAGTGCCAGACTCATCGCAACCATTAATTTATTCATTTCTCAATCTATTGTTTAACAAGTTAGTAAATTCATAATTCTTAATACCCCATTTTGGTGAAATCAGTTTTGAAGGAGGGGCAACCGCCACAAATCTCTCAATGGCGATGTGACGTGGTACTATTCTAACAATTTTAATACACAATTGGATATATTCCTCAAGCGTATATTGTCTGACGGTCAATTCTCCCCCTTCAATTTTAGCGGCAAGCGGAGTTCCTTTCAGTACTTGCAGCTGATGTATCTTTATTGAATCTATAGGTAAAGCCACTGCACGTCTTACGGTTTCCAACTGCATCGTCTCATCCTCGCCCGGGAGACCCATTATCAGATGCAATCCTACCGCGATCCCGGCTTGTGAAAGACGATTGACGGCATCCTCCACATGCAGCCACATATGCCCTCGGTTAATTAACCGTAATGTCGAATCATGGGATGTCTCGGCTCCAAGTTCTACTATAACAGGACGCACTGCATTCAAACCACCGATCATCTCGACTACATCCTGAGGTATAGTATCCGGACGTGTACCGATAATCAGACCGACTACATCCGGGACAGACAATGCCTCCTCATACATTTTCCGCAATTCATCAATGCTCCGTCCGAATGTATTACTGAAAGATTGAAAATATGCAAGATATTGCATATTTTTATACTTTCTATTGAAAAACAACTTCCCTTTTTCAAGTTGGGATCTTATATCCCCTGAATTAAAGCAATATCCCGGAGTAAATGACGTATTGTCGCAATAGACACATCCTCCTGTACCAATTGTGCCATCCCTGTTAGGGCATGAAAATCCTGCATTGACAGAGATCTTCTGTACTTTTATGCCGGGAAATTTCTCAGCCATATAATCGGAAAAGTCCTTATATGCTTTCATCAGGCGGAATGACTGTCAAATCTACTGTTCGCCAATATCAGATCACCTATTGTCAGCAATGTCATAGCCTCTACCACCGGCACTGCTCTTACAGCCACACAGACATCGTGTCTGCCTCCGGGTTTTATCACCACACTGTTCCCATCTTTGTCTATAGACTCGACTTCTATCGGAATTGTAGGCGTTGGCTTGAAGTATACCTTGAAATTAACCGGCATACCGTTGCTTATCCCTCCCTGTATACCTCCTGAATGATTGGAACGGAATCTGACTTTTCCATCTTCATCGACATATGGTATGTCACGACACTGACTTCCGAACTGTTTTGAAGATTCCATTCCATCACCATATTCAAAAGCCTTTGCCGCATTAATGCTCATCATCGCGGCTGCGAGACGGCTATGTAATTTATCGAACACAGGCTCGCCTATCCCTACAGGAAGTCCGGTCACTACGCATTCTACAGCTCCCCCTACCGAATCGCCGGTGCAGGATGCTTGCCGGATATCGGCAGTCTCGACAAACCGTGCGCTTACCTCTATTCCCATTCCGTCAAGCCACTGACGCACTATCGCACCGGCAGTTACCCATGATACTGTCTCACGGGCACTTGACCGTCCGCCACCTCTGAAATCATGAACTCCATACTTCGCATAATAAGTATAATCGGCATGATTGGGACGGAAACGGTTCTCTATATCTTTATAATCACCGGATCTGACATCACGATTCCTTATTATAAAACCGACAGGTGTGCCAAGAGTATATCCATCGGATGACAAACCGGACAATATCTCCGGAATGTCCGGTTCCTTACGCGGTGAAACGGTGCCACCCTTTCCGGGTGATCTTCTGTCAAGATCCCTTTGCATCAGATCACGGTCTACGAATACACGGGAGGGCATCCCGTCAAGAACGCCCCCCATTGCCGGACCGTGGCTCTCACCAAAAGTTGTGAGTCTCAGATATTGTCCAAAAGTATTCATGAGTATTCAGGATCATTTAAGTAAGTGATAAAAATTAATGAACATATAAAACGCTGTTATTTATTGACGGATTTTGTCGCGGAGGGATTGAGCATACTGGCGTATGCGACTGACCGACAAGACGGAAGGCGTAATAAAGAACAAGTTTTACAGTTCAAGATCAATTCTCTTACATATATCGTTTAATTTTTATTACTTACTTATCCATTGTCACAAGGAGCTCTTCGTTATTGCGGGTCATCTCCATGCGTTTCTTGATAAACTCCATTGCCTCGAGTGAATTCATGTCGGCAAGATAATTACGGATTATCCACATACGGTTGAGAACCTCTTCACTAAGCAACAGGTCGTCACGGCGTGTGGAAGATGCGACGATATCCACAGCCGGGAAAATACGCTTATTGGAAAGCTTACGGTCAAGCTGAAGCTCCATATTGCCGGTTCCCTTGAACTCTTCGAAAATAACCTCGTCCATTTTGGATGACGTCTCGGTGAGGGCTGTTGCTATGATGGTGAGAGAACCGCCATTCTCAATATTTCTGGCAGCACCGAAAAATCTTTTCGGTTTCTGCAATGCGTTGGCATCCACACCTCCTGAAAGAATCTTTCCTGAAGCCGGGCTCACTGTGTTGTATGCACGCGCCAGACGGGTGATTGAATCAAGCATTATCACAACATCATGTCCGCACTCTACAAGTCTTTTGGCTTTCTCCAGAACAAGACCCGCGATTTTCACATGACGCTCGGCAGGTTCGTCGAATGTCGAAGCTATCACCTCTGCATTTACGCTACGTGCCATATCAGTAACCTCCTCAGGACGTTCATCTATGAGAAGCATGATGATATAGGTGTCAGGATGATTGGCAGATATCGCATTTGCTATATCTTTAAGAAGAATTGTCTTACCTGTCTTCGGTGGCGCCACAATCAGCGCACGCTGTCCTTTACCGATCGGGGCGAACATATCCACAACGCGTGTCGAGATATTGCCATATCTTCCAGAAGTGATATCAAATTTCTCATCCGGGAACAACGGCACAAGATGCTCAAACGGAACTCTGTCACGTATAACCTCAGGAGGAAGACCGTTGACTGTCTCTACCCGGCACAATGGGAAATATTTCTCACCCTGCCTCGGAGGACGTATACCGCCTTGCACGACATCTCCCGTCTTCAGACCGAAATCTTTAATCTGTTGCTGCGATACATAAACGTCATCCGGACTTCCAAGATAATTATAATCACTTGAACGAAGGAATCCATAGCCGTCCGGCATCACCTCAAGCACACCTGAAGATGTGAGTATTCCGTTGAAATCAAAACTTGTCTCCGGCTGTTTCTCCCTTTGCTGCTGATGCTGACGCTGTTGACGCTGCTGTTTTTTACTGAGATGCTTCTGGTTTTTCACAGATACTTTCTCCGGAGCCGGATCGGCTATGGTTATCGGAGCTGTAGCCGCCGCCACAGCGGCTTCCTCTATTTCACGCTGCGAACGGGGTACAAATGTGCGACGCTTTGCATTGGAGAAGAAGGAATCCAACGAAGGTTTCTCTTTTGATTTAGAATACTCATCTTCTGCCGGGACAGCTTCTACGGCTGTATTCTCGGTCTCTTTAAGATTTTGTAGGAGTTTGGGTTCTTCAACACTGTTTTTCTCAACCTTTACGCTGTTGTCATTAACGGTTACTTCATCATTATCTACCGAAAGAGGCTCTAAGACTTTTACCGTCGTATCGTTATCAGATGAATTTGCATCCGAGTCTTCATTATTCAGCGGCAGTTCAGGAGCTTCCACTTTTGACTTGGCACGGGAAGCACGCTTCTTGGGTGCATTTTTCTTTGTCTTTGCCACTGTAGTTTTTTCTTCTGCGGCAGTGTCAGGTGTCGGAACGGATTCACTGACCGGAGCTACAGCCGTATCAGATGTGGCAGGTTCTTCAGTTGCCGGAACTTCCGGTTGCTTTGCCTTTTTAGCGGCTACGCGTTTCACACGTGTTTTTTTCTCTTTTGGCTCTTTTGTTTTACCGCTTCCTTTGGCAACGGCTTCTTTGGCAGTGGCGACTGATTCGCTGTCAATAACATAATAAGCCATTTCCTGGCGATCTGCCGATGATGTCTTTTTCATTCCCATTGAGGATGCAAGATCCTTAAGCTGGTTCTCATCCATCGACATGAGTTCATCGTAACTATACATATATAAATATCTTATTCGATAATATTCCTCCGGATTATCACTTCAACATACAATTAGCGGAGGAAACAAACGATTTGTTCTTATTTCATCGGATTCTGAGAAATCAAAATACCGGAAAGATTTAAAGCTATTGGAGTATTAATGTGTTCAGGATATCCGATCTTCTGAAATTTGAAATTCGGGCTATTTTAATCTTTATTAGCAGACCGGTTTTTTGGAGAATTTGTCATTTACATGACTTTCTGACTACAAAATTAATAATTTTTTTCGTTACAAACAAATTTAAGTTTCTTCATATCGAATACCAGATACCCGCCTTTCGCTTCCCATCGCTTCCCGACTATCAATTGCGTACCTGCTTTCTTCTCGTACACATCGCAGATTTCACAAGCCACAGTCCGCGATACTCCGTACCTTGAGGCGAACCGGTATATCGCCCAGAATGGATCGGGAGAGTCATCTATGGTTGACAACAAAAGATAATCCTTGTCTTTATCTTTAAGCCAATATTCCTCTCCCCATTTTAATACACATTCCTCCCCCCGAAGGTTCTCTAATGTTGTTAAAATAGCACGTCTGACACCTTTCCAGCGTTTTTCTATCATAGGAAGAATATCTCTCCTTATATAATTACGTCTGTAGTCGCTGCTTAGATTTGTACTGTCTACAACAAAGCCCGTATTACGCTCAATGAGATACTCCTCTATTTCGGAACGCGAAATATTCAGCAAGGGTCTGATGATTTTACCGGTATCCGGTAACATACCTCGCAGACCGGTTACTCCGGATCCTCTGAAGAGATTCAGAAAAAGAGTTTCTATATTATCATCTGCATTGTGGGCGACTGCGATCCGGTCTGCCCCTGTGTTTTTCATAATCTTTTCAAATTCGGCATAACGCAGCTCCCGGCATGCCATCTCAACAGATGTCCCGCTGCCTTTTGACGCCATGTATCCGGCTACATCAAAATCAATTATTACAGGCTCTAAATTCAGAGAGGCACATATTTTTCGCGCCACCACTTCATCACGCAAACTCTCTTCACCCCTGAGATGGAAATTGCAATGTACCGGTATGACATCCACCCCGGACGCCACAGACGCCAATAAAAGAGCTGTGCTGTCGGCTCCGGCACTGAAACCCACCACAATTCTTTTAATTCCGGCTTTACAGTAAGCTGACCTCACTGAACCGTCAACCTTCCCTGCTTTTGCATTATTCCGTCTTACCGAGTTCATTGTCTGCAAATTTACTTTATTATTTAGAAACTAATCAAGAATCCGCTTAATTATTGCAAAAAAATCAGGGGAAATCCGGCTCTTAGGATTCCCCCTGTGTTAAATAATAGGTCGTATTTATTATTTGACAACCACCTTTTCTGTTTTGTTTCCTTTTACACGTATATAAAGACCGTTGGCTGGCTCAGCCACCTTCACACCCTGGAGATTGTAATATACTTCAGGAGCATTCTCGTCGGCCTCAAGCTCAACTACAGCTGAAGAGCCGGAACCTGTCACCTTGAATTTATCTATACAATATCTGTAATTACCGGTAACTGCTCCATTCGGAAGATATTGTGCATCAGCAGGACGAACCGAAATGCGGGTGTCTTTGTTGATTGTCACTTTATCAAGAGATATGCTGACAGGATACCACTCATATCTCAAACCATCAGCAGGTCTGACTTCAGGAACCGCGAACTGTTTCTCGACCGAACCGTTTGCAACAATGACAACCAGATCAGTCTTGTCATATACTCCTTCTCCTGCTTTTCCTCCGGCTCTGAACGGGAACCAGTTAAAGGACAATTTTACATTCTCGACGCCATTGCCGAATTCCTCAATTATGGGAAGCGTAACTCCGTTTTGTTTATTTTTAGAACCCATCTTAAGATAGTATTTCTGAAAATTGCAACCGTTTGGTACGACATTGGGTTCTACTCCTCCGCCAAATATAGTCCAACCCTCATCTCTAAGATATTCGAATGCTGTTTTTCCATCACCATCTTTTGGCGTGTTGATATTCGGAAGATAGTTGCCAACTCCATCAGAGCCATATGCATCTATTGGCTTACCTGCATTGTCTTTGGAGCCTTCCCAGTCTTTAAACACTTCCCATGTTTTTGCAAAATCGCTTTGGAAATACACCTTTTCCTGAGCTGTTACATTAAAAGCAGGACTAATTGCAAATACAGCTACTGCTGAAAGTAAAAATTTTTTCATAATAAAGATTTTAAATTTATGTAAAGTATGAATTATTTTGCCGGCAGGCTGAGCGTAAGAGACACAGCCTTACCAGCCTGACACAAGCAAAATTACAAATTATTATTAATTATTCAAATATATTTAATAAAAAACTTAAAACTTAGAAGCCATTTAAACACAGTTATTCAGAGCGCTTTCTTAACTGAATCAACCCTTCCATGTTTTGAAATATGAAGAATTGCTATTAATTTTGCATCGTATAGAATATTTATTATTCTAATGCAATAATTAATTATTTTTCAATTAACTTAAAATTTCAAACATGAAAAAATTTTTACTTTCCTGTGCCGCTTTGGCATTCTCAATGTCAGCTTTCGCTGAAGAAACAGTAATCTTCTCTGATGATTTCGAATGGCTGGAGCCAGCCACGAGCTCTTACAAAAATGCTGATGGTCAATCGATTGACGACAACGTTGGTCAGAACGTATTTTCAAGTGCATATAATCCACAAATGGGAACAGGGATTTTCCCTGGTGGAGGAAAAACAGTTGACCTCATGGAAAACAAAGGATACAAACTCCTTGGCTCTACATATGCAAAGAATGAAGTCGGCAACAGTAAAAAAGTAGCTCCGACAACTGTTAATGGTGTCGGTAAGAATTATCTCAAAATCTCCATCACCACATTCTGTGGCGGTATTGAATTGCCGGCAATGGAAAAAGCCGGAGACGGTATACAGAATGCCCACATCAGCTTCAAATGGACTCCAATGGCTAACGGATCAAAAGTATATGATAAAACAGAAGCTGTAGTTATTGTCGAGAACGGTAATGATAAAAAAGTCTACTCATTCTCAAAGAATATAGAAGACGGAGCTGATTACAAATGGTTCGAGGAGGATATTGATCTGACCGGTGTCAAACTTGATAAAAACACAAAGATCACTTTTAGGAACTCTGACAACCAGTTCCCCGACTACGGTGCTGTCGCAGATAAAAAGACTGCACGCTGGTTTCTTGATGACATCAAGGTTTACACAAACGGTTCTGCAGCTGTAGATGAGATTGCATCCGACGAGAACGCTCCTGTTGAATATTTCAATCTCCAGGGTGTAAAGGTGGCTAATCCTGAGAATGGTATCTTTATCCGCCGTCAGGGCAGCAAAACTTCCAAAGTTGTTGTGAAATAAATCTATTTTCAGATAGTATTCAAGGCGCGTCCACATTGGATGCGCCTTTCTTCTTTATCATTGTTAGAAATTTCAATTTTCATTTTGCAGAAAAGAAAAACTTTGCTAAATTTGTTATATAATAAATGATAAAGGTATGTATAATACATACCGATTACATCTAAATAAAATTATTAATTAGAACCCAAATATACAATAAATTATGGCAAAAGAATGGATATGCACCATCTGCGGATATATCGCAGAGGGCGAAACAGCTCCTGAGAAATGCCCCCAATGTGGAGCACCTCAAAGTAAATTCAAACTTGTAGACAAAGACGAACTTCTTAGATTCGTAACAGAACACGAAATAGGTGTTGCAAAGGGATGTGACCCCGAAATGATAAAAGACCTCAACAATCACTTTGTCGGTGAATGCACTGAGGTAGGCATGTATCTCGCCATGTCTCGTCAGGCTGACCGTGAAGGTTATCCTGAAGTTGCTGACGCTTTCAAGCGCTATGCATGGGAAGAGGCAGAGCACGCAGCCAAATTCGCGGAACTGCTCGGCGACATGGTTTGGGATACCAAGACAAACCTTGAAAAGCGCATGCATGCTGAGGCAGGTGCAAACGAGGATAAAATGCGTATCGCAAAGAATGCCAAGGCTCAGAACCTTGACGCTATCCACGACACCGTTCACGAGATGGCAAAAGACGAGGCACGTCATGGTCGTGGCTTCGCCGGTCTATACAACCGTTATTTCGGCAAATAAGAGTATTTATTCAGAATTTTATAAGAGAGTAGGTGTGTCATTACATCTACCCTCTTTCTTCATTAAGTATGTTGAGTTTTAAATTCAAACACACTCTTAAATGTCTCGAATATTAGCTATAGATTATGGGCGTAAACGTTGCGGAATAGCCGTGACAGACACTTTGCAGATATGCGCAAACGGACTTCCCACAACACCCACCCATCTTTTGATGCGGTTCATAAAAGATTATTGCGGCAAAGAGGACGTGGAATTAATTATCGTCGGTCAGCCCAAACAGCTTGACGGCTCCCCGTCAGAATCGGAAAAATATATTTCTCCATTTATCCGGAACTTAAAGAAAGAACTTCCTGCAATCAGGATCGAGCGATTCGATGAGCGTTTCACCTCCACAATCGCACATCGTGAAATGATTGCAGCGGGCTTCAGAAAAAGCCAACGGCAGGAAAAAGGTCGCGCAGACGAAATGGCCGCCGTGCTTATTCTTACAGAATACCTGCAAAGCAGATAATTAAGTCGCTATTATGTTTCATCAAATATTCTTGCTATCTTTGTGCTATAAAATATAACTACAATGATATTACCGGTATATATTTACGGACACCCTGTGCTCCGTGAAGAGACAGAAGATATTGACAAGGATTATCCCGGTCTGCAGAAACTTATCAAGGACATGTGGGAAACAATGTATTTTACAGACGGAGTCGGTCTTGCCGCACCTCAGATCGGCAAGTCTATATCCCTGATTGTTATCGATGGCTCACCTTTGGCAGATAAATTTCCGGAATGCAAGGATTCAAAATTATGTCTTATCAATCCGGAACTCGAGATAATGGAAGATGAAGATCCCGTTTCCCGCGAAGAGGGCTGTCTGTCGCTTCCAGGAATGTCGGAATCTGTAAAAAGATATGAGCACGTACGGCTAAACTGGCTTGACGAGGATTTTGTAGAACACGAACAGGAATTCACAGGATTTCTTGCCAGAATCATCCAGCATGAGTTCGACCATCTCCTTGGCACTGTATACACTGACCGTATCTCTCTTATCCGAAAACAGATGATACGTAATAAGCTGAATGCATTTACCCGGGGTAAAGTAAAATGCGATTACAGAACTGTCACAGCAAAATAATTACAAAACATGGCAGATGACAAGAAAATAATATTCTCAATGGTTGGAGTGAGCAAAACAATCCCTCCACAGAGACAGATATTAAAGAACATTTACCTTTCATTCTTCTATGGCGCCAAGATAGGCATCATAGGATTGAATGGCTCCGGTAAATCCACACTTCTTAAAATAATTGCCGGACTTGACAAAAGCTATCAAGGCAATGTCGTATTCTCACCCGGCTACAGTGTCGGCTATCTTGAACAGGAGCCGAAACTTGACCCCGAGAAAACAGTGAAAGAGGTTGTACAGGAAGGCGTACAGCCGATCATGGATCTTCTGAAAGAATACGATGAGGTGAACAATGCATTCGCAGATCCTGCAGTGCTGGAAGATCAGGATGCCATGGACAAGCTGATTGCCCGCCAGGCCGAGATACAGGATAAGCTGGACGCAACAGATGCATGGAACATCGACAACAAGCTCGAACGTGCAATGGACGCACTCCGATGTCCACCCGATGACAAGAAGATAGCTGTTCTGTCCGGCGGGGAAAAGCGTCGCGTCGCTCTGTGTCGTCTATTACTTCAGCAACCGGATATTCTTTTGCTTGACGAGCCGACCAACCACCTTGACGCAGAATCAATAGACTGGCTTGAGCAACATCTCCAGCAATATCCGGGCACCGTCATCGCCGTGACACACGACCGATACTTCCTCGACCATGTAGCCGGATGGATCCTCGAACTTGATCGTGGCGAAGGAATTCCATGGAAAGGGAATTATTCATCATGGCTCGACCAGAAAACCCAGCGTATGGCGCAGGAAGAGAAGCAGGCAAGCAAACGTCGCAAGACTCTGGAACGAGAGCTTGAATGGGTTAGAATGGCTCCTAAGGCAAGACAGGCAAAAGGTAAGGCCCGCCTGTCAAGCTATGACCGGCTGATGAATGAAGACCAGAAGGAAAGAGAGGAAAAACTTGAAATCTTCATACCTAACGGTCCACGTCTCGGCAATAAAGTAATAGAGGCGAAACATCTCGCAAAAGCCTACGATGACAAAGCTCTTTTCACTGACCTGAATTTTATGCTTCCGCCAAACGGAATTGTAGGCGTTATCGGACCGAACGGTGCCGGTAAAACAACCCTATTCCGCCTTATAATGGGTCAGGAGAAGCAAGATAATGGAGAATTTGAAGTTGGAGAGACCGTAAAGATAGCATATGTCGACCAGAACCATAAAGATCTTTCTCCCGAAAAAAGCGTATATGAAGTAATATCCCAAGGCGTCGAATCATTCCGGATGGGAGGCAGGGATATGAATGCCAGGGCGTATCTAAGCAAATTCAATTTTACAGGTGCCGATCAGGAGAAAAAGATCGGTGTCCTTTCAGGTGGTGAGCGTAACCGTCTTCACCTCGCAATGGCACTCAAAGAGGAGGGTAATGTTCTCCTGCTTGACGAGCCTACCAATGATATAGATGTGAACACGCTGAGGGCTCTTGAGGAGGGTCTGGAGAACTTTGCCGGCTGTGCTGTAGTCGTCAGTCACGATCGCTGGTTTCTTGACCGTATCGCGACGCACATTCTCGCTTTCGAGGGAGACAGTCAGGTCACATACTTTGAAGGCTCCTACTCCGAATACGAGGAGTTCAAAAAGAAACGCGACGGCGGTATTGACACACCCCATCGCATCAGATACCGCAAGCTCACAAAATAATCTAACACTCCATTCCTAACATTAAGTTAGCGAATGGAGTTTTAATATGAACACTTATTTATAAATTATTGAATATTATGAAAAAAATCGCTATCGTCGGTTACGGTAACATCGGCCGTTTTACCCTGGATGCAATAATGGCATCGGAAGACTTTGAAATAGCAGGAATTATCCGTAGAAACCCTGCTGACCGCGGTGACATTCCCGCCGGAATACCTGTCGTTGGCTCTATCGATGAACTTGACAAAGTGGATGTAGCCATACTTGCCACTCCCACCCGTAGTGTCGAGCAGCATGCAATAGAAATTCTTGCAAAGGGAATCAATACAGTGGATTCATTTGATATCCACACAAAGATTCCGGAATTGCGCAAACGTCTTGACGTTGCGGCAAAAGCTGGGAATGCTGTCAGCGTATTGTCGGCAGGCTGGGATCCGGGGAGCGACTCTGTTGTACGCGCTCTTATGGAAGCAATCGCTCCTAAAGGTATAACATATACAAATTTCGGTCCGGGCATGAGCATGGGACATACTGTCGCTGTAAAATCAAAAGAGGGCGTAAAAGATGCTCTTTCAATGACCATACCGCTTGGGACAGGCATCCATCGCCGTATGGTATATGTTGAGCTTATGCCGGGTTATACTCTTGAACAGGTGTCAAAGGCTGTTAAAGAGGATCCATATTTCGCATCGGATGAGACACATGTAATGGCTGTAGAAAGCATAGATGCCCTGAAAGATATGGGACACGGAGTGAACATGGTTCGCAAAGGAGTCTCAGGGACAACACACAGTCAGAGATTCGAATTTGACATGGCAATCAATAATCCCGCACTTACAGCGCAGATTCTTGTCGCCTGTGCCCGCGCGACATTCCGTCTTAATCCTGGATGCTACACAATGATCGAAATCCCGGTTATAGATCTCCTTCCGGGAGACCGTGACAAATGGATAAAACTTGTATAAAGCAATACTGTCTGATACCAAAGGCTCCATTCCCGAATTGCCGGAATGGAGCCTTTTCATAATTAAAGAAGACAGCTCATCAAAACACTATCCTCCCCTTCTTTGCTTGCTCAAGCATCTTTTTGCCTGGAACAAGGTATACTTCAAGACGACGGTTCTTTGATCTGTTGTTCATGGTGTTATTCTCCACCAACGGCATCTCGTCTCCGTATGCATAGGAGAAAAGATAGCGAGTGTCGCATCCCTCCTTGACAAACCAATCGAACAGGGCGGCCGACCTTATTTCAGTCAAGTGTTCTCTATATTTATCCGATCCGGTATTGTCCGTATGCATGACCAGAAGCACCCTATACATATCAGGCTCCTTAAGATAACGTTTCAGTGGAGCAAGCATTGATGCGGCTTCATTGCTGAGCACCGTATCATTCGGAGCAAAAAGCTTTGACGCAGCAATGGTAACAACCAGCACCTCTTTGTTTCTATATGTTTCAACCATTGACAGATTCTTGGAGTTATACTCGCGATTATGCAGTCGGGTACGCCCCTCTTTCTCCTGAAACCTACGTATAAGATCCGCACTCTTATTGTCAAGCTGCACGGAATTCAACATCTCTGTAAATGACAGATCATCAAGAGTCTCATTCCTGTCAGAATTATTCTGTGCATATACACCTAAAGATGACAGAAAAAGCAGTGATACAATTATTCTCTTAAAATACATCTTCAATAGACTCTTCATATTTCAATTCCCCTTTTACAATAAGATCCACATCATCCGGATCCATCATAATCTCTTTATCTTTTCCAATCTCTTTTTGTACATACGCGACCAATAGGGGGATATCAGCCTCCTCTTCATCCGTAACTTCGGCGGAAATGTCAAGGTATCCGTTTTTCTCATACCAGTCCCATATTATATCAATTACAAAAAGGATCTCGTCATCGTCATATTTCTCACTTATATTATCCGGAATATAGGCACGTATGAATTTCACCGCATCATCCTCATCATATTTCATCAGATCATCCATTGTATCTCTAATTTAAAAACCTGTTTCTACTTTCAACATATCAATCCAAGCCCTGTGAATTCAATTCCAACAAATCTTTTGGGATAGAAGTCTGTATTATTCTCTTCTCTTCATCAATGCCGATAATAAAATCAGCCACAAGCGGAATATAAAGTTCTTCACCCGACAAAGTGCGTATAACCATCAACTCATTCTGTGTTGAATCCTCGATGTGCTCAAGCTTGCCTATAGGACCATACTTCTCATCCAACACCTCGTATCCGATAAGATCCTGCTGCAACATCATATCATCATCCATGTAGCCGGCAAGATCGTCTCTCATAGCATAAATCTCTTTATTTACCATCTCTGATGCCTCCTCGATGTTATCAACACCTTTGAGTTTGATCAGGCAACTTGTGGCTCCTTTGGGACGCACTGATTCTGCATAAAACGGTACCGGAATACCATCCATCTCAACGATGAGCGGATTGCCGTCAGCTACATATGACTCGTCAATTTTGAGAATGGCATTCAACTCTCCACGCAATGCATGTGTTTTCTGGAATCTGCCTATCTCACTAAGACTCTCTTTTTTAATCATCTATTCTTATGATTTTTGCTCCTAATTTATTAAGACGCAAATCAATGTTCTCATATCCACGATCTATCTGACCGATATTCTGTATCTTACTCGTTCCTTTGGCTCCCATGGCCGCAATAAGCATTGCAATACCTGCGCGGATATCAGGAGATGCCATCTCAGTGGCACGCAGACTGTTGAATCTGCCGGAACCAATCACTACCGCCCGGTGCGGATCACACAATATTATGCGGGCTCCCATATCAAGCAGCTTATCTACAAAAAAGAGTCGGCTCTCGAACATTTTCTGGTGAATCAGGACACTTCCATTTGCCTGTGAGCACACTACAAGAAATATGCTGAGAAGATCAGGCGAAAGACCCGGCCATGGCGCATCGGCAATTGTCATCGTGGATCCGTCAATAAAATTGGCGATGGAGTAAATCTCTTTCTGATTTATTCTTATATCATCTTTCTCTATCTCCAGATGTATTCCAATACGTTCAAAAGCCGCAGGCATCATCCCCAACTCATTCACACCTACATCTTTTAACAATAGATTGGAACCGGTCATTGCCGCCATTCCGATGAAACTTCCAACCTCAATCATATCGGGAAGCAAATGATGAACGGTACCTTTCAATATTTCAACGCCATTTATTTTCAATAAGTTTGATCCGATACCATCAATTTTCGCGCCCATTCGCACAAGCATCCGACAAAGTTGCTGAATATACGGTTCACAGGCCGCATTATAGATAGTGGTCTCCCCTTTTGCCAATACTGCCGCCATTATAATATTCGCAGTTCCGGTGATGGAGGCTTCATCCAGAAGCATATAACTTCCGCGCAGACCGTCATTACCTGTCTTGATGCTGAACATATGTTCTTCCGAACAAAATTCAAATTCAGCACCCAGTTTCTCAAGTCCTATTAAATGAGTGTCAAGACGACGACGACCTATACGGTCTCCGCCCGGCTGAGGAAGGACAGCCTGACCAAACCGGGCAAGCAGAGGACCAAGCACCATTACAGATCCCCGCAGACTTCCGGCTTTTTTTCTAAATGCTTCGGTATGGATATAGTCTATATCCACATTGTCTGCCTGAAACTCACATTCAGAATCGGATATGTATCTTACTTTGACCCCCATCTCCGAAAGAAGATTTATCAGATTCATCACATCGGAAATTCGAGGCAGATTGGAGATAACGACTTTCTCGGCGGTAAGCAAAGTGGCACATATTACCTCCAATGCTTCATTCTTTGCGCCTTTAGGTCTTATCTCACCCTCAAGACGGTGCCCACCCTCTACTATAAAACTGCTCATATGCCTTGAATGTATTTATGGTACTTTTAGAGTATGTTTACTCTTAGAAACTTATTTCCTTTTCTTTCGATTTTTTGAAGGCGTAGGTTGCGAGGCGTCCTTGAACTCGTGCAGCAGATAGGTCTGCGGATCAAGATCTATTCTTCCACCAGAATACTCTTTAAGGTCACGAAGAATCTTGGCATCATCCACACCCTCTTTATTGTGTATCAACTGCAGTTTCTTCATATGATGAGCTATCATCGATATAATCAGATCTTTCTCCTCACTATCCTCCATATCGGCTACCTTCTTGATCATCTTCTCTATATTCTTGCCATAATGACGATAAAGCATCACCGAGGAAGTATATGGAATCTTTTCAGGTCGAGGGTTAAGCTTCTCTTCGGTAATAACCTCACACGGAAAATCCACATCAAGTTTAAAACCTGAAATAATGTTTATTGTGTCCCAGATCTTGCTGTTGTCATTGTTGTTTCCGACAAGATCCGGGAACATGCTGGACATGATTTTAACTATAGAATGAGCACATTCGGTCCGTTGTTCTTTGGTTTCCAGGCTCATGCAATAGTCAACCATCCCCTGAACATTACGACCGAATTCCGGAAGCACTACCGGTTTCATTTCTGTATTATATGGTATCATTTCACCTTTTTTTCTTTATTAGCGTAAATATAATAATTTCCATCTATTCTTACAACTCAACATCCATAGAGCCCGACAAGTCCGCACAACTTATAAATGATTCTTCGGGGCAGTAGTCTGGTATTCCTTAAGATATTCGGGAGTAGAATAGGCGACATCAAGAAAACGCTTCTCTCGAAACGCTTTCTCTGAAAGTGCCATCATGTCCTTTGCCATCGGATTTACACCGTCCATCCAGTGTGCGTTTTCAGATTTTATTACCTCTTTTGCTTTTTCCGCACCATCCCCCATAAACCACATTTCATGACTGTCAAGCAATTCAGAGAATGAATCTTTGTCCAATATCATAGCTCCCGGACCCCATAACGGATGTAATGCAAAATCATATGCTCCTGTAAACACCTCCATACGGCGGGCATCTATCATGGGAACCAGAACCTCATTACCTTTGAAATTAAGATTGCGAAACATTGCTTTAACGGCAATAATCTGCAGAGTGGATACTCCAATCAATGGCACAGCCATACTGAATGCAAGCCCTTTTGCATGAGACAATCCTATTCTAAGACCTGTATAGGAACCAGGTCCGATACTGACAGCGATTGCATCTATATCCCACTCTCTGCGTTTCGCTTCTTCAAGCGCCCTCTCCACAAACGGTGCAAGTTTTTCTGCGTGCTTCATGCCCGCGGAGTCATCTATATCAAACTCAAGAACTCCATCGCGAGTCAATGCCACCGAGCAAATTTTACCGGACGTTTCTATATTTAATATGGTTGCCATTCTCTATAATTATAGAATTCAATATTTATTCATTAATTTTATTACTTATTGTCATTGCAGGCATTGGACGCCACCGCATTCATACCTCTTATTCCATCTATTGCAGCCGATACTATTCCACCTGCATAACCGGCTCCCTCGCCTACCGGATAAAGGTTCCGTATACCGACATGCTCCAAACTCTCTTTGTCACGTGGGAAGCGCACCGGAGAGGATGTTCTTGACTCAAGTCCCAGCAATATGGCATCGTTGGTAAGGAAACCCCTGGCTTTTTTACCAAAGATCCTTAATCCCTCCTCAAGACGACGGGCTATGCCGGCAGGGAACAGTCTATGAAAATCATCAGGATGTATTCCGGGAGCATACGACGTAGCCGGCAGCGTATCTGACACTTTATGATTGACAAAATCAAGCATGCGCTGAGCCGGAGCATTTATACTCTGTCCGGACGCCTCAAAAAAACTATGTTCCAGCGACTCCTGCAGTTCAAGCAATTCAAGGTCGCCATATTTCCCAAACTCCTCATAGTCCCCGGGGCGGATCTCGACAACAATGCCTGAATTTGACCATTGTCCGGCACGGGCGGAAGCAGACATACCGTTGACAACAAGCTCACCGTCACTGCTTCCGGCAGGGACTACCACCCCACCCGGGCACATACAGAATGAATATACACCTCTGCCCTCAACCTGCGTTACAAAATTATATTCGGCGGCAGGCAGATACTTCCCGCGACCATCGGATGTATGATACTGAATTTTATCAATGAGTTTCTGTGGATGTTCGAGCCTTACTCCTACAGCAAAACCTTTGGGTTCAAGTTTCACGCCCTCTGCATACAGGCTTCTAACAGTATCATGAGCCGAATGCCCTATAGCGAGAATCACGGCTTCTCCATGAAATTCACCCTTATCCGTTCTGACTCCATACACAGTCTTATCCTTTATAATCAAAGACTTTACAGTAGTGTCAAAACATACTTCCCCGCCATTATCAATAATGGTATTACGAATATTCCTGATAACCTTTGGCAATTTATCACTACCGATATGAGGATGTGCGTCGACCAGAATTTCAGGCATTGCGCCGTGCTGGACAAGCAACCGCAAAACCTCTTCATTATTGCCACGCTTTTTACTGCGGGTATATAACTTGCCGTCGCTGTATGCTCCGGCACCACCCTCTCCGAAACAATAGTTTGAAGCAGGATTAATCCTCCCCGTTCTGCTGATAGATGCAAGATCCAACCTTCTGCTGTCAACGTCAACGCCACGCTCAAGCACAACCGGCTTCCAACCAAGCTGTACGGCTTTCAATGCGGCAAACAAACCTGCAGGACCGGCGCCCACTATTATTACAACGGGTGCACTATCTCTTACAGGGCAAAAACTTGCCGGGATAAATTGCGACATCACTACTTTATCGTCTCCCGTAGCCGCCTTTATGGTCAGATTGACTTTTATTTCTTTTTTACGGGCATCGATAGAGCGCTTCACAACCCTGAAATCATTTAACTGATGATTACCACACGATGCCTTTCCGAGATTCTTTATCACAAGATTTCTCAGAAACACATCATCGCAGGCTTCTTTGGGTTCTACCCTAAGATTTATCTCTTGTATCATATTATAGGCAAATTTACGAATTATTTAACAAATTTGACTAATTTTGTACACCAACATATTATGAAGCTGTTTTTGAATCGGTCTTCATTTTAATTTTAAATTTATACAGTTTCTAACATATTTTCCATTATGACAGACTCTAATGCAACAAAACCTATCGGATTCCTGTTTGATCTCGATGGCGTACTGATCGACAGTGAATCTGAATACTCCAAAATATGGACTACTATCAACGAGAAGTATAAATCAGGAATACCTGATTTTGCCAGTAAAATAAAAGGGATGACTCTTGATAATATTTTAAAGAACTTCCCTGACAGCGAGAAATATGATGAAATACGTGATATGCTCCACGATCTGGAAAGCAGAATGACATATCGCTGGCTTCCTGAAGCAAAAGAGTTTATAGAATGGCTTGTGAACAATAATATTCCAAGAGCACTCGTAACAAGCAGCGATGACAAAAAAATGGAACATCTGCGTGAGGAGCTTCCCGAATTGGAAGGCCTGTTCACCGAAATCATTACAGCAAACAGGATAACCAAGTCGAAACCTGATCCGGAAGGCTATCTGCTCGCCGCATCCATGATCGGTGCGGATATCAGGAACTGTGTTGTCATTGAAGATTCCATGCAGGGCGTAAATGCCGGAAAAAATTCAGGCGCATACGTTATAGGTGTAGCCGGTACATGGCCTGCCGAAGAGATTGAACCATTCTGTAATGTGATTGTAAATAATTTAGGCGAAGTTGACAAAGATAAGCTTATTGATATTCTTGCCAATTCATAATTAGCGGATAATTAAAAATCAGCACAACGACATCAGATATGAGATGAGTTGAAATATCATTCTGCATAATTATACATTTACAATACGTAATATATTCATTCTAATCAATGAACATCGCACCGCTTGCCGAAAGATTACGACCCACAAGACTGGACGACTATATCGGACAGACACATCTCGTTGGCAAAAATGGGATCATCAGAAAAATGATTGAAACCGGCAAGATCAATTCCTTTATATTATGGGGACCGCCCGGTGTAGGGAAAACCACCCTCGCACGCATTGTAGCCTCACAGACAGAATCACCCTTTTATACATTAAGTGCCGTCACTTCAGGTGTAAAAGAGGTCAGAGATGTGATTCAGCGTTGCGAATCTGATGCACGGAGCATGTTCACAAAAGGGAGACCAATCCTCTTTATAGATGAGATACACAGGTTCAACAAATCTCAGCAAGACTCCCTATTGGGAGCTGTTGAGAAAGGGACTATAACCCTTATTGGCGCCACAACGGAAAACCCCTCTTTTGAAGTAATAAGACCTCTATTATCAAGAGCACAGGTGTATACCCTCAAGCCTCTGGATATTGCGGATCTTGAAAATCTACTCAGCAGAGCACTTGAAAATGACGAGATACTAAAAAACAGGAATTTTAATATCAAATCGAAGGATGCCCTCTTTAGATTTGCAGGTGGAGATGCCCGCAAACTACTTAATATCCTTGACCTTATCGAACAATCCACTCCCGAAAATGAAGAGATTGAAATAACGGACGAGATAGTAACCCGCAGCCTCCAGCAAAATCCAGCCGCATATGATCGCAACGGAGAGTTGCACTATGACATTATCTCCGCCTTTATAAAATCAATCCGGGGAAGCGATCCGCAGGCAGCAGTATACTGGCTTGCAAGAATGGTTACGGGAGGAGAAGATCCGGCATTTATCGCACGACGACTCGTTATTCTTGCGGCTGAAGATATAGGACTGGCAAACCCCAATGCATTATTGCTTGCAAACGCCACCTTTGACGCGCTCAATAAGATCGGATGGCCCGAAGGAAGAATAATACTCTCTGAATGCGCCATTTATCTTGCAAACTCTCCTAAAAGCAACTCAGCTTACATGGCAATAGATTCTGCCATTAAGGAAGTTGACAGGACTGGCAACCTTCCTGTCCCACTGCATTTAAGAAATGCCCCCACAAAATTAATGGCGGATCTCGGTTACCATAAAGGATATAAATATGCACATGATTACGAAGGCAGTTATGTAAATCAACAGTATCTACCTACTGAAATTAACAATACCGAATTCTGGAAACCGGGCAACAACCCATCTGAAGCAAAAATGAAAAATCATCTTGACTCGCTTAAATCAAACAGAAAATAAGCGATTCAAAAATGACATAATATAAAACCGACTACTCAACACACCCACAGTAGCCTAAACTCCTTTACCTCATTAATCTCCTCAATCTTCCTAAGCTCCCTAAAGTCGTTCCACTCCTTCCTCATTTATCCCGGAAGAAATGTTTCGAATGTCGAGTCATCATAATAGACTGTGATTTGAACGACTTTTCTTGGATTTTTACGAATTTTTTCTATTTCACGTTGCAATTCCAAGTTTCTAAAATCTACTTTATCCCCATTATTCACAGGGGATTGAGATCTGTTTACCTCACTGTTTAAGGCGCTGAGATTGGAATATTTCAACTTATCCCTACTGTTTACCGGCAATTTTTCAGACTCAGAGAATAGATTAGGAAGATCTTCCTCTTCACGCACACTATTTACATCCGGTAACAACATTGCACCCTCACCAAATAAAAGCCACAATACCGACAGATTTGGAAATGCATGGTGTATCTGACCTACTATAACATCACTTATCTTCTTATTACGACCCGTCAGTATCTGCGACAGGCTTGGACGAGGAATACCGCACTGATCAGCGAACTGAGAGTTGCTAAGTCCCATTTCTTCAATGAAGTCTTTTAGACGAATTGCCACATTTTCCTCTTTCATAGGTCGAATTTTATTTTATAAATTACAAGTACAAATGTAATTATTAATTCGCAAACTGCAAATTTATTTTTGTAAAAATTTACATCATGTATTGCTGTTTGCAAAATTATAATTACAATTTACAATTTAGAACAGTTAACTTAAAGCCTCTGATTTACTTTATCCTGTATTAATTTAATACTATGTATCAGACAATTGACTTACTCACGACATGAGAATTCACAGCCCTGGCTATTACAGTATAAATTTATTACACATCACTCTAACTTTTAATACTAACATGTTAATCTTCAGATAAATTAATAAGATGTTAATATTAGTTAATGATATAAATTTATAAATCAAAACTACATACGTTTGAGAATTTATAAATATACACAGCTGTTTGTTTCTACAAAACAAGACACAATGCAATGTGATTGTTAATTACATTTGTCTACAATACTGCATTTGCGTTTCAAAATTTACAAAACAATCATTCATTTTTAAACACAGCTATTTCCTGCGAAAATACGACCGTATTAAAAGCGCATATTTGACCAATATTAAATTTTGAAGTCTTCTCTCCTATCATCCTTTTGCATCTAACAAATATCTGTATCATCAACTTTTTATCGAGAATTTAAAATCTACGATTGATTATACAGTTTATAGTTTACAATTGAATCTCAGAGGCTTAATTTATGATAAAAATTGGGATAATGTGCTATATTACTGCACATTATCCCAATTACAAAATCATACGAGAAACTATCAATCCAGCATTAAGGAGAGCTCAGCATTCTTTATTCGTTCTATTTTAGACACTGTCAGCCCCTCTCTGATCATTTTTAGCATACCAGCATTAAATTTCTCCCCATGAATGTCCGTAAATTCTGATCTGTCAAATATTTTAATCTTCTTATCATAAAAATCATTTCTGATTCTCTTTAGTAAACTATTCCTTACATAATAATTTTTGGCAGATAATTTATATACTGTAATTATGCCTTCATGTTTATAAATAAACGCTATCCCGACAAGAGTGGTATTCTCATCTCTGGCAATATACATTCCTCCCCCGCTAATAAAACATTCTTTAATCACCACAAGCATTTCATCTTCCGATCTCAAAATTCGATAAACGGCATCAGGCTGCACTATCGACTCAAGATTATCAAACTCATTACAGAATCGCGAGATTTTATGATTCTCTGAGATTTCGATATTTCCCAGCAACGATTCAATGTCCCCGAAATATTCAATTCTCAGAAATTGATTAAATCTAATGTCCGATTCTCCTGACAAGTTATTCAGGGTGGCGGTCATTTCCAAAGATCCCTTCCATCTCGGAAACGCATCCTCAAATCCGAACTTTTTATAATAGTCTTGCAAATGGGAATCCGCAGGAATCAGAAAGATAAAATCATATCCCAACTCTGATGCCCGTTGTTCGATCCTCTTTATCAGGTTTCCCATCAACCCCTGACAGCGATATGCAGGATGAGTGGAGAGACCACACAAATATAGTCCGTATAACACAGAACAATGTCCGCTTACATCCAGATCAACCCGACGATCCAATATATCTGATGTATTGGCATTTAAAACAAATCTATGTGGCAGACCCAGCATCGCAGATACAAGTTTGCCATCCTGTTCTATATACTCTATAATACTTTTATTGCCATACCCATCAAAAAGCATTCTCACATACTCCTCGGAATCTTTAAAAGTATCCTTCCACAATATCTCAAAATCTCTTTTTACATTAATCATTTCATACGATCCATATGAATATTTAAGTATTATTATCTGTATATTTATTCATTCTCATCGATAATAAATCATATATATATAAAACACAAAAATCGTCTCGACTTATTTTTTTCTTAACATCAGCGGATCTTTCCGAGTCGGTTTTGACGGTTAAAGATACGGCAATCCGGCTGTTCCTACCGATTAGATTTGGTGGGGAAAGCCGAAAAATAACCAAAATCCCTAAAAGAGTTTATATATATAATTTTTTCTTATAATAAATTTAAACAGTTTCTGAATGTTTCTCAAAATTTTATTAAATTCGTAAAATATAACTCATATTTTTAAATGAGTCTGTAAATATATAAATAATATGAAAAAAACTAAAATAGCAGTTGCCGCCATCCTTTTGGCCGGAGCTTCATTGACATTCACTTCATGCATAGGATCCTTCCAAATGACAAAAAGCGTACTCTCATGGAATCGTCAGGTAGGCAATAAATTCGTGAACGAGCTCGTTTTCTTCGCATTCTGGATTATCCCTGTCTATGAAGTCGCATCCGCCTGTGATTTACTTGTAATCAACGCAATAGAATTCTGGAGCGGAACCAATCCACTGTCTGCTTCAACAAAATGCATAGACACTGAACACGGTCGCTATCTGATTGACTGCGATGGCAAAGGATATACCATTACTTTGCAGTCAACAGGAGAGAAAACACGGCTGGAATTTTTGGAAGACTCAAATACATGGGCAGTAATGGACAACAACAATGAGCCTGTGCCGTTCATGACGTTCATAGATGATAATCATGTAAAAATGATTAAAAGCAACGGCGAATTTGAGACGGTGGAATTATCTTCCAATGGAGTAATGGCTTACGCCTCAGCATGCGGCATAGCTCCAATGGCAAAGAACTAAAGCACTTGATACAGTGTTATTATATAAAGAGCTGATATTGCAGTCTCTTTTTGAAATTTGAAAATTTTAACTTAAACAAGTGGTAAGAGTTTTTAAATATTTACAATTTATATATATTAGAAATTTTTACTACATTTATAAATTATAAAAAATTATGAAGCCATTACACATTATTTTATCAGTTATCGGTGGTGCTGTAGCAGGCGCTGCTGTCGGTCTGCTCGTTGCTCCTGAAAAAGGTGAGAAAACCCGTTCAAGAATTGCCAAGATCCTCAAAGATAAAGGTATCGTTCTCAAAAAGGATAAAATGGACGAACTTGTAGACGAAATCGAAGATCAGATCGAAAATCATATTTAATAACTAAATAACCGAACATGAAAGCACTAACATTGATTTCAGCCTTTTTAGGCGGCGCCATAGTGGGATTTGGCTCCGCTATACTCTTCGCTCCCGAGAAAGGTGAAGATATACGCGCCAAAATCTGCAAGATTCTCAAGAAAAAAGGAATACAAATTAGCGAATCGGAAGTTGACGCTCTTGTAGCCGAGCTTTCAGGTACACAAGACTAAAATATGTTCCGGACAAACTTTTTCCTGTTTAAGGGAATAGTTTGTCCGGTTTTACGATTCCAGTTCTGTATATTTATTCAATTATGAAGGAGAACCTCAACACGCAGATAAAGGATATTCTCACTCAGGGAAAAACATGGGTTAAACTCGAAATAGAATACGCCAAGCTAACCTTGGCAGAAAAACTCACCATGCTCATATCAGCACTTATTATTGGTGCGGTGTGCCTGTTGCTTGGTATTGTGGTATTACTTATGCTCGCTTTTGCCCTTGTTGAAGTTTTCAAAACATTTATGCACCCTGGGCTTGCCTATTTGTCTGTAGGTGGAATTGTTTGTGTGTTTATAATTTTATTCTACCTGCTACGGAAACCAATTCTTCTGAATCCTATTGCGCGACTAATAACCCGTTTATTCATTGAAAAGCACTGATTCATGGAAAATAAAGAGATTATAATAGCAGAGAAAAATTTTGCCACTGCCGAGGAACCCAAAGATGAGTTCAAGGGCTATTCAATGGAAGAACTGCATTATCAGCGTGCCATGATTGCTCTCCGCAAAGAATTTTGCAAAGCAAAGATAGTGCAGGAAGTGGATCGCATCAGAAAAAAAAGTTTTTTGGGAGGATCTAAAGGTAACTCAAAAGTGTCAAAAATAGGAACGATTACAAAAAAACTACTTTCAGGACTAAATTATCTTGACTACGCATTAGTTGGCTTGTCCCTTTTTGGCACAGGAAAAAAAATATTCAAATTTTTTCGACGCAAATCCTGACAGTCGGATAATTACTGTTTTTAAGACACTTACTCATGAACGATTATAATGCAGTGCGCATTGACTGCGTGCCTTGCAATGAAGACATAACTGATCTCGCCGCAGCATTTCTTGCTGACGCCGGATTTGAAAGTTTTGAACCTGATTACAAAGGTCTTACAGCATACATAAAATCATCTGCCATTTCCGAAAAAATCGCATCCGAAGCTTTATCGGAATTTCCTATGGATGTAAGATTTGATATAAAATCCACTTTCATTGAAGGAGAAGACTGGAATGCGGAATGGGAGAAGAATTACTTCAAACCTATTATAATAGGCAACCAATGTGTTGTGCATTCCACATTTCACAAAGATGTTCCTAATGCCCGCTACGATATAGTCATCGACCCCAAAATGGCATTTGGAACCGGACATCACGACACCACATCTCAAATGATGCAACTTATTCTGGGTCTGGATCTTGAAAATAAAAGCGTAATTGACGTCGGTACAGGCACAGGCATCCTTGCAATTCTTGCAAAAATGCGTGGAGCCGCAAAGGTTACCGGCATAGAAATTGATGAGTTCGCCTATCTGAATGCAATAGAACACACTAAATTAAACAATACGGAGATTGAGGTAATACTCGGCGATGCAGATAATCTCAAGTCACTAAAGCCTGCTGATTTTTTATTTGCAAACATCAACAGAAATATTATACTTCAGGATATAGACAAATATTCGACTGCACTGGACTCTGCAGGCACAATGCTTCTTAGTGGATTCTATGATAAGGACATCGACATTATAGAGAAAGCCGCGGCAATACACGGATTGACAGAGGAGCTACGTCTGGTCTCTACAGCAGGTTGGACTGCCTTGAAATTAAAAAGATCCTGATAAACTTATTGTGCGTTTAACAAACTTTAACATCTGATAATACTCCTTTTCTTGCATTAAGAGAATCGGAGTATTATCTTTGCACACCAATAGGATGGATAAATGGTAAAATAAGTAAGTAAGTGATCAGATTAAATTTATGCATAAAACGAAGTGCTTTTTGAGATGTTTTCGGTGCGGAGGAAAAGAGAATATTAATATATTCGACTGACCGACAAGCTGAAAACAGACGAAAAGAACGAGTCTTACGTATAAAAGATTAGAAAAACACTTACTATCGTTTTAATTTGATTACTTACTTAATATATATTCAATAATAAAGTAAGTTTTATAATAATTTAAACCTACACTTACACTTTAACTCAAAACAGATCCGCCTATCGAAACACAATTACCCAACTAACCTATTAAAACAATGACAAATATCATTAATTTCTCAGACGAGAAATTGGTAAAGGCGTATTCTGAAGGCAACAATCAGGCTTTTGATGTGCTCTTGCGCAGGCATCAGGACCGAATCTTCAACTATATTCGCCGTATTATCAAGAACGAGGATATCGCAAATGACATATTTCAGGAAACCTTTGTCAAGGCAATCCAGACAATCCGTCAGGGACGATATACCGAAAACGGCAAATTTCCCGCATGGATATCAAGAATTGCACACAATCTGATAATTGATTATTATCGTCAGGAGAAATCAGAGAACCTTCAGTCTGCTGATCTTGAAGACATTGATGTACTCAACCGCAAAGAATTGTGTGAAGATACAATCGAAGATATGATAATCTCCGAACAGATTCGGGAGGATGTAAAATTTCTTATTGAGGAACTTCCCCCTTTACAGAAAGAAGTGCTGATTATGCGCTATTACCAAGGGTTAAGTTTCAAAGAGATAGCCGAAACTACCAAAGTAAGTATAAACACGGCTCTCGGACGCATGCGCTATGCGATTATAAACCTGCGTCGCATTGCCGAGCAAAAAGATATTATACTCACTATGTAATATTTTTCTATTTCTAAACGTTTTATAGGCATAAGAGAGTGTTTGAATTTAAATGATTTTAGCACAAACAGAGACTTCGGAGGGATTTTTCAAAAATTCATAAGGGAGCATAGCGGGCTATGTGACCGGATGAATGTTTGGGAAAGCGCCCGAAGGATCATTTGTGATGAAATTAAAAATACTCATTCTCTTTATTAATGTTTAATCTGGTTTAAATTCAAACACTCTCTAAGTCCTCAATAAAAGATAATGCCTATGACAAACGATTACCACTTTAACTCAATTCAAAAAACGTCGCATTCAAAAGCTACTCCGAGAGTATCGACTCTCAGTATTATAAAACAATTTGCAGACTCCTACGGAATTATATCCAATTCACATTTTGCAACATTCAATTTGAATTGATAAAAAAGAGGAATTTCCTATCGGTGATTCCTCTTTTTTGCTATCTTTGCACTTTAATTTTTTAGAAGCTTTTTAACTTCATCCCATAAAATGGAAGAAAAAATACAAGAAGATACCAATCCTAACGAAAGCGGATTGAATTTCATTGAGCAAGAGATCAAAGCAGATCTGGAAGCAGGTAAAAACGGAGGCAGACTTAACACAAGGTTTCCGCCCGAACCTAACGGGTACCTCCACATCGGTCACGCCAAAGCGTTTATCATGGACTTTGGCGCCGCAGAAAAATTCGGAGGGACCTGCAATCTCCGCTTCGATGACACAAATCCTCAGAAAGAAGATACTGAATATGTTGAAGCTATAAAGGAGGATATCCATTGGCTCGGATATGACTGGGAAGATCGCCTGTACTATGCCTCTGACTATTTTCCACAGTTATACGATCTTGCAATACGTCTTATCAAAGAAGGGAAAGCATACGTAGACGAGCAGACAAGCGAACAGATAGCAGCTCAGAAAGGCACCCCCACTACTCCCGGTCAGGAAAGTCCTTACCGCAACCGTCCGGTAGAAGAGAATCTTGAGCTTTTCGAAAAGATGAATGCCGGAGATTTTGAAGAAGGAAGCATGGTACTGCGTGCAAAAATCGATATGGCAAGTGACAACATGCACTTCCGCGACCCGATCATGTATCGTATAATCAAGACTCCCCATTGGCGCACAGGCGACAAATGGAAAGTATACCCCATGTATGACTTCGCGCACGGTCAGAGCGACTATTTCGAGGGCGTGACGCACTCTATCTGCACACTTGAGTTCGTACCCCACCGTCCTTTATACGAGTACTTCGTAAAAGAACTTGCCGATGAGACATATTGCCCCAGACAAATAGAATTCAATCGCCTTAACCTCACATATACCGTAATGAGCAAACGCAAGCTTCTCCTGCTTGTGAAAGAGGGACTTGTAAGTGGCTGGGACGATCCTCGAATGCCTACAATCCGAGGGCTTAGAAGAAGAGGATACACACCTTCGTCAATCAAAGACTTCATAAACAGAATCGGTTATACCAAATATGAAGCACTTAACCACATCGAGCTTCTTGAACACTCTGTCAGAGAGGACCTCAACAAGACTGCAACACGCGTCAGTGTGGTTCAGAATCCGGTAAAACTCATTCTTAGAAATTATCCTGAAGACAAAACAGAGATGATGTCTATGGATAATAATCCAGAGAATCCTGCTGAAGGCACACATGAAATGCCGTTCAGCAGAGAGTTGTGGATTGAACGGGAAGACTTTATGGAGAATCCTCCGAAAAAATTCTTCCGTCTATCCCCTGATAAAGAGGTACGCCTCAAGGGTGCGTATATAGTCAAATGTACCGGCATAAAGAAAAACGAATCGGGTGAAATTGAAGAGATATACGCCACATATGACCCCGAAACAAAAAGCGGTCTTCCTGGAAGCGACAGAAAGGTAAAAGGAACTTTGCACTGGGTTTCGGTTCCTACTGCCACCACAGCTGAAATTCGTGATTACGACCGCTTGTTCTCCGTTGAGAATCCAAGTGCTGAAGATGGCGATTTTCGCGAGCTTCTTAATCCCGATTCGCTAAAAGTCAAGGCTGAAGCCAAGATTGAGCCATGGCTTGCAGAAAGGATAAAGGCTGGAGACCATTACCAATTCCAGCGTCTGGGTTATTATGTGGTTGACAAAGACTCCACACCCGAACATCCTGTGTTCAACAAGACTATCGGACTAAAAGATACCTGGGCAAAAGAGATGAAGAAAGTTTAAATCACTTCATTTGTAAAGAAGAGTGCTTTGTTAAGATTATTTTCAAAAAAATATGGGTCAAGTTAATCCTTGATTCATATTTTTTTGTTACATTTGTAGTCCTTTACATTAAGGAGAACCGTAACTACGGGGGTAACTGGCTTTGACAGCGTGTAGAAGCGGTAGGTAAGCATGCAGAGCTTTGGCGTTTAAGCTCTATAATAACAAAAGCGTCGAGCTATAATTGGCGAAAATAACAATTACGCTCTCGCTGCGTAACCTGAAGTACAGTAGGGTTCCTTTATTCGCCTCAAAGTGAGGTGAACGAGACATCTCCCCATTGCCC
>CAJTWL010000018.1 GCA_910579845.1 uncultured Muribaculaceae bacterium | reverse complement strand
CAAGACTGAGAAACGCCATCCGCGCAGGACACCGCGTGGTGGAGATTCCGTCTTCAAGAATGAAAAGGGAGATTACAAAAATCCTTTTCGAACAGGGCTATATCCTCAACTACAAGTTTGAGGAGGGTGCTACCCCTCAGGGTACTATCAAGATAGCTTTGAAGTATGATCCGATCGACAAGGTGAATGCCATCAAGAACCTTCACCGTGTATCCCGTCCGGGTCTTCGCCAGTATACAGGTTATAAAGACATGCCGCGTGTGCTCAACGGTCTTGGTATCGCAATCATCTCGACCTCTCAGGGTGTGATGACAAACAAGGAAGCCAAAGAGCGTAAAATTGGCGGCGAAGTATTGTGTTACGTATATTAAAAAGGAGGTATTATGTCAAGAATTGGTAAATCACCCATCGCGATACCTGCCGGCGTAACTGTACAGGTTAAAGACAATGTCGTGACCGTAAAAGGTCCCAAAGGAGAGCTCTTTCAGGAGATCAATCCCGATATCACAGTAAGTCAGGAGGACGGACATGTGGTTCTTACACGTCCCACCGATGATCGTGAGCATCGTGCACTGCACGGTCTCTACCGCGCGCTGATCCATAACATGGTTGTCGGTGTTTCCGAGGGATATAAGAAAGAGATGGAACTCGTAGGTGTAGGTTACCGTGCCACAGCTACAGGTCAGGTTCTCGAACTCGCCCTTGGTTATTCACATGCTATCTATATCAAGCTTCCCAAGGAGATAAAGGTTGAAGCAAAGACAGAACGTAACAAAAACCCGCTCATCATCCTTGAGAGCAGCGACAAGCAGCTCCTTGGTCAGGTGTGCGCAAAGATACGTTCTCTTCGCAAGCCTGAACCTTACAAAGGCAAGGGTATTAAGTTTGTCGGCGAGATTATCCGTCGCAAATCAGGTAAATCAGCTAACGCCAAATAAAAATTGAGAAACTATGGTATCCAAAAAAGATAGAAGAATAAAAATCAAAAACCGCATCCGCGGTAAAATTTCCGGTACTGCCGAGCGCCCCCGTATGAGCGTGTTCCGCAGCAACAAGGGAATTTATGTTCAGTTGATCGATGATTTGGCAGGTGCGACATTGTGCGCGGCATCTTCAAAAGGTCTCGAAGGAGGCACAAAGACAGAGCTTGCCGCAAAGGTCGGTCAGGAGATAGCTAAAAAGGCTATGGAGAAAGGTATCGCTACTGTAGTTTTCGACCGTAACGGTTATCTTTTCCATGGTAGAGTGAAATCATTGGCAGATGCAGCCCGCGAGGGTGGTCTTAAATTTTAAACGATCATGGCAAAAAGAAATAACAGAGTAAAGTCCACAAATGATTTGGAATTGAAAGACCGCTTGGTAGCGATCAACCGCGTTACCAAAGTTACCAAAGGTGGTCGCGCTTTCAGTTTCGCCGCTATCACGGTAGTCGGTGATGAGAACGGAATCATCGGCTGGGGTCTCGGTAAAGCCAATGAGGTTACTGCCGCTATCGCAAAAGGTGTAGAGTCAGCTAAGAAGAACCTTATCAAGGTTCCGGTTCACAAAGGAACAATACCTCACGAGGTTTCCGCAAAATTCGGAGGATCAAGAATCTTCCTGAAACCGGCTTCCGAGGGTACCGGAGTGAAGGCAGGTGGCGCTATGCGTGCTGTGCTTGAGAGTGTAGGTATAACAGACGTTCTTGCAAAATCAAAGGGTAGTTCGAACCCTCACAACCTTGTAAAGGCTACTATCGCGGCTCTTGATGAGCTCCGTAGCCCGGCACAGGTGGCTCAGAACCGTGGAGTGTCTGTGGAAAAAGTGTTTAACGGAAAATAAGCAGTAAGATATGGCACAGATAAAAATAACACAAATCAAGAGCCGCATCAATGCTCCGAAAGATCAGAAACGCACACTCGATGCACTCGGCATTCGCAAAATGAACCACTCTGTGGTAAAAGAGGATTGTGCCTCTATTTTGGGAATGGTAAAGAAAGTTCATCACTTAGTGAAAGTGGAAAAACTCTAAAATCAGCGAAATGGAATTACATAACTTACAGCCGGCTGTCGGCTCCAATAAGAAGGACAAGAGAGTAGGTCGTGGTCCGGGTTCGGGCTACGGCGGCACTTCCACCCGAGGACATAAGGGTGCTAAGTCTCGTTCCGGTTATTCTCACAAGGTAGGTTTTGAAGGTGGTCAGATGCCATTGCAGCGTCGTGTTCCTAAATTCGGTTTCAAGAATATCAACCGTGTTGAATTCAAAGCTATCAACCTTGACGCTCTCGAAACTTTGGCAGCAGCCCAGAACCTCACCAAAATCAGTGTCGAGGATCTCCGCAATGCAGGTCTCGTAAACAAGAAAGCTCTGGTTAAAGTGCTCGGAAACGGCGCTGTGACCCGCGCACTCGAAGTTGAGGCCAATGCATTCTCTAAAGCTGCCGAGGATGCTATCGTGGCAGCAGGAGGCACCGTAACAAAAAAATAACAACTTTTTACAATGGGATTTACTAAAACAATAAAAAATATCTGGAGCGTCGAGGATCTTCGCAAAAGAATAGGTATCACTCTTCTTCTTGTGATCATCTATCGCTTCGGGTGCTACGTGGTTCTTCCGGGCATTAATCCGGACGAGCTTATGGCGCTTAAGAATTTCACTGCCGACGGTCTGATGCAGCTTCTCGATATGTTCTCGGGAGGCGCCTTCTCCCAGGCTTCTATCTTTGCGCTCGGTATCATGCCTTATATCACGGCTTCTATTGTGATACAGCTTCTTGGCATGGTACTCCCTGCATTTCAGAAGATGCAGCGCGAGGGTGAAAGCGGAAGAATGAAACTCAACCAGTATACCCGTTACCTGACAGTGTTCATTCTTGTGCTCCAGGGTCCGGCTTACTTAATGAATCTGAAATATCAGGTTCAGGCGGCAGGCGGCCATGTAGAGATGGGCGTATGGACAATAATGTTCATGACAATAGTTCTTGCAGCCGGCTCCATGTTTATCATGTGGCTTGGTGAGAGAATAGACCAGAAGGGTGTAGGCAACGGTATATCGTTCATCATCCTTATCGGTATCATCGCCCGTCTGCCTGAAGCATTCTTCCAGGAATTTACAGGACGTTTGATGAATGCCCAGGCCGGTGGTCTGGTGCTCTTCCTCGTGGAGATCATCATCCTGCTTGCCGTGATTGCCGGTGCCGTACTGCTCGTGCAGGGAACCCGTAAGGTGCCTGTACAGTACGCCAAACGTGTTGTCGGCAACAAGCAATATGGTGGTGCCCGCCAGTACATTCCTTTGAAAGTGAATGCGGCCGGAGTGATGCCGATCATCTTTGCGCAGGCAATTATGTTTATCCCTGTCACTTTGGTTGGATTCAGCACAAGCCACACCGGATTCTTCGGAGCATTGACCGATATGTACGGTTTCTGGTATAATGCGATCTACTTTGTCATGATTGTAGCGTTCACATATTTCTATACCGCTATCACAGTGCGTCCTGCACAGATGGCCGAGGATATGAAACGCAACAATGGCTTCATCCCGGGCATTAAGCCGGGTAAGCCCACAATAGATTATCTTGACTCGATTATGTCGCGCATCACTTTGCCCGGATCTATTTTCCTCGGCATTGTGGCTATCTTGCCGGCAATTGCCCACATCTGCGGACTGAACCGTAATTTCGCATCTTTCTTCGGCGGCACTTCACTGCTGATCCTTGTAGGTGTGATACTCGACACTCTCCGCATCATAGAGGGTCATCTGCTCATGCGCAACTATGACGGATTGATGAAAGACGGCAGAATCAAAGGGCGTACCACGGGCAACAGCGCCTTCTGAAAATTGTAACTTGTAGGCTAATAGATATGATTTATCTCAAGACTGCAGAGGAAATAGAGAAAGTGGCAAAGGCTTGCGATCTTGTAAGCCGGACACTCGGTGAAGTCGCCAAATGGGTGATGCCGGGTGTGACCACTATGAAACTTGATACCATTGCAAGAGAGTTTATCCTCGACAACGGGGGTAAGCCCTCATGCTTGGGTTATCACGGTTTCCCGGGAACTCTCTGTATTGAGGTCAATGAGACGGTTGTTCACGGTTTCCCGTCCGACTATGTACTCAAAGAGGGGGATATTGTCGGAACAGACTGTGTTGCCGAGCTTGACGGTTTTCACGGTGATTCCTGCTATACATTCGCTGTAGGCGGGATCGATCCTAAAACCGAGGCTCTGTTGGAAATAACAAAGGAATCTCTTTATAAAGGAATAGAAGTGGCGAGGGTCGGGAAGAGAATCGGCGATATATCAAATGCCGTTCAGACTTTCTGCGAACATCATGGATATAGTGTGGTACGCGAGATGTGTGGTCACGGTATCGGCAAGAGCATGCATGAGGATCCGGAAGTGCCCAACTACGGGCGTCGGGGAATCGGACCGTTGCTGAAGCCCGGCATGTGCATTGCAATAGAGCCGATGATCAATCTTGGAAGCAAGAATATCGTTATCTCGCGCGACGGCTGGCAGTGTCGTACAAAAGACCGCAAGCCTTCAGCACATTTCGAGCATACCATAGCGATAACGGATGCTGATCCCAGAATACTTACCACATTCCGTTATATAGAGGAGTCTCTGGCAGACAGACAGTGAAAATACAGGAAGAGATAAATCAAAGTTTTTTAAGAATATGGCTAAACAGGCAGCAATAGAGATAGACGGAGTGATTCTCGAGGCATTGTCAAATGCAATGTTCAAGGTCGAGCTTGAGAACGGGCATGAGATTACGGCTCACATATCAGGCAAGATGAGAATGCACTATATCAAAATTCTTCCCGGTGACAAGGTTAAGGTTGAGATGTCTCCCTATGATCTGAGCAAAGGAAGAATATCATTCAGATATAAGTAAAAATAAAAAGATATGAAAGTTAGAGCATCAGTGAAGAAACGTACTGCCGACAGCAAGATTGTACGTCGCAAAGGACGCCTTTACGTAATAAACAAAAAGAACCCTAAATTTAAAACCCGTCAAGGTTAATAATTCAAGCATTCTTTGTAATCCGCTTAAACGGGTGCGCGGGGATCAAAAAGGTAAAAATTTAATAGAAATTGACCCCGTAATGAGTGCTGGCGTCAAAAATTGACAGTGAAATTTTCAATTTAAACGCATGATTATTAACTTTGCAAAAAATTTGCAAATATAATATGGCAGTAAGAATTGTCGGCGTTGACTTGCCGCAAAATAAAAGAGGCGAAATAGCCTTGACTTACATCTACGGAATCGGTCGTAGTGCCGCGAATACCATCCTTACAAAGGCAGGTGTTGACCGCGACATCAAAGTCAAAGACTGGACAGACGATCAGGCAGCAGCAGTGCGTGAGGTTATCCAGCAGGACTACAAGGTGGAGGGTGATCTCCGCTCAGAGATACAGTTGAATATCAAACGTCTGATGGATATAGGTTGCTACCGTGGTATCCGTCACCGTATCGGTTTGCCTTTGCGCGGACAGAGCACAAAGAACAATGCCCGTACACGTAAAGGACGTAAGAAAACTGTTGCTAACAAGAAGAAAGCTACTAAGTAAAATAATTATTAAAGTATGGCAAAAAAGACAGTCGCATCTAAAAAGAGGAATGTCAAGGTTGACGGAACAGGTCAGCTTCATGTGCATAGCTCTTTCAACAACATCATCGTGTGTCTTGCCAATGGCGAAGGTCAGGTGATCTCCTGGTCATCAGCCGGCAAAATGGGCTTCCGTGGCTCAAAAAAGAACACACCTTATGCAGCCCAGATGGCAGCGCAGGATTGCGCTAAAGTCGCTTACGACCTCGGTTTGCGCAAAGTTAAGGCGTATGTTAAGGGTCCGGGCAATGGTCGTGAATCAGCAATCCGTACCGTGCATGGCGCAGGTATAGAAGTTACGGAGATCGTTGACGTTACACCGCTACCGCATAACGGTTGCCGTCCTCCGAAAAGAAGAAGAGTCTAATTATCCGATAGTAATCGTAGAATAACAGATTAATATCAAATTTCTCTGATCCGAGCCTTGAATGCGAATAGATTGTCAGCTTCACTTTCTCTCGACAATCGCGGCTGCGCTAAGAGGGAGCAGGTGACGGGAAGATAAAAAAGCAAAAAAGAAATGGCAAGATACACAGGCCCAAAAACAAAGATCGCACGTAAATTCGGTGAGCCGATTTATGGTGATGACAAAGTTCTGGCTAAGAAAAACTATCCGCCGGGACAGCATGGCGTGAATCGCCGCCGCAAGACCTCTGAGTATGGTCTTCAGTTGCGCGAGAAGCAGAAAGCAAAATATACATACGGTGTACTGGAACGTCAGTTCCGCAACCTGTTTGAGAAAGCAGCGCGTACCAAAGGTATTACCGGTGAGGTTCTCCTGCAGTTGCTTGAGAGCCGTCTGGACAATGTGGTTTACCGTCTCGGTATGGCTCCTACACGTCCTGCAGCCCGTCAGCTTGTGCTTCACAAACACATAACAGTAAACGGAAAATTGGTCAATATCCCCTCCTATAAGGTTCTTCCAGGAGATGTTGTCGCTGTTCGGGAGAAATCAAAATCACTTGAGGTGATTGCAGATGCACTCGCAGGTTTCAACCACAGCAAATATCCTTGGATTGAATGGGATGAAAGTGCAAAGACCGGTAAGTTCCTTCACCTGCCGCAGCGCGAAGATATTCCTGAGACTATCAAGGAGCAATTGATCGTCGAACTCTATTCTAAATAATAAAAACTGAATACCCATGCCAATTTTAGCATTTCAAAAACCCGAAAAGGTGATTATGCTTGAATCGAGCAACAATTTCGGAAAATTTGAATTCCGTCCGCTCGAGCCCGGATATGGTCAGACAATCGGAAACGCTTTGAGAAGAATTCTTCTCTCATCACTCGGCGGTTTTGCAATCTGCTCAATCCGTATCGATGGTGTTGCTCACGAACTTGACACGATCCCCGGAGTAAAGGAGGATGTGACAAACATCATTCTTAACCTCAAACAGATCAGATTTAAGCAACTCACCCCCGAACATGACACCGAAAGAGGTGTGGTCAGCGTATCGGGAACGGATGTTTTCACTGCAGGCGACTTGGGTAAGGTTCTTTCCGATTTCGAGGTGTTGAATCCTGAATTAGTGATTTGCCATCTTGATCCGTCGGCAAGTTTCACAATGGAATTCACAATCAACAAAGGTCGTGGATGGGTTCCCGCAGACGAGAACCGCGAGATGCTGGCTGCAAACTCTCTTAATGAGATAGCGATCGACTCAATCTACACACCGATCAAGAACGTGAAATATTCCATTGAGAACTACCGTGTGGAACAGAAAACAGACTACGAGAAATTGTTGATGGAGGTTACCACAGACGGTTCTATTATGCCTAAGGAGGCATTGAAAGAAGCCGCCAAGATCCTCATTCAGCATTTCATGATGTTCAGCGATGAGAAGATCTCTCTCGAATCTCCGCAGGAGGATGCTTCCGAGGAGTTTGATGAGGAAGTGCTTCACATGCGTCAGCTTCTTAAGAGCAAACTTGTCGACATGGATCTTTCGGTTCGTGCCCTCAACTGCTTGAAGAGCGCGGAAGTGGAGACTCTTGGGGAACTCGTTGTATTCAACAAGAACGATCTGCTCAAGTTCCGCAACTTTGGAAAGAAATCGCTCAGTGAGCTCGATGAACTTCTTGACAAGCTTAACCTTTCCTTCGGAATGGATATTTCAAAATATAAATTAGACAAAGACTAATTCCCAATGAGACATAATAAAAAATTCAACCACCTCAGCCGCAAGAAGGGACACCGCGAGGCTCTTCTCAAAAACCTTGCGATTGCTCTTATAGCACATAAGAGAATATTTACGACTGTGGCAAAAGCAAAAGCGTTGAGAGTTTTCGCAGAGCCGTTGATCACTCGTGCGAAAAAAGATGATATGCAGAACCGTCGCATCGTGTTCAGCTACCTTCAGAACAAGGAGGCTGTTAAGGAATTGTTTGGCCCGATTTCAGAGAAAGTGGCTGAGCGCCCCGGAGGTTATCTGCGTATCCTGAAGACCGGCAATCGCCTTGGTGATAATGCTGAAATGTGCATGATTGAATTCGTTGATTTCAATGAGAACATGCTCGAGGCAGCGGCTCCCAAGAAAGCTAAGACAACACGTCGTTCACGCTCAAAGAAAGCCGCTCCTGCGACCGAGACAGCTCCCGCAACTGAAACAAAGGCTGAAGAAGCTCCGGCAACCGAGGCTCCTGTGGCAGAAGCTCCGGCAGAGGAGAAAGCTGAGTAATATACAGCTTAAATTATTTAATCCTATATATGAAACAGGTTTCCGCAATTGCGAAAGCCTGTTTCATTATTTTACAGTTTCTTATTTTCTTGGGTTTGTCTGTCGCTGTGAGATTGGCAATAGGAAGGAGACCTCGGGTAGGGACAGGAACTGAATCATACGTTTTAGTTGTTCACAAGAATCATAGCATTGGGTGTATCGGATGTGGAAAGTGTGGGAAGGGAGTGAAGCTCCGGCAGAGGCAACATCAGATTGAATCTGTATAGTAACGGGACTCTTGTCATTTTCTATTTTTTCGACCGTGATAGTACGCGTCTGATAGTCACTGTGCGATGGCTGTCGGTTAAGATAATCGCGGATGATCGGTATAATCTTATCCGACAAGCCGGATCCGAAATCTATTATTATATCGATACTTCTCCACTGTGAAAGAATACACTTTATTGTTCGTGTAAGAGATTCGCATGACACGGCACGGCATATCATATATCCTGCATCTCCGGCTTTGCGTATATAGGACTCGTCCCTCTCGTTATCAGCCTCTGACATAAAAGAGACCCTGGAACCGGCTCTTCTGAATGATTCAGCTACATGGTAGCCTTCAGCTGAAAATCCGTTTATTATAAGAATTCTCTTTGATGGAAATGCAAATTGCAGCGTGTTGGCTATGGAACCTGTATGTGGAGCTTTGGAAGCTGTTTTACCGCTTCTGAGTTCTTCCATGCGTTTCTCAAGATAGTTGTCAGCCATTATGTGTTTTGTCAGAGAATAGGAGAGACAAGCCTGAGTATGGATTCAAGCATCCGTTGAGGCAGAGGTCGTTTTCTCCATGTCGGGAAATTAAGTTTCGTGCAACGCGACAGATCATCAAAAAAGATGTCGCGCATCTGTTTGTTAACGTCTTTATCGTATATGATGAGACTGCATTCAAAGTTATTTTCGAAACTCCGGTAATCAAAATTTGTAGAACCTGCGATTACTATGTCCTCATCGATTATGATTGCCTTTGCGTGAAGCATTCCCGGATTGTATTGATATACTTTTATTCCAACCTTAAGACATTGAGTGATATAGGAATTGGCGGCATACTGCAGCATTTTTGAGTCATTGTGTCCCGGTATCATTATCCGTACATCTATTTTGGAGAGCGCCGCGGCTTCCAATGCATGTTGCAGGGCATCTGTAGGCAGGAAATACGGGCTCTGGATATATATGGATCGGGTTGCTCCGGAGATTGCGCGGTGGAAGCATAGCGCGAGGCTATCCCAGGAATCTGTGGGACCGGAACTTATCAGCTGCATGCCCGTGCTGTTTTTTAGCCGGTTTTTTTTGAATTTCGGAAATTCCATCGTTTCTGCGTTATTCTTGAAGTTCCAGTCGACTACAAACGAATAGGCGAGAGCCTCAACTATATCCCCTTTAATCCGGAAGTGTGTGTCGCGCCATGGCGCGCCGTCATCTCCTCCGTAGACATATCTGTCGGCGATATTCATCCCTCCGATATATCCGGTTTCCCGGTCTATCACAACGAGCTTGCGGTGATTGCGCCAGTTTATACGGTTTGCCAGCTGTGGGAAGTTGACACGGAAAAATGGATGCACATCAATTCCGTTTTCCTGCATTCTCTTGAAGAATTTATTCTTCGCTCCGAAACTTCCGATATGGTCGTAGATTACTTTTACTTCAACACCCTCTTTGGCTTTGTTTATAAGTATTTCCGAGATCTCTGTGCCGATCTTGTCATCCGAGAATATATAATACTGCAGATATATCGATTTGCGGGCCAGCATGAGATCCCGTTTCAGGGCATTGAATTTGTCGGCACCGTTGGTGAATATTTCAATAAGATTGTTTTCGGTGTAAAATGACGAATTAAGCGATCTTCCGAGTTTTATAAGATTCTTTGCCGCCGGGGTAAGATCCAGATTGGAAATGTTTACATGCGACGGAGTCATATGACTGAGCATCTTACGCTTGTTCATTCTGGATATCATATGTTCTCCACGGAGATTCCTTCCGAAAAAGAGGTAGAAAATCAGTCCGACCAAAGGGAGAAAAATCAGAGCAATAACCCATGCCAGTGAGCGTATGGGGTTTCTGTTCTCTTTAAGCACCACGGCAACACAGCTTATAATGGTGATTGCATAAGCTATGAGTATGGCTATATTTACTATGTAACTGATATTATACATCAAAATACCTCTTATTCGGATATTCTAAGAGAGAAGATCTGTCTTCATTGGATCTTCGTGAGATCTATTCATGGCGACCGATGGAGCGAAGGTATTCAAGAAGAAGCTGAGGACGGTCGGATTGTACGAGAGTGGCGCCAGTCTCCAGCAGTTTGCCGTAAATTTCAGCAGGATTGCCATACATGGCGGCGTCATCACACAGACCTCCGTTGTGTGAGGCCCATAATGCGTTGACCCATAGTCTGGCACCTGTCTTGTGCATTTTTTTCAAGGTATTCCGGACCTCAGGAGTGTATTCCGGCCATACAACCTCAAAAGCTACGGGAACATAACCGGATGCAAGGTAGTCGTCGGCAAGTTTCTGTGCATTCTTCTTGGTATAGTCCACAATGGGGAAGTATATCATGCGTCCGTTTATCTTTTTCATTGCTTTCTTCAAGGGTTTGTTTCCCTTGATGATCATCTGATCCGTCACACCCATCTCATCGGTGATTTCAAGCACTTTGTCGAAATAGTCATACCCTTTGTCGATGTTTACGACTACTTTGTCTTTACATACAGCCAACGCCTCGCGGAGTGTAGGCATCTTAATCTGTGTCTGGCAACCGTGACCTGATTTGAGTGTCAGGTGTGATATCGAGTCATAGGTCCATTCAGATACTTTCCCTTTCCCGGATGTGGTTCGGTCGAGAGTGCGGTCATGACAAATCACCAGCACGCTGTCTTTGGTCATCTGGAGATCTATTTCTATTATGTCTACACCCATTTCAATAGCCGATTTCATGGCCGGGATGGAGTTCTCCGGGTGATTGCGCCAGTCAGAACGGTGGCTTGCTACAAGCACTTTGTTTGATTTCGGGTTGAGCAGTTCGCCCATAATTCTCTTTGCACGGTTCTCTGCCATTGAGGAGGAAGCGACAAGAAGCAGAGCGGAAATAAACGGAATGATCTTTTTCATATCTGTCAGGTCTTTTTGTTATATTCTTATAAACTGTCTGGGATTAAAACAAAATTAATAAAAAAATCTTATTTTTGTAATATCTATTATAAACGGACATTATGAATGCAAAAGATATTGAGGAAACACTTTTGCGTACAGCAGAGCTGCTTTCCGGATCTTCGGAGGAAGAACAAAGAATGAAACCTTGCAATGGAGCCATGTATCCGTCGGTAGACGCGATAAAGGAGATAATATCCATTGTCAAGGCTGTCGTGTTTCCTGATTTCTTTGATGGTGGCTACAGCAATATGAAATTCCGAGGTCACTCCATCGGAGTGAATGTGGAGAAACTACATTCGCGGTTAAGTTCGGAAATCAGTAAAGCGATATGTTTTGACAGCGATCTTATAAGGTCGGAATGCGGAGACCGGAGTTCATCGCTTGCAGGAGGATTTATAAGAGATCTTCCGGAGATCAAGAGACTGCTTCTGACTGATGTGACGGCAATTTTCAATAATGATCCGGCAGCTGACAATTTTGCCGAGGTTGTGCTGAGTTATCCGGCAATCAATGCTATGACCCATTACCGTACGGCTCATTCACTACATAAGCTCGGCATTCCGATTCTTCCGCGTGTAATAACCGAACTTGCTCATTCACTGACCGGTATTGACATAAATCCGGGTGCTGAGATAGGGGAGTATTTTGCCATAGACCACGGTACCGGAGTGGTGATAGGGGAGACGGCAATAGTGGGCAATCATGTGACGCTATATCAGGGAGTAACACTTGGAGCCAAAAATTTTTCATATGATAATGAGGGTCACCCTGTAAATATACCACGTCATCCTATCATCGAGGATAATGTTACCGTCTATTCGAATTCATCAATCTTGGGACGTATCATTGTAGGACATGACTCCGTTATCGGCGGCAACATATGGCTTACGCATTCGGTGCCTCCAGAATCGCGTATTCTGCAGCGAAAGGCAATCGATACTGCTTTTACCGACGGATTAGGCATATAAACGTTTTTTTTACATAACCAGAACAGGAGCACATCATGATTTGGTGTGCTCCTGTTCTGTATGTAAGGGGAAGTATTATTTACGGGACATGACAATGCTTAGAGTGCGTGCCCCGTTGAGTTGCTTGCGGATGGTGGCGTAGCCTTTCTTTGTGAATGTCAGCCATGCGTCTCCGGGCGCTTCCATCACATAATCCCCCATTTTGTTGGTGACACTGACAGCGCCTGTGGCTTCACACGTCACGGTGACACCCTCTATGGGAGTTGCCTGAATGTCGCGGATATTTCCTCTGAGTTTCATCACCTTCGCATTGTTTATGGATTTTTCCGGAATTCCGGCTTTCCCGGAGTCGGCTGTTGCGGCTTCGGGTGCTTTATCTCCAATCCATACGGGAATCGTCTTGTATATGTCGGATGAAGATCTTGCTACCTGAATCTCGAACTTTCCGGGTTCAAGGTAACGGTTGCCGGTTTCATCGGTAAGATAAAATTCCTCGGTCGGTATGTCAATGACAACGTGTTTTGTCTCACCCGGATTGAGACTGATCTTGTCGAATCCCTTCAACGCGCGTACAGGAGTCGCTATTGTGCTGACAACATCCCGTACATAAATCTGCACTACCTCTTTGCCTGCGCGTGAGCCGGTGTTTGTTATGTCCACGCTTACGCTTACAGTATCTTCCGGCGCGTATTCCCGTTTGTCGGTAGTGGCATTGGAATATTCGAATGTAGTGTAGCTGAGACCGTGACCGAGGTTCCATAAGGCTTCCGGGGAAGAGAACACATAGTCCCGTCCCGGATTCTCATAGCTTCCGTGAACATGGTAATAACCCTTGTCGGATGGAAGATGATTATAATATACCGGTAATTGCCCGGTGCTTCTCGGGAATGAGAAATTAAGCCGCCCCGATGGGTTGACGTTTCCGAAAATAATGTCGGCGATACTGTCGCCCTCCTTTTCACCGGCATACCATTGTATGAGAATTGCCGGAATATTCTGTGCTTCCCATGGTAGCGCAAAAGGTTTGCCTGCGACAAGGACAAGTACTACAGGAGTGCCTGTAGCGGCGACTTCCCTGACAAGTTGCTCCTGTGACCCGGTAAGTTCAATTTCTGTGAGATCCATACCTTCGCCTGATGTGGATTCGGATTGTCCGCGAACAAAAACGGTAGAGGAGCTTCCGACAAAAACTATCGCCACATCGCTTTCTTTTGCCGCATTGACGGCTTCGGCGATTCCCGTGGTGTCGAGCGACGCGACAGAACAGCCTTTTGCATAATTGACTTTAACATCCTTGCCAAGAAGTTTTCTGATTCCTGCCAATGGGGTGACACCCTCTTTGGGGTCTTTTGTCCACGTGTAATCGCCAAACTGTACAGCATCGGCATTAGGACCGATAACAGCCACGCTTTTAAGCTTGTTTTTGTCAAGGGGGAGCATGCTGTCTTCATTCTTTACCAATATGGCGGATTCATCGGCAATCTCTCTTGAGAGCGCAACGGATTCCGGATCACGTATCGGCAGATAATAGGCGCAGTTTTTCAGATATGGATCATCCATCAGACCGGTCTCTATTTTGGCACGAAGCACACGTCTTACAGCCTCGTCGACATATTTCTCATCCAGTTTGCCGGCGCGTATGTTGTCGGCAAGAGTTGTGAAAGTGAAACTTGATGCTTCTACGTCAAGTCCGGCTGTGAGTGCCTGAGCTGCGGCATCAAAATCAGTCTCGGCTGTGCGGTGGAAATTTTTGAGCATATCAAGTACGCCCCAGTCGGAATAGACATATCCCTTGAATCCGTATTTGTCGCGCAGAAGATCGGTCATCAGATATCTTGATGCGGAATTGGGTATGCGGTTCCATGAGTTGTAGCTTGACATTACTGCCATCACCGGAGTGTTCTTTATTACAACTTCGAAAGGTTTCATGAATATCTCATGTAGGTCGCGGGTGCCGCACTCCACAGATGCGAGGTTGAGACCGCTGTTAGGCATTCCGTGAGGACCGAAATGTTTGAGCATAGGAGAAGTCCCGCCTTCAAGATAACCGTTGGTCTGGGCAAGCGCCATTACCGAGCACAGGTAAGGGTCTTCACTGAATGACTCCTCGACACGCCCCCAGCGCAACTCCCGCGCTACATCTATGCACGGAGCGAACACCTGCTTGATTCCAAGGGTGTTGAGCTCCCCGGAGGTGCGTTTTGCCGCCTTATGTGCAAGATCGGTGTTGAAAGTGCTTCCCAATGCTATATTCTGTGGAAACACAGTGCATCCTTCATGCACTACACCGTGCAGGGATTCCGCGCACGGGAACGCAGGAATGCCAAGGCGAGTATTCTCTACCAGATATTTCTGTATCTCTTGGAAATTTTCGCGAACCGCCGAAGATGTGAGTGGAAAACCTTCAAAAAAACCGTATGGCAGGTCACCGCATTTTTCAGCGAGTTTTGCCTTGTCGAGTTTCTGCCCGTCGAATATATGCCATGAATGTATGTGACTTATCTGGGCAATCTTCTCTTCAAGTGTCATTCTTCCAAGCAGATCCTCCACTCTCTGTTCAGTAGGGAGCGAGGCATCCTTGTAAGGAGAATTCTTTTTTGCATGTATGTTTGAAGAGAACAATATGCTTATAACGAGAAGGGTAGCTGCTGTTTTTAGTTTCATGAAGCGAAAAGGGGTTAGGAATGAATTACTCTTACTCGTAGCGTATTTTGGATTTGCGGAGCACCTTCCAGCATCCGTCTTCAAATATCGCTGTTCCGGAATTTTCGGTAATGATGGATGAAGCGCCTTCGGTGTCTTCTATATCTTTTGTCATACATCCTCCCGCAAGATATTCCAACGGATGATCAAGAGCCATGTCTACCACTTCGGGGATATCTATGACGTGGAAAGTCCCTACCAGTCCGTCGCGTGTGTCAAGAATAAATACCGAGCTGCCGACAACGAGCTTGCGGTCGGCTCTTACGAACAGACCCTTTGCGTTGGCGCGACCGAGATAGATGACGTTTGGCATTTTCTGTGAATTTGTGGCAGCCGGAGCTTTCGCAGATTCCTCCGGACGTGCGCCACGCCTTTCACGAGTCGGGGCAGGCTGACAGCTGCGTATCTTTTCAAGTTCAAGTCTTAGTTTCTCGTTTTCTCTTTTCAGACTTACGTTTTCAGCACGCAGTTTCTCGATGCTTTCAATAAGTCTGTTGTTATCCTTCTCTGCGGACTTCAGCGCTGCCAGAATTTCCGGACTTGTCCCTGATGAATGATTTTCTCCATATCCGTCTGATTCGAGAGCGTTCGACTGTTTTTTCATCACCTTTACAGCGAAAACCACGAGAGCCGCGACACATGCTATCAGAAGCACGAGTGCGATCACATACCATATAGTGTTGCCGTTGTCTCTTTTTACCTCTCTTGCCTGAGCGTCTTCGGCTATCGCGTTCTGGTCGGCGAGAATCTCCTCCTGTTTCTCAATCGCCTGCTCGGCAGAAGGCATGGCATCGTCGGCAGGGACGACATCTTCCGTTTCCGCCGGTGTTGCAGGCTTGGGTTCAGGTGCCGGTTTTTCTTCCTTTGTATCCTGTGCCGGCGCTTCTGAGATTGTCATCGCGGAGATACGGCTTTTGACCCTACTTTTTGCAATTTTGCCTTTCTCTGCAAGGTTCGGAGATGTGAAGAAGGTTACGCTCCAAAACTCTATAAGTTTGGTCTTGTCCCAGGATGCGTAGTCCGAAGGTATTTTAACGCTTTTGAAAGCCTTGATATTCTCCTTCTCCTTGGTTTTCAGCTTCCCTTCAAGTTCAGACATTGAACTTGCCTTGAAATCGTCAAGATAACCGGATCCGTCGTTGGCATAGCGGAGGTATGCCTGGGCGGCGATTGCTTTTGCCTGTTCCATCTCGCGGTCGGTCACAGCCTGTACCGGTATTCCGAATGCAAGAATGGACAAAGCCGCTATTGTGTTTCTTAAAGTCATTGAGATTCTCATTATTTCTTATAATTAGAGAGGTTTGATAATCTGTATTCTATAATTCTTTTCTCAGCCTTGCGACAGGTATCTTCTTTCTGTCCCGGTACTTGGAGACAGTGCGACGGGAGATGTCATATCCTCGTTTTTTCATCTCCTCCATTATTCTCTGGTCGGACAACGGATGGCGTTTATCCTCGTGCTCTACAAGAGTGGCTATCTCCGCTTCTATCTTTCGGTTTGTGGAAACGGATGCATCACCTGTGGTTTCGCCTACTGTGTCGCTGAAGAAGAACCGCAAAGGGAATATCCCCCAGGGTGTCTGCACAAATTTGTTTGCCGTAGCGCGTGATATGACTGACAGATCGAGTCCGGTCTCTTCCGATACGTTCTTTATCATCATCGGTTTCAGAGCATAGACATCTTCTGTGAGGAAATAGTCTTTCTGTATTTTGACGATTGCCGTCATCACCTTCATCATGGTCTGCTGGCGCTGGGTAAGAATGCGTATGAAGTCGCGAGCATCGTTAAAGCGGCTTACCACGAACTCTGATCCTTTGCGGAATCTGCCCTTCGGGGTGCGCTCAAGATTGGCGACAGCCTGGCTGAAGCTCTCCTCTATCTGTAACTCGGGAATACGGTTGTTGAGTGTTATTGTGATTTCTCCGTCTTCAATGTTGACTATGAAGTCGGGAATCACTATATTCGAATGGTCTTCAGCGCTGTGTCCGAGAGAGGCACCCGGTTTCGGATTCAGACTCAGTATAAGATCGAGTGCCTTGTCTACCTCCTCTTCTGAAAGGCGCAGTGAGGACACGATTTTTTTCTTATGCTTCATTGTGAACTCCTCGAATGTGGAGTTGATTATGCGAAGAGCATTCTCTCTTATGGAAGACCGAGGTAGGGTCTCAAGCTGCATCCTCAGCGAATCCTGAAGATTCTCGGCGCCTATCCCTGCCGGTTCAAGGCTTCTTACAGCCTCCAGAGCTTTCATCCCCTCCTCTTTAGAGATCTCAACTCCCGGTCCGAATGCCATGTCGTTGATCAGCAGGTCGAGACTGCGGTGAAGATATCCGTTGGAATCAAGATTGCCGATAATATACCTTGCGGCATATTCCACTTTAGAGTCAAGGTCCTTTTCGGACAACTGACTGTTGAGGTTGTCGTAAAGAGATTCGGATTCGTCTGCCGGAGCGTAAAAAGGCTGATCGGAAGACTGTGGCGTATAATAAAGGGGATAACGGTGTTCATCTTCCTCATGGCTCTCCTCTTTGACACCGAGTGCGGGATTATCCTCAAGTTCCCGTTCTACAGCCTCGTCGAGTTCGGGCGCATTGTATTCCAGCAGTTTCACAAAGCGAAGCTGCTGTTGCGACAGGCGCATTCCGATACGCTGCTCAATTTTAAGATTCTGAGCCATCAGTTTCTGAAAAAAAGACGGAATCAGGAAGATGCCTGTTCCGTCTTGTAAAATTTTGTAGTACAGAAAGTGGGACTCGAACCCACACAGCCGGTAAAGGCCAAAGGATTTTAAGTCCTTCGTGTCTACCATTCCACCATTTCTGCATCTTCATGCACAGGGATATGCTCCCTGTCAATCGGAATCATTCCGGTTCCCCGGATCTTCACAAACCATCCTTATTGCAAAATTAAAATCTTTTGCTCTAATTTCCAAAAATATTTCAATTTTTACTCTTTCTGACGGAGCCATTCTTTTGCGGTGGTGTCGAGTTCCTTGTACCATTCCTTGCCGAATCTGGCTATGAGCGGATCTTTGAGAAATTCGTATGCGCGTACCCCCTTGCTTCGTCCGAGTACACGGGCACATTTGCAAATTTTCCAGTGATGCATGTTCACTGCTGTAAATCCTGCATATTCCGTTAGCCTTACAGGATACAGGTGGCACGACCGGGGCTTGAAAAAGGGAATCATCCCCTCATTGTGTGCTTTCTCAAGCGCGCAAAGACATTTCCCTCCGGGAGCGTAGGTTGTAAACACGCAGTCTTTGCCTCCGACAATGGAGGTTACAAGATCCCCATCTTCATCGTAATAACCGGGTCCCTGCTCTTCAACAACCTTTTTTGCCGCCGGTGAAAGCAACGGATATATCTGTGGCATCAGCTCACAGAGACGTTCATATTCATCGTCGGTGAGCGGAGCTCCCGCATCTCCTTCGATACAGCATGCTCCCAGACATTTGTCAAGGTCGCATACAAAATAGTCTTCTATAAGATCAAGTGAAACGAGAGTGTCTTTTATCTGTAGCATATTTTTAAACAAGCTATAAAACAAGCCCTTGTCTGTGGCATGTCAATTCTGTAACACCGAAAAACCGATCAGCCTGTCAGCGCGTGCTCCTGCCGGATGATAATATATCATTACCGGATATTCATTGCTGGTTTCGTATTTGTCTCCTTCGACAATCGGGAGCGCGTTGCCGAAGCCCGGGGTGTCTGTGTTACGGAATGCACGGTACCGGTAATTGTATGAGCCTTGCTTCAATGGCATCTCAAGCGTGTAGGCTCTCATTTCCGGATTATACACCATTTTATTTGATCTGTCGAATTTACCGTGAGTCATCTCTCCGTCCAGATATATGTCAATATCTCGCTGCAGAGGCATATCGAGTGTGAAATGTACGGTGATATAGTCGGCTCCGAGGTCGGAGTCCGTGGCATTGTATTCGCGCACAAGGAATCTGCCGTGTTGCGTACGGTCAAACTCATAATTACGCAGGGCTCTCGGTTTGTCCGGTTTTAACCATACGTGATAGTTGTCGCCGAGATATTTGAGGGAGTCAACGCCCATTCCGGAGAATGAGTTGCTGACACTTTCGAACCGGCGGTATTCATTGCCTGCATTGAATACGAGTTCAGGTTTGTGGGCGTATGTGATTGTCGAGCCTTCGCTTCGAAGCGGAGCCGGGATGACCCGTATGGATTTCTCGTCTATATTTTGTCCTGCCGTCACGGTGATGTCCTGGTAAGCGTTTATATTTTTCAGATCACCGAGGTCGACGGTGAATTCGAGTTGCTGCCATTCCTGATTAAATCCCTTGTCAGTCCTCCCTGTGGCGCGACCGGATATCCCGGCGCCTCCTTCTGTGACATAAAGACGAATCTGCATTATGTTTTCGTCCGTATTATCGCGGTCAAAAACCTGAAGCAGGTAATTTCCGGAGTGTATGGGACGCATATCTTCGTTTGGAAAGAGGATGCGGTAGTTTATGAAGTGTATATATGTGTTTTCAGAATATGCATAGTCGTTGATATCGGCAATGTTGAAACCGTCGAGGTATTCCGATTCTACAAGTCGCGAGGGTTTCCAGTCGGCATTACAGTGTATCAGTCGGTATTGCAGCTGTGAAAAACTGTCTCCGATCTCATCGAACGTTATAATGAGTCTGTCATCGGTGTTCAGACGTATCACAGGAGGAGACATGAAGTTGTCGGCTGAGGCGACTTTAAGAGTGCGGAAGCGGGGATTGAATACTTCGGTATATGTGCTCTGCTCCGCTCCTGAAATTATGAAGGGGCAGAGTGTAAGTAGAGTTATGATAAGATGAAGTCTCATTTTTGTTGAATGAAGCCGAAAAAGTGGTTACCAGTTTATTGGCTCATATCCGTGTATCTTAAGATATTCGTTGGCTTTGGAGAAATGTCTGCAGCCGAAAAAGCCACGGTAAGCCGAGAGAGGGGAGGGGTGTGGTGCCGTAAGGACGAGGTGCCGGTCGCGGTCAATGAACGATCCCTTGCGTATGGCATCGGAGCCCCATAACATGAATACAAGATGCTCTCGGGTTTCCGCAAGTGCTCTTACGGCTGCATCGGTAAAGGTTTCCCATCCGCAGCCGGCATGCGATTTGGGGTTGTGGGCGCGTACAGTCAGGGTTGCGTTAAGCAGGAATACCCCTTGGCATGCCCAGCGTGAAAGATTTCCGTCTGCAGGAGCCGGTATTCCGAGATCGTCCTCGATTTCTTTAAATATGTTGCGCAGTGAAGGGGGAATCTCTATACCCGGATTGACGGAGAAACATAGTCCGTTGGCTTGTCCTGGTCCATGATAAGGATCTTGCCCGATAATCACTACACGCACTTGTGAGAAGGGTGTCGTGTCAAAGGCTGAGAATATTTTGGACGCTGGCGGATATACGGATACACCCGGATTGGCATATTCTTTTCTGACCATGTCAGTGAGACTGACAAAATAAGGCTTGTCAAATTCGGGGGAGAGTGCCTCTTTCCATCCCGCTTCAATCTTTACATTCATGACGCTGCGTATCTAAGGTAACACGAAGTTAACAAAAAAATTTGCTTGCTGAGCCAAAAATGCTAACTTTGTAGAAAATTAGTCCCCGTAGTTCAATGGATAGAATATCGGATTCCGGTTCCGACGATTAGGGTTCGACTCCCTACGGGGATACGTGACGAAAACGCAATTAATTATTTTATAATTAATTGCGTTTTCGTTATTTATAAATCGCTCCTCATTTGCCCCTCAGAATCTACTTGAAGATATTTTAAGTGTTCTTTTCCAATGTCTCATGAGTTTTTCCGGGTCTAACTCGAAGCAACGCACGAAGCGGTCAGTCAAGTTTTTGTATAACCTGCTACAGATCGTGACACTTTGCAGATGTTATACGCGTTTATTACCTTTGCATTGTGATTGGTGACGCTCTCACGAAAGATATTCGACTCGACTGCGGAAGTAGTGCCTCTGAGCGTCACATTATAGAGGCATGAAACTGTGGACGATGTTTTTGTTGTTATGAATGATGAAATTGTAATATACAAGTCTGAGGATGGTATAATAAAAGTCGATGTCCTTTTTGCCGATGAAACCGTATGGCTGTCAATCGACCAAATGTCTGAACTGTTTGGCAAATCCAGATCTACAGTCAATGAGCACATTCTCAATGCATACTCTGAAGGAGAATTGCGAGAAAGTGAAACCAAAAGAAAAATCGGAATTTCCGATTTTTCTACAAAACCAACAAACTACTATAATCTTGATGTTATCATTTCCGTAGGATATAGGGTAAAGTCCCACCAAGGCACTCAATTCCGTATTTGGGCTACACAACGCCTCCGGGACTACATTATCAAAGGCTTTGCTCTCAATGATGAGAGGTTCAAGAGTGGTTCGTCCATGAATTATTTCAAGGAACTTCTTGAACGCATCCGTGAAATAAGGATTGAGGAGAAGGTATTCTATCAACAAGTGAAGGATATTTATCGTCTTAGTAAGGACTATGACCCAAATGATCAAATCACACTTGACTTTTTCAAGAAGGTACAGAACAAGCTGCTTTGGGCTGTAAGCGGTCAGACAGCGGCACAGCTTGTATATTACAGAGCCAATCACTGTCTTCCAAACATGGGACTTCAATCCATGTCCAAGCCAGGAAAAGTCCGAAAATGTGACATAGCGACAGGTAAAAACTATCTTAATGAGACAGAACTTCAAAATCTGAAACTTATAGTCGAGCAATACCTTGCTTTTGCTGAGACCCAAGCCTTGAATCATCGCGTGATGTATATGAAAGATTGGGTTGAGAAACTTGATATGCTCCTTACGATGAACGGGCATAATATACTTGAGACAGCCGGGCGAATAAAGCATGAACTTGCATTAGCCAAAGCTGAAAAGGAATATCACCTCTACCAAGCGGAGCAAAAGCAACTCGCCCAACTTGAAAGCATAAAGGAACTAGACAGAGACCTTAAACGTTTAAAGCGTGGCAACGTCTCCGATAAAGTGTACGAATGAAGTGTATATTCCAAACCGTGACAGGATTATAACAGGTTTATATTTCCGGTCTTTCCCTTCTGGTTTTATAGGTTATCCGCATCGTGGGGCGCACGGGGAGCCAACGGAATAAGTAACTGGTGAAAAATCACTTACACATATCGTTTTAATTTAAATACTTACTTATATGATAGTGGATATATTATGGTTTGTCGCAGGACTTGTGTTGATTCTCGGAGGTGCGAATTTTCTGACTGACGGGGCTTCTGCTCTTGCACGTAAATGGGGCATGTCGGATCTTGTGATAGGTTTGACGGTTGTGGCATTCGGCACATCCGCTCCCGAACTTGCCATATCTGTGCTCTCAGCCATCGGCGGCAATACAGGACTTGCAATCGGTAACGTAGTCGGAAGCAATATCTTCAATGCATGCATGATAATCGGAGTGACAGCACTTATCTCTCCGATAAAGGTGTCATCGTCGGTGCTTAAAACAGACATCCCGTTTGTGATCCTATCCTCGACAGTTCTTCTGGCACTTGGGTTGGCTCCGATTATAGATGAAGGTCAGCCTGCAATAGTGAGCAGAAGTGCGGGAATATTGCTTCTTCTCTTCTTTGTCATTTATATGCGTTACACATTCGCGACGGTGAATCACAATACGGATTCACAGCGTGAAACTGCGATGCAGGGTAAGGATTCCGGACAAAAGTTTATGCCATTATGGAAGATGATGTTTTTTATTGTCGGCGGACTCGCGGCTCTTGTATACGGAGGTGACAGATTTGTAGCGGGAGCTACCGGAATAGCTCGTGCATTGGGAATGAGCGAGACCCTTATTGGGCTGACCATCGTCGCTGCCGGTACCTCATTGCCGGAACTCGCCACATCTGTTGTTGCAGCCGTGAAAGGTAAGCCTGACATGGCTGTCGGCAATGTCATAGGTAGCAATATCTTCAATATTTTTCTTGTACTCGGAATAACTTCGGTAATAAAACCGTTGCCGTTCGGCTCGATAGGTGTGTTTGACCTGTCGGTTCTGACGGCAGCGAGTGTCCTTTTCTGGCTCTCGGGTCAGGTTTACAAGAAGCGTACAATAACCCGTATAGAGGGGGCATTGCTCATTCTTCTCTATGTAGCTTATATCGTTCTTATCTGACCGGTACGCAAGTCCGGTTTCCTTAAAATATTTTGTAAAAGCATTGAGTCGGGACGATGAGGTTTTATTATAATGATAAGATTTTATTATTAGGATAAAAATGCACGCATATTATAAGGATATTCATCTTGTACGTAATTTTAAGATGGAAAGGTAGTCGGTGCCCGCTAAATTGGCGACGGTAATATATAGAATAGAGAATACGGTAAATCCGGCAAGCAGCGCCACAAAAGCATTATTCAGCCCGATTCCCATGACTGCCAGTCTTGAGACAGACGCCGTCGCTATGGAAATTGCAAGGATCTTCAGCATCCGATACCATGGCATTACTTTTATAAAGGTGGTTCCGAGTGTGTCGGCCACGCCCTTTAGCATTATGGCAAGACAGAAGACAGTGCACAGTGATGCAATGGCGGCAATCGTCTCGACAGAGGGAAACAGCTTGACGCATGCCGTCTCCATGGTAACTATCAGTATGGCCGTGACCATATGGGCGTTGGCGAAAAGATTCCCTTTGCCCACGGCGAAAAGAAGGGGACCGTAGGGTACTATGCGGCAGAGGTTGATTATGGTGACTATACGGAACAGAGGGACTGACCGGGCATATCCGTCGCCATATAGGAAGTTGATGATTTCCGGAGCAAAAATGAAGAAAAACAGAGACAGCGGATATATGACCATTGACGATTTTAACACTGTGTTTTCCCACATCGCCAGAAATTCAGCACCGCTTTTCCCTTTTTTTGCCATATTTGAGAATTCCGGAAGAAGGATTGCTGACACCGCGCCTATAACCATGCTTGCGAAAGGGAGTTCGCGGTAACCGTTGGCAAAAACGGCGAAATCCTCAACCCCGAAGTAGCGACTTATAAAGAACTGGCTGGCGGAGCCTATTATAAATCCATAGATTCCTGAATAGAGCACCGGCATGGAAAAATGCATAATCTCCCTTATCGTAATGCTACTCTTCCGTGAACGAACGTTTCTAAAAGGAACCGACAACCAGACCAGACCCGCCGCACATGTCACTACAGAGGATGCCGTGAATCCTGTCAGTGCTCCATCTATGCCAAATCCGCCTAAAACAGGTATGGTCGTGGTCAGCACGGTCAGTGTACGGGTTATCACTACGTATAGGAGTACTTTCCCGGTCATTTTATAGACTACGAGTGTGCTTTCAACCCCGAGTACAGGCATCAGTGTCAGTGGAACTATTGCGAACAGTCTCAAGGCGTTACGGAGTGCGGGATTGCGGAGAGCATCGGCTATTATGCCGGATCCCAGATACAACACAAGGGAGAAAACAGATGCAAGCGTCAGACAGATCAGGGTGAGTCTCCGTATTGTGTCGCGTCCTTCTTCTATGGGAATTCGTGCCAGAAAATAGGAATAGGCTTTCGGCAACCCTAGAGAAAATATTATTAACAATGTATTGTAGACGTAAAGGATTTGTCTGAAAGTGCCGTATTCGACCGGGGACAGATGTCGCGACAATATGGCAGACAGCAAAAGAGATATGCAGAACGACAGGAGATTTGACAGAGCGATCCATGCCGCCTGTCGTGTTTTTCTGCCCGGAAACTGTATTCTGTCTGAAATCAATCTCATATCGATATGGTCGGGTATTTATGATTTTTTTCAGATTCCCTGATAGACTATCGATTTGATTTTGCCTCTATAGTGGTTTCCGATATCCACAAACAGGGACTCTTTCGAACGTGACAGCGTGCGGAAGAATCTGTCGTCATAAACCTTGTAGGATTTATGTCCTACGGCAAGTACTATGACATCGTATGGTGCCTGAGGCTCTGTATGCAATTCGATTCCGAAAACGTTTTTGACTTTTACGGGGTTGGCGTATGGGTCGGTTACATGCACCTCCATTGATTTTTCGGTGAGCAGACGGCACAGCCGGGCAACCTGCGAGTTGCGAATGTCATCCGTGTCCGGCTTATATGTGATTCCCATGACAAGTACACGTATTTTTGATGAATCTACGTGTTTTGGTGACAAACGGCATATCGTGTCGGCGATATATGCGGCCATTCCTTCATTGATGTCGCATGCAGATTCCGTAACCGGTAGTCTTTCACCGAATTGTGATGCCTCGGAAATAAGGTAGTATGGGTCGACCGGAATGCAGTGCCCTCCCACAAGTCCGGCTTGACAATCCACGAAGTTCCATTTGGTGGAGGCAAGTTTGCGTACTTCGGACATGTCTATGTCCATTCGCGAAAAAAGCTTGTGAAGCTCGTTCATTAAGGCTATGTTTACGGCTCGCTGTACATTTTCCGTTATCTTGGAAGCTTCAGCAACTCTGATTGAGGAAGCACGGCATATACGGGCTTTGACAGCTTCGGAATATACCTTATGGATTTCTTCAAGAGCCTCCGTGTCATTGGCGGAAACTATTTTTTCTGTATTTGCGAATGTATGCGAATCATCTCCAGGATTAATACGTTCGGGAGAATATCCAACCTTAAACTCTTTCCCGACTTTCAGCCCCGAAATGTTTTCGAGAAGAGGGATGCACACAGATTCGGTGCATCCGGGATATACCGTGGATTCATATACCACATAATCTCCCGGTTTAAGATGTCTGCCGACAGTGCGGGTGGCACTTGTCAGCTCTCTGAGGTCCGGCTGTTTTAGGTCGTCGACAGGAGTGCCGACTGTTATTATATAGAACGAAGCCTTCTTAAGAATTTCTTCATACTGAGACAATTCGGTGTTTTTACCTGCAATTTCCCTGTATCCCTCTATTACTGATGCATCACGGTCATATCCTGCAGTGCTGTAGAATTTTGAGAATTCCATAAGCACGGCGCTTCCGACATAGCCGATTCCGACAACGACCATGCGTGTGCTGCCCGATAAGAGACGGTTGTATATATTGAAATCTATATTATTCGACATATATATGATTGTTCAGGAGACGATAACTGATTCCGGATTCAGGACAGACAGCCATTCCGTCATTATCAAATCGGAGCCTGCAGCCGTGGCGGCTTACCCAACCTGTCTGCCGAGCGGGATTTCCGCTTACCAGAGCATAGTCGGGAACCGTCCGCGTCACGACGGCGCCGGCTCCTATAAAGGCATATTGCCCGATTTTCACTCCGCAGACTATGGTGGCGTTTGCCCCTACAGTGGCTCCCTGACCTACAGTTGTTTTTTCAAAGCGGTTGTGGCGCGGGAATTCGCTGCGTGGCGTGCGCACATTGGTAAAAACGCACGACGGTCCTAAAAAAACATTATCCTCACAGACTACGCCCGAATATATTGATACGTTGTTCTGTACCTTGACGTTTTTACCCAATATCACGTCCGACGCAACCATCACATTCTGTCCGATATTGCATCCTTCGCCGATAACCGCACCGGCGTAAATATGTGAAAAATGCCATATCTTGCATCCACCGCCGATTATGGCGCCTTCATCCACTACAGATGTATGATGTATGAAAGTCTCGGTATGCTGCATAGGTCTTGCCTATTTTTTAAAGAAATTTTTGATATGTGAGTATATATTGTTCTGTGTATCGCCTGATATATGGGAGTAAATCGGCAGTGAAAGCACGCTGTCGCAAAGATTTTCGGAGACAGACAAATCCGCGTCGCGTCCGCATATATTCCTGTATGCCGGCTGCAGATGCAGCGCAGTGGGGTAATATACCATTGTCTGAATTCCCGCTTTGTTGAGAAAGACACGGAGAGGGTCGCGCATATCCGCTGATACTTTTATTGTGTATTGGTGAAAGATATGTGTGGCAAACAGCGACTTTTTCGGAATTTTTACTTCGGGTATGTATGCGAGACTCTCCGAGTAGCGGTCTGCCGCCTCGATGCGCATTGTGTTCCAGTGGCTCAGAAGAGGCAATTTTGCAAGAAGCACAGCTGCCTGCACTGTGTCAATACGCGAATTGATGCCGACGTATGTATGTGTATATCGATATCTTTGTCCGTGGCTGGCAAGGGCTCTGATTCGCTCTGCAAGATCATCGTCTGCAGTAAATACTGCTCCTCCGTCACCGAAAGCTCCTAAAGGCTTGGTGGGAAAAAACGAAGTGCATCCGATGTCGCCTATTGTCCCGGCGTACTGTCTTTTATTTCCATCCATAATACATATGGAGCCGAGCGACTGGGCGTTGTCTTCAATGACTTTTATATCCGAGTGTCTGACCATACTCATAAGTGCGTTCATGTCGCATGGCTGTCCGAATAAGTGGACGGCGATTATAGCCTTGGTGCGAGGTGTTATAAGTCTTTCTACACTTTTCAAATCGATGTTGAAGGTCGAGGAATCGACTTCGGCAAACACCGGCTTGCCTCCAAGGAGGATCACTGCCTCGGCAGGAGCTGCAAATGAAAATGCCGGTAATATCACTTCGTCACCGCGTTCCAGACCTATTGCCATCAGAGAGAGTGTGATTGCATCGGTCCCGTTGGCGCATGTCACACAATGTTTTACGTTCAGACGGTTGGCAAGATTTTTTTCAAGTTCGCCTATCTCCTCTCCTTTTATATAAGCGGAGTCATGCACTATCTTCCGGATTGAGTTGTCGAGCTCTGCCCGGATTTCGGCATATTGCGGATATAGGTCAACCATTTTTATCATCTTGATCAGGCCTTTTCAAATGTTCAGCAGCATTGGGTGGCAATCACCTTTTACGCCCTGAGGAACAGCAGAGCGTATCTTTTCTATTATCTCGACTGACAATCGGGCATCGCGGGTTGAGAATCCTTTGCCTTCAAGGATCCGCGCATAGCTGAGGGAATGTAGTTCGCCGGATATGTCCGAAAAATCAAAAGGATTTCCATCGACCGTCATACATCGGCATGCTTTCCATGTGTCGCCCTCTGTGGAATGCGGCATATGAGCCTTGTTGATGCTCAGGAAGAATCTGACTCTTCCCTTTTTGAGCAGAAGAAGACCGGAGATGCAGTCGGGGGAGGAGTGATGGATTGTTATATGAGAGGTATTCCCGAATATCCAACCGAGCATGTCAATGAAATGTATGCCGATATTGGCAATCAGACCTCCGCTTCTTTGAGGGTCGCCTTTCCATGATTCCATATACCATGCTCCCCGTGGGGTCACGTAGGTCAGATCTATGTCCGGCAGGGTGTCGGTGGCGCGGTTCTCCATAAAATGGCGGAGACTTATGATCTCGGGATGCAGACGGAGCTGCAATATAGGGTGGATTTGTCTGCCGGTACGGAGTTCGGCCATTTCCATAAGTTCGAGGTCTTTCATGGAGGTGGCGAGCGGTTTCTCGCAGATTACATCCACTCCGCATTCAAGCCCTGATATGGAATGTGGTGTATGAAGATAATTAGGCGTGCACACTGAAAGATAATCTACAGCACCTTTCTCGAGTTCTTTTCTGAAGCAGGATGGATTTACAGTGAATCCGGCATCCGGAAAATATCGGTCCACTATGCCTACGCTGTCCGAAAGGTCATGGGAATACAGCAGGCTGCCACCGACATTCTTCATTGCTGCCAAATGTCGAGAAGCGATATACCCGGCTAAGCCTATGATTGCAAATTTATTAGAACCAGTCACTGACATTCTGTGCCACCTTCAATTATTAGGACGCAAGATTTGATTAATTGCAAGCAAAATTAATTATTATATAACAATAATGCAAACAAAATTACCCCCCCGCCTGCAAATTATTAATTGTCAATGAATTAAATACGTAAGGCTTTGCCGCTCTGTCATGGTTTCCCCCAGGTTCCTTTTCAAGTGTTGGCTACATGCGTTATTTTGAAGGCTGTTGTTGTCAATCGCATGATAAGTTGTTCGGAGGTCAGTACTTCGTTTCTACTGATATGTACGGCATTACAAGTATTGATTTTAATGAATCGTTGACAGACATAGTCATTTCTTTTTTGATTCTGGGAAAGGTAGATGTTCCCAAAGAGTTTCTATAACTTTCAAAACCTTTCGGGTGTCTGAAAGATCAAGAATATAAGCCTCCTTTGCTCCCTGATAAGGAGATCCTGTCTCCGCGTCTGCCATCATATCGGCTATACAAGGTAACTTCTTGACATATGCGTTATTGTCGCAAGCCGTGATAACGCATTTTTCGTTAACGTAAATAACGTAGTCGCCCATCATTTTTTTACTGCGGACTTCTCCAAGCGGTCTGAGAATATCACAAAGGAATTCTATAAATTCATTCGTGCAAGCCATGATTTATCTCGGAAATAAGTTGCAGAAGCCTTGCTTGTTGAACTGATAGTACATTTCAATACGTTCCGGCGTGTCGTTTTCAAGCAACAGGAGCAACTCTCTTGTAAATTCAAGAGTTGCCGAGCCGTTTGCCGTCACTATATTATTGTCGCAGACTGCTTGGGTATGTACATAGCCATTGGAATTGGTATAATTGTCACCGCCCCAGAGTTTCAGTTGCTCCAATCCGTTGCCGGTATGCTTAACGGTATTTAGAACTCCATGTTTTGCCAGAAACGATGCGGCATTGCAGATTGCGCCGACAATCTTGCCTTTTTCTATTGCTTGCTTGACAATCGGTACAACCATATCTGCGATAGACGTAGTCCAGCCAAAGCCTCCAATCAACACTAATGCCGCATAATCATCCGGCATTGTGTCAAACGAATAATCCGGCACGGTACGAAATCCGCCGATTGACTTGACCGGCTCCATTGTGGGGGCGACCACCTTATTGACATACTTTGGATTTTCCTTCATGGCAAAATCATCGGAGGCGATAGCCTGTGAAAGATACACCGCCTCATGTGCGGCATAATCCGGAAGGAGAATATACAGAATTTCGTTGCTCTGGCAGAATTTCATTTCCATTGTCACTTTCTTTCTTTGCTACATATTTTTATGGAGCAGGTTCCTGTTCTTATCTCAAAATGTCATGGATTGATTTGCACCAACCCGACACAAATATACGCAAATTTTATAGGATTTCAACGATTTTCAGCATCATGTGCTGAAGTTTCTGCCAAAACAGTTGAAATTTAATGATTTCTTTTTGGAGTAAATCAAGGAAGCGGGTGGAGTATGATTGATTTGAATATTCGGTGATATTGTGTATGGTGATTCATCGCATAAAAATTTCCGAAATGAACCTGGATGTCTCTGAAACAGCACGATTGAATGATGCTGTCTGCCCGGGGACAGTGATGAATAAATGTACGGAATTGGGTATCATGTAATAACAGATTTTATTGCCTAAACACCTAAGATGATTGGCAAATTCATACCCTTGATCTTTCAGAATGTCACATTCAGCTGCTATTATAAGCAGTGGCGGCATTTTTTTCAAGTCAGAATCCGGAGCCCTGGCCGGAGATACCATTGGATTGTATACATCTGAAGTATAGGCTGCATTGAAAGCTTCCATCAGTTCACTGTCAAGCCCGAATCCATGTCCGTATTTTTGCCAGCTTTGAGAATTATCGGGATATGCTTTAGTCACTGGATAGAAAGCCACCACACCATCAAACATATTGGACGGGAAGCTTAAAGCCGTCGCTATCGCAAGGTTTCCACCTGAACTGTCTCCTCCCACAACGATGCCATTGCATCTCCATCGTTCAAGGTTGTCCACTGCAATTTCAGCTGCTGAAATACAATCATACAAGCCAGCGGGATATGGGTGTTCGGGAGCGAGTCTATAGTCTACAGCCAATACAGCAACCCCATTAAGCGCCATTTCCGAACAAAAACGTGAACAGCTGTTTATGCTTCCTATAGCCCAGCCTCCCCCATGAAAATATAGCAGCAATGGAATTGTATCATTTTCATATCTTCTATCTCGGAACAAAACCATGTTGTCGCGAACCGGTGTGCGGGTCACGACTGATGGCAGTTCCGTGGGCTGATTTCGCGACATCCTTATCTCCTCAAGCAAACTATTATTACCCTCGATTGCCCGATGAATGGCTTCTGTCTGCCGCCTTTGCAAATTCTTCGGCATAGCGGACAAAAACAATTCCGCCTCATGACGATAGATGTCGTATGGGTCATTTGCTCTCATTGTCCAGACAGAAATTATGAGTAATACAGCTGTAAGGATAAGATTTCTGAATTTGCACATTCTCTCGGTCAACATTAATTAGGTTTGCAAATATTGCGATAAGCATAGTCACGACATAGACTGCCACATGCACGGCTTTGTCAGGCAAGAGTATATGTAGAGGGGTTCTTGTTTATAATCTTTAATGCAATATGAAGGTAATGATTTTCATTGTCAGGTCTCTCAAGATTTTCTTTCAAATTTGAAGAACTTAATTCGTGTTACTGTATGACAGATAGCAATGATCAGAAATACAAAACCAATCTTACCGTGTATGCCTCCAACCGGAGAATGTGCGTATGTGCCAATCCAATGGAAGATAGCGACAATTCCACTTATTATTGTGAGCAGTGCGAAAACGGCAAGCCAGCGCGTCACCTGTGATTTTTGTTTTCGTAATCTTTTAATCCATGATTTCCAACTGAAATGAAGATAAAGATGCCATGCAATATTGGCGAAGAAAAGATTGCCTATAATCACATGAATCCATACCCACATAATATTACGACTATCAGTGATTTCAAGTTGTGTGCTGGATGCAAGAATGAATGCCGTTGCAAAGGCAAGCATCCAATCGCATAGCCTAAGTTTCTTAGCTTTCGTCATACCGGACATAATTAGGTGAATTTTTTGTTAATTGCAAATCGCATAATCTCTTGGGTATCTTATGGTGGAGTCTTGCCCTGCTTCGCGGCAATACAGCACTCTTTTCAGAAGAGGTGTTCTCCATGAGCTATTGTCTAACTCCCGACTGCTTATATCAAGAATGTTTTTCGGTGTCATTTGACATACGTATGCTTGGTTCTTTGGATAGATATATCATGTCGCACAGAGTGACACCTTCCTCGACAATCGGATGAGTGTAGTTGACGGTGAAAAAGTCGGGAATACGGTGGGAATACTTATATCCGCATGATTTATAGAAACGTATGGTGGAAGGGGTTTCGCCAGTTCCGAGAATTATCTTTTTGTCCGGGTACAGATTCTCTATATGGTCAAGCATACGCTTGCCAATTCCTTTGCATCTGTAGGCCGGATCAACTGCCAGATTCTTCACTTCAACCGAACCATCGGGATTCTCTACCGTCATGATTACTGCCACTACTTCATTATTTGTAGAACCGACATGGAGTCTCCCTGGGTCAAGATATTTCATTATCATAACCTCCGATTCGTCACCAATAAGAAACAAATCCATAAAATTTCGCTTGTTCTCAGTTACTTCTCTTATCTTCAACGATGGGAACATCATACGGAACGCCTTTGACGGTGTTCCGTTGTAGTCGTAGTCGGCAATAAATTTGAAGCCGCACTTCTCAGCTACCCTCTGTGAGGCTTTATTGGCGGCATCGGTCGTTATCAACAGAGAGCCGAGCCGGAGCTTATGTTCACAAAAATCAATCAAGGATTTTAGTGCTTCCGATGTCAGTCCTTTTCCCCAGTAAGAATAGCCAATCCAATAGCCTGCCTCCCGTTCATTCGCCAATGTAGTGAAATGCTCTTCACCTGCCGGTACCAGTCCTATGCAGCCTATCGGCTCGTCGGTTTCTTTCAGAACCATGGCATAAGTGTGCTCATTTGGCATGAAGAAATCTCGGATAACCTGTCGACTCATTTCAACCGATGTGTGCCGAGACCATAGAGCCATTTCACTCACTCTTGTATCGGAAGCATATTTATAAAGAGATTCTGCATCAGCCTCCTGCCAGTGGCGAAAAGACAGTCGATTTGTATCTGTAAGATTGTCTTTCGACTGTTTTGACAAAGCAATCACCTTTCTGATGAAATATGTTTTTGCGTCGGTATATGCGTCGCGATTGTTCCTATATTTTGTCAATAGAGACAATTTGAGTTTCTCGTACTCCGTTGCCATATCAGGATGGCTAAAAAGATAATCCCGAAAAAGAATTTCATCATTATCACCGGTCCTATGTATGTGGATATGAAATACCTTGTCGGCATACCCGGAAGGAGTGTAACCTTTATTGAAATTGAGACGGTTTTCAGATTCCGACATACAAATATAGCCGTGGTGAGTCAAGATATCCTTTATCAATCGCCATTCAGCATCAGGAGAACACTCTACAAGTATGTCTACTATAGGTTTTGCTTGTATGTCTGGTATTGCCGTGCTGCCAATATGATTGATGATAGGGCTGTATCCGGCAAGGATTGATGACAGCGACCGCATTTCTTCCTCTGCCCAAAATGACCATTGAGGATTATGCGGAGTGAGGACTATCGGAAATAATTTCCAGAGTTCTTCCAGGGTCATATCCTGTAGTCGTCTCCTCATACTTTGTAGTTGCGTTTGATTTCGTCTATTGACTTGCCACCGATGCCAAAGTTTTCATCCGGCAGTTCCTTTATGGTAACGGTAAAAAACTGCTCCGGGATATGTGTTATCTCGGAGGCGGTTGCTGTAAGACGCACAATAAGTTCTTTCTTCTGCTCGGAGGTCAAAGCCCCGCTTTCAATTGATATGTAGGGCATTACACAATTGTTGATTTTAACAAATCGTTGGCAAACATTGTCGGAGTAAATTCTACTATCTGATAATCGGCTATGCCGTTGACGTGGAATGGGTCTTCTGCGATGATGGCATCAATCATGGCACGACTGTCGGCTTTCATCATTATCACACCACCGACACGCGGATTCTGCGGACCGGATGCGATAAAATCTCTTGTGGCATAGTGCTTGGCAAGATATTCACGATGAGCGACAAGGAATCGGTCAACCTCGCTCAAAGGCTTTTTGTATGTGAGAATTGCAATAAACATATTAACTCAGTTTTTCCAACGTTTGAGGTGCGGAAAGAATTGGCGCATCATTTCCTTTGCCTGGTCCTGTGTCAGATTCTGACCCGACTGACGGTTTATATCGTCGGTAAACTGTGCACAGTGGTCAATCATCTGCTCCATAGTCATATCCTGCGTGAACTTGCCATCTTTGTAGCAGTAGATGCAATAATCCTCATTTGGTGTGCCGTCGGCATTCGTACCGAGGATTTCATTTGTTAGCGGCATACCGCAGCTTTGACAGAATTTCATTTCCATTGTCATATTTTTTTGTCCCATAGTTCGATGGAGGGGTTTATAAATGCAGAAATGTTGTGGGCTGATTTGCATCAACCCGACTGTAAAGGTACGAAATTTTCATGGGATTTTGTGCAAATCGCATAATTGTATTTGCTCAATTTAACAAAGTCTTTTATTTCAAAAACACAAAATGAGTTATAGCAAAATCACAAGACATTGTTACGTGAATGAATTTTAATTACTAATTTTACTGTTGATTATGAGTAAGTTGAATTATCTACATAGAATCGTTGACGAAATCCCCTGATTTGAGGTTGGAGATTTTTAGTGTATCTCCGCAAAGTCTTGAACTGGATCTTAAAAGTAAACACACTCAAGAAACTGTTTAAATTTATTCGCAGGCATTAGGCGGTAGATTGTCTTATTACCATGACCGCTTAGGTTTGGAAGCGGACGCGCCGTGCTACATCTCAATGATGGAAGATATGCCCTGATAGAATGTAAACTTTGTAGCAATGAGATTGAAGAAGGAGCAAAACACCTTCTTGAAATCAAACGCCTTGTGAAAATAGTTCCAGTTGGCTACCTGAAAAACTGAAACTTAACTCTTTGCTGATAATTTCGTACTGATGCGGAACTGCATCGGGGATTGTCCTGTCACGCGACGGAAGAAACGGCACATATAGGAGTCATCCTCAAAACATAGGCGGTAGGCAATCTCCTTTATGGACATTTCAGTGTCGGTCAACAAAGTTTTTATCTCCACTGTCAGTTGTTGGTCAATCAACGCTTTCGGAGAAATACCATATATGCGTCGGCACACTTTGTATAGATAATCCGGGGTTATGCTCAATGCGTCGGCATAGAATTTCACCTCTTTCTCATTAGGCGAATTTTTCATAAGCAGCGACCAGAATTTATTCATGACTGAACGGGCATTATTTTTGTATGCCATCTGTTCCAATATGTCGGTTTTGGAAAATTCAGCCTCAATACCTCCGAAGAGATTATAAACTTGATAACTTAGCATTGTTATCCGGTTTGCCGACGGAATATTGTCAAAAATCCATCTGACTTGGGAAATCCAGTTGGAAACAAGCAGATAATGTATTTCAATCAGTGGCAATATAGGAAAGTAGTGAAGATAATCCCACAGTGACGGATCGGGAATTTTGTAGTATGCCGTTTCAAGCATTATCACCGAAAGTGATACATAACTTACTTCAAAAGCGGCTGACACACCCTCGACAAAAACAAACATATCTGAGGTGATAACAAGAAGGTCATTGCGGCGCAATGGCTTTTTTTGCATATTCACGGATACAACCGCCATACCTGCGGTGCATAGGAAGAATATGCAACCGTCGGTTCTTATAGAGTGCCCAACGCAGTCTTTCCAGTCGGTTACGCCTGTCGTATTGCCAATATATAAAGCTTTCATAACGATACAAATTTAGTTCTTTTTTCTGATGTAAAAACAATATAGTATTGATTTGTACCACGATACCCCGAAAAATCACCATTCCCCATCGAATTTTTATATCTAACTTTGCAACATAAAATAACAGTAATCTCTAAATTATGGAAGAAAACAGAAATCTCGGAAGGGATAAACTTGACTTCGGCAACGGTAAAATAGGCAAACTGTTCCGGGCGTTGTTTTTCCCGACACTCGTGGCTATGATTTTCACATCCGCGCTGACAGTTATCGACGGTATATTTGTCGGTCACGGTGTCGGTGCCGACGGTCTGGCGGCTGTCAATATCGTGTCGCCGATATATATGGTGAGTACAGGCATCGGACTTATGTTCGGCATAGGTGCTTCAGTGATTGCCGGTATCAGAATGTCGGAAAACAAACTCAAGGCTGCCCGGATAATAATGACGCAGGCTTTTGTGGTCGGGTCAATAATAATGGCTTTGGTATGTGCGGTGTGCCTGCTGTTCTCGAAAAAGATAGTCTATCTTCTCGGTGCAAGCCCGCTGCTTGAAGCCAATGCAATCAAATATATGCTGTGGATGCTTCCCGGCATACTGTTCCTGTGCGTACAGTATGTGGGAATGATGCTCATACGGCTTGACGGTTCACCGAAATATGCGATGTGGATACAGGTCGTTGCAGCTATACTTAACATCGGCCTTGACTGGTACTTCGTATTCCCCTTGCAGATGGGTACGATGGGGGCGGCTATGGCGACTTCAATATCATGTGTGGTAGGCGGGGCGATGGCTCTGATATATTTCCTCAAATTTCATAACAAGCTGTATTTCTACCGGCTCAAAATCTCTGTCACATCAATGTTGCTGACAGTCCGCAATACAGGGTATATGATGAAAATCGGCTTTGCGACACTGTTGACCGAGCTTGCCATGAGCGTCATGATGCTTACCGGAAATCACATGTTCTTGTCAATGCTTGGAGAGAGCGGAGTGGCTGCGTTTGCAGTTGTCTGCTACCTGTTCCCCGTGGTGTTCTCGATAGGCAATGCCGTGGCACAGTCGGCTCAGCCAATCATAAGCTATAATTATGGCTCCCACCAGACCGACCGTGTGCGTCAGGCATTGAAGATGTCTTTGCAGACCGCTCTCATCTCCGGCTTCTTCATTACATTCTTCCTGATGTTCGGAGCCGACAAGATTGCCGGGCTGTTCCTTGACTCCGGTGACACGGCATATACTCTTGCCGCCAACGGACTTCCTTATTTCGCGGTGTGCGCGGCATTTTTCGCTGTAAACATAGCTTTCATAGGATATTACCAAAGTATAGAGAAAGCGGTTGCATCGACAGTATATACTCTTCTTAGAGGTGTGATATTCCTCGTGCCGTGTTTCCTTGTCTTGCCTCGCATCATAGGCGTACCCGGTTTATGGCTTGCCATACCCTCGGCGGAAATGCTGACCTGCGGTGTAATCATCATCGCCTATCTTGTAAATAAGCATCTGACAAATCTGTAAACGTTGATAAATGCAGCTTTCATCGATGGGGTACATGATAACCAACGTGCCGCGTCTCTGATTGTCAAGAGGAAGATTGAGGACAGGGAGAAGGCGGTTGAAATATATCTGACAGAATCCGAACTGCAAGCCCTTTATGAAATGCCGCTGACCGGCAAGAATGACCACATCCGTGATGTTTTTCTCATCGGATGCTATACCTGTCAGCGAGTGAGCGATTACAACAATCTAAATGCCGATTGTTTCGAGACCACCCGGCGAGGCACACGCATAATCCGAATAGTCCAGCAAAAGACAAAGACAGAGGTGACTATCCCGATTCTTAACGACAATCTGATAGCAATATGCGAGAAGTACGGCTACAACATTCCGAGAGCCAATGAGCAGGTCTTGAACCGTTATATCAAGAATATCCTAAAAGATTTGTCGGAAACCGTGCCTACGCTCAAGGAAAAAGTGCCGACCAAACTGACTATGAAGCAGAAAGAGGCATTGAAAAAGGAGGGCAAGGAGGCTGAGACCGACTTCAACGGCAACGTGATTGTACCCCGCTATGCCTGTGTTACAAGCCACACCGCCCGGCGCACCGGCATCACCAACATGTACCTCTCCCACAAATACACCATTGTCCAGATGATGCACGTCAGCGGTCATAAGACGCAAAAGACCTTCATGGACTACATCAAGCTTTCCTCCGACGAAATAGCTGACGAGATAGACGCAATAGCCAATCCAACAAAAGCGGATGTATTCTAAAACGTAAATTCTGGAAAACTTTTTTAGTTAGCCTATCGTTAATATTTTGTAGAGTTAGAAAAAATCACTAACTTTGCACCGTCATCGATCGAAGAACGAAAGACTTGGTTGGCCGCATTACCGTAAATGCGGTTTTTTTATGCCTTGTTCTGAAGTTTACGCATATAGTATGCGTGATTGGTTTGGTCAACACAAAAACCGGTAATTAACGCAAAATTAGGGTTGATATACTCTACCACAACCATATAGCCTTTTGCCCGATACCAGAAATATTCACGCTCTCGACCTGAGTTTTCTATATATCTGAATCGGGTGATGCGTTTGTCGGAGGCATTTTCCAAAATGGGCTTAATCCAATGAACACGCACGGCTCGTTCCGAACGGAACTCTCTCACCGTTTTGGATATTTTACGCCTGTCCTCTTTGGCATCCCTTGTTATAACATGGACAAACTTTTCAAGCAATCCGTCAAACCAATCAGGCAATCCATCCTTATGTGAGCGACTATAAGGATAGGGTTTTACTATCAAGTCGGCACCATCAAGGTTTACCTTTTGGATTAAGACATCATTCTTGAATCTCTCGTGCAATTCCAATATCTTGTCCTTGTCATCAACCGACAATTCGCAATCAAAATATGGCTGCAACATTCCGAGTATATCGTTATCAGCCATTTCTTCTTTTTGGTTGAAAATCGTAAATTGCAAATTTGTTATCTCCCGGCTCCGTGCCTTCATCGAGATGATAACCCGACAATTCCTCAATAAGTTCCACGATATGCGATTTAGCCTCGCTTCCGCTAAGTCCCCTTGCCCTATATGTTATCGCCCCGATTATTATATCGGCAAGCTGTATGAACTGCGATTCGTGGGAACGGATATTCTGCAACGACTGTATGTCGTCATCAGTTCCTATCATGCTTGTCAATTCATTGTGTATGGAGGCAAGTTTGATTTTACCGTTATTGTCTTTAAGGTCAAGGAAAATTCGGTAAGAATCAACGCTGTCGGAGTTGTGGCGAATCGAAAACCTGATAAGACGTTCTATGACAGAGTAATAAAACATATTATACTCATTGCGGTCTAAAGAGTGAGCCTGAATATTCGACTTATTCTTTATTAGTACGCTACGGAATACCATTGACGACTCAAAAAACAATCGCAAAATATCGTCATACATGGCAAGATGTGTACGGCTTACAGTGTTCCATTTTAACTCATGGAGAATGCCATATTTACGTTTTATACGCTTTATTTCAGATTTATAGGTGTCAAGGTCTGCATCAGGTACAACTATTGCCCCGATGCACATGATGTCGCTATTGTCAAATTGCAGATAACAACTCTCATCACAAAATATTGAATATGCCTTATGTGGTTGCTCCATACTGCAAATTTACGTATTCTTTTTGACATTATCTCGGAATCATCTTTTTTCTTTTCGTTGCCTTATATTGTATGATTCATCCGAAATTCTTTAGGAGCATAGGATGTGTAGCGTTTGAAATATTTACAGAAAAACGCTTGTGACGGAAATCCGAGAGTCGAAGCTATTTCTTTAATAGTCATAGACGTATCAGTGAGATAGTTTTGCGCCACAGCAATTATAGTCTGTATTATCCATTCTATCGGGGCTGCTCCGGATACCTGTTTGACTACTGCTGAAAAATATTTCGGGCTTAGCGAAGAACGACGCGCATAAAACATAGTGTCGTGATGAGTAGTATAGTTCTTTTGCAAATCCATCATGAATTTCTGAAAGACAAGATCGTGACCGGTCGTATGTAATACCGACTTTGATTTTGTGAGATAGTATCGGTTAAGCACATCAAGCATCAAGGTTTCATTCCGTGACTTTAACAGGGCATTGCAAATCGGGCGGCAGATCTCGGTTGTGGCAATCTCACGTTCAAGTTCGTCGCACTCTTTCAGATATTCTTCCACTTTCGATATAAGGTTACTGAACACAGTGCTTTTAATATAGACAACAGGCTCTGATTTTATAGTTTCTATATTCTCCACACTAAGCACCTGATTTATCACCGGCAATGCTTTGGATAAATCAACCTCACCCCAATAACCTTTCAAATCATTCGATATATTTCTAAAAACAACCTTAACAAAAGGATGAAACAGAGCAAGTGCTCCAGCCTTGACTATATGACATTTATTAAAGAAAGAAACAGACGCAGTTCCTTCCGTACATATGAAAAAACCACATTGATCCAACATGAAAAACTTTTCAGGGCTTTGCCTTATATCTTCCTCATCAATCAGATGCAGTAATCGCTTAGGGGTATCCATATACATCTCTTTTCGGCAAAATTAAGCATTCCAAACAAGTAAAACAAGCCCTAATAAGCCAAATTCGTACCGATTGACAATACAATGTGGGCGATTGATATTTTATGCGTTCCAATCCGGCAGTAATTTTGCATTAAAAAACGAGATGCAAAAGGTAAACAAGATTTTCAAGGTCGATGCCTCTATGATTCCGGTATTTACATTTCTGATCATTACAGGCATAGGCATACATATTTCATCGGAGAACGGTAGCCACCATTCTTGGATTATCTGGTCTGTGTTTCACGTAGTATTTGCCATAGCATTCCTAATGTTGGGATATTTCCATATCAAACAACATATCGGATGGTTCAAAACTACCCTTAAAGGCAATACTAAAGGACGCGGGGTAACAATAGCGTTGACAACTGTGATGATAGCCGAAATTATATCCGGCGTTATCTTGCTGACCTTTGTTGACGGCGAAGGGTCCTCATGGGGGCATTTCCATTGGATTGTGGGAATTATTCTCTCCATAATCGGAACAGGACATTACATCAAGCGTTTCAAGCGGTTGAAAAAAGGATTTCAAAACAAATAAACCTCACCATAATAATTATGAATATCAAATCACTGCTGATGATAAGCGCAGGCTGTATGATTGTGTCTGCGCTTGCATCTTGTTCCGACAAGAACGAAAAGCAAGAAACTCCACCAGTTCGCGTCAAGACCGTTGTTTGCACGCCTGTTCCGGTCACGGGCATAAACGACTATTCCGGTACGATTGCCGAAAATATGGGAACAGTGCTTAGCTTCACTGTTCCCGGAACGCTTAAAACACTTTATGTCAGCGAAGGAACGAAGGTTGCAAAGGGGCAACTGATTGGAGAACTTGATGCCCAAAGCCTTAAGAATATGTATGATATTTCTTTGGCTTCTCTTGCGACAGCTCAGGATACCTATGACAGAATGTCTAAACTCCATGCCGCAGGAACTATCACCGACATGAAATGGGTGGAAATAGAAAATGCCTTGTCTGCCGCGAAATCTTCTGCTGCCATAGCCTTGAACAATCTGAACGATACTCGACTTTATGCACCATTCGGCGGCTATATCTCTGAGAAGATAGCCGACATCGGTTCAACCATAGTTCCGGCAGCTCCGATTGTAAAATTGGTAAAAATCGAAAATGTCAAAATCACAATATCCGTAGGTGAGAACGAAATATCGAAATTGTCAAAAGGAGCCAATGCGGTGTTCAACGTGCCGGCACTCGGAGAACGTCAATATGCTTGCACTTTGACGGATAAGAATATAGCAGCGAATCCTTTGTCGCGTACATACGAAGTGACATTCAGTTGCCCTAATACTGACGGTCAGTTGCTGCCGGGGATGATATGTCGTCTATCCCTTATGGCAGAGAATACAAAAGAGGCAATCACACTGCCCGTATCAGCTGTTCTGCTTGACAATTCCAATCGCTATTTTGTCTGGATTGACAATAACGGGCACGCAGAGAAAAGATATGTGACTGCCAAAACATATTCAGGCGAGAATATGATTATTGAATCTGGGTTGACCAAAGGAGAAAAGGTTATCGTTGAAGGTCAACAAAAGGTCAGCTCGAATACAGCCATAACCGCAATAGACTGATTATGGAAAATAACAAACAAAAAAACTCATTACCCCCCGTAAAGGATTCGGGAATCGTGAAATGGGGCTATAAATATCACAATGTCGTGATATTGGTGGTCTGTGTGCTGATAGCATTCGGCATTTATGCCCTCGAAAAGATGAACAAGAATGAATTTCCGGATTTCACCATACGCGAGGGCGTTCTTGTGGCGGTCTATCCCGGTGCAACATCTGCCGAGATGGAACAGCGCGTGATGAAAAAGATGGAGGATTATTCATTCAGTTTCAAAGAGGTGAAAAAATCCAAGACAACATCGCGCGCGACCAACGGCATGGTGATGACATTTGTAAACCTCGATGACAATGTGAAGGACACGGATGAGTTCTGGAGTAAGTTCTACATGGGTATTCCGGGTCTAAAACGAGAATTGCCGTCAGGTGTGGCCGGAGTTGAACTAATCTCTAACTTTGGAGAAACGTCGGCAATCCTTCTTACGATGCAGAGCAAGGACAAGACCTATCGGGAACTTGGTGACTATATGGA
>CAJTWL010000017.1 GCA_910579845.1 uncultured Muribaculaceae bacterium | reverse complement strand
ATCCCGTTTTGCGAGTGCAAAGTTATATCCTTTTTCTAAATTGTGCAAATAATTTTTAAACAAATTTGCAAATAAATTGTTCAAAATATTGTATCTAATTTCAATTCAACGAATTAAAATAATATAAATTTCTATTTAAAAATCAATATAATTTTCGTCCCGAAAATTATAGCGGCAATTATCACCGATACTACTGCCAAAACCAACACTCCGGCTGCGGCTACATCTTTTGCTATTTTTATGAGCGGATCCCTCTGCGGAGAGACCTTGTCACACACTTTCTCAATCGCGGTATTCAATGCCTCGCCACAGATTACCATACCTACACAGAGCAGAATTGCTGTCCATTCCATTGCAGAAATCCGGAAAAGGAATCCGGTTACAACCACAAGCAGAGTTGCCATAAGATGAACTTTGGCATTCCCCTCCTTACAAAAAAGATATCGCAATCCATCTATCGCATAACCGAAAGACTTTAGTCTGTCGCGCCAGAATCTACCCATCTCCTTAATAATAATTTGTTAGAAATTTTTAAATTTATTTTCAGAGGATTTTGAGATGGATTTTTGAGATGTTTCTGCGAGTCGAAGAGGGAGAAACCTCCCGGTTTTGACCGATAAGACTTTGCGGAAACAGCCGAAAAGACTCTCAAAAGACCTGAATGAATACTTATAACATTTTTTTCGTAATAAATTTAAACAGTTTCTTAGAATTCCATACATGCGTAAATACCAACATTGTTGCCATCGGTAACCGGTGACACTGCAAGGTTGTGTTTTTTTGCGAACGGAGTAGTGAATATATATGCGAATCCTGCTCCGATAGCACCGCCGGCCACCACATCCCAAATGTGGTGGCGCTTGGAATACACCCGACCCCATCCGACAAAAGCCGCTACCGCATACGCAGGAACTCCGAACTTCCATCCATAGCGACGCTGCAAGAATGCGGCTGAAGCAAAAGAGAAAGAGGTATGACCGGAGGGAAAAGAATGCATGTCCGACCCGTCGGGACGCCGTTCACGCACAACTCCTTTCAGCAGATATGTCGAAGCGGCAACAGCTCCTGCCACCTCAAGACCCTGCACCAATCCTTTCCAGTCCTGCTGTATAAGTACGGCAGTCAGCGCTGCCACAGGAAGCGCTATGAGCCCCACATCAGTAGCCCGGCGCACACCCTTCTGCAAACCTGTAGGGGTATAGACATCCTGAGCCGCCGGCTCGAAATAGGTCTGTGCATGAACCTGCGATATACCGAGGAGCAACAGCAATGTTACCACAAAACGACTCATATATTTATTTATTCTTATATATTATGATATATTCTGATTGAAAACTCTATACTCTCATCTTTACTACTCCAGATCCCACTCGAATGAGAACTGGTCGACCCACATCACCGAACCGTTTCCACCGGTAAAATAGTCTCCATATTTAGAGGTAGCACATGTGATCTGCAGATATGTCGGCTCTTTTAAAGCAGATCTGTATTCTATCGGAATCACAAACTCTTTCCATCCGTTGGAATCACCGCTGAACTGCATCTGACCATAACCGATCACATAAGACGCATCCTTGTCAAACAGTATGCGGTTCTTGGGGTTGGTACGTATCTGATACGGTGCGGTCCAGTCAGTAAGAGCCACATATATTATACATGTATCCGGTCTGTTCTTCAGAGCAGAGAACTCAGCCGACGCATAGTCTATATCCTTACCCTTATATTTGAAATATCCGCGCATCTTTGTAGGACGCATATTCCACGGACGACCGAAATCGAGTATACCGTTCGTACCATCCACTTTCACAAACTTACCGGTAAATATGGAACCGGCTCCAAGTTTACCGATACCGGCAATACCGACAAATTTTGTAGTACACTCAGCCGAAAGTCCGGAACCCGTAGGTGTATCCTCAGACGATACGGTAAGATTCTGACCAAGTGTGGAAGAACCTGTGTTGCCGGTATCCCAGAACTGTGTGCCCCCTTCGTCATATGGATATATTATCTTACCTATCTGGCACCACTGTTCAAAATCACCATTCGGGATATCCGCGGTACCCTGAGTCTTTACTGCTATTTCATTACCCTTGTTCTCTCCGGAAACAGTTCTCACCACATACTCAGTAATAGGTTTTAGATGCGGTATATAGCAAGAGAATACTCCCTGTGTCTGGGTAACATATTTTTCAGGCACCTCCGTCCATGTCTGCTCGGATGCGAGTCTGTATTCAAATCCGTTCTGAACATCCGCCGGACCGTTACCATAAGCCCATATGACCTCTGACCATGCCGATGCCTCGGTTGTGGAAACAATAGACTCTGTGATCTGTGCATATATAGTCCATATCACTGTTCTGCCGTGAGCAGTCACCTCTACCCTTTTCGGGTAAGAAAGATCAAGAGGACCCGGTTTAAGATCAGGGCTCATTGTGGTTATACCCTCCGGTCCCAGTTTCACCCTCTGCAGTGTAAGATTGGAAAGATCCGTTCCCTCCGGCATATTCACTATCACACGATGCGCCACTACATCGACAACACTTTCTCCGACCTCACCCGCAACCTGAAAATAACGAGTTATATCCTGATGGGCAATGATCTTCCAGTCGTAGTCCTGCCAACGGGACACAGTCACATATATCGGTGTCGTGAAATCATATTTACCTTCTGCAAGATCAGGTGTGGATACAGCCCCGGGAGTGACTTTGTATTCCGAGAACCTCACATTCTCAATATCTGTCGTCTCTTCAATATAGATATCGACCTCAAATGCGATAGAGTCTATATATGCCGGTTTAGACTCACCCTCGGCGGCAATCGCTATAATTTTCTGCGGGATCCTCGGATATGGTATGTCATTCTTTATACATGCCGACACTCCAACGAGCGCCACACACCACAATATAATATTTCCGATACGTGAGATTCTCATAAATGGATGGCTATGCCGAAGTTGATATTGAAAATATTAAAGCGAAAATTGGCACCAGAGGTTGTACGGTTACCCGTCTGCACACCATTCTCAGTCTGCTTCTCACTCTTAATGTGCAGACCGAACACACCAAGTGAAAGATTGAACGCCGCATTTTTCATGATAAACACGCTCACACCGGGAGAGAAATTAAGCGCAATGCTTGCGGAGGTGGTATGCGTGGTTCTCGGCTTCCCGTCATACGGGCGCGTGAAGTCCGAATTTCCTGAAGCAAAAGACAATTCAGCCTCATTGAACACGCCGAAGCGTCCGCGACGGGAGATACCTATATATTGGCGGAAAAACAGAGCCGCACTATAACTCTCGCTGCCGTAGGCTATATCATGAAGATTGAAATTCATATCCTCATCTATATCTACCTTGAACGAGTCGACATGCGCCTTTCCCGTTGTATAACCGAAGCGAAGGCCGCACGAGATGTTATTGCCAATGAAATATTCGACATACGGCTTTATGGCAAATATATGTCCTCCCAGATCTATATCTGTCAAAAGATCGAACAATTCCATGTCGTCTGTCGACAATTCTCCGTAAGAGACCGTGGCACCGAGACTCCAGTTCCCTTTCGGCACGAACAGATAGTTGAAAAGCCCGCGGTCATAGCGACCGAGATTCCGGGTACGGAGCTTCATCGGGATTGTATCCCCCTTCCAGATAACCTTTTCGGTAGAATCATACTTTGATTCGTCATCAACCACCTTGGAATTTCCCATAAGCAGTGTCATGACATCATTCTGCAGGGAATCCGGAATAAAGATATACTTACCCTTCTGAATGCTGACAGCCGTGTCTTTCGGCTCAGTCTCCTGCGACATCAGCTCCGAGGCCTTGGCTCCTGAAGAGATAACCGCCATCATCAACGCGGTGCAGACTATTCTGTAGATACTTTTAATTTTCATATATAGAACGCTACGCCAAACGTGATTGAAAACAGGTTTATTCTGAAATTAGCCGACTGTGACTTGCGTCGCGACACGTATATCCGATCGTTGATCGTCTTGGTCTGAGTCATATTGAAACCGAGCACACCTACATTCACCTCAATAGCGGAATAATTGCTAAGGAACACAGCAAGTCCCGGGGCAAGACCTACGCCGAGTTGGAAGTTACGTTCGTAGGCTCCCGACAGATCCTCCCCACTTCCCGTGGTAATCTTTGACTGACCGCCTCCAAGTTTCAGCTGCAATTCGGTAAATACACCGAACCTGCGACTCTGACCAAGTGAGAAATAATTACGGAAAATGCCGGTAACATAATAATTGTGAGCCAGAGAGTAAAGATACTCTGCTCCATAATTTGTCTCTGAATCCAACACAATATCCGCTTTCTCAAGTTTTGTCAATGAACGGGTATAAGAGAATTTACCTCCGGCACCCATATCATCCTTGAATATATAACACAGCATCGGAGAGACCTTGAAACTGTAGGTGTCACCCGAAATATTCTGTAGAATCAGGAACTGATAATCATTCTGTGTCGACTGGGAATAAGAGACTGAAATACCGGTAACCCATTGTCCCTTGGGAACAAACTTCACACCTTTAAGATCCATTTCAAACTCTTTCACAGGCTGCTCATGCTTCTGGCGAGCAATCATTGCAGGTGTTATATGAAGAGTATCGGCATGCTGCGGATCCGGGATGGATACATCGGCTTTCATCTGAACCGTATCCCGCACACGAGTATCGAAAGACTCACGGTTCTGAACCATAGTACCGAGAGCCGAGATCTTATTGCGCAACGAGTCGATATCGGCGCCGATGCTGTTGATATATCTCCCGATAGAGTCTGCTGGAACGGTATCAAGCGTAGATTTAGGTAAACTGTCAATAACAGCAGATTGACTCTGCGCGGAAAAACAGCACAGAGTCAAAAGCATAATTGTGAGAAGCTTCTTGAATTTATTTGTCATATATAAGTTCAAAATCGTCAAGATACATCACCGAACTTGAACTTCCTGAGAAATAATCCCCATACTTGGACGCAGAAACCACTATGACAAGATATTTCGCGGCCATTGTTTTCGCCCGTTCATAATATTCTATCGGAATTTCAACAGTTTCCAAAACGCCGTCGGCACCGAAAGGAGCTGTCCATGTCACCTGCCCGTATGCGAGCACCTCCTGCGCATCTTTATTGAAGAGCCCATTTTCAGGGTCACTCGTACGGATATCTATCGGCGAGGTAGTCAATGCAACATATATCTGACCATGATCCGACGAGCCTTTGAATCCTTCAGGAAGATACTTGTCCATACCGTTCTTTACTATATCCACCGTGCCCGGACGATAATTTGCCCAGACTTTCAATTTCGTAGGATGAGATCCGTTATAGGACCTTCCTATGAGAAGATGTCCGTTAGTCCCTTCGGTCTCGACATATTTGCCGACAAATATGTTCCCGGCGGCAATTATTCCCAGCGCCTGGTCAGAACCGAGTCTTGCAGAATACTGACCGCTTTTAAACATATCGGTCGATTTATTGGTCAGTGTCTTGTTTGCCGTAGCCGAACCCTCATTACCGGAACCCCAGAAAGAAGCTTCCTTATCACCCACACTCCATGGAAGCACAACATTTTTTGATCCAAATAATGTGGATGCAGAATAAGACGACCAATCCTCGAAACTTGCATTCGGTATAGTGAACTCTCCTTCAGTCGTGAAAGTCTGAATATCCTCCTTGTCATATCCTTCCGAATATGCCGTATATTCATATGTAGTTGAAGGCTGAAGACCGTTGACATCCACTTTGAATGTACTCAGCGGTGCGCGCGTGCCGGCTTGTACCGGAACCTTAGTCCATGCGGTCTCGCCCTGCTTGCGGTATTTGATGCCGTAATTCGTCGCACCCTCCGTCATTACATAACCGGTCAGCGTTGCAGACCTTGAAAGCACTGCCATCGGCGCGTTTTCAGGATCCGGCGCAGGCGCGGTCTCCACGGGAGCCTTCACCTCCACGGCCGCATCGGAAGTAGCAATACGCAACACCTTTGTCTGGTTTTTTGCCATCGGTTCCTGATTGTCAAGAGCGATGATCTCCATCCTGTATTCAGTATCTTTTTGAGGGAGATGATCAAAAAATGATTTATGGAATGTGATACGCATTTCAGACATCCGTTTGCCCGTTACAGGATCTGTTATATCATTTGGATTGTCCCAGGTTATCCCATGATTGGCAAGAAGGGCTACATCATCAGCAGAAAGACTCGGATCAATAAGATTATAATTGGCGGCAATATGCCCCATGTCGATAAAATTTTGTCCGCCACGGAGCTGTAGGCTGTAGATACCCTCATATCCGCGCACATAAACAATCTTGTCCGTGAAGGCTCCTTTCTGTCCTGCGGGAGTACCGGGTATGCCGACAACCTGCTCGTCAATATTGAAATCCACACCCTCGATTGTAGGACGACCGAAAATCTCTACAGTTTCCTCAATAAGGGGTATATCCTCAATCCTGATCTTTATCAACGCTCCGCCGAGTGTGTTCTCGCCGGGTTCTGAAGTGATGTTCAATACATATTCATGTGCGCGCTGCACATTCGGAATAATACCCTCCTTCACAACATGAGTGCCATCCGATTTATCCCCCTCCATTTTATAAGAAAGGTGTTTGTCGGCATTGGGCATCATAAAATAACCTTTCGCCACAGCAATGTTTTCCTCAGTGAATTCCAGACTTCCGCGGGAGTGACTGAAAGTCACCTTGAGATTGGACATGCCAAGTCCCAAGACATCCGGTTTTACGGACACAACAACATTGGCGATCTTGCAGACAAGAGGCAGGTTTTTGTTTTCTCCGTCTGCAATAACAAACTCCTCCTTCGCACGATACCATTTCTTATCGAACGAGGCCGAGACACTGTCGCCGGTCCAGGCCTCGGCAAGATATCTGCCGGACTTTAAAGGAATGAAAGGAGGAAGATTATCCAGTCCCTTTATTTTTTTTATCACACCGCGCGAAGTCTCAATATAGATTACCAACTTCTCGCGGAGATCGGTATTCTGAGTCAATTCTGAAGAACGCGTTGTCACCTCACTGCGTATTTCAGGCGACAGCATTAATGTTCCTTCGCCTTTGGATGAGAACGGATCTTCCGAGACGCAAGAAGCTAACGGCAAGCAAAGGGCGGCAACAATTAACTGTTTGTATGTCGTTTTATTAAATATATTCATCACCATAATTTTTATTCAAATTTAAGCTGCAGCGTCTTTTCAGTAGTGCCATTTGCATCCGTTACAGTCAAAATAAATTTATGTGTATGACCGGCACCTGCATCTACACCCTTAAGCATACCCAAAAGTATTGCCGAGATTTCGATATTCGCCTCCTTCTTTCCTTTGACATTTGTCGGGAAACCGAAATTAGTCAACGGAGCCGCGAACTGCTCGGGAGTTTCAGCAAGATCAAGATTGGCAGACAGACCGACTCTTTCCAATTCCGCTGGTGGCAAGTCAGGTGAATCTATCACAACGTTAAACTCTTGGAATCCTCCATCCGCAGAACTCGTAATCTTCATTCCGACAGGCACGCTGCCGTCTATCACATTCAATGCATCGATATTGATCGTTCCGGTTCCGACAATCTCCGGAGCGCCACCGGGTGTAGGTGGATTCGGATCATCGGGTTTTTCAGACGGACGTTCGTCATCATCAAGAATATCATCGTCTCCAACTTCGACATTGCGCTCAACATTGACAACCGTCACGCTTGCATCCACTTTCATATCGGCTGTCACATCTCCCTGATTTTCTCCTTCCTGGGTATGAAGCTTGAAAGTTATCTTATAATGATTCCCTTTCTCTACAACGGGTATCGATTTCGTCGTCGAAATTTTCAAACCCTCGACCATGCCGTTGAATGTAGCGACTAATGAGACACCCTCGGCGTAACGGAAATATCCCGAGATACCTCTGTTCTCTTCAAATTTTGTAAAACGGAGTCCTTTGGCATCTTGCCCGTCTGAGGTGACTTTCACCTCTACAAAAGAGCTCTCGGACATCTCCTGCGTCAGTATAGGAGCGAAACCTATGGAAACCTTGATATTCTCCAGCCGGCATACAATCTCGCCGATGTCGTCGGTAATCTCCCCTGCGCGTATATTGAAAGCCTGCGACTGACCGACATAATAGGGATTCTCCCATTCAGCGTCAAGGTTCTCGCCATAAGTGGCAGTAGCCGTGTAGACTCCTTTCTCAAGAGTCACCACATCGGGCATGTCTCCATACCGGAAAGTTTTTGCAGGGGCAGCCGCGCCATCTTTTGTAAAGATGACTTTAAAGTCATCGTAAGGGACATCCGCACGCGTGGAGCGGAGAGTTGTCTGTCCGCGTTCTCCGTCCCGCAAATCCATGTTTAGCGCACTTTTGAGGACTTGTCCCTCCCCGCCAGCCGTCTGACCGGTGAACGGATCCTCCTTTCCGCAAGAGAAAAGCAAAACCGAGCATAACAGAATCGTCAGTATATTAGTTGATTTCATGAATTATCTTCTTTTAGGATTAAGTTTAGCTTTATTAGACTGACCCGAAATCAAAGCCGGCGGATCATATCCGAGCACTACATCATCAATAACCAGTTCCGAACCCTTGGCAAACGCCTTGTACTGATTAGTGGGTCGGGAATAATCGCCTCGAGATGTTTTATATGAGAGTCCTTCATCCAAGGCATCATCTTTGGGTACTACTATTGTCAGCGTTTTTATGCTTGTAGCTGTCGATTTAAAACCCACTTCGATTTTAGAAGCTTTTTCCCCAAAATCGTATATCTCAAGTTCAATTATCTTAGACGTAAATACCGTAGATGCATCAAGCCTGAGAACACCTTGGGAAATTTCTTTACCGGATGAATTAAATACTTTCACATATGCTTCTCCTCCTTCTGCTTCTCCATTCTTGTCATTAACAGGTGTGTATTTATACTTGAATGTCAACGTCAACGGACGGGATTCAAAAGGAATTCCACGCTTATAATCATCTTCGCCATTAATAAACGAATATGACCCAAGAAACAGTTCCCCCCTACATTTATCAAGATAGTCTTCAGTGGGAGTATTGGTACAATAATATTTTGTACTTCCAAAGCTTCCTGAATTTTTAGGCGTCTCACCAGAATGCTTGTATCCGACAGTTCTAATTGTAACTGCACCATTATCAAGGAATGTTGAAGGCACTACAAACCAACTGTTTTTATTAGTTGCACCTGAATAACATGTTTTCTGATTTACACTTGCCCATCCGACCGGTTCATTACGTTCAATACTGGAAACAATCCCCCTTGTATAAAAATCGGTGAAATCACCCCCTACTCTTATATCAAATTTTGGAATTGATGTGTAAGATTCTGTAAAATTTCCATTGGGGACATCCCGAATCGCCTCCGTGGTAAATTCAGGAACGGCAGTATGCGGATTCGCTGTATTGGCGAGAGCATATTCCACATTATTGTATGTAGTTGCCGGGGAAACTTCAAAAACATTGATTATTCCTGTCTGCACATTCTTGTCCAACCGGTTGTCAGCTACACGTTTACCATTACTTATAATGATGAGGTCTCGCGTTATAACCTTAAGGTCTTCAGGGTTCTCGGGTACTATTCTGACCTTGACTTTCTTGGCAAATGGATCTACATCAACCCTGAATTTCGGGAACTCGACTTCAAGACGCGTGTTTGCCCTCACGTCAACTTCCGATCCATAAAATACCAGCAAAGGACTGGACTGCATTTTCAGCTCAGGAGTTTTCAGCCTGTATTTATATTTATAAGGCAACCTCGTTTCCCCGGAGTCTGTGACATCTTCGATCGCAAGAACCTGAGCATCGACATTATTGTTAGTCACCTTAAAAGCCACTCTGTCACGCACATCCGGGCTGTTGGTGGAAAGATACACTTCACTCTCTGTGCCGCAATAAGGAACTCTTGCAACCGGCTCGATCTTGATCTCCACCGCTGTCACTATAACATTCAACTCTATAGGCTCGCTCACCCGGGTGAGTTTGTCGATAGCTGTCAATGTGATTTTATGCGTACCGATAGGCAGCTTCTCAAGGAATCCTTTCAGACCCACGATGCCCATCTTGTCAGGGTTACGGAAAAGTCCTATCACATCAAGTCCGGACGCAACCGCGTTTGCCTGATCAATTTCCGAGGCATTCACCAACTGTATCTCCCTGCCAAAAGGAGGGTTATAGGTTGACGAGGCATTGAGCGAAAACGTCACCTCCTTCAATCCGCCGAAAGCATACACCTCACAGCGGGGATTCCCTTCCGGAGTGAAGCTCTCGAAAACATTTATTGTCTCCCCAGCGGTAAAATCCTTTGCCACCACCGACGGAGCAGGAGCTTCGAAAAGCTCGTCACCAAGAGGCACTTCCACCGTCTCGGCAATAACCTCGTCATCAAAATCGACAGCAAGAGTCATATTATTTCTGTCACCCCCTCCGTTGACACCTATTGTGACCACATAATGATGGCACGCCTCAGCCTTGAAACCGGAAGGCTGGATCGTAACTTGTTTGCCCGATGCATTGGTAAGCGTCAGACTCAATTCGATCTGCGAAGGAGCCATATAGGCAGGACGGTCCTCACCCTGGGCGAACACAATATAGTCATGTCCGGCAGAACGTAGTGCCGCACTATATGCCGTAAAGCTGTTTCTGAAATCATCAGTAAAGCGCAGGCTTACCATTGCATTGGCAAGAGTGGCGGTAAGGCTCACACGCTTCTCGTCACCCGCAGTCACAGATACATTATCGGAAGCATAAAACCAGGGGTGCTCGAAACCTTCGGTATCCCGGCTTCCGTATTCAGCCTCAATAGTATATTCACCGATAGGGAAAAGTTCCTCTTTATTGAAATTTTCAATACGGTCCCATTTTTTTGAAAAACTACCGTCTGTCCGAGACAATTTTATATTGAATTCCGACGGCAGAGGCACTATGGGCGACTTCGTGTCGTCAGCGCGCGTGAAAGCGGAGATCTTTCCATCGGCAGCAAGCTCAACCTTCAAAGCTCCTCCATCAGCCGAGCCCTGCCAGGGATTGTCGTCACCGGCGCAACCGGTAATAATGCAAGCCAGAACAGCAGGAACCAGAACTCCTAAAGAAATCTGTTTCATAATGATATTTAATAAATTGAAACAAAATTAAAATAAAATTATAATATTATCCAATTTTAATATAAATTTGTGCAATAATGCTCCAATTATACCAAAATTCAACAGTTATATATTAATTTTTATCCCATTTTCACCATATTATCTGTTTTTACCCAAGACAGAAATATCTAATCTAATAATTTGATATGAAAGGTATTAAACGAATCATAGCTATTTCATTCACTTTCGCGATATGTGTTAATTTGACCAATGCACAGAGTCTATCGGATCTTCTCGGCAAGATAGGCGGAGGGGGCAATACTTCAAACACTATCGGCAACCTTATTGAGGGAGTGCTGTCCAGATCCGATCTAAAAGTCGAGGATCTTCAAGGAAACTGGAAAGCGTCCGGACCGGCAGTAACTTTCAAGGGTGACAACTTCCTGAAAAAAGCCGGTGGCGTGGCCGCCGCATCGGCAATCGAGACAAAACTACAACCTTATTACACACGATATGGTCTGACGGGTGCTACACTGACCGTAAACAATGACGGGACTTTCCAGCTTACCATAAAGAAACTGAAACTTTCAGGCACAATCGAACCGGCACAAGGAGGTGACAAGGGCTCTTTCATCTTCAACTTCAAGGCCATGGGAAAGATAAATTTAGGCAAGGTCACCACATATGTCCAGAAAACATCAAGTTCCATGGACGTGATGTTCGATGCCACAAAGCTGATGAAGATTATCGAGGCAATCGCCAAGTATTCCAACATATCCATGGCAAAGACCTTATCTTCTTTGTTATCTTCTTACGACGGAATGTGTGTAGGTTTTAAAATGTCAAAATATTAAGAGTATGTTTGAATTTAACACGAATTAAATATTGAGTATTTTTGAAATATTCTTTTCCATTCCCTGAAGGTTCTTTCCGGTGAATTTCACCAAGTCTCATCAGTTGCATAGCCCGCTATGCTCCATCTTCAACTTGTGGAATTCCCTCGAAAACAACTCTTCATGTAAAGGAAAGTTAAATCCAAACATACTCTAAAAGAATTTATTAATGTTTTCAGGAATAGTTGAAGAAGCCGCACAGGTTGTGGCTCTTAAGAAAGAGGGAACAAACCTCCATATAACAATGAAGTGCTCGTTTACTGACGAATTGTCTATTGACCAGAGTGTGGCACACAACGGTGTGTGTCTCACAGTTGTCGATCTTCCGGGTGACGGCACATACACTGTCACTGCAATCCAGGAAACTCTGGAAAGATCAAATCTGGGTGACCTCAAAGTTGGAGATCTTATAAATCTTGAACGCAGCATGAAAATGAACGGACGTCTTGACGGACATATAGTACAGGGACATGTAGACCAGACAGCGGAATGCATAGATCTCACGACAGAGGAGGGCAGCTGGAGATACACATTCCGCTACGAAACCACGCCTGAAATGATGCGCAAGGGATATATGACAGTAGATAAAGGATCGGTGACAGTGAACGGCGTAAGCCTGACTGTGTGCGAGCCTACGGAGAACACATTCTCCGTTGCCATTATCCCTTATACCCACGACAATACCAACTTCCGCGATATAAAACAAGGCAGCAAGGTGAATATCGAATTCGACATTCTCGGCAAATATCTTGCGAGGATCGCAGGCTTTAGGGGTTAGATGTCAGGTTATAGGTTATGAGCAATAGGATCAAACTGCCGACACATTTCTCCGGACGCGCCACCCCCGAGACGGGGTGGACACGGGAGATTACGCTTATCGGAGCCAACGGTGCCGGCAAAAGCCGGTTCATGCAGGAGATGGTCTCTCTCTGCGGCGAACGCGCCTATTGCCTCTCCGCACTCTCCGCCTCTTTCCCGAAACGGGAGGAATCCCGACGTCCCGGTTCTGTCGACGACCTTTTCCGCAAGGCAGCATCGCGCCATACATATATGCGTACAGATGCGGTCAGCGAACTCGACAAACTTATATATATGGTGTTCGCCGACGAACTCGAATACCTGTTGGAGTTAAAAGACCGCGAATTTGGAGGTGGGAAGCGCGTGAAACTGCGCACCACCAAACTCGACACCATCAAAAGCCTTTGGGAACAGTGTTTCCCCGGCAACAAGATAATGCGCAGCAAAGGATCGCTGATGTTCGCCACCCAGGCGGGCGACGACCTCATCAGTGTCACGTCGCTCAGCCAGGGTGAGAAAGCTGTATTGTATTACATAACCGCTGTTCTATATGCGATGCCTGAGGCAGTGATATTCGTCGACTCCCCGTCGCTCTTCATACATCCCTCGATACTTGCTTCGCTCTGGAACTCCATCGAAGCCCTGCGTCCGGACTGCACTTTCGTGTATGATTCGGTAGAAATAGACTTCATCAGCTCCCGGTCGAAAAACACATGTATCTGGGTGAAGAGCTACGACTCGGAGCAACATGCCTGGGATTATGAAGTAATCCGGGGGTCGGCGCTCAATGAAGAGATATTCCTCGAACTGGCGGGAAGCCGCAAGCCGGTGCTCTTTATCGAAGGCGACACCCAGCACAGCATTGATTTTCGGCTGTATTCGCTTGTATTCCCCGACTGGAACGTGCGTCCGCTGGGATCATGCAACAAAGTTATCGAGACCACCCGCACATTCAACGACCTCAAGAACATGCACCACCTCCGCAGCCGGGGGATAGTGGACCGCGACAGGCGCACGGACATAGAGGTGGACTATCTGCGGAGGAAAGAGATACTGGTGCCGGAAGTGGCTGAAGTGGAAAACATCTTCCTCCTTGAAAGCGTTATCAGAGTGATGGCGCGGCGACGTGGCAGGGACACCGAAAAGGTTATACGCAGGGTCAAGAAGGAGGTGATCCAAACCTTCAAACAGAAAGCAGAGCAGCAGGCCCTGCAACACGTGCGCCATAAGGTGAAACGCGATGTGGAATGCAAGATAGATGCCCGGTTCTCGTGCATAACGGCACTGGAAACCCACATCAAATCACTTATATACAAACTTGAACCAAGAAAGAATTATAACCGGCTTCGCGAACAGTTTGCCGTCATGGTACACGACAGCGATTACAACGGGATATTAAAGGTGTTCAATCACAAGCCGATGCTGCCCGATTCCGGACTGCCGGCACTCCTTGGCTACCGCTCGCGCGATGAATACGTCAATAGTGTACTCGAAGCTTTGAGACAAGGAGGGAAAGATGCCGACACACTCCGCAACGCCATCAGGCGATGCCTTTTGGTTAATGGGGAATGTTGAATGAGAATGTTTAATGCCTAAGACCTAATTAACACCAAATGAAAAAGAAACTTAAAATCCTTCGAAACGATCCTTGGCTGGAGCCGTATGCTACCGCTATCGAAGGAAGGCATGAAGACGTTATACGCAAAATGGAGGAGCTGACCGCCAACACAGGCGGCTCTTTATCCAGATTTGCCAACGCATATAATTATTTCGGACTCCACAGAGAGAAAAACGGAGAATGGGTTTTCCGCGAATATGCCCCCAACGCCACCCGGATATGGCTCATCGGCACTTTCACGGAATGGAAGGATGACGAACGCTATTCACTCACAGCCATCGGTGGCGGAGTATGGGAAGGGAGATTTCCGGCAGACTTCATTCACAACGGCGACCTATATAAGATGCGCGTAGAGTGGGACGGCGGCAGCGGGGAGAGAATCCCGGCATATGCCACCCGTGTTGTTCAGGATCCTGTCACACACATTTTCTCCGCTGAAGTATATGAACCTGAGAATCCTTATAAATTCAAGGTAAGGAAATTCAAACCGGATACAAAACCGCTCCTCATATATGAATGCCATATCGGAATGGCCCAGCAGGAAGAGAAGGTGGCTACATACGAAGAGTTCCGCACAAAGACTTTGCCGCGCATTGCGGCCGACGGATATAATGCCATCCAAATAATGGCAATTCAGGAACATCCCTATTACGGTTCTTTCGGTTATCATGTCAGCAGCTTCTATGCGGCATCTTCCCGATTCGGGACGCCTGACGATCTCAAACGACTGATTGACGACGCGCATGAGCACGGCATAGCCGTGATTATGGATATCGTCCACTCTCATGCTGTGAAAAACGAGGTGGAGGGTCTTGGCAGACTTGACGGAAGTTATGACCTGTATTTCTATGGCGACAACCGCCGGGAGCATCCGGCATGGGATTCACTCTGTTTCGATTACGGAAAGAACTCCGTAATCCATTTTCTTCTTTCCAACTGCAAATACTGGATGGAAGAATATAAATTCGACGGCTTCCGTTTCGATGGAGTTACCTCCATGCTCTATTATGACCATGGACTGGGTAAAGCATTCGGAAGCTATCAGGATTATTACGACGGCGGTCAGGACACAAATGCCATCGTATACCTCACTCTTGCCAATATCCTTATTCACGAAATAAATCCCAAAGCAATCACGATTGCCGAAGAGATGAGCGGCATGCCGGGACTGGCAGCCAAATTCGACAACGGCGGTATAGGATTCGACTACCGTATGGCCATGGGCATCCCGGATTACTGGATAAAGATGATCAAGGAACACAAGGACGAGGACTGGCACCCGACCTCCATATTCTGGGAGCTCACCAACCGCAGGTCTGATGAAAAGACAATTTCATATTGCGAAAGTCATGACCAGGCACTTGTGGGTGACAAGACAATCATCTTCCGTCTTATAGACAAAGAGATGTACTGGCATATGCAGGTGAATGACTCTAATTTCACTGTGGAACGCGGAATGGCACTCCATAAAATGATACGTCTGGTGACTCTCGCCACCATAAACGGCGGTTACCTTAATTTTATGGGTAATGAGTTCGGTCATCCCGAATGGATCGATTTTCCGCGCGAGGGTAACGGATGGAGCCACAAATACGCCCGCCGTCAGTGGGATCTTGTCGATCGGGAGGATCTGAAATACAAATATCTCAACCTGTTCGACAACGAGATGATAGGTATTGTGTCCAAATGTTATAATTTCCAGGCAACTCCGGTGGAGAAGCTATGGGAGAAAGATGACGACCAGATACTTGCCTTCCGTCGCGGGGATCTCATCTTTGTGTTCAACTGGAATCCGGTCAAGTCGTTTAACGACTACGGATTTCTCGCACCGGCAGGTGAATACGAGGTTGTTCTCGACAGCGATGCCGGGAAATTCGGTGGTTACCAGAACATAGATGATTCCGTCAATCATTTTACAATCCCCGATCCTCTCTACTCGCCTTCAGGCAAAGGATGGCTGAAACTCTATCTTCCGGCACGCACAGCCCAGGTTCTGCGTCTGGTTAAAGCGGCTCCGAAACCGAAAAGGCTTAAGGTAAAGGATCCAAGACTTTAGGTCCTTAAAGACCTTAAAGTCTTTAAACTCCCTAAAAAACTAAAACAGAATGTCGAAAATAATAATTGCAATAGACGGTTATTCGTCATCAGGCAAGTCCACAATGGCAAGGGATCTTGCAAAGCGCATCGGATATGTTTATGTGGACTCCGGAGCGATGTACCGTGCCGTGACACTATATGCTATCGAACATGGCATGGCATCCACCGACAAGGGTATGGATACCGGGAAACTGATAAAAGCACTTCCGGAGATAGAGATATCCTTCCGTCCCGCAGGAGAGGACGGAATCCAGCATACGTTGCTCAACGGAGTTGATGTGGAGCGACGCATCCGCGAGATGGATGTGAGCAATCTTGTCAGTCCTGTAGCTGTGATTCCCGAGGTCAGGAAACATCTTACATCACTTCAGCAACAATACGGCAAAGAGAGGGGCATAGTGATGGACGGGCGCGACATATGTACCACAGTTTTTCCGGACGCAGAGATGAAAGTGTTTGTCAATGCATCACCGGAGGAACGCGCACGCAGACGCGTGCTGGAGCTCGTACAGAAAGGCGCGGATGTCAATTATGAGGATGTTTTGAAGAATATCCGGGAACGCGACCATATAGACACCACCCGCAAGGAATCACCGCTGAAACGCGCCGACGACGCACATCTGCTTGACAATGACAAAATGACAATAGCAGAACAGATGGACTGGCTGTTGAACCTTTATAAGAAGATAACCGGAAGTGAAAATCGAGATTGACAGCAATTCCGGATTCTGCTTCGGGGTGGTCAACGCCATAGAGAAGGCGGAGATCGAACTGGAACATTCCGACACACTCTATTGTCTCGGAGATATTGTACACAATGCCTCGGAAGTGGAACGCCTGCGCAAGAAGGGTCTGGAGACAATCACACATTCGGATCTGGAACACCTAAAAAATGCAAGGGTGCTTCTGAGGGCACATGGCGAGCCACCTGCCACCTACAGCACTGCGGAACGGAACAACATAACGGTAGTGGATGCTACCTGTCCGGTCGTGCTTCAGCTTCAACGTCGTATAAAACAGGCATACGATTCCCACAAGGAGATGGTTAAAGAAGGGAAACTGGAGATTATGCCTCTCATACTCATATACGGGAAGGAGGGGCACGCGGAAGTGAACGGACTTGTAGGGCAGACAGATGGAGAAGCGGTTGTGATACAATCTGCCGACGATCTTGAAAGCATAGACCTCTCACGCGACATACTGTTATATTCACAGACAACAAAATCACTTGACGGATTCCGTCATTTAGTCGAAGAAATAAAGAAAAAAAAGTGTTCCGGGAATTTCGAATACTTCGACACTATATGCAGGCAGGTCGCAAACAGGCTTACAAAACTAAAGGAATTCGCGCGTTCCCACGATGCCATTATCTTTGTAAGCGGAGCCAAAAGCTCTAACGGCAAGGTGCTGTTCGAGGAATGCCACAAAATCAATCCCAACTCATACCTTGTGAGGGACATGGAGGATCTGGACACGGACAAACTGAAAGACAAACAGTCAGTAGGCATATGCGGAGCCACCTCTACTCCGCGATGGCTTATGACGGAGATTGCAGAGAAAATAGCTGATGAATTTCGGAAGTGATGAATATTATATGCGCAAGGCGCTTGACGAGGCGGCCCTGGCATTTGATGAGGGAGAGATACCGATAGGTGCGGTAATCACGGTAAACAACCGCATTATAGCGCGCGCACACAACCGCACGGAGGCTTTGAACGACGTGACGGCTCATGCCGAGATGCAGGCGATAACCTCCGCATCCGAGAACTTAGGGGGAAAATATCTTCAGGACTGCACGCTATACGTTACCGTGGAACCGTGTGCCATGTGTTCCGGAGCGTTGGGATGGAGCCAGATAGGCAGAATCGTATATGGTGCTCCCGATACGAAACGTGGTTTTCTATCATGCCATCCCGAGGTCCAGTCAGTGTTCCATCCAAAGACAAAGATCGAGGGTGGTGTGCTTGAAGATGACTGCAGGGATATCATGCAGCGGTTTTTCCGCCGGCTCAGATAAGAACGAAGATATTTACTGACAACAATACAACTACATACCGATTCATATGTTTAAAAAGATTAGTCCCTGGATTGAGGCCATGCGGTTGCGTACTTTGCCGGTATCCGTTTCCGGTGTGCTTGCCGGCGGATCTGTAGCGGTCGCCAATAACGGATTCAAGACAATACCGTTCTTGATATGCCTGCTGTTTGCTGTAATGGCACAGATCTCATCCAATTTTGCCAATGAATATTTTGATTTCAAAAACGGACTGGACAAAAAGGGACGGGAAGGATTCCGCCGTGGAGTCACCGAAGGAGACATAACTCCAACAGCCATGCGCAACGCCACATTCGGGCTTCTTGCGACCGCATGCCTTGTAGGCTGCACGCTGATATATTACGCAGGTTGGATACTTGTTCCCGTCGGCATATTTATTGCCACAGGCGCTCTGGCATATTCTGCCGGACCATATCCTCTTTCGCATCACGGACTCGGAGATGTCGCCGTATTCCTTTTTTATGGTATAATTCCGGTATTTTTCACGGCATATGTGCAGATTCCGGACTTTCACATCTGGCCTCTGGCTTTGATGCTCGGAGCAATGACAGGGTTCATGGGTACAAACGTGCTTATAGTAAATAATTATCGCGATTATTATGACGATAAAGAGAAAAACAAACACACCACAGCTGTGATCTTAGGCAGAAAATTCATATCGGATCTATACCTCTTCAACGGATTCGCGGCTGTGGCACTGATGGTGATCTCGACCATATCATTTGCCGGAATAATATGGCAGGTCGGAGCCTTTCTATACGCCAATCTGCACTTTATACTTTGGACACGGCTCAAGCAGTCGGAGGGAGCGGAACTGAATCCTATACTCGGAAAGACCGCATTTCTGATGTTCATACTCAACATCTGGATATTTTTACTTTATTATTTAAACTGACCAAATATCCAACTAACCAAATATATACAACATATGAAACTGACCAAACTGTTAGCATTCACACTGCTGTCCGCTCTCGGATTCACAGCCGAGGCAAGAAATATCACAAAAGATTCAAAAGATTATGTGGTTTCGGCATATGTATGGCCGTCATGTCACGATGATTCACTCGGTCACAAATATCTTTGGCAAGACGGCGAGGGTGAATGGGAGGTAATCAAAAAGGGTTATCCGCGTTTCGAAGGACACCAGCAGCCTAAACAGCCGCTATGGGGCTACGAGCTTGACAATGACCCGAAAGTAGTGGAACGATGGATAGAGACCGCCACAAAATATGGAGTAAACAACTTCGTATACGACTGGTACTGGTTTATGAACGGACCTTACCTTGAAGGAGCGCTTAACGACGGATTCCTGAAAGCCGCAAATAATGAAAAGATCTCTTTTTATATCATGTGGGCAAACCACTTCGTGAAAAAGAATTACTGGAACTGGTACCGTTACGGCGGCGACGAGTCCATTCTCTTCAATCCGGTGCTTGACGAAAAGAATTACAGGATTGTTGTCGACCGTGTCATCAACCAATATTTCACAAAACCCAATTATCTGAAGATAGACGGCAAGCCTATATTCGGAATATTCAGTATCGAGAATTTCCTCCTTGGTTTCGACAACGATATTGAAAAAGCCTCCGAAGCTCTACGATATTTTGAAAAGCAGGCTAAAAAAGCCGGTTTCAAAGGTGTGCACTTTCAGGAGATGCCCGGTAAAGGCAAGCCTCTGTCAGACGCGGATATCGCAAAGATGAAAGATCTACACAAGAAACTTGGCATAAACAGCGTTGCATTTTATAATATGGGCAAACCTGAATGTGACTATATGGCATATGGCGCAAAAAGTATCGACATTCGCGATCAATGGGATAAAGAACTTGACATACCTGTGTTCCCGACGGTTTCAATAGGATGGGACGACACCCCGCGTTTCCCTAAAAAAGGCGCCGCCGATGTGGTGCGTTACCATAACACGCCACAGTCTTTTGCAGGATTCCTTCAGGCGGCAAAAGAATATGCCGATTCTCATCCCGACCAACCGAAGATGATCATGATAAACGCATGGAACGAATGGGTGGAGGGAAGTTATCTTATGCCTGACCGTCTCAACGGTTTCGGTTATCTCGAAGCTGTCAGGGATGTCCTCGACGGCAAATATGATCATTAATGGAGTGTCTATAAATGTCGATAATATCCGCATCCAGAACTTGTGGTTATTATAAGAAACCGTTAATTTTGTGACATGGCAGAACAAAGATATAGAAAGAAACCGACTATAGAACCTATCCAGCAGGATGCCACAGGCAAGTTGCCTCCCCGCGATACGGAACTCGAGGAGATTGTGCTTGGCGCGCTGATGCTGGAGAAGGATGCTTATATGAATGTGTGCGACATACTTACTCCGGACTCGTTTTACGACCCGAAGAACGCTAAAATATTCGATGCCATAAGCACTCTCGGTTTCAACCAGCGCCCCATAGATATGATGACAGTGACCGAACAGCTGAGAAAGAACGGTGAACTGGAGAATATCGGTGGAGCAGTACATATCGCCGAACTTACCGGTCGCGTGTACTCTGCCGCAAATATCGAATTTCATGCCAAGATCATTGCCCAGAAACACCTTGCACGACGTCTTATAGCGTTCGCTTCCAAAATCGAGAGAGACGCATTCGATGAAAGCAACGATGTGGATGACTTGCTTCAGGCTGCCGAAGGTCAGCTTTTCGATATCTCACAGACCCATCTTAAAAGAGAGGTCACCCAAATAGATCCGGTTCTGAATCTCGCCATCGAGCAGATACAGACTGCTGCAAACGTGGAGTCCGGACTTTCCGGACTCCAGACCGGATATACCGGACTCGACAAAATGACCTCCGGATGGCAGAACTCCGACCTTATAATCATCGCCGCACGTCCGGCCATGGGTAAGACGGCATTCGTTCTTTCCATGGCAAAAAACATGGCTGTAGATTATAACATTCCCATCGCCATATTTACCCTTGAGATGGCTAACGTACAGCTTGTGAAACGTCTTATAAGCAATGTCGCCGATCTGGAGGGTGAGAAGATCAAGAGCGGTAAACTCTCTGAAGAGGAGTGGGACCGGCTGAACGACAGACTGAGAAATGTATACAGTGCGCCCCTATATCTGGATGAGACCCCCGGACTTTCAATTACTGAACTGAGAACCAAGGCGCGACGTCTTGTAAGGGAACATGGCGTCAAACTGATAATGATCGACTATCTGCAGCTTATGACAGCTTCGGGAATGAAACTCGGAAGCCGCGAACAGGAGGTGTCGACGATATCGCGATCGCTTAAGGCTCTTGCCAAAGAGCTGAATATACCGATTATCGCACTTTCACAGCTTAACCGAAGCACGGAAACACGCGAAGACAAACGACCTATTCTTTCAGACCTGCGTGAGTCTGGTGCGATAGAACAGGATGCAGATATGGTATGTTTTATCCACCGTCCGGAATATTACACAAAGAGCACGGAGGACGCTGAAGGAAACAATATACAAGGGTTGGCGGAACTTATCATTGCAAAACACCGCAGTGGAGCTGTAGGAGACGTAAAACTGCGTTTTGTCTCTAAGTTCGCTCGCTTCGACAATTGGGACGAGGGATACGAAATTATGCGGGACACATTGGAGGAAGTCGGACAGATTCAGAAATTCGAATCAAAAATGAATTCGGAAAACGGAAAATCCGGCGGTTCCGGTTTCAGTTTCCCGGACTCGGGAACATTCTCCTCACCTATGCCTGACATTATGCCGGGTCCGGGAGAGTCACCTGTCCCATTCTAAGAAACTCATAGAGTTGTAGACAGTATATGTTCAAGATCGGTAGTAGTCACCTTTACGATCAATGAACCTTCCCGAGCCACTGATATATTGCCGGTCTCCTCACTGACTATGACACAAACGGCATCGGTAACCTGACTCATACCCAATGCCGCACGATGCCGCAATCCAAGATTTTTCGGAATATTCATGTCATGGCTTACAGGAAGAATACAACCCACAGACTTGATACGATGTTCGGAGATGATCATGGCTCCGTCATGAAGAGGCGAGTTCTTAAAGAATATATTCTCAATCAGCCTCATGTTCACATCTGCGTCAATTATATCTCCGGTTTTTTCATAATCCGTCAAAGGAACCTTGCGCTGGAAAACAATCAACGCTCCGGTTTTGGATTTTGACATCGACATACACGCATATACAACATTCATGATCCGTGAATGATCGTTCCCCTTTTCACCGGCATGCTTGAAAAGCCGACGAAACAGCGACCATCGCCCGCGGCTGCCTATATCTATCAGGAACCGCTTGATCTGATCCTGAAACAGAATCACAAGGACAATGAGCCCTATCGACATAAACTTATCAAGTATGGTACCCGTAAGACGCATATCGAATATCTCGAAGGCAACCACCCATATACCAATAAACGCCAACACTCCATAAAACAGAGACAGAGTACCGCTATTCTTCATGAGTCTATAAAGATAGAACAGCATCAGCGCTACAAGAAGAATGTCTATTATGTCTTTGATTCCGAATGGTATCATCTTACTTTACTCGAATTATATAAATCAAACAGTCTGACCGCCTCAACAGCAGCCTTGACGTCATGCACCCGCAATATGTCGGCACTGTTCATCAATGCAATGGTATTCAGCACAGTGGTGCCGTTCGCGGCTTCCTCCGGAGCAGTACCCAACGGCATCCATACCATTCTCTTGCGTGAAACACCGGCAAGTACCGGTGCATTCTCTATATGAAACATCTCGAGATCGGCAAGAAGACGGTAATTCTGCGTCAGGTCTTTTGCAAAACCGAATCCCGGATCTATTATAATATTCGCGACACCTGACTGCCGTAGCGTGGCGACACGCTTGGCAAGAATGGAGAGCACATCAGCCGACACATCTTCATATCGGGTGAGAGAAGACATTGTATCGGGAGTGCCACGCATATGCATAAGCACATAAGCCACCCCCATTTCAGCAACGACATCCCATATCCCGGGATCCAGTTCTCCCCCGCCGACATCGTTAATAATATCAACATCCCAGTCGGAGACACACCGCCTTGCGATTTCCGCCCGGAATGTATCGACAGAAACCACAGCATCCTCCCATTCTCGTCTTATGACCTCCAGTCCGACAGCGAGTCTGTGGTATTCCTCTTCGGGAGTAACCGCCTCGGCACCGGGACGAGTGGAATAACCACCAATATCGACAATCGCGGCTCCTTCCTCGCGCAGTTGTCTTACACGCTGAAGGATATCTTCTTTAGCCTGAACCCGGCTTGCCGAATAGAAACTGTCAGGCGTGACATTCACTATGCCCATTACAACGGGGTTCATGAACGTCATCAACTTACCCTTTATATTCAGCGAACGCACAGAGCGATTACAATCCATATATAACCTTATAATCTGTTTCGATAGAAGATTTTCCTACCTGCAAATTTACATTTTTTTTTCGAATTGAGTGGATTTTTAAGAAACCTCTGTGACAAAATTTTCTCAATTCAAAAAAAGTTTGTAATTTTGCAGTCGGTTTTGCAATCTCTGGTAAGACAGGTTCAAAGACAGTCTGTAAAATGATGATCGGAGGGGTTGTCCCCCGCGCCTGAAAAAGATGCTTATTATATTGCAAATAATTTAACAAAACATACAAAAATGGATTTAATTAAAATTGCAGAGGAGGCATTTGCCACTCCCAAGAAAGAGTTCGCGGCATTCGGTCCCGGCGACACAATCGAGGTTGCTTACCGAATCAAAGAGGGTAACAAAGAGCGTATTCAGAAGTATCGCGGTGTTGTTATCAAAATCAGCGGTCAGGGTGACAAAAAACGTTTCACCGTTCGCAAAATTTCCGATGGCATCGGTGTTGAGCGTATCTTCCCTATGGAATCTCCTTTCATCGAGTCTATTGAAGTAATCAAATTCGGAAAAGTTCGTCGCGCGAAACTTTATTACCTCCGTAATCTTACAGGTAAGAAAGCTCGTATCAAAGAGCTTAAAAAATCTTAAGCCGTGTTTCAGAACACACGTATCTTAATTTCTGTAAGTTTTTATTAAACAGAATTAATATCACAACCTGTCTGGCTTCAGACGGGTTGTTTTATTTAAGAAACTGTTTAAAATTATTTTTAGAGGATTTTGAGAAGTATTTCTGAGATGTTTTTACAAGCTGAAGAGGAAGAAACCTGACGGTTTCGACCGATGAAACTTGGTGAAAACAGCCGGAAAGACACTCAAAAGACCTGAAGATTCATACATAATATTTTTTCATAATAAATTTAAACAGTTTCTAAAAGATTTAGCTAATTTTGTGTTATGACCGCTGAATCTTTCCTTTGACACAGGCGGTCGTTGCAAAGAAACAGATAATAACCCCAATTATTAAACATAAGTCATGTCTAAGAAATCATTACTGATAATCCTTGATGGTTATGGAATAGGCGATCACGGTAAAGATGACGCAATTTACAATACACCCACTCCTTATATGGACAGCCTTTTGGCTGAATATCCCCATTCACAGCTTCAGGCAAGCGGTGAGAATGTAGGTCTGCCCGACGGACAGATGGGCAACTCTGAAGTAGGACACCTCAACATCGGTGCCGGACGTGTAATCTATCAGGATCTTGTGAAAATAAACCGCGCGATAGCCGACGGCTCTTTCGCCGAGAATCCCGAAATCAAAAGTGCTTTCAGCTATGCTAAAGAACATAATGTGCCGATACACTTCATGGGACTATGCTCAACCGGAGGAGTCCACTCGTCATTAGATCATCTATATGCCCTTTGTGATACTGCAAAAGCCTACAATCTTGACAAGGTTTTCATCCATGCTTTCATGGACGGTCGAGACACAGACCCCAAGAGCGGTGCGGGATTCCTTCAGGATATCGAGAACCATTGTGCAAAATCAGCCGGTAAGATTGCAAGTGTAATCGGAAGATATTATGCAATGGACCGCGATCATCGCTGGGAACGCGTAAAAGAGGCTTATGATCTTCTTGTGAAAGGTGAAGGGAAACATTCCGAAAATATGGTCAAGGCTGTCGAGGAGTCATATGCAGAGGGAGTGACAGACGAATTTATAAAACCAATTGTAAACGACACAGTAGACGGATGCATTGGCGAGGGTCATGTTGTAATATTCTTCAATTACCGCAACGACCGCGCAAAAGAGCTAACCATCGTACTCACACAGCATTCCGAGGGTGGCATGGATCCGATTCCGGGACTGCAGTATTATTGCATGACACCGTATGACGATTCATTCACCGGAGTCCATATCCTGTTCACAAAGTCCGATGTGCCGAATACATTGGGAGAGTATCTGTCATCACTCGGCAAGAAACAGCTTCATATAGCTGAAACAGAGAAATACGCACATGTGACATTCTTCTTCAACGGAGGCAAAGAGGAACCGTTCCCAGGTGAGGACCGTATTCTTGTTCCCTCTCCGAAAGTTGCAACCTATGACTTGCAGCCGGAAATGAGCGCTCCCGAGGTTACCGAAAAGCTCGTATCCCAGATCGATACCGAGAAATATGATTTTATCGTAGTCAACTTCGCAAATGGTGACATGGTCGGACATACCGGCGTTTACCCTGCCATTCAGAAAGCGATTGCTACTCTCGACAAATGCGTTGAGAAAGTTGTAGAGGCTGCAAAAGCTCACGGTTATGAAACAATAATAATCGCAGACCACGGTAATGCCGACCATGCAATCAATAATGACGGCACACCAAATACAGCCCACTCTCTCAATCCGGTACCGTTCATCTATGTCGGAAGCGACAAGAATGCCAAGTTAGAGAACGGCAGACTTGCCGATGTGGCTCCGTCACTACTCGGTCTCATGCAGATACCTGTTCCGGCTGATATGACAGGCAACAATCTTATAAAATAATTCGGATAAAGCAGAAACCAAGAGGTTGAGTCGGTCTAAGCCGACTCAACCTCTTGAACTTAGAAATTGTTTAAAATAAAAACAATCTGATATGCGCCGTCTATTTCTATCACTTATCATCGCTATAGGCACTGTTATCATCGGTGCCGCCGATGACCTTGTCATTCTGACAACCAATGATACCCACTCAAATATCGATTCAGGCAAGAATGGAATCGGCGGTATACTCCCGAGAAAAGCGATTATCGATTCTGTAAGAAGCGCTGAAAAGAATGTCATTCTCGTAGATGCCGGAGACATGGTGCAAGGAACTCTCTATTTCAAATACTTTAATGGAGATGTGGAGTTCCCTCTCTTCAATATGATGGACTATGACATACGCATTCTCGGAAACCATGAGTTCGACAACGGTATAGAAGAACTCGCCAGACACTGGAAAGGAGTCAAAGGGGCACGTCTAAGCGCAAACTATGACTTTAAAGGGACACCCGCAGAAGGCTTATTCGAGCCATACATCATCAAGAGGGTCGGTAAACGCAAAATTGGATTCATGGGTATCAATATCGACCCCGAAAGCCTTATACAGACTGACAAATACGGCGCGATGAAATACCGTGATGCAATCAAAACCGCCAATAAGACGGCAGAATATCTAAAGAAAAAAAAGAACTGTGACCTCGTTGTCGCCGTAACCCATATCGGTTATAATGAACTTGACAAGATTTCAGACGTAAAGCTTGCGGAACAAAGCCGATATATCGACATAATCATAGGGGGACACTCCCACACCTTTGTCGACCCCAAAAATAAGAATTCAGTACCCTGTTGGATAAACAACGCCAATGACAAGCCGGTTCTTGTTACCCAGACTGGCAAATACGGCAAAAACGTAGGATATATAAAGATCGATCTCGATGATCTTGACGACCATGATTACAAGTACGATCTGATTCCTGTAACAGATCGCTTCCCGGAAAACAAATACGATAAAAGGATGCTGAAGTTCATGAAACCGTATAAAGCAGTTGTGGATTCCATAAATTCCAATATTATCGGAAAAAGCCTTGTTGATATGCCAAACGGACTCAAGACAGGCGCATATGACAACTGGACTGCAGACATGGCATTTGATATGGCAAAGTCAATTGCCTCCACCAAAATGGAAGCGGGCGAAAAATTCCCAGAGATCGATATGGCGATAATGAATGTCGGAGGAATACGCCAGCCTATGTCAAAAGGTGATATTACAGAAGGTCAGATCCTATCCACCTTCCCCTTCTCAAACAAACTCAATATTGTCAACATCAAGGGGAACGACATAATAGAAGCCATGAGAACAGCGGCAAGGAAAGGCGGAGAAGCCATAAGCCGTAATGTGCGCGTGGTGGCAGACAGCAAAGGTGAATTAAAAAATGTAATCATAAACGGGGAGGCAATGAATCCGGATAAGCTTTACACCGTAGCCACAATAGATTATCTTGCAGAAGGGAACGATGATCTGCGCTCTCTTGCAAACAATACCGTTGTATGGAAAAGTCCGGAAGAGATAAGCGCTATGGTTCTTAAATATATAAAGAATCTCAACTCCCTGGGCATGCCGGTGAATCCTGATCCTACCCCAAGATTTATCTTCAATGCTCTTCCGTAGGCAAATATATACCCTGTTCTCATGTCTGTTGATATCCACTACTATCAACACAGGATGCTCGGTATCGGGGAAACCGGCGGAAAACAAACCGGATGTCGAGATAGCGGACATAACCCGCGACGCCACAGCTTATGCCGACAGTGTGCTTCAACGACTCGACACTATAGGGAAGATAGCCCAACTTATAATGCCCGCTGTCATGACCGATTCAAATCCATATTCTATTGCGCGGATCAAAGGATATGCAGAATCGGGAATAGGAGGCATTATCCTGCTCAAGGGCGATATTAAATCAGCCACGGCAATAATCGACACATTTACGGCATATTCCAAGACGCCTCCTTTTATAGCTATCGATGCTGAATGGGGACTTGGAATGCGGCTTCACGACGCTCCGGAATTTCCTGTAAACGCAGATATAGATGCACATGTGGACGAGCAGACTATGTTCGATTACGGCAGAGAGGTGGCTGATGAAAGCCGTAAACTGGGTATAAATATGATTCTCGGTCCGGTGCTTGACATTTCCTCAAAGAATGAATTCATAGGCAAAAGATCTTTCGGCACAGATCCCGAACGGGTCTCAAATCTTGCCATAGCATATGCAAGCGGTGTGGAGAGCGGGAATGTGATAAGCGTTGCCAAACATTTTCCGGGGCATGGAGCCGCACTCGGCGACAGCCACAAACATATGCCGGTAATTGAAAAAAGTCTGCAAAGCCTTGACAGCATAGACCTCAAACCATTCAAGACATATATCAGCAACGGGCTTTCGGGAATAATGATCGGACATCTTGCTTTTCCGGCAATAGATCCTGAAGGATTGCCGGCGGCACTCTCCAAACCGGTGATAACAGATTTATTGAGAAATGATCTTGGCTTCAAGGGATTGGTCCTGACTGATGCACTGAATATGCAAGGAGCACTCGGACTCGGAGCCGAAAAAGCAGTGGAAGCAGGCTCTGACATCATTCTTGCACCTTCTGACACTCAAGCCGAGATAAACAACATTCTTGATGCGGTAAAATTCGGTAGAATCGAAGAGAATATTCTGAATGACCACGTAAGAAGAATACTCATTTACAAATATCTTCTCAATACAGGCAAACACGCTGAAATATTGTCGACAGACTCAATCGTCACACCAGACACGAGACGCATCCAACGCGCATTGCGACATCATTCCACTCATTAGAAACCGTTTGACATTCTTGAAAAATCGTTACATCCTGCCGTTATCGTTGTAGGAATAGAATCCTGACGCAGTGATCACAAGATGGTCGAGCATCCGCAAATCCATAGTCCGGCATGCCTCTTTCAGTTTTTGTGTTATCTGATCATCCTGTGCACTCGGATTCAGATTGCCGGAAGGATGATTGTGACACATAACCACACACTCGGCTTTGTGCAGCAATGCCTGCCGCATTATCTTCTTTATGTCAAATATTGATGCGACAGAGCTTCCGGATGTAATTCTGTCCTGCGAAATCACCTCATTGTTACGGCTAAGATACAATGCCCATACCTCCTCATGTGACAGATTTCCTATTACCGGATGCATTACATTAAAAATATCCGTAGACTGTCTGATCCGCGTCCTTTTACATGCCTGCTCTTTATTATATCTGCGTATAAGTTCCATTACAGCTTCTATCTGAAGCGCTTTGGTGGTTCCTATACCGCCAACCTCCTTGAAACGTTCATATTCCATACGCTCAAGCTGATACAGACTGCCCCCACAAAAATTCATCAGATTACGGCAAAGCTGCGTTATCGGAGTGCCTGGAATACCGGTCCGGAGGATCAACGCCCACAACTCTGCCAGACTGAGTGAACCACAACCATATCGGAGAGCTCTTTCCCGCGGCTGTTCATCAGGACTCATCTCCTTTACGGTAAGAGTCTTCACATCTTTTTCAAATTCCTTATAATCCTTCATTACTACCCTTTCTGATCTCTATCTCCTTTTCAATGTTTCGACCTTTACCAAGTATAATCTTGGAGAAATATGACTTTATAAAACCGGTTCCATATCCGAAAAGCTGTACAAACGCCGCCGGCACAGCCATCACTGATATCTTAAGACTTTTCGTTTCAATCATCGCTCCGATCCAGAATAACAATATATAGATTACAAAAGGCAACAGAAGCCAATGAACGAATACAGAACCCACAAGAAGAAGAACACATCCTATCGTAAACACGGCCGGAAGCCAATGCACAAGTTTCATTGATCCGGGATATAAGAGTTCAAGCGTAATACGGGACATACCGAAAACATGAACCTGTTTCCAGAATTTTTTCATATTTACCCGACGTTTATGATAGACGTATACTTCAGGAAAAAGAACGATGTTGTACCCGGCAAGACGTATACGGGTACTCATATCTATATCCTCGCTGAACATTTCGCGGAATCCGCCTACTTTCTCATAAACACGTCGTGAGAATCCCATATTGAATGTCCTGGGAGTAAACTTTTCCATAGAGACCTTGCCACCCCGTATACCGCCGGTAGTGAGAAAAGCGGTCATCGAATAATTTATCGCTTTCTGTATATCGGTAAAGGATTCATGCGCGGCATCAGGTCCGCCGAAACAGTCGACTTCTCCTCTTTCCAGATTCTTGCGCAAACCGGAAATATAATCCGGGGGAAGAATACAATCGGAATCCACAAAGACAAAAAAATCGCCTTCGGCATGCTCAAGACCATAATTGCGTGCGATGCTTCGTCCCTCATTACTCTTCTTATAATACTTGAGACGGAAATCATTCTCAATGTAATTGTCCGGTAGCGAAGGTACGGTAGATCCATCCTCTACAAGTATGAGTTCAAAGCCTTTGTCAGTCTGTTCTCTAAGACTTTTCATAAGATCCGAGACCTCATCAGGACGGTTATATACAGGCACAATTATGGAAATCAGCATAACTCTTTTGATTTTGGGAAACGTGGGAATATAAAAGAAAACAAGGTCCGATATCGCATGTTGCAATATACCGGACCTCTGTTATTTAATTTAGGAGAATTAAGCTTTCACACGACCTACATAACTGCCATCGCGAGTGTCGATCTCAATGAGTTCACCCTCGTTGATAAATAATGGTACGCGCACTGTCGCACCGGTCTCGACAGTGGCGGGCTTCAGTGTGTTGGTGGCTGTATCGCCTTTAAGACCAGGTTCAGTATATGTAATCTTAAGCACAGTCTTCATCGGCATCTCGGCATAAAGTACGGTATTTGTAGATGCATCACTGACAACCTCTACAGTATCACCCTCTTTCATAAAAGCTGCGCCTGTAACGAGATCTTTGCTGATAGGTATCTGCTCGAATGTCTCATTGTTCATGAAGATATCATCCTCTCCATCAGCATAAAGATACTGATATGGACGACGTTCAACACGAACATCCTCAAGTTTCTCACCGATATTGAAACGACGTTCGATAACGCGACCGTCAACAACATCCTTGAGTTTTGTACGCATAAATGTGTTCCCCTTACCGGGCTTTACGTGAAGAAACTCCACGCAGAAATAGAGACGGCCGTCAAGGCGAATGCATGTGCCGTTCTTAATGTCCTGAGCGTTCATAAATATTTCGTATTCTTTTATGAAGTTATATAACTTCTATTATTCTCTTAAAAATTCAGCTGCGTTTTCACAACAGTGATATATACAATTACAAAATTAGTAATTTTTTTTGAGACATAAAATTTGCCTAATCAAAATTGTTTAGTTAATTTTGCAATTCGAATGCAGGAACGTCTTTTTTTGCTCGAAACAGACTCTGCATACAGACGATATTTATTCACGTGAAATAATTAAAATATCATACAATGAAAAGAACTTTTCAACCTTCTAACCGTCGCAGAATCAACAAACATGGTTTCCGCGAAAGAATGGCTACAAAAGATGGCCGTAAGGTCTTGGCACGTCGTCGTGCAAAAGGACGCGCTTCATTAACAGTTTCTGATCATATCGCAAGCAAATAACCGACCGGAAACTTTAATGAAAAAAGCATGGCTGCAAAACTGCGGACCATGCTTTTTTATTTTATCGTAAACATTTATTATTTTACACTATCAATCACACCCGTGACGATTATCATCATGGAGGCCTTCATGTTGTGATTTGCTTCGAATTTATTATTTTTGCACTATCAATCACACCGTTCGCGAAATTCTGACTCGTTTCCGTCGTGTTGTGATTTGCTTCGAATTTATTATTTTTGCACTATCAATCACACCAGATCCAGCCTTTTAAGATACGTTATTTCTGTTGTGATTTGCTTCGAATTTATTATTTTTGCACTATCAATCACACCTATAGTATTAGACAAAAGAAACCTATCACGTTGTGATTTGCTTCGAATTTATTATTTTTGCACTATCAATCACACCCTTCGCCCCTGGTGGATCGGCGCATGGCCCGTTGTGATTTGCTTCGAATTTATTATTTTTGCACTATCAATCACACCCGAAGTTTGGTATTGAGAATGGCCGCATCGTTGTGATTTGCTTCGAATTTATTATTTTTGCACTATCAATCACACCACCCCGGCGAATATAAGGAGCTGCTCTATGTTGTGATTTGCTTCGAATTTATTATTTTTGCACTATCAATCACACCCGGCGACGGGGTCATGCGTTACGACTGTGTGTTGTGATTTGCTTCGAATTTATTATTTTTGCACTATCAATCACACCGATTAAAGCTCCGTTAAACACCGATTAAAGTTGTGATTTGCTTCGAATTTATTATTTTTGCACTATCAATCACACCTAAAAGTAACCGCGAAATGAGCACAAGTCGTTGTGATTTGCTTCGAATTTATTATTTTTGCACTATCAATCACACCCAAGGTAAAAAAGATTGAATAAGTGAAGCCGTTGTGATTTGCTTCGAATTTATTATTTTTGCACTATCAATCACACCTCAATTGTATTATATATTTAATATACAACACCTTATGCAGATTGGTAGAAAATAAAAAACTCGGTTGTTTAACCGAGTTTTTATTTTCTAATGATTATTAAAATAACTCTAATTGTATGGCGGGAGGTAATGACTCAGTCTTCTTGGATCCCTCAAATAATAGAATCTCGTTAAATTGGCGTTCAGTGATACATATAATACATACTTTTCCTTCAGACGGAAGAAAATTTTTAACCCTATCAATATGGACCTGCGTATTCTCCCTTGAAGCACAGTTTCTGACATATATGGAGAACTGAAACATAGTAAAGCCATCAGACTGCAATCTTTTTCTGAAGTCAGACGCCATCTTTCGCTGAAACTTAGTTTCAGTCGGCAAATCAAACATTATCAAAATCCACATAAGCTGATAAGAGCTAATCCTGTCATATGAACACAGTTCAGCCATATAAATACCTCTTTTATTCTAACGAAATCTCCGGATATACAAGTTTTCGGCTCTCTCCGCTATAACACTTTGCCAAAGACGCTGAAGTCATAGAAGCCGCTACCATCAATGGCCTGTTCAAACCCTTTAATCTGACATCCAATGATGGGATTGATAACAATATCTTCTTTGAAACATTTGTCAGTTCAAAAGACAAATCCTTATTCTTTATAATATCCACAACCAATTGATCCACATAAGGTCTATATGGTTCCATTATGTCGTCAGCCAGACAATATGCGTTATATTTATTGGAATGATGAATCCCCAATGTCGGCAATAATCCGCTTCCTACCAGACTTCTCGCTATTATTGCCCTCAATAGGGCATAGCCATAATTAAGCATAGAATTTGGATCTTCCCCTTCCTGTCTACGAACAAATCCTGGAATATTCTCAAACAGGTTCTTCCAATAATATGCCGCCGCCCTTCCTTCAAGATTATCAGGATCACCACTTCTGACCAATGTAGACCACTTCAACATATTTCCTATTTCAGTACCGTTTGCCTTCTTTAAGACTGCCGCCTGATTTCGAATCTTAGCTGAGATTGTCTGTTGCCATAATTGTTTTTTTAATGGCAAGGAAGCCTTCACTTGATTGCCGAACCGTTCCGACTGTAACGTATTACCATCAAGAGGCAACATCAGACCCGACGGCATATGCTTAGCATCGCAAAACACCACCGCAACATTCGCATCAAGCAATGATGACATCAAAGCGGAAGTGATTGTTACTTGAGAACTCTCTATTATTAAGACTCCTATGTCTTCAATGGGACGCGTCAATACCTGTTCGCAACCGGTTTCCGGATCCACATTATTAATAACCAGCTGCTTAAATTTCAATGACAAATATGCCCTATTTGAAAAGCACAACGTCTTCTTTATCATAAAAAGCTATTCAAGTATTATTCTACCAAGCATAGAGACTTTCACTTTTCGCGGACACAATGCCTCCAAAGCTCTAATAGATCCTGCTCTATAATATTGTTTCATTTCCTTGTCTCCCTTCTCTATCCTTGCAATTGTATCAGTATGAAATTTAAAAAAATAATCATTAGGGCTTAACTTCCAAACCCTATACAGATGCTTGTTTATTGTTGACAGGTCTAATGATGTTACGGCATCATTCCACTCATCATCCGACATACCAAGAACAAACATCTCATTTCTACGCAGAGTCATATATAATTCTGAATCTACAGGCGGCAAGCCTTTTGCCAACCTTTGAATATCTTCATTATCATCCATCTGCGACAGTTTATCCCATGCAGCAACGGGATCTGTCACTATAATCGGAAGTCCATATCGCTTCCTCAATACACAATCCCAGAAACTTACAGTTGTTTCAACAACCGTGCCATCTGCTTTGCGATATAAGGCAATATGATGGTTATTTTGTGTCTGAGAATACCCTATCGCTTTTCCTTTTTCATCATGTCGAACACATGCGAGAGAATCAGCTTTGATCCCTGTAAAACACCTCACCCTTTTTATCTCTGCGTTTGTATCTGAATATAAAGGAGACTCTATAAGACTTTTAGCAAATTTATTCTCCCCAACTTCTTCGAAACGCTTTTTCACTATTTCCATTATTCGAGGATCAACTATCGACTCTGCTTCCTTAAGTTTCTTAAAGTCTGACAAATCATAATTGATTACAAATTCCCTCCTATAACATCCTATTTCAGAAATCTCCTTATCCCGAACCTTCAAAGGTGTCTTCTTTAAAGACTTGATCATTTTTGATTCATCTCCATCATTTCTGTCAAGAAGCTCCTTCACCAAACTCCTTATCTGTGGATCAATGATCAAATCCGGATTTTTTATGGCTTGCTTTATACTCTTCTTCCCATCGTATACCATAATTTTTCCATACACCGATTCCTTTGTCAACGGTCCTCTCGGAACCAATATTCCATTCTGTACGCACACCCTCTTTCCATTCTTTTTAACATACCTTTTCCCTGGGGTGGTTAATTTCTTTCCAGCCTTAAAAGAAACCGACACGGTGTCCAATGCTGACAAAACCTCTGATACACTGAAATGAGGTTGTTTTTCCGCCCATTTATCAAGGTTCTCATTGAAAAAATTCTTATCAGATAAAGCATTCAGTGTGTTGAGCCGCTGTACATGACTTTGCCGCGTCAAAGCGATCACCAATGCATCAATAGCATGATGACGATGATCCTTTCTTTTAGACCAATTGGTTATACGTTCCTTGCGATGCACCTGTCGATGACTCTCGTATTCCACAAGTTCTGTCAATCCCGCATCTTTATATTTACGGAAGTTAAGGTCATGAAGGATATCGTCATATCCCCAGACATGGCGGAAATAACTCGTCACGGCACCTGATGATGCATGTACATTACGGATTACGTCAAGTAGTACTTCCCGAGTCTTCTTTGCAATGTACTGGCTTTCGCGGAGATCCCGCTCTATAAAATCCTGCGGAATATCCTTGGCTGCCATCATCAGCTTATTTCTCTTTGACTTTGAGATTTTTTCTTCCTTATAAAGTTTCTCTACTCTGTCGCAGTACTCATTGAATTCCTGCTCAGACCTTCCTTTCATGAAATCATAAGCTGTCAACGCCCCTTTTGCTTGATTGCATTCGCGACATGAGCATACTTTATTTGAGAAACTATCATCAAACAGGCGTGAACGAGGTATTATGTGTTCAATTTCGTAACCGTGACCCTCTACAAACCGAGTGGGCGTTACCACCTTCCCGCAATACATACATTTATTGCCGGTCTCCAAAAGCATCCTCATCTTTTGAATTCGTCTGCGCGTAGGAATTATGTCGAGTTCTGCAATTTGTGCGGCTAATCTACTGTTTTCCCGTTCTTGACGGTTAATTCGCTCTATTGTCTTCGCCCGCTCATCTCTACTCATCTTCAATTCCCGGGCAAGTTCAATTCTGACCTCGTCTATTTCCCCATATTCATCAATTACAGCATTTACCAGATTTATTGTCTGATTGACAATCTTTTCAACTATCGGCTGTCGCAATGTACCTTTGGGCAGCACATCAAGACGGCTTTTCAGTTCTCTTCTTTCGTTTTCCTCTTTTGTCATTGAATCACTATGATTTACATTGACGAGAGTGCATGCTTCGCTATATCCATAACCTTTCATCAGATTCGGTATGAGCTTACGCATAAACTTAGCCGATTTGTTAGAATAACCTGCCCCGACAAAATCAATGGCAAATAATCGTTCGAGCACATCATTATCATTGATTCCGAATTTAGATCTCAGACAACTATACAGCTCGTTTTTGTCGGAAATAGAATAGAGCGTATGCCATAACCTATATAATGGTTCTTCACGATACTCATTCGAGATTTGTTGTATAATCTCTCCCGTGTCCGTATCGACAAAAGCAGTATCCTCTATCTTCAAATCAAATTTCAAGAGCGTCTCCTTATCTGCTAATCCTTCAAGTGCGGCAGCTATCTTGCAATAAGTCACGTTTCCTTGAATTCCTTTTCCAAGTGCCTTATCCGATTTGAAGCCATCTGCCTTTCTCAGACCAAGAATTCTAAGCAACTCCGTTTCTGAAAGTTTTTCATGAGTGTTAAGATAGTCAAACACCCGCTTTCTTTCCTCATGGGTCAGTTCGTACTCATAATTGAACTTTCTTGCATCAACGGGAATATCCAGATCATTGTCAAAAAGTGACGGAGCATATGCCTGTCTTCCTTTATGTCTCGGATTATAAAGCCTGATATTATTAATAGCTTCGTATATCCTACACACCTGTGCCAAAGGAGACGTGCGAGGAGCAACTTTGGGACCACTCTCTACAATTTTCCCATTCCTATCCTTGAATAGTTTCTTCTCAAATTCACAAAAAGAAACAAGATGTTTACATGATTTAAGAGGTCGCTGAAAAAATATTATCTGTTTAAGCTTCCCTATGTTTTCATCTGTCAATATTTCTGGATAATATGTCTGCTGTGAATGCATTATCCTGTCAAACTCTTCCGCATATGCCTCACGTGGCAGCACTTTCTCCTTAATCCGATAGGTATAAAACTTATTTCCATTAACAGAGGTTTCCTCAGACTCCTTTAGTTTCAAATAAAAATATTGACCCACCGTCAATCCCGCCTCGCGTATTTCTGCAAAACGTGAATTGACTTTCTTAACATACTCAGTCTGTTTTGAATCTGCCAGATCTGATTTGGCATGCTTATAACCACGTCTTTGATTCAAATGCAATAAGACCCTGGCTATCTGGGGAAGCGTAAGCCTAAATCCGTCTGTTGCAGCATCACTTCTTAATTTCCAAATCTCCAAAGGTGATAAAGATGGGAACTTATTATCCGAATCCATTAAACCCAGTTCTATCATAGCATCTTTCAGCGAAGTCCGTCTCATCTGAAAACGGTCAAGCAACTTACGGGCTGTACGCCCCGCTGTACGCTGAGAGCATACCGTTTCTCCTCTACCGGCGGAAAATTCCGATTCCTCTTTATTATCAAATTGTATAATCCGGCTTCCTAATCCAAGCAAACGGTTAATTGTCCGGTCATCATTAAGTTCAATAAGGGACCACCCTATCGAGGCAGTACCAAGGTCAAGTCCGAGTACCTTCATGAGAGCAAATTTGTAAAATACATTACAAATCTAACAAAAAAAATAAATTATATTCAAAATGTTTTACAAAACATTTGCAAAAGAAAAGATAATCCTGTAAATTGCTATGCAAAAAAATAATTCGAAGCTGATCACAATAAGGATTATTCCGTTGTGAAAACATCAGAGGAGGGAAATCCAACGATTTCTCTCCTGTCTTTTAATATTGCGGATCTTCACAGAAACGTCCTTATCCGAGACTGGCACTTGCCTCTCTCTCAAAAACGGGCATTTTCAATTGAAAATGCCCGTTTTTGTTATTTAGAAATCCGATTAGTTGACCACTACTTTGAGCGATTGTCCTTCACACGATACTATATAAACACCTTTCTTGAGATAGTCTATAGTCTTGCTGACACCACAACTCACAAGTCGACCGTCTATCGTGTATAACCTTACTTGGCTTTCCGTGCAGGCATTGAATATTTCAATGCTCCCTTCTTTCACGACTACCCTGATTGGATTGCCATCGCTTTCAATTTCACCGACACCTGAGCCATCAGTGACAGATATCCTGCATTCGGCTATAAAACCGGAGACATATGCCGGCGCAACGGTTATAACAGCCTCCCCGGGATTTATAGCGGTCACGTTGCCGTTATTGTCAACTGATGCAACTTCGGGATTCGACGATGTCCAGTTCATGTCGAGACCGGAAAAATCAGATGGCGTCACTGCCACCGTAAGCATTGACTTATCCCCTGCCCCAAGAACCAGTTTCTCTTTATCGATAGTAAACGAAGTCATCGAAAAAGTTTTAAAGGGATTGTCACTTAATACTGTAGCTTTGTAGGCTGCCTCAGATGCCAGAGGCACTATTATCACACTTTGCTTATTTACGGCGAGATCGCCCAAAGTTGGAGGTTCCTGTGTGTGGAAATATAAACTCGGAGAGTTGTTATATGCATATAACGCTTTCGTCCCTAAGGAAATAACCGTAGGCGGAACATCCACGCTTTCAATCCCCGAACATAGTTCAAAAGCCGATTCGTCGATATTTTCAGTTCCATTGCCTAACCGCAACGATGAGATCCCCATGCATTCTCTGAACGCCCTCGCGCCGATTGCAGTGCGGCAGTCGGGCAAAAGGACTTCCCGTATTGCAGAGCACTGATAAAATGCCCTTTCATCTATTAGCAGCGAAGCCACTCCGGCGCGCGTTTTATCGCATCTTGATTCAAATATGACCTCCCTTATGGTCGATTGATAATTGAAAAGAGATTTCGGGATATATTCAACGTTAGCGCCTATAACAACTTTTGAAAGATTAGCATCCCTGAAGTTAGAGGAGCGAGAGAATGGTGAAACATAATAGCTGTCTTCAATATATTTAAGATTCGGGACACGATAATACACGGTCTGCAATGAAGCAATATTAGAGAAAGCACCACATCCGCATTCAAGTAGATTCCCGTTCAGGGTAAGCTCGGTGATTCCTTTGGAACCCTCAAATGCCCTAGTACCTATCGACCGTATATTTGCCGTATTAAATTCACCTTTGAAAATAACATTGCAGAATGCTTCTTCACCTATCTTTACAGTACGCGCAGGCAAAGCGTCAATGGTAAGTTCACCGCATCCGTAAAAAGCCTTGTCACCGAATTCAAGTTCGGGAGTCGCGCCATCCGGATTCTCAAACTTGACGCGTGACAAGCCGGTACAGTCGGAAAACATGTTTGGGGGAATGTTTCTGACCTTTGCCCCGATCGTCACCGATTCTATATTCGCATGATACCCGAACGGACACGCGAAAGCTAACAGATTCTCCGAATATACCTTAACCAGATATAGCCCTGAACACTCCGCAAATGACCAGCGACCAGTATATTCCAAACCTTCAGGAAATGCAATCTCGGCAATTTTCACACATCCCATGAATGCCTCTTCTCCTATCACCCGCAAGGAGGCAGGGAAGGCTGGCACATTGAGTTTGGCGCAGTTTTTGAAACAACCATCCCCTATCACTTCCAACCCTTCGGGGAAATTGACCGTCACAAGCTGTTCCATTTCAGCAAAAGGGCCATAATTACTTGAATTATATGATTCCGCGATTTCGTATGACCCTATCATTTTTAATGTTGAAGGGAAACTGAGTTTCTTTAGCGTCGTCTTCAATTTCTGACTTGCAAAATTCGGAGACACAGACACTGTCCCCTCCTTGATCGATATCTCTTCCACGCCATCTATCCGGCTGTCGAATTCATAGGCTATCTTAGCGAAATACCAGACTCCCAGCTCCGTAGGCTGCTTGTATTTCCACGGATTGTCAAGGGCATATTGACCGATAAAGGTGACTGACGAGGGTATACTCATCTCCTCGATACTTTCACAGTTGAAAACTGTGGCACCGATATAAACAAGTCCTTCCGGCAATGTCACTGATTTCAATCCGGTGTAACGGAATGCCCCGTCATCAATTCTTTTAAGGCAATTGCTGAATCTGACTCCGATTATAGGGGTTGCATAAAACGAACCTTTCGGGATGACATCAAGCAATGTCAGGTCAATTTCGCCCGACAATTTCGAATTACTGAATGAGTATTCCCCTAATTTTTTTATTTTGCTTAAGTCAAACGTCTTGATCGAAGAGCCGTCAAACGCATGAGCATCCACCTCGATCACTCCGGGTGCATTAACATTGACCACAGATGAACCGGCAAATGCATATTCGCCGATTTTTTCTACAGAAGACGGCAAAGATATAGACAGCAGTTTAGAAGTTTTACCGAAAGCATACGATGGTACCGACTTGATTTTCTCAGGTAAAGTCACGTTTTCAACCACACTAGAAAAGAAAATCTTATCGCCGATTGAATCCATTGCACATGGAAGGACTACTCTTCTAATCACTTCGTTTCCTCCGAATAGTCCCGCCAAAGAATTTGTATAGGTAGAAACAGTGACACTTGCACCTCCAAGCCCCGTCGGGGATGATTTCTCCTCAATCTTATATTCATCCGATAGATAATAAACATAAGTTGTTGATCCTAATCCAATATCCGCACCTTTACGGGTTGCAATCGTGGCATAACATCCGTTATCATATTCAAAACTCACTGCCGACATATCCACCTCCTTGACAGCGGATATTTTTCCCGTTCCGGAATTTATGTAGGCAAGGTCTGCGGAATTCAACTTGCCTGTAATTACAAGCTCCTCCGGACGGCTGTCGAGATCGAGAAGAAGGTCTTTCAATGTACCGGGAGTCGCCACATTGACAGTTGCGCTTATAAACGACGCGCTCCTTGCAACGGTCAGACGGTATAATGCCTCATCCACATTCCATACGCCTTGCGCGGGAGCGGAGGCCTTGATTACAGTTTCCCCGAGATTGATAACACTGACTTTTCCCGTTTCATCCACAAGCGCCACTGCAGGATTGCTACTCGTGTATACAACCCCATCCGTGCAATTGCCGGAAAGCGTGGGGGAAGTAAACTCCTCCCCGATATAAGCTGTAACATCGCTTGCCGACCATTTAAGATTGCGCACGCCGCCCTCCATATCATATGTGACTTTAATGCTCTTGATGGTAACTGTCTTGGTCCTTCCCTTTTGCCAATCGGTGGTGACACATACATTTCCGAAAGCTGTGATGCCTGAGGGACTGTTCCATTCGGAGGGAATTGGACTTCCCTCAATATTCCCATATTCGAGATGTACATCTCCGACATCCACATCATCTATGGTAAAGACTGCCGAAGATTCCTCTACCGAGTAATCAACAGTTACATTCCTTACATCGTAAAGTTCGGATATTGACTTTATTTTAACGATTGCGCTTGTGGTCTTGTAAGAAATCACAATACCATCGTCAGTCACGGCTCCCCATTCAAGGGTTTTGTCTTGCTCATTGAATAATTGCCACTGTTCCGATATTTCCTGAGGGGTAAATGATTTTGTACCGAGAATCCCTGCCCACATGGGACATGCGTACAGAGCGAGCACGGCACACAAAAATAATAATTTGCGTTCCATATTCTATTGTTTTATTTGTTGGCTGAAAGAAGACCCTCGCTGACAGCATTCATTATCAGTTCGGCGACATTGCGGGCCTGAAGTTTGTCAAGGAGATGACGGCGGTGGGTCTCGGCGGTATTCGGGGAGATGCCGAGCATACGGGCTATATCTTCCGTTGATTTCCCGGCAGAAAGCAGCTGCAGCACTTCAAGCTCCTTGCTTGTAGGTGGATTATACCCATCTATTATTCTGGCTATTGACCTGGCGCGCTTACAGAAATAACTTTCCCCTGATATAACCGCCTTTACAGCCTCACTGATTTCTCCGGCCTTGACCGATTTGAACAATATCCCTTCCACACCGGCCTTAATATAGTCTTTTACATACCAAAGCTCTTCGTGGACAGTGTTCACGATGATTTTAACACCGGGATGCTCTGACCTGATGATTTTAAGCATTCCGAGTCCGTCAATATCAGGCATCTCGATATCAAGGAAACAGAGGTCATAGGAATGTTGCGACATGCGTTCGATAGCCTCGCAACCTCTGGTCACAGTCTCGACAGACACGCACAGACCCGCAAGAGCTTCCTCCACAATCATGGCGATGCCTTTGACAACGACCTCATGGTCATCTACAATCAATATACGTAATTTCTCTTTCTCCATCAGCGGAATATTTTAATTCCGCAAAATAAAACAAAAGAATATTAACCCATATCACGGGAAACCGTGACATGGAATAGAAAATTAAATTGAATAAGTAATTTCCAATATATTTCCGCCTTTTTCCCGGTCAAACCTCATTTCTCCCTTTATCGATTTCACCCGTTTCTCTATACTTTCCAAACCGATTCCATCCGACTTTTCAAATTCAAATTCATCGCCGTTATCTACTATAACATACTTTTCGTACATCATTCTTATAAGGACACGCGTTGCATTGGAGTGCCTCCGGATATTGTCAATCCATTCCTGAGTTATGCGATACAACTGGAACGCAACATCCGTGGAGATATCAGACTCTCCTCCTTCAACAATAATCATGCCGTCGCTCTTAAGAGAAAGCCCTTGCAAGAGTTGTCTTAGCGTCAAACCTTCAAGCCTCGGCGGCATAAGGGCATGGGAGATAGACCGAACCTCTCCTCGGACAGTATCGATCATCTCTACAAGCTCACCTCTATCGCTCTTTGCTGACTGCATCATCAATGCAATCCCGGAGAGGTCGCTGCAAACACCGTCATGGAGTTCACCGGCCAAACGCGCCCGTTCGTTATCCACGGCGGCAAGCTGCTTCCGCAGGCTTTCCATCTCTATAACCCTGCGCATACGCGCACGACGGAATCGTGAATACAATATCAAAATTATGATTACAAACACTGCGCACAATCCTATCCCGATCATCCATAACCGAGAATGCATTTTATCCGCTTCCAGCCTGGCGATCTGGAGCTCACGCTGCGCTGTGTCGTATTTCACATCAAATTCACTCAGCTGCCTGTCAACCTCAAGACCATGGAGACTGTCGGCGATAGCAATCGAACGCTCATACGCCTCACCCATCCGCTTGATATCGCCAAGTCCTTGATAATTTCTGACCATCCGTTGATAAAGTTTGTTGAAAGGCATAAAAGTTCCGGCACCACGCATCGACAATATCTTCTTCTGGATATTCAGACTTTCCTTATAACGCCCCATATCAGTCAGCACAACGTAACTCTCCTCAAGAAATCCCATAGATTCAACCGAAGCGTCAGGCACCTGAGGCAACAGCTTCTGACCTCGGGCAATATAATAATCAACTGAATCGCGCCTGCCGTCTTTATGATGCATGTCAATGATTGATGCGTAAGTCTTCAGCACGTAGCGTGGAAGACCTAGCTTCTCAGCAATCGCCACCATCTCCCGCTCGATTGCCAAACCCTCGCTTTTATCGCCTTTGAGATAAAGCACGATTCCCAATGTCTGTCCGGCATACATTATCGGCTCTATATCACCGCATTTTTTAGCAAGAGCGAACGCACGTCTGCCATATTTTACAGCCTCATCCAAACGTCCCTGATTCGCATAAAAAACAGCGATTGATGTCAGTAGGTAAGATTCCTCCGTTGGCGCATCAATTTTTTCGAGAAGTGTCAAGGCTTGCTGATACATCATCAATGCCGAATCCGGTTTTTCGGTGATACGATAACAAATCCCGAGGTCAGA
>CAJTWL010000016.1 GCA_910579845.1 uncultured Muribaculaceae bacterium | reverse complement strand
TTCCAGGGGTCAAAATTGTCTTGGCTCACAGGGTCAACCGAGCCTGGGTTTTCCAAGTGCAGCAGAACCGTATTTTAAGAAATTGCTTGTTTCTCGTGATTCTGATGCCCGTTTCATTACTGATATTTTAAGGAATAAAGCAATCTTTAAACCGTTAGACTCGTCTTCCTATTTAGGAACATTTGTTTCTAATGATGCCATGCGTGCCGCTGTCGATTTTAAGGGCTGTGCACCATCGGAGGCTTCTTCAATGCAAGTGATTGCACCAGGCGAAGCAGAACAACGCGACAACAAATGGATCATAACTAAAAAAGCTACAGTATATTTATCATAGTAATCATGCACACATTAGTTCCAATCATAATAATAGCAATCGTCTGCATACAGGTATTCTTTTTCGTAAAAAACCTGTTAAGGATGGGGCAATTTAGTAAAATCTTCTCTGCCGAATCTTCTTGGCGTCTCCGTCGCAATACGGAAACACATCTTGTTGATGGAGTTTATGGCTCAGGCAATTCTATTTTTGAAGCGATTAAGGACTCTATAAACAAATATCTTGGCAACAACTCGGGATCTGTCATTGATTTTGGTCTACTTAAAGATGCTGTTGACCGTCATTGCGATTCTGTTGAAAACGATATTGCTACCCAAACTCCTATTCCATTATATTGGGGTCTTGCCGGAACAATGGCGGGGGTCATTTTAGGACTTTGGGATCTTCTGGATTCCAATGCAATACTCACATTAATGGGCAGTGGTGCAGGACAGATTGATTCAAATGCGCAAGATGCCGCTAAAGGGATTGATGCGTTACTCAGCGGAGTTGCCTGGGCAATGGGTGCATCCATATGCGGTATAATACTGACCACTATCAATTCTATTCTTTTCAAGCAATGTAAGTTAAAGGAAGAAAATGGAAAGAACTCCTTCCTGGCATGGATGCAATCTGAACTTCTGCCGGAATTACCTTCAGATACATCTCAGGCACTGAATAACCTGGTAAAGAATCTTAATAAGTTCAATAATACTTTCAAGGAAAATACTTCCAATCTTGGAAACGCTCTTAATGCCGTTAACCAATCATACGCAATACAAAGCGATATAATTAAAGCTGTTCATGATATGGATGTCATGAAAATGGCAAAGGCAAATGTACGTGTGCTTGAGGAACTGAAAGAATGTACAGATAAATTAGAGATATTTAATAAATATCTTTCAGATATCGAAGGATATACTGAGACAATACATCGATTTGAGACTCAATTTGGAGAACAGGCCGACCGCCTGCATATTCTTGAAGAAATAAGAGATTTTTTTAATCGCCATAAGAGTGAGATTGCAAAGACCACAGCAGATGCGGACCGCACACTTCAAGAATCACTGCAGAACATTAAAGAATCGACATCTGAGAATATAGATGAAATGCATTCTCGTTTTGTAGAACAAAGTGAGCGGTTCAAAACAATTCTGCGGCAAGAAAAAGAAGCATTTGAAGAGTTTATGACTCAAATGAATGCCCAGTTCAGTGCTCAAATGTCCCGGATGCCTCTATTGGCTAAAAAACTTGAAGAAATATCGTCTATTCCGGTGCATCTGGATAAATTGATTGACAAGGTTGAGAAATCCAATGCCAAGTTAGCTTCAGATATTTCTTTTGCATTAAAAGAATCAATAGAGATAGCCACGGTTACACCACATATTGGAGGAGAAGGTAGAGATGTCATCTCCCGATCATCAACCTCCTCATGGATGAAATGGGTCACAATCTCATCTCTCGTAATAATAGCGGCAGCTTGTATATTCAACGTTGTAATCTATTTCTTTACTAATGGATAATTCTGTACAACCACAACCAGTACAAGTTGAGTCTGTAAAATCGCCACTAACACCAATTACGACCTTATAATGTCAGCTGTACAATTAAAATGCATACAATTAAAAAACTATAAAGACAATGGCACAGAAAAAAGAATCTTTCTTTTGGACAAGTTACTCAGACCTCATGACAAGTCTCTTTTTTGTCATGCTGGTTCTGTTTATACTCGTCATTGTCCTGCTACATAAGAGAATGGAGGCTACCGAAGCACAACTACAAGAGATTAAGAAGGTAGAAGAATCCACAAAAGACCTAAGCAAGGATTATTTTGAATATCGACCTGAATATAAGAAATATGTTCTTAATATTCAGGTTCGTTATCCGGCGGGCAAATCAGATTTAAATACAATTATGTCATCCGATAAAGAGGATCAACTGAACAAACTCGCCTATGCAGGCAAGGAAATTCAGGATTTTCTCAATAATCACAAAGAAAATCAATATGTGTTGATTGTAGAAGGTCAGGCTTCCAGAGATAATTTTACTTATAACTACGAATTGAGTTATCAAAGGGCACTTGCACTTATACGATTCTGGGTTGATGATAGAGGAATAAAATTCGGGAATAATTGTGAAATATTAATATCCGGTAGTGGTGATGGAAAACTTGACACACATTCCATGCGAGAATCTATCGAAACGGAAAACCAACGATTCCTTATACACATTCTACCTAAAAATATTTTTGAATCGACTAATGAAAAAAAGTAGTTTAATTCTTTTTATATTAACAAGCTTTTGCATAGCTTCATGTGCTCATAAATCCGGTCACAATCGTCCACAGACAGCCTCTCATTCCGATAACACTGAAATGAGCAACCGGCAACGGTCGGATGCATCATCCGAATGTAAACGAAATCTTGATGTAACGCTTTCCAATAATCGAGGAGATAAAAATAAGCTCGATGGTTCAAAGATCTTTGCCAAATATAATACCGCAGTATTTATGGTCTTCACATCTGACGGATACAATGGTTATCAAGGATCAGGATTTTTTATAAACCCATATGGTCTTGCTGTAAGCAACTACCATGTCTTTCAAGGCACAAATATCGGAGCCGAACAAATTAAACTGGTAAATAGAGATGAGTCTTACAAGGTTGCAGAAGTAATACACAGCGATGCTGATGAGGATTTCATCCTCTTTAGAGTCAATGTTTCCAACACCAACCATATACCTATTGCCAAATATAAGCCTCAAGTAGGTGAAAAAGTTTATGCAATCGGCAGTCCTCGTGGTCTCGAAAATACGTTTTCCTCCGGTGAGGTATCTCAATGGCGTGATAAGAATCTTATGCAGATATCCGTCTTGATTGATCATGGGAGCAGCGGAGGTGCTTTAATAAACGAGTATGGAGAAGTAGTTGGAATAACATCCGGCTCTTTCGCTGACGGGTCTCAGGCAAATCTAAATTACGCATGGAGTATAGATGTCGTTAAACGATTAATAAACATTAAATAGCAGGGAAGCAATAGGACAGTTCACATCTGATCTTTTCAACAACTTATTATTACTGTATCTTTTTCATCTTTCGGCAACAATTGCGTAGCAACTTACCCTAGTACCATTATAGTACAATAGTCTCAGCCATACCAAGCGTGCTACTGTAGGAACCAACACCGTTACGCAAATTGCTCAGGGAAAATGGAATGATACTGTAAATCGAATCAAGAATGACAGTGAGCAAACTTCATCCTGTTCCGATTGTGATTGCCGGGCTAACGGGAAGGATATTTGATAATCAGATATAATTTTATTTTAGGAAGTAAAAAACGATAACCCCCAGAAAGCTGCCAGATCATGCATTTTTGGGGATTATCGTATGACATTGTCATCAATTGCCTGTACCGGGTATGAAAACTCGGTTTGCGTTATAGGGCTGCTGACATTCCAAATCCGGAAATAGCCAACATTACTAATGTAAAAATAATTTTTTCATCTTGTTCTGAGAAACTGTTTGAAAATAACTTCTTATTTGGGTGCATTCTTGACCTGACCTACAGTCTGGGATTCGAAGTCTTTACGCAGTTTTGCGAGTACTTCGGGATTCTTGTCAGCCACATTTACAGTCTGAGCCGGATCATTTTCAAGGTTAAACAGATGATATTCCTTAAGATTGCCAAGTTCATTACCGGTTACATTCCGTTCCTTACCGGGATAAGGAGGAATCATTACCCAGGGACCTGTACGATATGCCAGTTTGCTTTTAGCTTCAATTACAAGATCTTTGCGTTTTGATGAGCTCTTTCCCATAAAAGCATCCAGATTCTCTATTCCATCAAGATCCTCTGGAGTATCAACGCCTGCCATCTTTGCAAGAGAGGGAACCAGATCCATCTGGCATACCAGTTCGTTACTTTCGGCAGGAGCGATCTTGTCTTTCCAGTAAACAAAAAGCGGAATATGTGTGCCGCCATCGAAGAGACTGTATTTTCCTCCACGCAAACCGCCGGTAGCACTATGATTGCCGACCATCTTGACCGCACCATCATAATACCCGTCCTGCAACACCGGACCGTTGTCACTTGAGAAAATGATTATGGTATTATCCAGAATACCCTGTTCTTTCAAATTCTTTATAAGCTGACCGACACACCAGTCCGCTTCGACAATTGCATCACCACGCGGTCCCATTGTCGTTGATCCGGCGAATCGTTCATGAGGCAAACGAGGCACATGCGGCTCATGTAAGCCGTAATAAAGGAAAAACGGCTTATCCTTATGTTCTGTTATGTAGTCTTTAACTTTACCTACAAAATAATCAGCCATGTCCTCATCTCTCCAAAGAGCGGATTTGCCTCCTTTCATATATCCTATACGCGGAACTCCATTTACGATGGCCTGATTGTGTCCGTGATGCCATTTCAGACGCAACATTTCCGGATTATCTACCGCATTCGGCTCACCCTCGAATTTATTGTTATAATCGACCTGAATGGGATCATTTTTATCAAGACCGACAACATTGCCATTTTCGATGTATACAGTCGGAACGCGGTCATTGGTGGCGGCTATCAGACAAGAATAATCAAAACCGATCTCGTTTGCACCGGGTTTCACAGTTTCGTTCCAGTTGATCTTTCCTTTTCCCATACCGAGGTGCCATTTGCCGATCGCGCCGGTCGCATAACCTGCCTCCCGCATCATTTTGGGAAGCGTATACTCATCTTCTCTGATAATCAAAGGAGCATCCCCGGGAAGAATTTTTGCATCCGGATTACGCCATGGATAGCGTCCGGTCATGAGAGCATAGCGACTGGGAGTCGATGTGGCTGAAGTTGCATAGGCATTGTTGAAACACACACCTCCATGAGCAAGACTGTCGATATTAGGAGTCGAGATTGTCTTTGACCCATATGCACTTACATCGCCAAAGCCAAGATCATCTGCAAGTACTACAATTACATTGGGTTTTGAAGCATTCTGATGGTTAGACGCTTTTGGAGCCGCGTGAACCATAGTTGTTCCCGTAAGAAGAGCGGAAACGAAATAAGTGAATTTTTGCATTTATCAGATAAATTTTGTTGAATTTTTCATTGTAACAAGACGTTCGGCAAACATCCTTTTGACACATAATAAGAAATTTATGCAATCTCTAATAGATTCCGGTTTACAAAAATAATACAATTTGCCAACTAACCAAATCTATATCCCCTTTGTTTTAATGACAAAACCTAATTATTTAAACTATGATTACATTTGATGAAAGAATAAAGGGGAACACTCCGTCGTTGGTTGTATTTGAAAAAGCAGGAAGTGATGACAACAAAAAGATTGATAAACTTGAAATCAGCCTCAACAATAAATTCGGTTCTAATCTCAATCTGATAAGAGTAGACGCCACACATGACCAGAGACTGCGTAATTTCTATGATATCAAATACCTTCCGACATGGATTCTTTTTAAGGAAGGTCAAGAACTTGCGAGAGAAAACGGAATTAAGACCAAAGCAGAGCTTCAAGATATGGTACATACAGCGATACCTTGATTATAAATCATTATAGAAACAGAAAGAGCCGGAACTGAGTTCCGGCTCTGCTATTCTTGCATCGTTTCTTTCTTATTAACGAATTTCCGCAACAATGTAGGAAGATTGCATCCTATAAGGTTTCCGGCTACAGACATCAGCCATACAGTCCACGGAAAGTCCTTGGCAACGCAATAATATGCGATATCAGCCACACAATGCGGAAAGCCGCACATTACAAACGTCGGAATGCCGAGAATCAGAGGCAGCCACTGTTTCTCCCGCGCACACTTTACGCTTACCGTCATGATGAAACCTGTTAATATGGATGGCATAAATACTCCTAATCCGGCAGCCTTGCGAATCTCTACAATCCTCAACGCATTCTCCCCAAACCTGACAAAGGTATCAGACAGATAAACCGCCAATGCCACGCCGACCGCATTATAAATGAGGATTATAGCAAGATCGAAGAATTCTCTTGTGTTTGTAAAAAAACCGGCACGTCCTGTAAAAAGCACCCAATTGCTGCATACAATTGCCGAGAGTGCAAAAGCAAAAAGAGCTGCTCCAATTATCCCCCCTGAAGCAAGATTACAGATTCCGGCTATGCCGATTGCCATACCGGCAAGAACCGAATTATAGAATTTGTTCATATCAATTGGTATTTCTTATGCAAATTTAGTCATAACTATCCATTATACAAAAGAAATAATTCGGCTCCATGTCTTTTAAACATGAAGCCGAAAACAAGAAGTTTTTTAATAAATTTTAATTTGTAATATCCGTAATTGTCTGCAATTACTCTTTTTTGCCGAAACCGAAGACGCCTTTACCATCCGTCTTGTCTTCAACAAAATCTTCAAGCTTCTCTTTTGCCTGATTGACTTTATCCTGCACCTGATTCACCTTATCCTTTACCTGGTCACTATTCAGAAACTCCTCTGCCTTACCCTTTAACTCATAAGCTTTTCCTTTTACTTCATCAATATTCATAGCATCAAATTTAATTAATTATTATTTTTAAGTAATTTCTTAGAAACTGAACTCATCTTGACTTCAGTTTCTTAAGTAACGCTTGAAAACAAGATGAAGTTCATGCTTGGACTATACGCGCCACCCGTTCCGACTATCGAAAACTCGCACAAACATCTCAGAAAGTAAGCCTTAGAGCTTGTTTAAGAGTGTGTTTACTTTTAAATGATTTTAGCACAAACAGAGATTTCGGAGGGATTTTTCAAAGATTCAGAAGGGAGCATAGCCCGCTATGTGACCGAGAGAAGCTTTGGAAAAACACCCGAAAGATCGTTTGTGATAAAATCAAAAATTCCCCATACTCCTTATTAATGTTTAATTTGGTTTAAAAGTAAACACACTCTAAAAGTTTCTTAATCGTGTCCGGTTTCAAAATCGCTGTTATTGATCCAACCGGTAGGAATTCCCTTTTCACCTTTTTCTACTCTCTCATAATAATCATGTGCCGGGCATTTGTTGGGATATGTGTCAAATATATCACCGTTGCCAAACATTCTCGGATCACCTTCATCCCTAAGTCTTTTATCGAGACATTTGCGCATTTTTCCAATTATGTTTCGGTAAGCGGGTTTATCATAAAGATTATTTATACAATCCGGATCAGCCGACACATCGTATAGTTCTTCTGAAGGACGGAATCCCATACACAACTCCCAATATTTTAATAGTTCTCCGCCTTTTACACGACAATTCAATATCTCTGTCTTGGTCGGAGAACCATCGCAATCCATATAACCTGTCGATGGATTTCCTGCCGGCCATCTTTCAGGTTCATAATTTCTTATATAAAGAAGATTGTTTTCCAACAATGCTCTTACAGGATAGCCATGATCATAAGGTCTCCCCGGATCATGACGCTCTCTGCCCAAAAGAATGGAATTACGTTCAATTCCCTCACTTTTTTTATCGGCAAGTATGTCTGCAAAACTTCTTCCAGTGATCGGCTGCATACCAAGCTCATCAGAAGTATATCCGCAGACATCAAGTATGGTTGGCGCAATATCTATGAGGGATATAACGTCGTCAATCTCTCTACCCGGATTCTTGACATTCTTGCCCCACATCACAGCCAACGGCACATGCAACGCATCAAGGTAATCATTTCCCTTGCACCGTGGAAACGGCATACCGTGGTCACTTGTGACTATTACAATGGTATTGTCAATTAAACCATCTTTCTCGAGCATGTCGAGTATCGAATCAAGATGCTTGTCAAAATACTCCACCTCAACAGCATAATCAAGCATATCACGACGCACAGTATCATTGTCCGGCCAATATCCGGGAACACGTTGAATCATATCCGGAGTTTTCCCATATCGCTCCGAAGAATTCCATTCATAGCCGCGATGCGGCTCCCTTGCACCATACCAGAAGCAGAACGGTTTATCCGGATTTCTGTTTTCAAGAAATTTCTTGAAATTAGAAGAATAATCGATTTTGTTAATGCCGGTTGTTGGTGGCACCAGTTTTATCTTGTTATAGGCTTTACCGGTAAGTTCACGCTGCGAGCCATCCTCGTTCAATGCAATACCGGGTCCCCAGCCTTTACCTGTATATCCCACCTCATATCCGACAGTCTTCAGACCCTCAGGGAAACTGCGGAATTTCAAAGGAAATTCGCACCAATGGTTGCAGGCCGCTTCAAGTTGCCAGGAATTGCGTCCTGTAATAACCGCCGCGCGGGACGGTGCCGATTTACTGTTACACGTATATGCATTTAAAAAGTTGATGCCCTCTCTTGCGATACGATCAAATGCGGGAGTATTGATCCATGGTGACCACTTCTTTCCCATGTGACCGGCGTCATCAGCCATACAGATCAGCACATTAGGTCTTTTATCAAGTTCCGAAGCATAGGATGCAGCAGTCAATACTGTCAACGGCAAAGTGATACAAATCGATTTAATCGTACACATATTAAGCTTATCAAGAGGGTGTTAATAATATCTGAGGGACATTCATTACGGTCTTATCTGACCTGAACCGGCAAGCAGATAACGGGTGGTGGTTATTTCACGAAGTCCCATTGGACCTCGGGGACCGAGTTTCTGAGTGGAAATGCCGATTTCAGCTCCCAGACCAAACTGAGCTCCGTCTGTAAATGACGTTGGAAGATTCACATATACGCATGAAGCATCAACCATCCTGCGGAATTTATCGGCAGTCCGGCTATTATCTGTAACAATACTCTCGCTATGTCCAGAGCCATGACGGGAAATATGCTCAATTGCTTCATCTATATTATCTACAGTACAGATACCCATTTTATAAGCCATCCATTCCGTATCCCACATATCTTCATTGTCGACTGTATGCAAAAGATCATCCGGATAATTGCCTTTCAAAGCACAGTATGCACTCCTGTCGGCATAAATTTCCACATTCTTTGCTGACAACGGAGCTGTCAACTCCGCAAGGTCGTCAAGTCTTGAAGAATGTATCAACAATGTATCAAGAGCATTGCACACGCTTACACGCCTTGTCTTTGCATTATTCACAATCCTTGTCGCCATCTCCAGATCAGCATCCGCATCCACATAGACATGCACAACACCGGCTCCGGTCTCGATTACCGGCACACGTGCATTGTCGCGTACAAAATCAATCAGCCTGCGCCCTCCACGTGGTATGCATACATCGACATATCCTACAGCTGAAAGCAAAGCAACCGTTGCATCATGCGTAGACGGCAACAATACAGCGGAATCTTTCGATAAACGATGTTTTTCAAGAGCCCTGTGAATCAGTTCAATTGCCGCCCTATTCGAACTATCAGCATCTTTACCACCTTTGAGAATACATGCATTGCCACTCTTGAAACATAAAGAAAAGACATCGAATGTTACATTGGGGCGTGCTTCATAAATCACGCCAATCACACCGAACGGCACCCTTATCTTCCTAAGGTCTATGCCATTAGGTAACGTACGATGCTCAATCTCCTCTCCTACCGGAGACGGGAGAGTTACAACGTTCCGTATGTCGGAAACTATTCCGTTCAGACGCTCCGGTGTCAACTGCAACCTGTCGTACAGCGGATTCGACTTATCCATTTTTGCAAGATCTTCCGCATTCGCACTCAAAAGCATCTCATAATTGCAGTCTATTATATCTGCGAGTGTGAGAAGGACATTATTCCTCTCTTCAGATGAAAGTGTCAGAAGTTCGTGGGAAGCTTTCTTGACTTTTGGGAATATACCGTTATATTCAATCTTTGATATCATGACGGTTTAAAATATGTGCAAGGTATTTCGGAATGATTCTTTATCACATCGATAAGGACACTGGGACGGTCACCACGGGCAACCACCACAGCTATGCCCTCTCGTGCCACTTTCAGCGCTATGCCACATTTCGTCGCCATACCGCCACGCCCCATGGAAGAGCGGGAGGGTACGATAAAGTCATGCAGATCCTTGTCCGGTTCCACAACCGGAACCAATCTTGAATCAGGATCAGACGGAGAACCGTTGTAGATACCTTCGACATTCGACAGGATCACAAGCAGATCGGCATCAAGCATGGTGGCTATAATTCCTGAGAGCTCGTCATTATCCGTAAACATCAGCTCTGTCAATGATGCGGTGTCATTTTCGTTTACTACCGGTACAACTCCGTTGTTCAGCATTGTGAGCATACACGAACGCTGGTTCTTGTATGCTTCCGTAGTGGAAAAATTATCCTTTTGTGTAAGCACCTGTCCTATTACTATACCGTAACTGCCAAAAAGCTGTGCATATAGATTTATGAGCTTTATCTGACCGATGGAAGAGTAAAGCTGACGCTGGGCAGTATCATCAAGGGTATGGGAAGGAGCGATCTCTCCCCTTCCGCATGCCACCGCACCCGAAGACACAAGAACCACCTGATATCCGAGTCCATGCAGGTGCGCTATCTGGTCTACAAGACGCGACATATTTGTCACATTCGGTTTTCCGTCCGAGCGCGTAAGTATATTACTGCCCACTTTCACAATAATTCGTTTCATAACATTGAAATGATTTAAACTTTTTTCATCATTAAGTTTCATTAAGATTTTGAATGTATTCTGCATGTTGATGAAGGAGCATAGCGGGCTATGCGACTGATGAAAGATGCGGAATACACCAAAATATTGATGAAGATTGATGTTGAAGAAAACTGTTTTTCACTTTTGTTGTTTTTTCGTAAAAACTTTAAATCACTTCACCATCTGTTTGAAGCTCTAAGACCGGCTATTACGGATGCCGAGAAACCTGCCTGCTCCATCGCGTTCAGTCCTTTGATTGTCAGTCCGCCGGGAGTAGTGACCTTATCTATCTCTGTTTCGGCATGTGCGCCATGCTGCGAAAGAAGCGCAACCGCCCCCTCCATTGTTCCGGTTACAATACTCTGGGCTTTGGAAGCCGGGAAACCAAGTTCGACGCCCCCCTCGGAAGCAGCCCTTACATAACGCATGGCATATGCTATACCGCATGAAGCGAGTGCCGTAGCGGCTCCGAGTTGTCGTTCCTCTATATTCATCACCCTTCCGACACACGAAAATATATCTTTCGCATAACCGGATTCGCCGGCAATATCTACTATAAATGTCATTGATTTGGCAAGACTCATTGCGGTATTAGGCATTACAATAGACAGATTGTCAATATTATTCCACATCGAGAGCAGATCACTGCCCGGTATTCCTGCCACTATAGCCGCTACCTGCTGACCTTCTTCAACTGATGATGCGAGTTGCTCCGCAACCTGTGGCATTATCCATGGTTTTACGGCTATTACTACCAGATCAGCGCCTTTTATCGCCGACAGATTGTCGTCTGTCGTATTCACACCTAAATCCTGCAATGGTATGAGTCGTTCCGAACTTGGATTTGAGACCGTTATAAGTCCCGGAGCATAACCTGAATAGACGAGTCCGCGAACGAGACTTCCGCCCATGGCGCCGGCTCCGATTATCGAAATTTTAATATTTTTAGATTCCATTGTTTATCGTCTGTCTGAATCATTTGCTTACAAAATTACTCAATTTTTCCGTTGGCAGGTATATCAAGCAAAATTTATGATTAATTTTACACACATATGTTACATTAGGATAACTTGACGGAATGGCTTACCGATCTGTCTCAACGCTCCTTATGGGAGTAAATACGGTTATATATATCATCCAGCAAAAAATTCATCTACATATCTTTTTATACCATTGCAAAATAAGAAAGTTTTGTTAAATTTGCAATGACCTAACGCCGTGAGACTTTTTTATTAAGTCGGAACGAGGGAGGTCATTACATAATGAAAGCGTTTACTGCGCTTGATTCTTGGCGTAGACTATACGTTACTCGTTCTACGATGAATATATTCTAAATCAACTTTTGTGGTAATTATGAACTGCTCTTCTAAGCTGTTGAATATTATAAAGCCAGTTCAGTTGATATAAAAATATGAAGTGTCTTGAAAAGAACCGCTTGACTGTATTAAAACTGACCTTCCTGAGCAGTATTATATTGTTATGTAACTGCAGTACATTTGCCCAATGTAAACGAGCTTTCTTAGTCGGCATATCAGACTATCAATCTAACAATACTTCACATTACTGGGATAATATTCATGGAGCAAATGATATTGAGATTCTCTCGCCAACTCTACAAAAACATGGCTTTAGAATCACATCTTTAATAAATAGAGAGGCTACGGCACGAAACATTCGCAGTCAACTCGCAAGATTCAGTTCAACATGTAAACCTGGAGATATAGTATATCTGCATTTTTCATGCCATGGTCAGCCAGTTGAGGATCTGAATGGAGATGAGTCTGACGGATGGGATGAGGCTATTATTCCGGTTGATGCCCAGAAATACTATGTTAAAGATAGATACATGGGCGAGAATCATATAACCGATGATGAACTTAACGTATTCTTTCGAAAGATACGTTCTAAAATCGGACACAAGGGGTACCTAACAGTTATCATTGATGCCTGCCACGCAGGCACATCATATCGCGGAGAAGAAATGGAAGATTCTGTAATCATACGGGGAACCAATAATGGCTTTTCCGAACACGGACTTAAGTTTATACCAAAAATTGATAAGAGAGGACGAATAAACATTGAAAAATCCAATAATATGAGTGATATTTGTATCATTGAAGCATGCCGTTCATATCAAGTGAACAATGAGATAAAATGTAACGGGAAGTATTATGGTTCTCTCTCATATTACACAAACATAGTTTTAAAATCGAAGATTAATATTACATGGGATGGTCAATGGTACAAAGACATTATATCACTAATGTCAAAAGATTCAAGGCTGATAAGGCAAAACCCGGTCATAGAGACGAGTAAATAAAAAAGCAACCATGGCTGGTAAATATTCAAATACAACATTAGATACCTTTATTAGATCGCAGAGGATCAAAACAATTGCCTATCTTCAACATAATTTCTCGATATCCAAGGAAGATTGTGAAGATATCTTTCAAGATTCTTTTATAGTATTATACCATCATGCAAAAGACGGCAAACTGGATAATTTGACATCATCAATTTCTACATATTTTATGTCCATTTGTAGAAACAAGACAATGGAATTGTTACGAAAGAATGGCAAATATGTTCATTCTCCATTCAATGATCCTCAGATTTCTTCTAATCAGTTTATTGAAAGTAATATTAATAAGATTCTATCATTTGATGATGATGAAATCTCCACTGAAAAAAAGGAGACTCTGGTTCGGAATATAGTAAAAGACTTGCCGTCTCCCTGTAATGAACTCTTATGGGGATTTTATCGTGATGGCCTTTCAATGAAAGAATTAGCTAAAATATACGGATATTCTAATGAAAATACAGCAAAAGTGACCAAGCATCGCTGTTGTGATAAATTCAAGAAAAGGTTTTCAGAATTACTTAACAAGCTTTTATAAGATAGATTCATAGATTATATGAAAGACAATATATACTCAGAATTAGATCAAGATGAACGTATAACATGTTTCATTAAAGGTAAGATGAATGTCAAAGATGAAATGAAATTCCTTGCCGATATGAAGTCCGATGAGCAATTAAAACAGGATGCTATCGCTCAGGCCAGGCTAATTCGGGGTATGGCTCAGGTCGACGACGAACTCATTCAAACATTAAAAAACGCATCAAAAGCTGAAGTTATTTCTTCAGTTCATTCTCGGAAGGTTATATTTAGAAAAACCATCGGGTGGATTTCAATGGCAGCATCGATTGCTCTGTTTATCTTCATTGGTTACTACGGTTACGATTATTATGACACAACACATCTTGGTATGAGATATGCGACAGCTTTTCCAATGGAGACATCAGTGCGTGGAGATTCAAACTCAACAGTAGAATCGGAGTTACAGACTCTATTCAACAACATAATTGAACGTAAAAATCTGTCAGAGACAACAGAACGATTATCAGAATTATGGACAATTTCCAATCAAGAAGTCTATAATGACTACACCGATTATGCCCCTTATATTGGCTGGTATCTGGCCATAGGCTATCTGGAGGATTATGAAAAAGACAAGGCAAAATCAATACTTCAAATAATGTATAAAGATTCGGACATCAATATCCGTTTAAAAACACAAATCTCCAAACTCTTAGAAGATATAGAATGAAACGAATCATATTATCTATTTTAGGATTCTTTTGTGTCTATTCGTCATCAGCACAATCTACAAAGATTGATCTAATTGAAAAAAATTTGTTTGAAGCCGATAGTTTGTTTGCAACAAAAAACTATAATGATTTGATTAAATTATTAGAACCCCTTGAAAATGCTATTAGGGCAATTGATGACTCAAACTTAAAATTTTATTATTATTCATTACTATCTAATGGTTATCTATGCAACAAAGAGTATGAGAAGAGTGTGCAATTCATGGAAAAGTCTTCATATTACAATACATTGGATTTAGAAGATTTAATTTGTGCTGCAAATGTATCCATGTCCGAATTTGAGAATTATAACGAAACAAAAAAATATGCACGCAAGGCTCTTATAAAATACTATGGAAATAATAATTTAGAGGAAAACATAAGCAATGAAAGAATAGGAAGATTATTATACCTCCTTGGTATGTCCTATGTCAATTCTAAAGATTCATTTATGGCTTATGAATGTTTAAAAATACACTCCGCCTTAAAAATTGAAGAACAAAATAAGATTAATCAAGACTTAAAAGAACATCTGACTCACCTAAACCAAACAAAACAAACATCAACTCCACCCGCAGCATTTTCAACGGACCTAATAAAAGTTGAGGATGGTATATTTTATTCTAAAAGAAATGAATCGAACAATCGTCAAGATTCTATTCAAAACATAAGGGCAATTAAGAGTTGTGAGACTATTACCAGCGATAACCTGGAATATTATTTAGAGAATGTCTTGTCATTAGATTCAATTTATGAATTGAATCAAGATATCTATTCCTCCAAACGACTTTTAGATAGCGTCATTCAAAATATTAATAATGTCAATATTGCATTGAATTCAATTCGGGGCATCAGTCTATTGGTTCGTTTAGGAAGAATCTACTTTTTATTTAAGGACAATATTGAAGCTCTCAATTATTTTTTTCTGGCTAAAGAACGCTATGACAATACCGGTATCCATGACACCACTTATACTACCTTACTTCAGCTTATTGCTAATGCATATTTAGAAAAGGATATTTTCTGGAGCAGATTGTTTATAGAAGAGGCAATTGAAAATTATCAAAGATTATATGGTGACATATTTGAACAAAATTCATCCGAAGCATCATCGCTATTGTTAAGTTATGCACAAATAATCCAAGAAAGGGACTCCGGTGATTTACCAGAAAAAATTTACAGACACATTCTTAAACACTGTAGAAATTCATATACAATTCTTTATGCCCTCAATAATTACGGAGTAATGCTCGCTCAACAAGGTAGAATTGATGAGTCAATATTTTACTATGAGCAGATAAAAAACTTTCCGGATGTTTCTATGATTACAAATCAAATTATTTCATATATCAATAATGGAGATCTTCAAAATGCAGAATCCTCTTTTAAGAAATATGTTGCTCAAATAATTAATATATCAATTAATTCATGGTCTTCATATACATCCTATGAAATTGAAAAATGGTGGGAAAATACTGCACAAGAATTCTACAGGAGTAGTAATTGTTTTGCTGACAAAATAAATAGTCCTAATAGTTTAAAATATGGCTTTGATTCAACTATATTCTGCAAATCCTTCCCTCTGTTTTATAAATCTGCATTTAAATCTTTTATTGAAGAAGGTGATCCTGCTGCCAATGATTTAATCGATCAAATTAAATTTTATAAAAATAAACTTCTAAGAACCAATAAGATCGAATCTGATAGCGTATACTTTTATCATCTTAAAATTCAACAACTAGAAGACTCTATAAAAATAAAAAATAGCCCAAATTTAACCAAATATTTATTTGATAAAGGATTTTCATATAAAGATATTTCCAACGCACTTGAAAAGGATGAGGTCACAATTGAATTTTTTGAATACGCAGATTTATTGGCAGATAGCGTATCTGTTTGCCTCGCTGCATATATTGCGTTACCAAATACAGACACTCCTGTATTGGTAAAATTAGCACCCATTCATAACTTTATACATACAATTCAAAATATCTTTGTAGATGAAACAGAATTGAATTCATTATACTCCAAATCCAATAGTTTTATTTATGAGAATATTTGGAATAAATTAATTCCTTATATCTCTGACAAAAGTACCATTTATTATTCTCCCAGTGGAATATTATCATTGATAAATCATAATATTATACACGATAATAATGGTCATATGCTCTGTGATAGATTTACTTTACGACGCATTTCCTCTACATCTCAAATCAGTTTAATAAAAGACACGAATAATAGCTATTTGTCGGCAACCCTATATGGGAATATCAATTATGATACAAATCTGTCGTCTATACCTGAAGTAAATGATGAGGCATCCACATTATCTGATAAAACTAGAATAAAAGATCATTTAATTATCCCTCAAATTATCACAAGAAGCGGATGGAAAAATTTATCTTACACAGCTGATGAAATCCATGGAATTAAAGGTATAATGGATTCAATTGGTATAATTGTTAGTTTACGTGAGGGCATTCAGGCTTCTGAAGAATCATTAAAAAATACTAATCGGCAATCATCTGATATAATTCACCTCGCCACTCATGGTTTTACTGCGGAAACGTATAAAAATAATCATAACTATCAACATGCTCATATTTCCTATACTGATCATGAAGAGACATTATCTTTTCATGGCCTATTGCTATCCGGGGGAAATAATATTTGGTTAGGCAAACCAATATCCCCGAATTTAGAAGACGGAATACTGACCGCCGAAGAAATCTCAGAATTGGACTTAAGCAAAACTAAACTTGTGGTTCTGTCAGCATGTAATACAGGACAAGGCTCTATTGATAAGTTAGGACATGTCGTTGGTTTGCAAAGAGCTTTCAAACTAGCTGGTGTCCAATCGATTCTTATGAGTTTATGGAAAGTTCCAGATGAATCAACAGCCTTATTAATGACAAATTTCTATAAAGCACTTCTAAATGGCAAGAACCGTCATCAAGCTCTAAAAATTGCAATGAACGCAGTAAGTAAAATCTATCCAGATCCCTATTATTGGGGAGCTTTTGTGATTTTAGATTAATTTATTTGGAAGATACGGATAAATTTTGCTTCTTTGTAATGAGTACCACCTTCCCTATAAATCATTAGGCTATAGAATGTTGTGGTATTAATTAACTTAAAGCTATTGAAGTAATGAATAATAATATTTCTTTTTCAGGTTTTGATTCCAATGGTAAGCCATGTGACTATATAGATGAAAATGGCACACATTGGATATATCAAGGAAAGACGTATTATGGATATGATGATTGGAGTGGAAATCATATTTCTAATTAACATAAGACTACGTGTTAATTAAATTAAATGAACTGCACCCTAAAAGTTTTTTTCTAACTTTTGGGGTGCAGTTCTTCATTTTGACACAACCTTATTTTTTGCCAGTGAACTGTTAACCTTTCTGATGTCTATGTCATATAAAGACAAACAATAAGGAAGGAGCAGATAAATGGACACTAAGACTTCAAACCAAATTGACGATTACAATACTGAGCAGCAATTGGCTTATAACCTTATTTCCAAAACCAATCGTTGCCTTTTCATTACAGGTAAAGCAGGCACAGGCAAGACTACTTTCATTCAACGTATTCAAAAGGAAATTCAAAAGAATTTTGTAGTATTAGCACCAACGGGTATTGCGGCCATAGCTGCTGGTGGCCAAACAATTCATTCATTTTTCGGATTCCCCATGGAGGTAATTGGACCTAACACCAAATTGCAGATCTCATTCCTCAAAGAGGAATTGCTTAGACATGCTGATACAATTATTATTGACGAAGCATCAATGCTACGTAGCGACATGGTCGATGGAATGGACCGATCCCTTCGTTTAGTATTACACAATAATATGCCATTCGGTGGTAAGCAGATAGTTTTTGTAGGAGATTTGTTTCAATTACCACCAGTAGTTAAAAGAGGTTCTGCAGATGATGAAATGCTCTGTGATCTATATGGATCAGGCATCCCATTCTTTTATAAGGCCAACGTATTAAGACTAATGAATTTACCCAAGATAGAGTTCCGGAAGGTATATCGACAGACCGATTATACATTTATTGAAGTACTGAATAAAATGCGAATTGGAGAAGTTGGAGAAAAAGAATTGAATATCTTAAATGAACATATTTCTTACTATGATAATTTGGATGATTATTCAGTGATTCTTACAGGATTCAATAAAAAGGCAGAACAAATTAACGAAGTAAAACTTAATGCTATAGATGGATATGAAATAGTGTATCAAGGGAATAAAAGCGGTGTCTTCAAATCTGGAGATTGTCCGGCTCCAGAACTTTTGAGATTGAAAATTGGCGCCCAAGTCATCTTTTGCAGAAATGATTATTCAGCTAAATGCGCCAACGGGACTGTCGCAAAGGTAATAGCGCTTGAAGACGATGCAATACAAGTTCAACTTGAAAATGGTAATAAAGTCAGAGTGGTTCGAACTACATGGGAAAGCTATGAAAGAATTTATAATAAGACAACTCGCAAAATAGAATCTCAAATTATAGGCTCATATAGCCAATTTCCTCTTAAACTAGCGTGGGCAATAACAATCCATCGATCTCAAGGGATGACATTTGACCGTATGCATTTTGACCTTTCATGGGGAACATTTGCCACAGGACAAGCTTATGTAGCAATCAGCAGAATGCGATCTCTTGACGGTTTGACATTAAGCAATAGATTAATGGCACATCATATAACCGCAAATCCTGAAATCAAAGCTTTTTCCAATTCTTTCAATGATGAAGAAATGATTAAAGATGAGCTGGAATCGGGTGAAAAGATGTATCAATATTTAGCTAAAAAGCAATATGATAAGGCTGCTGATGTATTATTAAAAATGACATTATCTAAAGTTCAGGATAAAGATTACCGCAATGCCGCATTACTGGCAAAACAGATGTTTGATGTAATGCTTGATGACGATAATCTTATCGGTAGGGTTACAAATACACCGTTAATTAAGGATTGTAATATAACGTGTAATTTTCTCAATAGTGTTTTGTGTCTGTATGGAAACAAGTATGAGGAAGCAATCGGTTATGCCGACCTTATACTCGCCAGAAGAAATTGTATAGAAGCTATGTATGTAAAGGCACGAGCTAATTATGAATTAGGCAATTGGGAGGAAACCTCAAATATTCTTTTTCAAATCATAACAATTTCCACCGAAGGAGAAGAGAAGAGAGCGATCGATAAGAAATTATATCTATTAGAAATAAAAAACAATAGTAAGACCGGAACCTCCAATATAGGATTATGTAAAAAGTTATTAAAGATTTGTCCTAATTGTATAAGAGCTTATTCATTTATGAGAGCTGAAATCATAAAAAAGGGACTTACTTTATCAGAGGATGATATTCCGAATTCGGATTTATTCAAACACTTTGACAACACTGATCTTGACGAAGCTGATTTTAATTCATTTCTTATGGAAATCGACTTGAAGTCAGAAGATTTTAAAGAATTCAAAAGTGCTTTATTAAAGATTGCATGAAAAATTTTTACTAATCTTGTTAACTTTCCAAAAACTATTGACATAAAAAGCAAACTATAAAAAAACTAATAATATGGATCGATTATTTTTCTTCGTTATCGCTATTTCCCTTGCTCTTTTGGTAGGAAAATGGGGATGCACCCGTAAAATCGGATTTGGCTGGGCATTTGGTCTAGCGTTCATCAATCTTTTCATTGGAATCATCGCTGTAGCATGTTCCAAGAAAAAGGAAACAAGTGATACCAACACACCTTTAAAATCTGAACAATGAAAAAAGCAGGTTGGATATTATTGGCATTCGGGGAAATAAGTTTCTTAGGGGCAGCCTTTAAGGGACATTCTGTTTCTGGTCCGTGTTTCTGGATTGCTACAGGTGCAGCATTCTTGTATTTTGGCAAAGAACGCGAACAGGCAAGAAGAAAAGATATGGTAATCAAGAATCCCGGGGAACAGGTCCTATTACAATCCACTGAGAGCACTATCCGTCAAGAGATTCATACCATGCCAACTAAGCAAAAAAAAGCAATTGGAGAGTGTGGAGGATATTCAATCTCAGCTCACCATTCAGCAACGAGAGGCTGCCATTTGCTTGATTTCGTTTTTCGGTGGTTATACCAATGATCTGACAGACGACACTCCGATGATATTGTTCAATCAAGCTGCACATTTCTTTGGTGTTTCCATTTCTCCCTCAGAATTGGCTAAGATTATGGCAAAATACACTGATGCTGATTCCCTTATCGACATCATTATCTCTATAAAACCAACCAAAGCAAAAGAGTTTCTGATATTAACGTGTTATGACATTGTCAAGAATGCTAAAAATTCAGAAGCTTATGACCTACTTTTAAATATCGCCAATGATATGGGATACGATAGAGTAAAAATCGAGAGATTAATAAAACTATACCAATAAAAATGAATCCAAAGGCATTATTAACAAGACTGTTCAGTAATGGAGGTATTGAGTCTTCAAGTGAACATTCATCTAAATCACATCAAACTATGAGTGGATATATCTATCTAAGAGAATTCCTTCAAAATGAAGGTTTCCAATTCAAAGAAGAGAACGAAGTCATCAAATTTAAATTCGAAGGCAAGAACTATATTGCTTTTAAGAATGAGAACAATCCTTTTCTACAAATAACTCTTATTTATGGAGTCGAAAATATTCCACGTAATCAGCTCCTTGAAACTTGTAACTCTATGAATCAACAGCATTTCGTTTCCAAATTTACCATCGATGAGGATTCTGATGTCGTATGGTGTTCATTTGAATTCAAACCTAATAAGAATACAGATTCGAAAGATTTTCTTGAAATTTTATCTATTCTTAGGCTAAATGCCCATGAGTTCTTCGAGGAAATCGGTCAGTAATAGAAACCTAACATATTAACACATCTAACCTTATTCTGCCTTGAAATCACAAGATTAAAGGATAGAATACAGTAAGATGAATTTTATTTAACATTTCAAATAATTTAACCATATGATTAGATATATACAGTTCTTCATTATCGGTCTGATTCTCTTCTGCACCACAGGGTGCACCGATAAATCCAAGACCAATACGCCCGATTCAAACGCATTGGTTGAACAAATTCAAGATAAGGAAAAGGATGATAAAATCAGTGGATACCAATATCTCTTGGATTTTCTTCGAACTAAAGGATATGAATTCACTGAAGGTGATGAAGGTGATGAATTCATATTCAAAATTGACGGCCACAAATTCTTTGCTCCTAAAAAGAACTCTTCGGTTTTGTCTATTCACTGTTTATACGGAGTTGAAGACATACCTCGCAATCGACTTCTCGAGAGGTGTAATTCCATGAATCAGCACTTCTCTGTTATCAAATTTTCAATCCTTGATGATTCCGAAAGTTTATTATGTTCATATGAGTTCGTGCCTAATAAGTCGACTACCACAGATGAATTTAATGTAATTTTCATGATTATTCCAGAATGCTTCAAGGAGTTCTTTAAAGAATTTGAACAGTAAAAGCTTTGATATATAATCAACAATATTAATTATGGATGCTATTTTAACCGATTTCGCAAAGGCTTTTGAAACACTCAATGCCGAACTTATTATAAAACATTTGGCATCAGAATTTCAATATGATTCTCAATGGGTATTCGCTTCATTGAACCATGATGAATATGTCGACTATCTGCGTGGCAAGTTTGAAACCATGAGAAGGAACGAAAGTAATTTAAAAGTCGATATTGTTCATGATCCTTGGATAGGTGGAAAGATGTTGCGTTTGAATCAAAAAGGTGAGATTTCTTTTTATCGAATCAGAACGACCGACGGGAAGGTGACAAAAGGAGATTTGTGTATGTTCTAACTCACTTAAATATGAATATGATTCGATTAAAACATTTGGCATTCGTTCTAACCAGCTTGTTTATTATCTGCTCCGCTGCATGTACGAACAGATCTCAGACTAAAGTTTTGGATTCTGACACATTGACAGAAAGTGTTACCGACAGCCTAAGGAATGATACAATCACTCTTTTCGGTGTCAAGACAACAAGGGATAGGCAATCTGTGATCAGGGATTTAGCGGCACATGACATTATCAAGGTAGATTCGGTTTTTTTTTAGTCCAGAAGGAACGTGGCTTACTATTATTGAGTTTGCCGGTGTAGAATTTGCATTAAATCCAGGTTATTGTTTCATCTCAAGCGAACATAACATACACGCTATAAAATCATTAGTAAATGAAATCTCTAAATACTATGGAGAACCGGATATAGACATCTTCGGATGTGACGAACCGAATGAGTATAGCTATTACCACTGGAATCTCTGGAGTTTATCAGACTACAACCCTAATAATCCATATATCCGAATCCGCCCTATTCATTCAGAAGATGGTGGTTTGATGATGACTTGGTGGTTTGAATATTAATCATTCTTATTTAAATTGGTGCGTTAAACATTGCAGGAGAATACTATTGTAATTAGAAGACAACGTAATTGAGGAATTTAAAATTCTATATCCCATTCTAAAGGATGCTCTTTTTAAATCTAAAAGAATATGGAATATTAACCGAAATAATAATAGTAAGCATTACAATTATAATGATTATCTTTAGGTATATAGGAACTATAATGGCTATGATATTAGTGCTCCCTTTTGTTTTATTGATGACACCTTTCATAGTGATTATCAAAACTGTTGTAACTATTTGGCAACCATACTTCTTTAAACGAGATTCACAAAGGTTTGATGAATATTACCAAGAGTGTTTAAGAAAAGGTATTTATATTGATTTTCCACCTAAGTATGGGACATTCTTAGGGATAGGACCTTGGGGAAAACAGGATGGATAATATGGAGTCATAAAAATTACGGGTTATGAAGAATAAGTCTATTTTCAATCTTGATCGATTCTTGCAGGCTCAGGAAAACGTATTCTCTACTGCGCTTCAAGAGTTAAAGGAAGGGCTTAAACGTTCTCACTGGATGTGGTATATTTTCCCTCAGCTAAAAGGCATCGGACATTCCTACAATCCACAGTTCTACGGATTGGATGGAATCCGTGAGGCTCAGTAGATAAAAGGGCGTTTAATATAGTCCATATAAAACTCGAAGACATCCCCGGGTGCGAAGATCTTACGGGAAGCGTGGGTGTATGAAAACATTTTAAAGTGTTTCGAGTAGAAATTTCAAGATTTTCTCTTTTCGTGTTGCTATTTTGTTTTTATCCCAATAATGTTCAGTTTCGGTCATATCTCTAACCTCTTGTTGTTGGCGCAATTGGGTATAAGTTTCTCTTTTTTTCTCAAAAGGAATATTTCCGATAGAAGTATTATGATGTGCAGATAACAAAAGGTAATTACCCAAGCAATCAATATATTGATTTTTAAATTCGTCATCATACTCACCATATCCACTTTCAGGATTTTCCGTTTGGGGTGCAATATGTTCCAAATGAGGATTTTTAATTGCATCATATCTAACTGGAGAATAGCCAAATTTGCCTTCAGCTTGAATTAGATAATTTTCATACTTCCATAATAATATTTTGGCAACGTCATGTCTTATCCACCCCTGCAATGTACGTTCTAATTCGTTATCATTCCAATACCCCCACCAGCCATCTTGTTTTTTCATCCAATCAATACGGATAATGATTGGTTCGATATTACCATCGAATTCTTGAAAAACATCATTTAAGCGGGATGTTAAATCTGCTCTTGTACCTATTACGCGATGTCTGACAAAAATAGACTCTAAAGAATATGTAAGTCGTAGCATATCGTTGTCTGATACTCCATGTAAAAGGGCTTTTATGACGAAAGGAAACAATAACCCATAATTTCCTGACAGAATCAAAGAATGGTATGCTATATGTTCTTTTTCAGAATGGAGAAATGTCGTAATTTGTTCAAAACAAGCAGCTAATTTTCTTGTAAAATCTCTAATGAAAACAATACGGGCATCTTTCCCCAATTCTGTGTTAACTCGTTGTATAGCATTGCTTTCCCATAAAGAATTAAAAAACACGCGGAGTGTATAAGTCAATACATTATCCTCATCTATTTTATGCTCAATCTTTGAAATTGATTTATATATCTCTTCAAATCGATTTTTAATCTCGCCAATCAAATCCGTCTTTTCATCTTCTGCGCCACCATATAAATGTACATTGTACAGAAATTGAGCTTTTATAATTTCAAGATTAGATGGCTTTTTCCCTCTATTATTTTGAAAGATGAACATTTGAATAGCTTCGGCCTCATTTTTAACGATATGTGTAGTACAGGAAGCATTCATTACAGCATTTAATAATGATACTATTTGTGGTTCTTCCATTTGAGAGAACTCCTTAACAAAAAAGTCATAGGCATCTACAATTCTTTGCTTTGATTTAGTATCCAAACCATTATGGTCTGTTTTAATCTGATTGATGATGTAATCTTTAAATAATTGATTATCATAATCAACTGTTGAAAAGTGATAAACTTGTCCGACTTTTATCATGCTTTTGTAAGCAAAATCTTCTTCTTCGGTCAAAATTCTAAGTTCTTTTAATCTTCTGAATAAAGCTGCAATAAATATGGTTATTGTTGTTAAACGCTGCTGACCATCTATAATACCAAAACATGTTTCACTTTTTTCTTCAAATAGGAAATGTCCGAAATAGTACCGAGATGAAGATTCACTTTTAATATAATCCTGTAAATCAATCAAGAATGTATTTACTTGCCGTGCCGTATTATTTGGGTCGAATTCTGTATCCCATGAATAAGCACGTTGATAATTAGGCACATAAATATTATTACCCGATAACATTCGGCTGATATTAGTCAATGAATCCATATTATTCAATTATTAGATTGTATAAATTACGGCTATAAAATTATTAAAATCAAGGTAGAATATCTGTAATTTCCACTTTAATTTTTCTAGGTAATAATTTGCAAACCTAACGGCTTCATAAATCCGCTTTCCTTTGCATTAACCCATTTTTCGTCTATCCACTTTTGTACCATCGAACTCGTAAACGACTTATTAACAGGCGTTACGAATATTTTCCACCTTCTTATTAGCCTTTTCCAGAGATTTTTAGTAATTTTGTCTCCGGTGAGCATAGCAATAAGAGTATTTGTTTGAGATTTAGCATTTTATCGTTAACAACCAATTCTTCAATTAATTAATTTTCATCGGACTCACGTTACATTTGAATACTTCAGGATTATGAATAAAGATTCCAAGATATATGTAGCCGGACATAAGGGTATGGTAGGTTCTGCTATAATGCGCGAACTTCAGAAACAGGGCTATACAAATATAATAACAAGGAGCCACTCCGAACTTGATCTTATAAACCAACAGGCGGTCAACGATTTCTTCGCCGCCGAAAAACCGGAATATGTGTTCCTTGCCGCCGCCAAAGTTGGCGGTATAATCGCCAATGCCAACCATCTCGCCGATTTTATGTACGAAAACATGATGCTTGAGATGAACGTAATAAATGCGGCATGGAGAAACGGTTGCAAAAAACTTGAATTTTTAGGTTCCTCATGCATCTATCCCCGCATGGCTCCGCAGCCAATGCCTGAATCATGCCTTCTGACTTCAGAACTGGAGAAAACGAACGAGGCTTACGCACTTGCAAAAATTTCCGGACTTAAATATTGTGAGTTTCTAAACAGGCAATACGGCACGGACTACATTTCTGTAATGCCTACCAATCTGTACGGACCGAACGACAACTATCATCCCGAGCACAGTCACGTGCTTCCGGCTCTTATACGCCGCTTTCACGAAGCGAAAGAGCAAAACCTCGAAGAGGTGGTATGCTGGGGCGATGGCAGTCCGTTGCGTGAATTTCTTTACGTCGATGATCTTGCCAACCTGTGTGTATGGCTGATGAACAATTACTCGGGCAACGAGACCGTAAATGCAGGCACAGGAAAGGAAATAACCATAAAAGAGCTGTCAGAGACGGTAGCCGCAATTGTGGGATATAAAGGAAAGATCACATGGGACACCACCAAGCCAAACGGGACTCCCAGAAAACTTCTTGATGTAAGTAAAGCCACAGCTCTCGGATGGTCTTATTCCACCGAACTTTCAGAAGGCATAGCACTCGCATATCACGATTTCCTGAACAATCCTATGCGTGCCGAAAGATAGCCTCTATTTTATTGCTGTTCAATTAAAACAAAGTTTATTTATCAAGCTGTTACCGGACTTTTGGGAGCGGAGTTTGTCCCAAACTCCTACTACTCTACAAGGAAATACCCGGCTACATTTTGGAGGCTTGAGGACAAACCGCCCTCCCAACCATCCGATACAACCTGCATTGTAGAATTATTAACCGTTACATAACCGGCTTTGTCGGTGAAGAGAATCCTTAATATTTAAACAGTTTCTAAGAATTAATGCCGTATTCTGCATCGGGCTCTGCCACCATTGGGTCTTCTTCAGTTGTTTCGTAATGCCTGATTCTTATATCCTCCAGAAATATATTACAAAGTGTATATTCTAATGCCCTTAAAGTCTGTTGGCGTACTTTCGGTTTCAGTTGACATTCCCAAACCGTAATGCAATGCCAGCCCATAGAAGCGAGTTTTTGCCGTTCCCCCAAATCTCTTTTCCGATTTCTTTCAATTTTATTCTGCCAGAAGTCTACATTCGTTTTGGGAAGTACATAATACTTACATCCTTCATGACCATGCCAAAAACAACCATTTACAAAGATAACCGTCCTGTATTTGCGCAATACAATATCCGGATGTCCGGGAAGTCGCGGGTGATTCAATCTATACCGGAAACCACGACTAAACAAGAACTTCCGTACCAGCAATTCCGGCTTTGTGTTCTTCCCTTTTATTGCTGACATACAGCGATGCCTCTGCTCTTTGGTTAGTTTGTCCATATCATAGAACTACATATCATATCCTGTCAAAAAATCCCTCATACCTCCTTGAGAGTATATTTCCAACCTATCATCATACATATCAATATGCGTCTCGCTTCTCATTTGCATATATGTGCAAAGTTAAACAAATTTGTAAATATAGCTAAGAGTTCAGTATCCCACAATACAAAATTACTATTGGGGACTGGTGTATCCAATATCGGGAACCATATTGGGCATGACCTGGGAAACGTATTTATTTTGTCCGACCTATTGCTTTACAACGTAAAAAGTTTTACTTTAGCAATCGCAAAACTCTATGCAGAAGCCCTGTGGGGAAGAGTGTGGGGAAATGCAGACGTAATGGGAAGCGTTTACTTGACGCTATTTTGGTGCTCCAAAAGAGGATGAATATCCGTCGTTATGACCATTATCTGATTTTGTAAGCTCAGATGCAAGTTTTAATGTTTGTCTCGAAACATCAGAATTGAGTCTGTCTATAGTTTTCATCAAATTACCATGCTTCATGATACGCAGATTCTCCTCCTGCACATTATCGAACAAAGATGGTGCAGACACTCCTTTCCCGGTAATCTTAGATAGCACAACACCTGCCCGCTTATATTTGAAAGCCGGATTATAAATAGCCTTAAGCGCTTCTATGGCCGCAGAAGCCACTACAGATGTGTCATCAACACCCGGATCAAACTCAACAGTTATCTCCGGAGAATAACAGCCTCGCTCAATATGAAATCTGTTCGTTCTAAGGAACACTGTCAACGCCCCGCACACTCCTTCCATTTTGCGAAGGCGACGACACACATCGGCACAATAAATGACGATACGTGCACGCAAGTAGTCAAAATCATCCACATCCTCAGGAAAAGTACGGGTCTCGCTTATTGAATCCTGAAGCGGACGGGAAACATGCTCCAGCTCAATGCATGAAGTACCATTCAATTCAAGCCAGCTTCTCTCTCCGACCACTCCCAGCTGTTTTCTAACCCAAACAAGAGGTTTCCGCCTGAAATCTCCGATTGTCGTGACTCCAAATCCATACATTCGTTTAGACAGTTTTCTACCCATCCCCCATAGATTCCATATCGGAATCTTTTCCATAATGTCAAACAAATCTTCCGCCACAGGATGTACAGTCACCCGCTCTCCCCTCTTTTTACCGACTTCAGTGGTGATCTTTGCCAATGTTTTTGTCGGTGCGAAACCTATAGTTACCGGTATACGCTCCTCTTCTCGACACGCAGCATATATCGCATCTCCTATCTCCCCGAGCGCTTCCAGCGGAATACCGTTCACATCAAGAAAGGATTCATCTACAGAATAATCTATTGTGGTAGGAACAAACCGTCGGAATATATCGTGCACCCTCATACTTTTCTCCCGATAAAAAAGATGATTCCCCGATAAAGCCAATATCTTGCCGGAACTGATAAGATCCTTAATCTCGAATGCAGGCTGTCCCATCCTCACACCCATTCTTTTTGACTCATTGCTTCTTGCAACAACACAGCCGTCATTATTGCTGAGCACGACCACTGGCACTCCGTCAAGAGCCGGATTTACAGACCTCTCGCAAGATACAAAAAAATTATTGCAATCCACCAATCCTATCATTTATCCTCTTTCAGAAACTAATTTTTGTGAGATAGATGCTTATTTACAGTCTCTTCTTTTGCATAACAAATTTAATCATTTTATATTTGTAAAAAATATAATTCATGAAGAAATTACTTGTACGCACCCTCTCCGGTTTAATATATTGCGCCATAATTATTACCGCCATCTGGTTCGGAACAGATACCGTAACAGCTCTCGCCGCTTTATTCGGTGTTCTTGGCATTCTCGAATTCACAAAAATATGCGGCAACCTTACATCCGGACACATACCTGTAATATTGCTGGATATTTCCGGTGTGTTGGCTTTATGTGTATCTCCGTATATTGTTTCCATTCCGATATGGATAGGCGTCCTGATATTACGCCTTATTGTCGAACTATACATAAATGAGGATAATCCTTTAAGAAGTCTATCAGAGTCATTTTTCGGACAACTTTATATCGGTTTACCTCTGGGATGCATGGTTTTGATTGCAACCTGGTTCTATTCACCAATGATACTGATGGCTATCTTCTTCCTGATCTGGATTAATGACACAGGAGCATTCGTCACCGGATGTACACTCGGCAGACACCGTCTTTTTGAACGGATATCTCCAAAGAAATCATGGGAAGGTTTTTTCGGAGGTCTTGTATTCAGCCTTATAGCCGCTTATCTTTTTGGCACATATTGTCAGGATTTCTTCGGATGGCATCATAATATCTGGATATGGATCGGACTCGGACTTATCACAACAATCTTCTCTACATGGGGAGACCTTGTGGAATCTCTGGTCAAACGCACACTTCACATCAAAGATTCCGGCAACATCATTCCGGGACACGGCGGCATCCTCGACAGAATCGACTCCCTGCTATTGGTCGCTCCTGCCGCAATGATCTACATGATACTCGTAACACTATAAAAACTACATAGAAGAAGAACGGCTCCTCTTAAAGACAGAAGCCGTTACTTTGAATCATCCTTTCTGTTATTTGACGCGGAACCAGTAGCCTACGCTTGCCATTATAGACATTGAATTCGATCCTCTGAACAGTTCCCGTCTGCCCGACTTCAATACATTCCCGAGTCCATAATAGAAACGACCCTCGATATAGATGGAATTACGCTTATTAAGATTGAACTCCCCTCCCAATCCGGCGGAAATGCCATAATCAAACTTATTCTCCGCAGCAAGCTGATACTGATAAGTGGTGCGTAAACCTGAGGGAAAATCTTTAACAGACGACAGATTATTATAATCGAAATTGGCTGATGTGGATTCACCTATCTTGAAACCGATCTCCGGTCCGGCATTGAAAAAAAATCTGCCTCTCCTGCCGAAATATATATGGGCAAGAAACGGTATCTGGATATAATTGACAGTGCGACTGTATTCAAACGGGTATTCCTCAAAATCCTCTTTCCAGCCTCTCTGCTCAAAATTAACTTCGGCTATCAGTCCGAAATGGTTTTCTTCTATATACCGGAACGTCACTCCCCCATTATAGCCCATATTAAAACTCTGCTTCACACTTGGAGTAAAAGATATTCTTGACAGATCCACTCCCCCCTTCACGCCAAACGAGACATTTGAAGCATAATGTGTCTGCGAATATGATCTGATACTACACATTACAGCCAGAATCAATACTACTGAAGCTACAACTGCCGATTTCTTCATGGTATTCGTTATTTAACAATATTTTTTTCTATTGTACCATAAGGTGTGAATCTCACGAGATATACAATCGGATTCAGAAGCCCAGACCAATTGGCTGGTCTGTATAGTTCATATTCATTCTGCGATCCCCTATCTGATCTGTCAAATCTGTTTATATCACCGTTTGTCGCAACAAACTGCGGAATAAAGTAGAGTGAACAATCATAACCTACAGCCGCGTATGTCGGATAAGATTTCGAGGGCTCCCGGTCAAACAGATATTTATAATGTCGATTGAATATCTGTGTTTCAGGAGACTCCTCATCATAGAAGAATCTGGAAGGTATCGCAACATTGGCATCATGAAATTTCTCGGCAAGAGACTCATCAAACACTATCCAGTTAGGGCGTCCGAGTGTCGCAATATCCGCCATCGGATATTTCTCACGGATACCTCCGACAACCTCTGTCAATTCAATGATATCCTCTTTCTTCACCGGATAACCATAGAATAGGAATTTGCCGTCCGGCTTAAAGCTTGCCTGTTTCAGACCTTCTATAGAGAGATTCTTAACCCTTGACGGGATCCATCTCTCTTTTATTGACTGTGCAATCTGATCAGATGAATCATTACCACCCACAAAAATCAGAGTGTAATCAGAATATCGTTGCGCGACATCCGCCGAAATCTCATCGTTGAAATACTGCGAAGGCGTAAGCAGTTGGATAATATACGGATTGTTGTTGAAGAGTTCGTTACGCACATCAAAAGTGTTGACCATAGGTGTCTGACTTATTTCAGCATATTCCGAAAGATAAGCCGGTATTCCCTTTTCGGTTGTAAGGAAAACGATATCGGGATGTAGATCAGAGAGATCTGTGAGAATATCAGTAGACGTACGGTTTCCGTCAAGTACTGTGAACTTTACATCTACATTCTTATTCTTAAGAAAATCGAGACCCGACATAACTCCTCTTGTAAACTCCAGATCTTTCTTCGTAGTCGGCTCTGAAAGAAGCAATACGACACTTACACCCTGTATGTTGATCGAATCGTTAATTCCATGTACATCCTCATAAATCTCTTTAATACCCTCTTCAGAAAGCTCACGCGGATCATTATCTATTAACACGGTATCAACTTTCACTGTCTCAATCTTCGGAATAGAAATCAAAGATTTGTTTTTCAGTTTGTCTCCCTTGTCCTTGTTCAGATCTTTTATATCCTGAACATCAGCACCGGTCTTTTCTGAGATTGTCTCCCATGTGTCATTCTTGGTAACCTTATATGTATCAATTGCCGACAAACGCTCCTCCTCTACTGTTGTCTCAACCTTTTTTAGACCGGTTCCGGGTTCCGGCAGCCTGATAATTTCACCGATTCTGAAATTGGACTCAGATACTCCTGGATTCGCTTTCATAATTGCCGCAACTGTAGTTTCGTTCCTTTTGGCAACGCCATACAGTGTATCACCTTTTTTAATCTTATAGAAACCAGCATTAGCTGTATCGTTACCAACTTGGGATTTCTCATCTCTGATTATGAGTGTCTCTCCCTCCCTGATTCCTTGTCCGCTTCCGGGATTAAGAGCGATCAGTTTTTCCACGGGAACACCATACATTCTCGAAATAGCATACAGAGTGTCACCCCGCTTGATTTTATGATCAAGCTTTGAACATGAGGTATCGTTATCGTTTAGATTCTCTACCGCATCAGAGGCTTCATCAAGCGACTGTACCGGATAATAAATCTTCAATCCCTTATTCATGGGAGAAGTGGCTTTAGGGTTAAGATTCTGCAATAAAGTATAATCCCAACCAAACTGGCGGGATATCCCAAACAGAGAGTCTCCCTTTTTAGCCTGATACACATAGTAATTCTTTCCAAGTATCTCTACCTTGGGGAGATTAACCGGAGCGGCGTAAGAAGCAAAAGCGACCATACCGGTCACAAAGACTACAGATGCGAGTTTAAGCAATCTATCAATCATAAATCAGACACATTTGTACTAATCTACAAAATTAATTATTTTTCCCGATTATCAACACAGAGACATATAGTAATTGTGCGATATATGTGGGTCCTATCCATTGATGGTGACAACAATATCCACGCCCTCTGTTCAGAATGAGAAATGGAGAGACACACGCAAACCATGACGGTCTATACCGGGACGGTCTCTATAAGTAAGACGCCAAACATAATCGACACGTAATATCGTAAGTATATTGTCGAGTCCTGCACCTATCTCCATATAAGGTTTCTTTCCCATCGGCATAGTTGCCGCTTCCAACGGAAACCTATAAAGATCTTCATTGAATTCGGGATTGTTTTTCCTGCTTAGACTGCCGTAAAACCCTTTGAAGGTGAATACTTCACGAAGTTTCAATTTCTTCACCAATGGGATATGATTGAAGATCAATCCATTCATATTATAAGAAAAGTCAAGGGATACAAATTTATCCATTGCAAACTCCATCGGATTCATCAGTGAATAAGATTCCGGTTGGATTGTATACGACAAGTTTGCATTCTGCCACAATAAAACCGGGAATGGCACTTTGCTCCATAATATCCCTCCCTTTAGTATTATATCTGTATACCCGAATGCGGAAAACCAAAACCGTTTCTGAATAGATAATTCCGTCTTATTCAGTGTAAAATCAGCTCCCAGAAATCCTTTGGAACCAAATTCATGGGTCAACAAGAATACAGGTGCATCCATATTAATCGGTAGTCTGGATGTTATACCCTGCACAAACTTTTCACCAGGTGCGTACCGGATCATCAGCTTCATTACCGACTGTGTGAATTTCCTGTCTTCAACGCCATTCCCCCTTTTAAAGGGTACCCATCCGGTAGCCTCCTGAATTTCATTGCGTAATTCTACCCCAAACGATAGATTATTGAGCAATTCAAGATTATATTCCAACTTACCCAGTCTGCGATAAGTTATCAGGTCACTCTCCTTTCTTTTAAAAGAAAGAAACATATTGTCGGGATTTGTAAACAGATAGTGTTGACCAAGCTGATCAGTGTCATAAGTATATGTGGCACGTATAGAATTAACCGGGAACTCACGGGATGTATACTTCTTGTCAATAAATGAATACTCAAACTCTCCACTGTATTTCCACTTATGGTCATGGGTACCGTAAGCCACATATCCCCTTCCGAACAAACGCGAAGAGAGAGAACAGGTCGTAAGACCGCCGATACGTAAACGCACCCCTTCCGCCTTATTGTAACTTATTATCGTATTGACAGGACCAATATCAAATTTACTCGGATTACCGGTTTTTATATATCCGTTTACAAAGACATCCAGTACCTTCTCGGTCCAATAAAATAACGGCTCTTCCCGAAACCTCTTCATCATGCCGCCCATTGCGTTTTGTGCACGAGAAAGAGGATATGGACGCCGATCAGACCAATATTCCTCATTTCTGGAATCTGCGCCTTCAGCAATTACTTCGGAACCTTTATAAGACTCATACAAATCATGCAACGGGGTCTTATTTCCCGAGAAGCCGGAATATACAGTCAAACGGTTTCCATATATTTTAGGAGTACCGGGAAGCACCGTGAATTCAATGCAGACGTCATCAAGAGTCTTATGACTCTTTCCATTTGAATCCATATCATAGTTCTGGCTAATAAACAGATTCTCTATATAGTTAACGTTTGAAGCCTTTGGGAGACGCATGGTTGCCCTTTTCACATATTTCAGAGAATCTTTTTCTCCGATATATAACTTGCCGTTAAAGCTCATGGATTCCGGATTATGAGGATAAAAAGATAGTTCAACACATTTCTCCCCGTTCATATTGACAGTATCTGTAATCTCAAATTTGTAAAAATCCGCGGCTATCGCTGATAACGGACTGACAAATCTATTCTGCAACAATGTTATATCATTCGAATATATATCAACCTCCCTTACAACGTCTTCTATTACTTTACGAATATTATCCTGATTGTACGCCTCGTCAAGACCATACGAGCGCAAACCATCTACAATCTCAAGGCGTCCGCCTCTTTTCTCTCCTGTCAAAACCTTGGAAGACTTCTCTTTTATGGATATATTCAGAATACGCTTACCAGTCCAGGCGGCAGTATCCACATATTGCGAGAAGAATCTCAGCTTCTTACCTATTACACCGTCACTTTTATCTAAATCTACATCAAAATCATTTATTCCTATAATGATCTTATCATATTTGTCATATGAATACCACGGCTGTTTATCAGGAATGATTATCTTCCGGCAATCACGCACTTTACGCATCAAATCTACCGCCGGATTATTTTTTTTCGAATATTTCTGTCGTTTGCGCTTGACTACAAGTTCCTGCAGCTCCCGCACCTTCGCATTCTCCTCATTCACCTCCATATCCGATCCCTCTGCCGGAGGTAGTGCTCCCAAAAGCTCATATTGAGGCAAAAGCATAAATATCATAAGGGCAATACTCCGCATTGCCCTTCCTACACAACTGATATCACTCTTGCTTTCCCTCAATCCCGAATCTATTTATTTGCACAAATTTGAGTTGTAATAGGCGGGATTGGCGGTTACCTCTTCACCGATGAAATCAGGTAAGGAAATTTGTGTCGTCTCCGACGGCAATTCAACCTCGGCTGTCAGCAGCCCTTCATGAGCGCCATAAAACCTGTCCACTTCCCACGTCATCCCTTCATAATCCACTATATATCTCTCCTTCTCCAGAATTGGCGGATTACACAAGCTTAACAGTTGCTGGGCATCATTATACGGTATCTCATATTCAAATTCTTTTCTGACAAACCCATGATTTTTCCCTTTAACGGTTATATATCCCTTGTCTCCACGCGTACGTACACGCACTGTCCTTTCCGGATCCCTGTTCAGGTAACCCTGCATTATTCTGGAACTTGATTTAGCCAACCCAATGAAAGATTCATCCTTCACCAGAAACTTTCTCTCTATCTCAATTGCCATAGTCAACGAAATTGATTTATTTCCGGAACATATTCAAATCCGGCATCTTTCAGTCTTTTTATCACCTCGTCTTTGCCAGCGCCCTCTGCACTGCATATATCGTCGAGAGAATCATTGCTGTCACGTAATTTCATATTAATCACGCTCAACAGCATAAACGGATCTTTAGGAAGCATCGTAAATAATAATTAAGTATTTTGGAAGATTATGGAAGTATTTCAGAACTGTCTGTGCGAGTTGGCACTGGAGAAATATAACGGTTGCCGAAGTGTCTCCAAGAGTATGTTAAAATGAATTTACAGCGTTAATTACCTGTTTCACTTCTTCTCCTGTCATGACAGGAGATACAGGCAATGATAATTCACATTGGTGTATTCTGTCGGTTATATCCAATGAATCAGGCAGTCTGAGCAATCCCTTATCATGATAACACTTCTGTCTGTAAGGTGGAATCGGATAATGTATTATCGTCTCTATTCCCGCTTTTTCAAGATGAATCTTCAATTCATCTCTTCTTTCACACATAACAGGGAAAATATGATATACACAGCTATCTCCCATTTTTCCAAACATTTCTGGAAGAAGTACCTCAGGATTCTTTATCTCGGATAGATATCTTGCCGCTATATTACGACGTTTCTCATTATCTGCATCAAGACGGGGTAACTTCACTCTCAGCACCGCTGCCTGCAATTCATCAAGTCGTGAGTTTTTTCCAAGTGAATCGAATACATATTTTTTCTCAGAACCATAATTCCCAAGTCTTCTTACCATTCCGGCAAGTTCCCCGTCATCGGTGGTAACCATTCCTCCATCTCCTAAAGCACCTAAATTCTTACCCGGATAAAAACTATGCCCTGCGGCATCCCCAAGTGCTCCTGTAAGCCGACCCTCATACCTACAACCATGCCCCTGTGCATTATCCTCAATCAATTTCAGCTTATTTTCCGTACAAAATCTTCCGATCTCATCGGTATAAGCACAACAGCCATAAAGATGCACAATCATAACAGCTACAGTACGTGAAGACATTGCCGCCTTTATTCCACCGATATCAATCTGAAAATTATCCTTTCGAGGTTCCACAAGCACCGGATTAAGCCCTGCCTCTGTTACAGCAAGGATTGAGGCTATATAGGTATTGGCAGGGACAATGACTTCATCACCGCGATGGAAAACGCCAAGTTCAATATATGCTCTCAATATCAATATCAAAGCATCCAGTCCATTGCCACAACCTACGGCAAATCTTGATCCTGTATATTCGGCATATTCCTTCTCGAATTGACAGGTCTGTTTTCCTGACAGATACCACCCTGAATCCACAACCTCAGAAACAGCATTGGAAAGTTCCGGTTCAAAAGATCTGCTGATCATCTTTAAATCAAGAAATCTCACCATCTTTTTACTTCTCACCATCTTTTCATTTCTTTTTTAATGACCGCTTGTATTTAATGAATTCACGATAGTTTCTTATATAATCCTCTTCATGATAAAGATCAGAAGCCAGGACAAGAGCCACGGCACCTGAAGAGAAATCGACTAAATGTGACCAGGTTCCGGGCTTGAGAAGCAAACCCTTATAAGGCTTGTTCAAAAGCACAGACTCCTTATGCTCTCCATCATCTATATTGACAGTGAAACTGCCGCTGACCGCAATGATAAATTGATATAGCTCATAGTGTGCATGACCGGCACGGCTCTCGCCGCCAGGTACATCATATATGAAAAATGCACGCTTCATATCAAACGGAATATGTATTCCATTTTCTACTACCGAGAGATTGCCTCTGCGGTCAAGATGACGTGGCAAAGTTATAATTTCATAATCCATAAGTAATGTAAGAAACTCTGATGGTATTTATATAAAACGAATTATATATTTGTTTAGTACTCCAAGAGTGTGTTTGAATTAATAGAGTCGTGCTAAAACTACATATTATAAAATATTGTTATAAGTAATATATATTTTATAGTTCATTCCACATTTCGTTCAAATAAATATGTTTATACTCATCCACTATAAATAAACTATTTAGCAATTCTTCCTTATATAATTTAATGTAACTTCTACTTCTCATTAAACCATTTGTATATTAATCAATCATAATTACAACTATTCACCATTAAAATCTTAAAGATATGAAAAGGGCATTATCATTTCTTCTCCTCTCTCTCATTCTGTCAGCAGGATCTTTTTCCATATCGGCAAAAGATAAACATCACGGACATGACAAAGATTTTAAGCATCACTATGAATACAACAGGGATCATGACCGCAAGCATAAATATGGCAAGGACTACGCCAAAGAGATGCGCAAACATGAAAAGGAAAGATATAAAAGATACAACAAATATCAGAAGGAGCGCGATAAATACTATAAGAAACAGCATAAATTCTATCGCCATTATCACAACGACCGCGTCCGCGACTTCTGGGGAATGGTTTATCATGCTACCGGAGGAGCCCACAATGTAAGCGTATGGCAGATTGCAGATGATTGCTATATGGTCCGTTATTATAGAAACGGGCGCATGTATATCCGTACTATGAATCCTTACACTTCAATTTACGGTACGCCTTCACTTATAAGCAACAGCTGGAATCCAAATCCGCTCTGGATGCTCCTGCCAAAAGTCAATATCAATATTGATCTTTAAGAAACTCGATAAGACCTTGCTCTATGTCGATTATAATAGAGGCATCTGTCTGCAATGTAAATGGGATTTCCGAGGAATAAGGAACTATCTCTATTGAGGAAGCTTCGATAATACAACTCATGTCGGGAATATTACAGATCCGGCGGGCACAATCCTCAGAACATATAAATTGCAAAACCGAAAGTGGATAATACTCAATCTTCCCCTTTCGGTTTTTTATTTTAATGTTTCTTGATAATAAAGAGAGCCTTTTCATAGATTCATAAGCCGCTTAAACGATCATCGCTGTTCAGCCTCTATCCTCTCTATCGCCTCATCGTCATCCTTGGCAACCGAATCTTTTTCCACTTTTTTTACAGGACGTTTAGGCACACCTAATCTACGCTGCGAGAAAGATTTGTAATAAAGAGTGCTGTCAAAGGGTAAACGTGACAATGACACGGAATCAATCCACAATGTCTCTCTACCTCTCGGAATAACACGAAGATTACCGAATACCCTTTTTACCCTTCTGGCGGTATCGGTCTGCAGACTCATATCTATCTTCTCCAGACCGGACATGGTCTGGTATGAATACGCGGAACTTCCATCTTCATACTCCACGCCCATCATGATATTTCCCTCAGGAGAATTCAGGAATTTCATTTTCCAGTTAATTCTGTCACCTGACAATAATTCCGAAGGTTTTATCGAGAATATAAGATTATCAGATGCCGAGAGTGTGTTCATGGCAAAATGACGGGGATAGGGCCACATATCGGCAATAACCTCTTCCTCGACAATTGCACCGGAAATTCTTTTCTGTCTGCGGGTAAGTTCTTCATCCACTTTGTAGCACAACCTCTGGTAATCATCTATATTTCTACCATACCATGTCATCGTGGAATCAAACTCAGCCTTTGTCAGATGATGTTTATCAAGAATATACTGCAATACGCCTAACCTGTCCATATTGGTATAATCATCCTGATCGCAATTCTGGAAGTAACCCTCGGCCACTTCCATATCTGCTATCAGCTGTACCATCTCTTTATCTGACAAAACTCCTTCCGGACGTCTGTTACATCCTGTAATCGCCAGAATACACGCTGCCAATATAAATATGAAAGGCGTTCTTTTCACTTATTCATTCCCTTATCATTGACTTCATTACTTCCTTTATTTTCAGAGTCATTTTTTGATCCCAGCCTGCTGAAAGCCAAAGATGCATCTTTCGAATAGAAAATAAGGAGCATAAACACCCCTACGCATATTGATGAGTCGGCAATATTGAATATATAGGCAAAAAACTCATAATATGTGCCTCCTATTCCCGGTATCCATTCCGGCCACACAAAATCCATGAAGGGGAAATAAAGCATGTCGACAACCCTGCCTTCAAACCAACCGGCATAACCTCCGCTTTCCGGGAATATTGAAGCAATCTCTGGTGGAAACGGGTTATTGAAAATCTGACCATAGAACACACAGTCGAAGATATTGCCCGCTGCGCCGGCTGTTATCAGAGCAACACAGACAATAAACCCCTTACGCAGTTCTTTAATACCCTTAACTTTTATAATAAACCATATAAAAAGAGATACTGCTACTATTCTACCAATTGTAAGTACGAGCTTATTCCACAACTCAAGACCGAATGCCATACCGTTGTTCTCGATGAACTTCAGATGGAACCATGGCAGAATCTCCCTGTCTTCCCCAAAGTAGAAATTGGTCTTGACCCAGATTTTCAGAGCCTGATCGGCGATTATTACCAAGACTATTATACATACAGCAAGCCATCCGGAGGTTATGCCGGATGGTTTGTGCATTCTGTCTTCTGTCAATACGGACTGTGAATTCATTTACGGGTAACTTTTGCAAAAACCTTATCCCCCTCAATCTCAAGTTCGGCAACATTCTCACCGGATTCCAGGGGAGCCACAGTTATCTCATCCGCAAGTACCTGAGCACAGATATAATCATGATATGCACCCAATGCAGCTTCTACAAGTGCAGAGGGGCTGAGAACGACATTGACTTTATCCGTTATTTCAAAATCGGCTGACTTTCTAAGGTTCTGCACACGGTTGATAATCTCTCGGGCAAGTCCCTCGTTCTTGAGATCGTCAGTAACTGTAACATCAAGAGCGACAGTAATGTTACCCTCATTCGAGACAAGCCATCCGGGCACATCCTCAGGAATAATCTCAACGTCATCAAGAGTAACAACCGGAGTATCCGGAAGTCCGGCAAATGTATAACTGCCATTTCGTTCAAGTTCGGCTATATCCTTCTGACTCATTTCAGTTATCGCCTTACCTAAAGCTTTCATGATCTTGCCATATTTCGGACCGAGCTTCTTGAAATCGGCTTTTACTCTTTTTACAAGACCACTCTGTTCGTTATCCACAATTTTCAGGTCCTTGACATTTACCTCATCCAGAACTATACCTTGAATTGCCTCTATATCCGCTCTCTGTTTTTTATCCATAACCGGAATAAGCAAGGTCTGAAGCGGCTGACGTACCTTGAGATTGACTTTACGACGAAGCGCAAGAACATTTGAAGTAATATTCTGTGCCAATTCCATGCGTTTCTCAAGATCCTTGTCTACTACAGCTTCATCATACTCCGGGAAGTCACTGAGATGAACAGAGATATAATGATCTTCTCCCATCGGAGCCATGAGATCAGTGTAAAGCTTGTCGCTGTAGAAAGGTGCGAACGGAGCCATCAGCTGTGCAATTGTCTTGAGACATGTATAAAGAGTCTGATAAGCCGAAAGTTTATCTTCATTCATATCTCCAGCCCAGAAACGTTTGCGGTTCAGACGCACATACCAGTTGCTGAGGTTATCATTCACAAATGATTCTATAGCGCGCGCCGCTTTTGTAGGCTCATAATCATCAAGTGCCGAAACCACCTCGTTTACAAGGGTATTAAGCAACGATATGATCCAACGGTCTATCTCTGGACGCTGTGATACAGCCACCTGTGCCGCCACAGGGTCGAAGCCGTCTACATTGGCATAGAGAGCAAAGAACTTATATGTATTGTAAAGAGTCGAGAAGAGTTTTCTGCTGACTTCTCCGACACCCTCCTCATCATACTTCAGATTATCCCAAGGCGATGAATTGGATATCATATACCATCTCACCGGATCGCTACCGAATTTCTCGATATTGGCAAATGGATCGACAGCATTACCAAGACGCTTTGACATCTTGTTGCCATTCTTGTCAAGTACAAGACCATTTGAAATGACAGCCTTATAAGCGACTGAATCAAATACCATTCCAGCTATTGCATGAAGTGTAAAGAACCATCCGCGTGTCTGATCCACACCCTCTGCAATAAAATCGGCAGGATAAACCTCTTTAGAATCGAGAAGCTCCTTGTTTTCGAAAGGATAATGTATCTGAGCGTAAGGCATTGCACCCGAATCGAACCAGACATCGATAAGGTCTGTCTCGCGTTTCATCGGTTTTCCGGATTCGGAAACCAGAACAATATCATCGACATATGGACGATGAATATCGATCTTACCGTAATTCTCACCGGTATATTTCTTTGGAACAAATCCTTTGGCTGTAAAAGGATTCTCTTTCATAAAGCCTGCAGACACAGACTTGTCGATCTCGGCACAAAGCTCCTCATATGATCCGATACAGATTTCCTCTTTACCGTCATCCGTACGCCAGATCGGAAGAGGAGTACCCCAATAACGACTACGTGAAAGGTTCCAGTCCTGTACATTTTCAAGCCATTTCCCGAAACGGCCTGTTCCGGTTGTGGCAGGTTTCCATTTGATAGTGTCATTAAGCTCTATCAATCTCTCTCTTGCCTGCGGAGTTCTGATGAACCAACTGTCAAGAGGATAATATATCACCGGTTTGTCTGTGCGCCAGCAGTGAGGATAATTGTGGGTATGCTTCTCTGTCCTGAATGCCTTTCCCTCCATTTTCATCTCCATGCATAAACGTACATTCAGATCCTCATCAGCCGAAGCCGCTGCATCATCGTATTTACCGTTTACCGTGTATTTAGGATCATATGCATTCTTTACATACTCACCGGCATGATTCTTATACAATTCCACATTCACGCATTTCTCAACAAACTCCTGAGCGAGATCGCAGATATTGTAAAATTTACCTTGAAGATCAACCATAGGTCTGGTTTCCCCCTTCTCGGTTATCATGAATAAAGACGGTATATCGGCGGCTTTGGCAACCTTGGCATCGTCTGCACCGAATGTGGGTGCAATATGCACGATACCCGTACCGTCATCTATTGTTACATAATCTCCACCAATGACCCGGAAAGCGGTGTCAGCCATCTCCACAAAGCTGTCATTACCGATACTGAACACATTCTCCGGATGCGACTCCGAGTATTTCTTTATATAATCAGCCGAATATTCATTCAGTTTTTCCGTTGGTTTTACCCATGGCATCAGCTGCTCATAATGCATTCCTATAAGCTCCTCACCGGAGAAAGAACCTACAACACGATACGGAAGCACTTTGTCGCCATGTTTATAATCCTCAAGAGGCACATTCGCTCCTTCCTTCTTGAAATATGCTTTGACAAGTTCTTTTGCCAAAACCACGGTGATTGGCTCATCGGTATAAGGATTGTAGGTCTGTACAGCTACATATGTAAACTTGGGGCCGACACAAAGTGCCGTATTGGACGGCAATGTCCATGGTGTCGTGGTCCAGGCAAGGAAACATGGACGTCCCCACCCTGCCATCTCAGGCTTGGGATCCCGGATAGTGAAAAGAACCGTAGCTGTCAGATCCTTCACGTCACGATAACATCCGGGCTGATTCAGCTCATGTGAACTCAAACCGGTTCCTGCAGCCGGAGAATAAGGTTGGATTGTATATCCCTTGTAAAGATATCCCTTGTCATACAACTGTTTGAGCAACCACCATACAGACTCAATATATCGGTTGTCATAAGTGATATATGGGTCCTTAAGATCGACCCAATAACCCATCTTGTGTGTAAGATCAGTCCATTCCCTGGTATATTTCATCACCTCCTTGCGACATGCGGCATTATAATCATCCACAGAGATCTTTGTACCGATATCCTCCTTGGTAATACCGAGGTTCTTCTCAACACCCAACTCTACAGGCAATCCATGAGTATCCCATCCTGCTTTACGCTTTACATGGAATCCCCGCATTGTCTTATACCGACAGATTATATCCTTCAGTGTACGACCCATAACGTGGTGGATACCGGGCATACCGTTGGCGGATGGCGGACCCTCATAAAAAACGAATGTAGGACAACCCTCCCGTTCCTTCATGCTGGATTCAAACAGAGAGTGCTCATCCCATATTTTAAGGATCTCTTTATTTATATCTGACAAATTCAGCTGTTTGCTGTATTCTTTAAAACACTTTTTCATAATAGTTGCGAAATTGCTTCATTAAAATTTTGCACCCTTGGCACCTTTTGCACCCTTGACTCCTCCTCCGAGAGAGAAGATATTCTGGTCATATGTGAAGGTCTTGCGGTCTACTTCACGTTTACGTTTCAAGGCAAGCTGAACCAGACGATCCATCAACTGTGGGAACGAAATACCTGTAGCCTCCCAAAGATAGAATGAAAGTGATCCCGGAATAGTATTGATTTCATTGACATAGATATTACCATCTTTCTCGTCGATCATAACGTCCACACGACTTACTCCATGACATGACAATACACGAAAAGTCTCGCCAACCATCTGCTGTATGCGCCTGCTTGTCTCTTCCGGGATATCCGCCGGTATGCGCTTGTCACTTGACTGCATGCCTGCGGTAGTCTTGGATCCACCCATATACTTATCCTCGTAAGAAAGGAAATCACCTGTCTTAATAGGTTCCTCACAGACCGAACATACATGGTCATCAGCCGTACCGAGAACTGAACAGTTAATCTCTTTCAGCTGTTCGATCATATGTTCTACGATGATACGCTGTGAAAATTTCTCGGCATTGTCTATTGCAGCAAGGAGCTCATCTTGATTTGAAGCTTTTTTGATACCTACACTTGAACCGAGATTGGCAGGTTTGACAATTACGGGATAACCCAATTTCTCTTCTACCCTGCTTACAATCGCTTTTTTGTCAGCAAGCCATTCCTTATCGGTGAACCACACATAGTCAACCACAGGTATGCCGGACTCGCGAAGAATCATCTTCATTGTGATCTTATCCATACCGTTTGCACTTGAAAGAGTATTGCA
>CAJTWL010000015.1 GCA_910579845.1 uncultured Muribaculaceae bacterium | reverse complement strand
TTTCAAGCTGCCGATTCAACTTTTTTCAGGGCATTCTTATCCCGAACTCGCGTTAATAAGTTGCAAAATTAATAAAATTGAAGTTAAAAACAATAACCGATAATTTTGTCAGGAATTTGAGTTTGGTCGGTTCTTACAAGTATCCGCATAAAACAAAAAATAAAACAAGTGGTATACGGACCATATACCACTTGTTTTATAGTGCTTGTTTCTTATTGTTGTTTGGAGATTTTCTGTTGCCATGCCCAAGTGTTTTTCATAGTCTCGTCTATCGGCACTATCGCCTTCCATCCGAGAACCTCATTTGCTTTCTTGGGGTCAGCCCAGATCTTTTCAATATCACCTTCCCGGCGCCTTCCTATTTTGTAGGGTACTTTTACTCCTGTGGCACGTTCGAATGATCTGATCAGTTCAAGCACCGAAAGCCCGTTACCTGTGCCGAGGTTGAAAATCTCGACGGCATCTGTGTCTTCATTGTCAAGCATACGTTTCATGGCTATAACGTGTGCTTTTGCGAGATCGACAACATCGATATAGTCGCGGATGCAGGAACCGTCAGGTGTGTTGTAGTCATCACCGAACACAGTAAGCTCTTTGCGTATTCCTGTTGCCGCCTGCGTCAGATAAGGTACAAGATTCTGCGGAACACCCAAAGGGAGTTCTCCTATCTCAGCTGACGGATGTGCGCCGATAGGGTTGAAATAACGCAGCAGGATGCTTTTGATAGGCGCTCCGGAGCGAATGTAGTCCTCAATAATCTCTTCGGAAATCTGTTTGGTGTTACCGTAAGGCGAAGTTGCCGGTTTTATGGGAGCTTCTTCGTTTATAGGATTCTTGTCAGGCTCACCGTAAACAGTGCATGACGATGAGAATACTATACCTTTTACACCATATTCCGGCATAAGGTCAAGAAGGTTGATAAGAGTGTTGAGATTATTTCTGTAGTACAGAAGCGGTTTCTGAACAGATTCGCCTACTGCCTTGGAGGCCGCGAAATTTATGATTCCCTTTATGCCGGGATTCTCATCAAACAGCTTGCGGAGAGTGGCAATATCCGTGCAGTCTCCTTCTATAAATACAGGACGAATGCCGGTAATTTTTGTAATGCCGTCGATAACTCCGGCATTTGAGTTAGAGAGGTTGTCAATAATGACTACCTCGTATCCGGCATTTTGCAGTTCAACAACTGTATGGCTGCCGATATAACCGGTTCCACCGGTAACTAATATTTTTGTTTTCATAATTTTTAAAACAATGGGGTCGGATAAACGTCTTCTTTAACAAGTTTTGCGAACTGAGCTACAGTTGCAGGACGATCGGCCGCGTAGGTCACGCCAAACCATTTGGACGGAGTGCCGATTACTTTTAAATCTATTGTTCCGTTATTGATGAGATCATTTACAACAGTCGGAATATAGAATTCAGATTTGAGTTCATTCCCGTTTTCGTTCAGGAACTTGATAAAGGCTTTTTCAGAATAACCGAAATAGTCGGGAGTGAAACCCCACATGTTCATTGAAACGTTTGCATCTTCCGGGAACGGCACTTCCTCTTCCTCTACAATCTGAATGAGTTTCCCGTTTTTCCGTTCTATGCCATGGCATTCGGTCACGCCTGTGAGGTTGCCGTTGGTATCTACTTCGCAGAGTCCGCGGCTCACACCTCCGTTTTCGCTAAGGGTGTTTTCTATGTTGAAACCAATCATGCAATAGCAGTTTTCCTTACCTTCGACAGATCTAAGGAAATCGCCAAGAAGCCGGAAACTCTCCGCACCATAGTAGTCATCCGCATTAATAACTGCGAACGGTTCTTTTATAACGTCTTTACCCATGAGTACCGCATGGTTTGTGCCCCATGGCTTGGTGCGTTCAGGATTTGGTCTGAATCCTTCGGGCAGATTGTCAATTGATTGGAATACAACCTCTACGGGTACGTGCCCTTCATATTTCGAGATGATTTTATCGCGGAACTCCTGTTCGAAATCCTTGCGAATCACAAACACGATCTTGCCGAATCCGGCGCGGAGCGCATCGTATACGGAATAATCCATAATTGTTTCACCTGACGGACCCAGACCGTCCAATTGTTTTAAACCTCCGTAACGGCTGCCCATACCGGCAGCAAGAATGAATAATGTTGGTTTCATATTATATTGATGTGTTTTATATGGTTTGTTAAATCAGGGTTTGCTAATTTGGCTTTTTGTGAAGCAGGGGTATAATATATAAAAAAAACGAGAAGAGAATAAGTTTGGAATTGCCGTTGCGTTGAATGTGGTTGGAGGCATTCTCAATCTGAATTACAATATCTTCCACATTCCCCGAATGGATAAAAGGAGAAAATCTTTTTGAGAAAGCTTCCTCGTGGTCAGACATGGCGTTGAGCTTCGATATGTGCAGATTATAAATGAAGTTTTCCCGAACCATTCTGCTCATATAGTCCAGAAACCGTCTCAGCTTTTCCCTGCCCATACTGGCTGCGTTATCGCTTATTTTTTTAAGTACGTCAGGTTTCTTGGCATATGCGGCTCTCATTATATTCTGGAAAATCTCCCCGAATTCTGTCCGTTCTCCGGAGTGTGTCGCGAATTGCACGGCTTTGGCGATGCTGCCTTCGGCGAGGTGGGCGGCTTCGCGTGATATGGTGTGGTCAAGATGATATTCCTGTTCAATATACTCTGCAAGATCTACATCCTCCACCGGGCGCATGTTAAAACGCCGTGTTCTGGAAGAGATGGTGGGAAGCACATCGCTTTCCGAGTTGGATACAAGAATGAACACGGTTCCTTCAGACGGCTCTTCAATTACCTTCAGCAGTTTATTGGCAGTTTCTACTGTCATCTTTTCCGGCAACCATATGATGATGAATTTATATTTTGAGGAGAATGAAGAATATGAGTCGGAACGAACTATAAATTCCGCTTCCTCTACATGAATGGCGGGTTGTGAATTGCCTGTGTCGATAACCTCAAGCCATTTCTCCGGTTCCATCAGAGGATAATTCTCAGTCATTTCCCGCCATTTGTCTATCCTGTCGAGAGAGGATACTATGTTGTTGGCTTTGCTCTTGACAATAGGATAAGAGAAATGAACGTCCGGATGATTAAGCGACTGATGCTGACGGCAAGAAGGACATACCCCGCATGGTTCGCCATCATGTCTGTGCTGGCAATGGGCGTACTGCGCAAAAGCGCGGGCAGTCATCATTTTCCCTATGCCCGGTTGTCCGTAAAGCATAATGGCATGAGGAACATTGTCTGCATCAATGAGTTGACGCAGAGTATCCTTGATGTCATTATTCCCCGGAATCTCACTAAATCTCATTACTTGCAAAAATAATAAAAAATTGTGCCTTATCACAAAAAATAATATTAAATTTGGAAAATGAATCAGTGAACTCGTCTTGACTTATTTACGAATGTTAAAACGTATAATGAATATATTCTTTTCTCAACCTCAGCGGATCTTTCCGGTTGTTTCTGACTCTCTCATCCCCGCCAACCGAAAGGTTGCCGGCTCTTCGAGACTCGGAAACACCTCGGAAATATCTCGCTTATGTTAAGAAAAAATAAGTCAAGACGAGTTCAGTGAGGACGAGTTCAGGTGGAATAATGTTCAACTCCCGCAGGATGATAAAATGGCAATTGTAGAGAATATACACGAGAAGAAGGATGGAAAGCCCTTGATAACCATTATGGTTCCATGCCATAATGAAGAGGCGAATGTACGTGATCTCTACAAGGCGTTGGATGAGTTCTCACATTCTTCTTATTTGGTGGATGTCAGATATCCGGAGGCGGAAAGGATGATTGAAATGAACGGTTTTGATTTTGAATTTCTGTTTGTGGATGATGGCAGCATGGATAGGACTGCCGTTATACTTGATGATCTTCGAAAAGCCGACAATCGTGTCAATATATTGACTTTGTCGCGAAACTTCGGCAAGGAGAACGCGATGCTTGCCGGTATGGATTTTTCCAATGGAGATGCTGTGGTGATGATGGACGCTGATTTTCAGGATCCGATAGATGCCATTCCTGAGATGATATTCTGGTGGATAAAGGGGTATGATGATGTTTATGGAAAACGGATAAGCAGAGGACAGGAGAGTTGGCTCAGAAAAAAAATGTCTCTTGCTTTTTACCGGATGCTTAAAAAGATGAGCAATACGGATATTCTGCCTAATGTCGGTGATTTTCGTCTGCTTGACCGGAAGGCGGTAGATGCGTTGCGTCAGCTTCGTGAGACCCAGCGTTATACAAAGGGTCTGTACTGTTGGATCGGATTCCGTAAAAAAGAGGTGTCATTCGATCGTGGTGACCGGATGGCCGGCAAATCCAATTATACTTTCCGGAAACTTTTGAATCTCGCCGTGGAAGGCATAACCAGCTATACGACCGCTCCGCTTAGAATTTCCATTGTCGCAGGTCTGCTGGTTTCATTGCTGGCCTTCATATATCTGGTATTCATGTTTATGAAGACTTTGATATGGGGCGAGGAGGTAAGCGGATTTCCTACTCTTATCTGTGTTATCCTCTTTTTAGGCGGTATGCAGCTCCTTGCACTTGGGATAATAGGCGAGTATGTAGGAAGGATATTCAACGAAACCAAAGGTCGTCCGCCATATGTCGTGGAACAATATAATTGCAGGAGGGCATGGTCGGAAGATGCAGAATGATCATTGCCGGCCGCAAAACATATTAAGCAATGCCGCAGTCATAATGCCGTATATTCCGCTTGCGGTTCTTATGGCAGTTGTTCTGATTCTTTCCTTGCATATGCATTGGCAGGGTGATGCGGTGGCGTTTCAATATTTCGTACCTTTGGAGAATGAGGATTTTTCATCAATCCCGTTAAATAATGTAGGAGATATCTGGTTTTCAATGTGCAATCACTGGCATAACTCTACCGGTAGATTCTTTGCTCATTTTATAGTTCAGCTCTTTTGTGCGTTCATAGGTAAAACAGGATTTGCAATATGCAATTCAATTGTCTGGGGAGGTTATGTGCTGATGCTTCTTAAACTGGCAAATGTCAGAAAAGCCGGTTTCACTTTAATGAGTTTTGCATCCTTGCTGACTTTTCTTTTGTTTTTCCCGATAAATGATTTTGCCGAACAGTCTTTCCCTTTTGAGCCGCCTCATCAGATCAATTATGTATGGATGGGTTTGTTGAATATGGGTTGGATATATTTCTTCTTGAAAAACTGTAATAAGAAATTCAGGGTTTGGGGCTTGGGCTTGCTCATTCTGTTCAGCTTTCTCGGTGGTCAGGCAAACGAGTCATTTTCGGTGCCTATTGGTGGTGCCATACTGATTTATGCGGTCGCACGGCGATTTAAAATGTCGTTATGTCAATATCTGATGGCTATAAGTTACGGAATAGGTGCTATATTTGTGATATTTGCTCCGGGAAACTTCCATCGGCTTGGAGAGGGTGGAGCCTTTTCGGCGCTTCACGTTATGGAAAGGTTATTGCCGTCATTACTGATTCCTGTAATCTGGTTTGTAACATATCTGTATACAGGGAATAAAGAGGGTAATGCAAAATTTAGTATAATATACAATTCTCCCTTTTTAATCAGTGTAATTCTGATAAACTATGTATTCAGTATCTCGTTAGGTATGGGTTCAGGTTCGAGGATGCTTACCTGTGCAAATTCTTTCGTCCTGGTTTTTGCGTTGTTGAATCTGAGAAAAATAGGAGAAAAAGCATGGATTGCTTTTTTATCTATTGGTCTGTTGTTTGTAACCGGAATGATAAGGTATCATTCAATTACTGTTCTTAATAATAAGAATCGTATGATCGAGAGGCTTTATCATGAGTCGGAAGATGGTATTGTTGTTTTACCGGATGGTATATTTCTCAAACAGGCGAGGGAATTTATTGTCAGACCACATCCTTATATGATGCAGGAACGGGCTGTTGATCCATATAAGCCTAACATCGCAATCCGTCCGGAGAGTATGACACATATGGATCTTGATATGGATACTAATCGGCTTGTCAGGCTGTCGGATCAGGCATGGCTGATGATTCAATCAAGAAAACGGCCGGCTGATTTTGTAATAGAAAAGACAATTCTGCCGGGGATGCTTGATCGTAAAATGACACCACGTCCAATGGATTGGAATGATCATTATTCGGTTTTTGACAGTACTGACTTGTGGCGGACCGCATTATATATCAATGAAAGACCGTTTTTACATTCGGATGTAAAAATGGTTCTTCCAGAATCAAAGTAAAATAATACCTCCCCCACAAAGAAATGTTTTGTTGAAAAGATAAGGGTCTAAAATCAGTGGATTTGTGGTCTTATTTCTCGCCCCGGTCCCGATCCACTTTTGAAAGAAGATATAATTTCCTGTTCTTGTATTGAAAATCATTTACAACGTATTCCTCCCCGTTTATTCTTGAGAATGTGCGGGGGAATTGATCCACAATGGTGTCTCCGTATGTATCCCAGATTAGCTTTTCAGACAGAATATATCCCTTGTGGATTACGGGTTCGGGAATCGAATCAGGAATAGGATAAAATGCAGTGGGGAGAATTGCCAGTTGTTTCCCATTACTGTAATGGATTTTCATCCGGTATCGATAATATGTATCATCATCGTCGGGCACACCGTGATTCTTGTGCATAAGATACCAAGGGAGCTCGGTGTCTTGCGTATAATCATAGAAAACAATTCCGTCTTCGGCATTTTTGTATAGGGATATGACTTCTCCGGTTTCCATGTTAAGCCGAAACTGATAAACAGCCATGGCGCTCAGGTGGAACATTAATACAATGCCGATTACTATTGACATTATGACCGTCGCTTTCCGATTTATTTTTAAATCTGATTTTGAAAGCAGAATAAACAATGCTATCAATGCATACATCTGCGCAAACCATCCTGTTCTGCCTCCGAACCGGCTGAGATACATAAACGCTAAAGATATAATCGAGGCTGTGGCAAAGAATATCCATTTTGAATGGATCAGAGAGAAAAATAAATCTTTCTTGTAGATATATAACAGAGGAATACAGATTATAAGAACAATCGGAAACAAGGCTGAATCCAGTGTCATTATCAAGGGATTCTCGGGTTGCATCATGGTTCCCACTCTGTGAAAAGAAGCCGGGGATGTCAAAGTATATATTCCTCCGCAGATAAGCGCAATTACCGACAATCGTCGAAGTGTAGGGCTGTTTTTATATAGAGGAGTGGTAACACACATCGTTGCCATTCCCAAGGCGGCAGGGAATCCGCAGGCCTCGTGCATGGCACCGGCAATGAAGCTGAAAGGGACTAAAAGTATATCAAGCAATACGTTCGATTTTTTAGCTCTTGATGTTATGACATTTACAGCCAAAAGAATAAAAGCGCTGCTCCATATGTAATTGTAGAAGGTCATATATTCCATCCATATGGCGTCCCAGCGCATTACCGTCACAAGCAGGAATATAAGAATGGTGGCAGGGAAGGAACTTTTAGGCTTTGACATATGTGATGCCTTTACACACAGATAGAAGAACAGTGCGACCATAGCTCCGTTGCAGACGGCTTTCAACCATATCGGTTTTTCCCAGAATCCCAGTATGTCGGCAAATCTGGCATTATTCCAGATCCAATGGCGGTAAATAGCCCGTGGCAAAGCGTACCAGCAATCGTTTTGAGAGCGGAAACTATTTATAAATCCCAGGTCATCTCCTAACGGGATGATGCAGTAAGTGCAGAAAATATATACTATTCCAATGAATACAATGAGAATCCATGGCAGACGCTGTAGAATACTGTTAAATATTTTGTAATTCATTGTTTCAGCAATTTGTGCATTTCTTGGCTTTTAAAGCGCCGGATATCCAGAATCGACAGTAGCTCATCTTTCCGAGTTTCCAACCGGTTTTACGGCATCTCAAAGCGTGTCTTATCATACGCAGAATCCATGTTCCCGGATACAGATGCGTGAAAACAGCTCCTTTACATTCTATAAGTTTCGGATCTGACGCAAGTCTTGAACCGGTTGATTCACCATTATGGAATGCGATATTAATGGGGAAGAAACGTCCTGTAAGCCCGTTCTTTAATAGATAGTGTATCCAGAGATTCTCCTCTCCTGCTATGAATTCGGCTCCTACGCCATATCGTTCGTCAAATCGAATGCCTGACTTTATGACTGGTTCCCGTCTGAATGCTATCTCAATGGAACTTAGTGAATAGTTTTTCGGTGGTTTATTCAAATCAAAAATGTAGTCGGGATATACTTTTATGTCTTTTCCGCTATATTTAAAAGTTGCAATGCAGATATCCCTGTTATTTTCGAGTACATCGATTACTTTTTGCAATCCGTCTGCATCATAATCAACGTCATCATCGGATATAAGGCAGTATTTGGCTGTAGCCGCATCGAGGGCGATATTCCTGTTTCTTGACAATCCTTTTGTATTGCTTATAATGATCTTGAAATCATGCCTGTCCAACTCTTGCGGAATTGTGGGATTTTCTGCGCAGGATTGCCAGCTGACAAGATATTCCACGCCTGCGATTTCAGGATGGATTCCCTCGGCAACTTTGGAAATGCCGTCGTTTCCGAAAGTGCAGATCAGTACCTGTAATATAGGTGTGGATCGGTTCATAAGACAAAAATAGTTATTTTTCATTATTACTTACCTTATTGAATAGTGATAATTTATTAATTTTGATAAGAAACTGTTTAAACAGTTTCTTAAATATGGTGTTGCCGGGATATCCGATTGAAATGACTGCCGAATAAACATGACCAAAAAAAACATAAAATTATATTGCAAATCCCAGTTTCTGAGATTTTACATGATAGCATTTGTATGTCTTCTGGTAGAATGGTTATGTTTTACGATGTCTATAGGAGGAATGGGCAATAAATGGATAGTTACGTTATTCAAGGGAATAGGCGATTGTTCAATGTTTCTTATTTTGTATTGGATCCTTCCTAAACGGTTCGCTTGGGTATCACTTGTGATAATATGGTTCTTATCTCTATTCTTTGTATTAAATACCTGGTATTTTCGTTTTTGGCATGAGCTTATTATACCGGAATTTTATAGATTGGCCGGAAATCTGAATATTGAGACAGCGGCTTCTGTAAAGGCACTCATCTCAGTTACTGATGTCGTTTATATTTTGTTGCCTGTAGCGCTGACTGCATTATATTTTATATGCTTCAACTATCCGAAAGACGTTAATAAAAGAGTGCTTCGCCGACGTCTTATAATGGTGGCAGTGTCGGTTTCTCTTTTTTTAATTTCACAATTTGCGTTTGCTGTTACACAGACACGATGGAATATCCAGTCGGGCGTTGAACCTCAGACGGTCACGGGTAATTTAAAAAGGAATTTTTCTGACATAAAGGATGAATGTTCCATATATATATTTCAATCAAGAGGTCTATGTCTGTATTTCATAAATGCGTTGAATAATATTTATACTGACTTGTCATCTTCACATACATTTGTTCCTACCGGGATTGAGTCACGGAGATTGAAGAGATTCCTTGAAGAGATTCCTGAATTTCCTCATATAAAGGAGTTTGAGAAGAATGTCGGGAAGAATGTGATAATCATTCTTGTGGAGTCATTAAATTCAGATGTAATAAACAGAAAGGTCAACGGATACGAAATAACGCCGTTCTTAAATACGCTTGTCAATTCGGAAGGTACTGTTTCCGCTCTTGATATCATCCCTCAGGTCAAGGACGGATGTTCCAACGACGGACAGCAGCTTGTCAATACCGGTCTGTTGCCTTTGTCGAAGGGTGTTGCGCTTTTTACACTCGGTGATGACCTGATATTTCCGAGATTGCCGGAAATGTTGAAATGCAAGTCGTCTGTTGCTGTTTTCGGCGATTCAGGAACCACGTGGAATCAGTATGAAGCATATGGGAAATATGGATTCAAGAAAATTTTTACTTCACTTGATTATAAGGATTCGGTTGATGTGAAGGGTTTGGATGCGGCGATGTTCGATTTTTCCAATGCGGTATTGGATACTATACATCAGCCTTTTATAATAGAATTTGTCACCTTCTCGATGCACGTCCCCTTTGTCAATAAGGGGGTGCGTATGGAAAAATGGCTTGATAAGGCGGACTTGGCGAATAATGAACGTAATTATCTTAATATTACACATTATACCGATGGCGAGATAAAGAAGTTCTTTGCAAACCTGAAGAAGCGTGATCTTCTTGATTCTTCGGTGGTGTTTATTGTATCTGACCATTCTCAGGGTTTGGCTACGACACCTGACAAAATGCATGGAGACACGGACCGGCAGGATCAGCTTCCGATGGCATTTATTTCTGTCAATACAGGAATTACAAAAAGTATAACAGTTCCGGCAGGACAAGTCAATGTTTTTCCGACGATATTGCATATCATGGGTGCGGGAGACAGTGGTTATCATGGTCTGGACCGCTCGCTTCTCGATACGTCGCTTACAACGTCTGTATCAGGTAAGGGTGCTGTAAGAGGGAGTGGTTTCAATAGTGATATCCTTCGTCAGAAAAGAGCATGGCAGGTCTCGGATTCACTTTTGCGGTGCAATTTCTTCAGCTGGTGACGTTTTTTATAGTGATAAATGTATTAACGGAATATGGATCAACTCAAAGACATGAATGTGGCTGCGTTGCCCAGGACAGTAGGATTGACTTTCCTTGATGCGGTGGCAAAGGGATATGTAGAGAGATACGACGATCTTAGCGAATTCTGCTTTGTATTTCCAAATAAACGTTCCGGGACATTCTTTCTCCGAAGCCTGTCGCGTTTTATTGACGGCCGTCCGCTGCTGGGTCCCGAGATAATTACAATTACCGATTTTGTTGAAGCTGTTTCACAAAGAGACACTGCTTCACGGATTGATCTGTTGTTTCGACTGTTCAATATATATAGGAAACTTAATAACAAATCAGATAAAGACAGTGTCTCCGAGATTCTTGATTTCGATGCATTTCGTGGATGGGGAGAGATTGTGCTTTCTGATTTCAGTGAGGTTGACCAGTATATGGTGGATCCTGATGCCGTATTCAAGAATGTAAAGGATTATAAAGACATAGCTTCTAATTTTCTTTCAGATGAGCAGATAAAGATTCTTGAGCGTTATTTTGGTTTCACACCTAACCGGAAAGACGTGCACCGTTTCTGGAGGAATCTGGATCCTAAGAATTCGGAATCGAAAATAAAAACGCGCTTTCTGCAATTATGGGAATTGCTGGCACCTCTTTATCATGCATTGGATGAAAGTCTTGCTAAGCAGGGACTTGCTACATCAGGCGGTACGTACCGTATAGCTCTGAACAGGTTGCGTGAAGAGGGAGAAAGCGTGTTGCGTTGGAAAAAGGTAGTGATGGTCGGATTCAATGCCCTGTCAACTTCAGAGGCATTGATTTTTGAGGAACTGCGCAAATTATTCAGGGATGGGGAACCGTATGTTGATTTCTATTGGGATTTTACCGGTCCTGTGCTTAATTCGGAATTAAGTGATGCATCGGTATTCTTGCGTCTCAATCGGAAAAACTTCCCATCTCCAGATTGGACAAAAAAATATATGGAAGAATGTGAGACAACAGCTATGCCTCACATGATTGATATAATTGCTTCTCCATCAAATTCCGCTCAGACAAAGATTGGCGGAGAGCTTGTGAAGAACCTGCTTGATTCAGTAGGCAAAGCGGATTTCGAGTCTGCAAAAGTCGCCGTAGTACTTCCGGATGAGAATCTTCTTATGCCATTGCTCCATGCCTTGCCTGAAAATATTGATAAGATTAATCTGACTATGGGTTATTCGTTGAAACTGACTTCTACGGCTACATTCATGCATCACCTTCGCAGGCTTCATCTAAGAACGAGAAGAAACATCTCCGGCGATACTCTTTTTTATGGAGACGATGTACGCTTGATTCTTTCTCATCCTTTCAGCCATTACCTTGTTGGCAGCGATAATATCGCGCACCTTAACGGCTATCTGGATAAAGGGCATAAGATCACTGTAAGTTATTCCGAACTCCGTAAAGAGGGTGGCGAGGCTTTGGAATTTCTCAATATAAAGGATTTTTCAGATGATACCGAAGGGGTTATCGCATATCTCGATAATCTTCTGGTATGTGTGGATGCCGCGCTGTCGGCAGGGAACTATGGAATTGTCAAATCCAAGATAGACCATCTGCATATTGCACGCTACCGCGATGGTTTGCGTAGTCTTAAGTATTCTGCCGAAGAACATAATATAAAACTTGGATTTGCAGGTGTTTTCTATATGGCGGACCGAATTTTGTCCGGCGAGAAGATTCCCTTCGAGGGAAAGCCTCTCGAAGGTCTGCAGGTAATGGGTCTTCTTGAGACGCGTGTGTTGGATTTCGAGCATCTCATAGTGCTTTCGATGAACGATAGGATAATGCCGCGTAAATCACGCCATGCCACATTCATACCGGAAGCTTTGAGGCATGGTTACGGACTTCCGAGTGCCAATTATCAGGAACGACTGTTTGCATATTATTTCTATCGCATGATTTCGAGAGCCAAAAGTGTAAGTTTGGTATATGACGCCCGTTGTGGAGAGGGGATGCGTAGCGGAGGTGAGTCCCGTTATATAATGCAATTGCGTTATCTGTTTGCAAAGGATAGATTGCATGAGAGAAAATACAGATTTCTTCTTTCCAACTCCAGACAAACAGCTCGTCCTGTTAAAAAAACTCCCGATATAATGACGAGAATATACGAGTTTGCAAGAGAGGGTTCGGGATTTAATCTGTCAGCTTCGGCATTGAAGAAATATGGTGAATGTCAGGTGAAATTTTATTATGAGGTTATCGCTGGACTCAAGACTGATGTGGAGTCTACAGTTTTTATGGATGCGATAACACAGGGAAAAATCGTGCATGAAGCTATGCTTCATCTTTATTTTCCGAAATCGGAAAGGGGTATATTCCTTGAGAACCGGCTCAGGATAACAGATGGATTTATTGACGGATTGCTTGAAAATCCGTCAAAAGTGAAAGAAGCTGTACGGAAAGCTGTATATCGGGAGTTCTATAGATTCAGAGAGGGCAGCGAACCTGAATATGATCTGTCCGGAAGTGTGGGTATGACAGCGTACCACCTTGAACAACAGGTTATGGATATATTGAGATATGATCGGACATTGGCTCCGTTTGAACTTGCCGGTGGCGAAATGGAAGGGTTGTATATGTATGAGTACGCGCCCGGAAAGAGGGTAAATATGAAATATGCGATCGACCGTCTTGATGTCATAGCCTCCGGTACCTTGAACGAGCAATGGCGCATTGTGGATTACAAGACAGGAGACTCGGATGTGGAGGCTAAGGAATTTGAGGATATCTTCAACGGCAACTATAAGGCCAAGAATTTGTTCCAACTTATGTTGTATGCCAATCTGATGAATCTTGACTTAGGCAAGGATGAAAATATAAGGGTGGTGATATATCAGGTGGAAAGCCTTCTGAAAACCGGCGAATCATTTCCGACAATCGGGGAGAAGGGTGATGTTTTGACAGGTCATAAAATGATTAACGGAGAGTTTATAGATCGGCTTGATACAATGTTGACGGATATATTCGACCCGGACAAGATGTTCGAGCCGACGGATAATTCGGGGAATTGTACCTACTGTAAGCTTAAGCAACTTTGTGGCAAGGAATAAAATATATAAAGGAGTATAAAAGGAGGATAGGATCAATCATTTGGCAGATTACAAAAAAAATCGTAACTTTGCGATGCTTAATATGGCAAACCGTGTGATGGGAAATCTGTAGGCATTTGTAATGCCGCTCCCAAAATCGGAGCAAACTTATTTTGAGTAACACAATTAAAAAAAGATGAAAAAATTTGAATTGAATGCCGAGCCCCGTCTTGAGTTGGGTAAAAAATCGGTAAAAGCACTTCGCAAAGAGGGTAAGATCCCTGCAGTACTTAATGGTGGCGCAATCGTAGAGCTCCCTTTCAAGGGTGAGCTTAAACCGGGTGAGAAACTCGTGGAAATCGATGCAAAACGCGGTATGATTACAACAGATATCGTCGTTAAAAATGAGGATGTCCGCAAATTGATCTACACTCCCGATATTTTCGAGGTTGACATCAACCTTAACGGAGAAGTTCGCAAGGCCGTTATGAAAGAGCTGCAGTTCCAGCCTGTAAAGGATACTGTGCTTCACATCGACTTCCTTGAGGTGTTCCCCGACAAACCGATCGTTATGGAAGTACCCGTGAAGATCGAAGGTCACGCCGAGGGTGTCAAAGCCGGTGGTAAGCTTACAATGTCAATGCGTAAGCTTAAAGTAAAAGCTCCCTATACAGAGATTCCGGAGCGTCTTGTCGTTAATGTTGACAGCCTTGGTCTTGGCAAATCGCTTGCTGTTGGCGATCTCCATTATGAGGGTCTTGAACTGATGAATGCTAAGAACGCGGTAGTATGTGCCGTACAGCTTACACGTGCCGCCCGTGGTGCCGCCGCAAAAGCTGCAGAAGCATAATATAACGCAGATAACGAATAAGAAGGACACCAGGCTTCAATATAAAGCACGGTGTCCTTCTGTTTATTAAAATGGGTTTGTTAGCATTGCTCGGACTGGGCGGAAAGAGATCTGTCCAGGTTTCAAAAGAGAATGATATGAAGAGATTTTTGATAGCATGTCTGGGTAATATGGGACCCGAATATGTGGATACAAGACATAATGCAGGTTTTATGGTCGGTGACTTTCTTGCCGGAGAGGGCGATGTGAACTTCTCATCATGCCGATATGGAGATATGGCTAAGTTGAAAGTGAAGAACTGTGAACTGCTGTTACTGAAACCATCCACATTCATGAACCTTAGTGGTGTGGCTGTCAGATATTGGATGAATAAGGAGAAATTGCCATTGGAGAATCTTCTTGTTGTGGTGGATGATCTGGCTATTCCGTTCGGTTCTATACGTATGCGTAAACAAGGATCAGATGCCGGGCATAACGGATTGAAAAATATGGCTTCCGAGTTGGGTACGCAGAATTATGCCCGACTGCGTTTCGGTGTAGGCAATGGCTTTCCCAAAGGTGGACAAATCGATTATGTGTTGGGAAAGTTTCCACCGGAAGAGATGGAAAAGATGCCCGAGGTGCTTAAGAAAGCATCGGATGCCATAAAGGCATTCTGTCTTTCGGGTCCCGATTTCGCAATGACTCATTATAATAAGTAAATAATCAAATTAAAACGATAGTAAGTGAATTAAGAATTCTATATGTTTAATTTGATCACTTACTTAAATGACGGATTATGGCTGAAGAGAGAGTTGACAAGTGGTTGTGGGCGATGCGGGTATTCAAAACCAGAACAATCGCAACTGAAGCATGCAAGAAAGGTCGGGTGATGATAGGGGGAATAGCGGTAAAACCTTCCAGAAATATCAAAGAGGGTGATGTGATAGAAGTAAGGAAACCTCCGATCACATATACTTTCCGTGTGTTGAGAGTAACCGGTAACCGTTTGGGAGCAAAGCTTGTTCCTGAATATCTTGAGAATATTACTTCTCCTGAACAATATGAACTTCTGGAGATGACGCGAATATCAGGATTTGTCGATCGGCGTAAGGGATTAGGTCGACCTACAAAGCGCGACAGCCGCGAACTCTCACGATTCAAGGCGGATTCATATTCGGCTGATGAGTTTTTTCTCGACTGGGAAGATGATGACGAATAGTTTCTTTGAGACCGGGAACAGATATTTATCCAAGTATAAGAGCCTGTCTGGGTTTAACTCTCCATGTAAAGGAAAAGAATATTTCAGATATGTTCAAACATATAATTCGTGTTAAATTCAGACAGGCTCTAAGACAACCCCGTACCGATTGATATGCATGAAGTCGATTTCAATCGATACGGGGTTGCTATTTGCATGTCTCGTAGAGACCTACTATTGTTGTTGGCGGATTAGACGTAATACCTCTTTGCCTTGACTGTCAAGTAATAGAACGGATGTCTTGCTTATTGGCTTGGCGGTGGAAGTCTCTTCAAGAGCGACAAGGAGTTCCGTTTCGTGATTCTCAGGAGGGCACATCATTCTTGTCGTAATGATACTGTTGAAATTTATAGAATTCGCCTTATCCATGTCTATGTCCATTGCCCCGTTAAGGATATTGCATCCTGTGTTGCCGTGAATCTTTCCTTCGTCGACATCAATGACAAGATTCATATCCGGTTCATCAACAGACTTTCCATTTATCGCTGATACATGCCATGCACCGTTCAGGAAATCGAAATTCTGATGCATCAGACTCATAACCGGTTTCTTGGCTTCGTTAAGAAAATACAGATAATAATCGCTGTCTTTAATCTCCCAGCTATAGAATCTTGTAAGATCAAGCGCCGCGTTTATCTCATAATCTGTGATTCCCTGCATCGCGCACATCATCATTGTAGAAGCGATGTCGGAAAATGATATTGTGCTGTCTGCCGGATTATACTTATAACGTCCATTTATAACGTTGCACCCGTTGTTGCCGTAAATCATATTCTCGGATGGAGAGAAACGGATGAACGGAGCTTTCTCTCCAATTGCCGGTTTCCCGTTAACGGTCTCAATTGCCCAGTCCCCCTTGAGAATACCCTTCCCAAGTTCTTTGGAAGTATATGCAGGTATTGTTTTTTTCTGCGTGATTTTCTCTCTGTCACGCGGAAGAATGGCGTCTTGAGTCACATTCTTGTCCGAGGATTTGGATGTAGTCTTTCCCGTATTGACTTTGTTGGTCGCAGGCTTGCCGGATGTGGAGTTTGTCTTGTTTCCTTTGTCAACTTTCTCTGCTACTGTGGAGTCGGGTGATTTGTGGATTATTTTGTTGTAAAGATCGCAACTCGGCAATAATGCAATGATGGCAAGAGAGCCGAGTCCTGCAAATATATTGTTTATCTGTTTCATATCTTTTGTATTAATTATTTTTTAACAAGCTCTAAATATACAAGCTCTAAATATTTATGGATTCGTTTTACAAAGTTAATTAATTTTTATAACTTGTCAGTCGCTCCAATGCCTTCGGAGTGGATATTTTACAGGTCTCAACAGCAGACGCAGTGATGTCGAATAGAATATGTAATTCCAGAACCAATTTACCAACACACTGAGTTTGTTGCGCATACCAAGGATCGATACAAGATGTATGAAGAGCCAGGCAAGCCATGCGAAGAAACCGGAGAAAGAACCTACGGAGAGATCCGCCACGGCACGGTTTTTTCCGATTGTTGCCATTGAACCCTTGTCGTGATAGCGGAAAGGAGTGCGGAATTCTCCGGCATTAAGATTCCTTGCCAGATTTTTTGCCTGTTGGATAGCGGGCTGCGCCATTTGCGGGTGCCCTCTGGGATATTTCTCCGTGGTCATGAGTGCAATGTCGCCAATTGCCATTACCGAATCCTCGTATCCTTTTACACGATTGTATTCATCCACGATAATACGGTTGCCTCTGCCGATCGTCTCTTCCGGCATACCGGGCATTGTCTCTCCTTTTACTCCTGCTGTCCATATGATGGTCTCGTAATATTCCTTATGTCCGTCTGCAAAGGTGACATACTTGTTCTCATAGCTCTTCAGACCGGTGTTCAGACGCACGTTCACCATCAGTTGCTCAAGACCCTCTCTCGCTTTCTGTTGCGATTTGGGACGCATCGGTCCCAAAAGGGTTCCGGCAGCCTCTATCAGAGTTATATTCACATCTTCCTGTTTTAGCTCAGGGTATTCTTTCTTCAGGATGTATTTTTTCATTTCGCCTATAGCTCCCGCAATCTCTACGCCTGACGGTCCACCGCCTACGACAAGGAAACTCAGCAGCTGACGCCTGCGCTCGGGGTCCTTGCATAGCGCGCCACGTTCCAGCCTGTCAAGAATCTCATCCCGTGTATGCGAAGCCTCGCCTATGGTTTTGATACCGAATGTCTCTTCAGACAGATTCTCGATGTCGAAATAATTGTTCGTTGTTCCGGCGGCAATCACGAGACGGTCGTAGGGTATTGTCTCATAACTTGTTGTAATCTGTTTGCTTTTGAGGTCAATATTCTTGACGTGTCCCATGTGATAAGATATGTTTTTCATATGTTTAATCTCTCTACGGAACGGGAAACAGATATTCTCGCTCACCAGACCGGATGAGGCTATCTGATAGAACAGTGGTGGGAAGCAATGGAAATTATGACGGTCTACCAATGCTATTTCATATTTTGAAGAGTCAAGGCGTTTGCATAGGTTTAATCCTGCAAAGCCTCCACCTATGATAACAATCTTTTTCATATTCTCAATGTTTGTAAATTTTAACGGAATTCACGCCGTTAAAGTTTCTTATTCTTTGGAAATAATTAGTAAATTTGCAAAGATGAGCAATATCGTTACCAAATTATTAGTATCTCTGATCTTTATTGTGCCCGGCATATTGTGTCCGGCTTCCATGTCGGCACAGGTGAATGCGGAGCAGGTTCTTTTCATAGGACAGAATGTGCTTTCCATGGAGGATTATATGCTTTCTATCCAGTATTTCAACCAGGCGATAAAAGCAAAACCTTATCTTTCGGATCCGTATTTCTTCAGGGCTCTTGCCAAACTTCATCTCGAGGACTTTAAAGGTGCCGAGGAAGACTGCACATTAGCTATAGAAAGAAACAAGTTTAAGACAGAAAGTTATAAGGTGCGTGGCTTTGCCCGTCAGAATATGGGAAAGGACTCTCTTGCAATTCTCGATTATGACGCAGGGTTGCGTCATAATCCCGAGGATAAGTATTTCCTGTTTTATAAGGCTATTGCTCAGAGTGAACTGAAGAAAAATGATGATGCGGAGCAGACATTCGGCAAGCTGTTGCGTATTTATCCGCAGTTCGAAGATGGCTATACTGCACGGGGACGCATGAGAATCATGCGTGGCGATACTGTGGGTGCGCTGGCGGATCTTGACAAGGCTATATCCATATCGAAGAATCTTACGAATGCATATCTGTTGAGAGCGCACATAAATGCGGAAAAGAAAAACTGGCAGAAGGCACAGGATGACATGGATATGGCAATACGTCTCGAACCGCAGGAGGTGGATTTGTATATAAACCGTGCATATATCAGATATAATCTCGACGATTATTTCGGTGCCATGTCTGACTATAATTATACCCTTGAATTACAGCCGTATAATTCAATGGCTCTTTTCAACAGGGCTCTTTTGCGCTATGAGGTGAAGGATCTTAACCGCGCTGCTGAGGATTTCAAGGCTGTGCTGAAATATGAACCGGAAAATTTCCATGCCCTGTATAATTTAGGATTGGTTGATATGGAGCGCAAGCATCATAAGGAGGCGCTTCAAAGTCTTGAGAAGATAACACGGAAGTATCCCCGGTTTTATCCGGCATATTATGCAAAGGCAGAAGTGCTGAGGGATATGGGTAATATGCGCGGAGCCATGCAGATGGCACATGCCGGAGACGAGCTTGTAGCGAGATATGTGGATAATCCGGAAAGGAATCCGCTTGACCGCCCGGCAATCGCGGCCGGCAAGACACATACCGGAGATAATAAAACCGTATTCAACGAAGACGAGGATGAACTGGAGGTTATGAATCGTTTCAATCAGCTTGTCACGGTAGCTGACCGTGGAGCGGAGGCGTCGTTGACCTATAATGAGAAAGTGAAAGGCCGCGTTCAGGACAGGAATCTCCAGGTCGAGCAGGAGCCGGAATATGTCCTCTCTTTTATCAGTGACGGCGAGACTCTTAGAAATGTCTCGAACTATTTTAAGGAACTTGATGACTTCAATCAGCATAAATACATATCAGACCGTGTATATCTTGAGCCGAGACAGAACGGGAATACTGATGAAGTTTTGTTGAACAACCTTTTCAGACGAGCTGAATATTATGAAGATCTGAAAAACGACGGACATGCAAGCGCCGCAGACCTGCTTGGTCTCGGGGTTGTCAGATCTGATCTCAAAAATTATCCTGCCGCTCTTGCCGCTCTTGATTCCGCATTGGTAAGGAATCCTGATTTTGTTGTCGCTATAATGGCTCGTGCCGCTGTCCGTCAGGCATCCTTGTCAGTTCTTCCCGCGCAGGATGACAGCGGTATGGCTGCGGAATTGCATCGCAATAGTGAGGCGCATCAGCTCCAGCTTGTTCTTGCGGATTACGACAAAGCTCTGCAGCTTAATCCACGCCTTATGTTTGCCTGGTTCAATAAAGGGAACCTGTTCAGCAGTTCGGAAGATTATACATCCGCCATCCAAAGCTATTCAGAGGCATTGAAAATAGATCCGAATTTCGGACCGGCATATTACAACAGGGGTCTTGCATATCTACATATGGGCAACAAACGGCTGGCATTCAGTGATCTCAGTAAAGCAGGAGAACTTGGTGTAATCCCGTCGTACAATCTGCTAAAACGAATGAAATAAGAAAACCATATGCTTAGAAATTTATTGATTGTCGCTTCCGTTTTATTGGCGGCAAACGCTTTCGGACAGAATATAACAGGTAGAATCACGACTTCGGACGGGTTGCCTTTGGCGGATGTGCCGGTCTCGGATGGAGTTGCAATTACTCTTACAAACAAAAACGGAGAATATTCGTTACATTCCGATAAAAAATACGGATATGTATTCTATACATTGCCGTCGGGATATGAGCCTGAGACTGAATCCAATGGCTGGCAACCTAAGATTTATGCTTTGCTGAATTCCGGTAATCCGGTATTTAAAGAGAATCATGACTTCAGGGTTAAACCTGTTAAAAATGATCATTTCCTGTATGTGGTAGGAGCGGACGCCCATCTTACGAATGAGCACAATGATCTGGCGCAGTTTAAGAGAGATTATCTTCCGCGACTCCGCAAATTGGTTGATGATAATCCGGATGTTCCTGTATATTCAACCATTCTGGGAGACATGAGTTGGGATGAATTCTGGATAAAACCGGATTCCACAACCTTTACAATCGCGGACTTCTCAGACTTTATTACCAGAGAGAAATATCCTATGCTGATGTTCCCGGTGACGGGCAATCATGATAATGACGCATATGCGAAAGGTAAGGATATGGATATGGCGGCATCGGAGGCTTATCGTAGATTCATGAGTCCGTCGTTCTATTCCTACAACCTTGGAGGAGTGCATTTTGTGGTTCTTGATGATATAGTTTATATCAATGATGACTGGAAGAGAAATTATAAGAACTATTATACGGAAGACCAGCTGGCATGGCTTGAGAAAGACCTCGCATTGGTGAAGGATAAGAATACACCGATCGTTATTCAGGCGCATGCGTGTAATTTCAGACCAACTGCCGAGCCCGATCCCGTTGTTGAGGATAAATTGGTCAATGGATCTTGCGAACGTCTCGGACAATTGTTGAGGGAGTTCCCGACAGTTCATATCCTGACAGGTCATACCCATTTGAATTTCCATGCTTATCCACCCCGTTTCCCGAATATACATGAGAACAATGTCTCGGCAATCGGAGCCACATGGTGGAGAAGCGGGTATTATACAGACAGGAATATTGCGGTAGACGGATCTCCTTCCGGTTTTGCATTGTACGAATTCGCTCCCGATTCGATAAACTGGAAATTCCTGTCTACAGATTTAGGACATTCGGAAGATGAAAATCAATTTCGGCTTTATGATATGAATTCGGTAAAAAAGGAGTATAAGAAAAACAAGCTTATACGCAATTTGCTGAAGGCCTTCCCTGCGCGTGTGGACTATGCCGGGATAGATAATAATATTGTTTATCTGAATGTATACAATCATGACCGGGATTGGAAAATAGAGATGTGGGATGGAGATGAGCCGCTGGAGGTCAAGCAGGTGTTTGACGAGGATCCTCTTCATACGATTACTTATGACATTCACAGATATGCTTCGGGTGAATTCCTTAGTGTGAACTCAAGCACTCGCCCCCAATGTACCCATCTTTTCAAGGCAAAGACAAGAAACGCGAAGACGCCGGTCAGAGTGAGGGTTACCGATTCATTCGGGCGAGTATATGATAAAACTTATCAGCGTCCTTATCCTTTTAATGTTGCAAATTAACAGGAAAAATGTTATCTTTGTGCGATTGAAAACCACCTTTCATGCGGAAGGTGGAGTTTCTATATGTTAAATATTTGATTGATAAGAAGATATAATATATTTATGATAAATATAACTTTTCCCGATGGTAGTGTAAAGCAGTTTTCGGCAGGCGTTACTCCGTTTCAGGTTGCGGAGAGCATAAGTCCCCGTTTTGCGGCTGATGTGCTGGCATCGAAAGTGAATGGCGAGGAGTGGGATATCTCCCGTCCAATAGATGCTGATGCATCTATAGAATTGTTCAAGTGGGATTCGCCCGAGGGGAAACATGCTTTCTGGCATTCTTCTGCCCACTTGCTTGCTGAAGCATTGCAGGAACTTTATCCCGGAGTCAGATTCGGTATCGGTCCTGCGATCGAGAATGGTTTTTATTATGATATAGATCCGGGAGAGCATAAGATAACATCGGAAGATTTCGCCAAGATCGAGAAGAAGATGCTCGAACTTGTGTCAAAGAAAGAGGATATAGTCCGCAAGGATATCTCCAAGGCTGATGCGTTGAAGATGTTCGGCGACAGGAACGAAACATACAAATGTGAACTTATCAGTGAGCTTGAGGACGGTCATATCACCACATATGCCCAAGGTGACTTTACTGATCTTTGCCGTGGTCCCCATTTGCCTTCAACTTCGCCTATAAAGGCTGTAAAGATTATGTCTCTTGCCGGAGCATACTGGAGAGGAGACGAGAAGCGCGATCAGCTTGTCCGGGTTTACGGCATCTCTTTCCCAAAGAAAAAGATGCTTGATGAATATCTTGCGTTGCTTGAGGAGGCAAAGAAACGTGACCACCGTAAACTGGGGAAAGAGATGGAACTGTTTGCATTCTCATCTACTGTTGGTCAGGGTCTTCCGCTGTGGCTGCCAAAGGGTGCGGCTCTGCGTGACCGCTTGGAGCAGTTCCTTCGTAAAATACAGAAGGAGTACGGCTATCTGCAGGTAATCACCCCGCATATCGGTAATAAACAGCTTTATGTTACTTCCGGACACTGGGCAAAATACGGCAAGGATTCTTTCCAGCCGATCAAGACGCCTCAGGAGGGTGAGGAGTATATGCTGAAACCGATGAACTGCCCTCATCACTGTGAGATATATAAAGCGGCTCCGCGGTCTTACCGTGATCTCCCGTTGCGTTTTGCTGAGTTCGGTACGGTGTACCGTTATGAGCAGAGCGGTGAGCTCCACGGACTGACACGTGTGCGTGGATTTACACAGGATGACGCACATCTTTTCTGCGCTCCCGAGCAGATCAAAGAGGAGTTCCTGAAAGTAATGGATATCATTCTTTATATTTTCCGTGCGCTTGATTTCCAGAATTATGAAGTGCAGATTTCATTGCGCGATCCGAAGAACAAACAGAAATATATCGGTAGTGATGAAAACTGGCATCTTGCAGAAAATGCAATAATAGAGGCTTGTCGTGAGAAGGGTCTGAAAGCCACTCAGGTAGAAGGCGAAGCCGCTTTCTATGGTCCCAAGCTTGACTTCATGGTCAAGGATGCCATAGGACGCCGTTGGCAATTGGGAACTATTCAGGTTGATTATAATTTGCCTGAGCGTTTCGAGCTTGAGTATACAGGCGCCGACAACCAGAAACACCGTCCGGTGATGATACACCGTGCACCGTTCGGATCGATGGAGCGGTTTGTTGCAGTATTGCTGGAGCATACTGCCGGCAAGCTTCCATTGTGGCTCATTCCCGAGCAGTGTGTTGTGCTCCCGATCAGCGAAAAATATAATGAGTATGCATACCATGTTGCCAAGGAGCTTGACAAAGCCGATGTGCGTGCCATTGTAGATGACCGCAATGAGAAGATAGGGAAGAAAATTCGCGATAATGAGTTGAAAAAAATTCCGTATTTGCTTATTGTCGGTGAAAAAGAAGCGCAAAATGAGGAAGTTTCTGTAAGAAAACAGGGCGAAGGTGATAAAGGAACGATGAAAATAGTTAACTTTGCAGACGAAATTAACGCTGAAGTGGCGTCAATGACTGGCAGAGGCTAAATTATATAATAAAAAAGAATACGTAACCGCCTTTAGAATAGAGGCATAAAGAGACTTAATGGAGAAAAAACCACAATTTAACGGACCACAACGTCCCATGGGATCAGGTCCAAGGCCACGTCCGGGGCAGCGTCCACAGCGCGGAAATGACCGGAATGGACGCGACCTGTATGTGATTAACGAGCAGATAAGTGCCCGCGAGGTACGTCTGGTAGGCGATAATGTAGAGCAGGGAATCTATCCGATTGATAAGGCTCGCCGCATAGCCGCAGACCTTGAGCTCGACCTCATTGAGATCTCACCCAATGCCGAGCCGCCTGTATGCAGGATACTGGATTATCAAAAATTCCTTTATCAGCAGAAGAAACGTCAGAAAGAACAGAAAGCCAAAGCTGCAAAAGTCGTAATCAAGGAGATCCGTTTCGGACCACAGACAGATGATCATGATTATAACTTCAAGCTTAAACATGCCATAGGCTTCCTGAAAGAGGGCTCAAAAGTCAAGGCTTATGTGTTCTTCCGCGGTCGTTCAATCGTGTTCAAGGAACAGGGAGAAGTGCTCCTGCTTCGTTTTGCGAACGATCTTGAAGAGTATGGCAAAGTGGAGATGATGCCTGTTCTCGAAGGAAAAAGAATGACAATAATGCTCAGCCCGCTGAAGGCTGCCGCTCCAAAGAAAGATAAACAGGAACCTAAACCTAAAGCCGAGAGCGAGGATTAATAGATTTTCCGGTGGCGGATGGCCGCTGCGGGAATAAAAGAGAAAAATGCAGACCGTAGGCACACAGTGCCGAGGTGAATATTTAACATAACTAAATTTTCAAAACAATGCCAAAAGTAAAGACCAATGCCGCGTCAAAGAAGCGTTTTGCGCTCACCGGCACAGGGAAAATCAAGAGGAAACATGCTTATCACAGCCACATCTTGACAAAGAAAAGCAAAAAACGTAAAAGAAATCTGGACCACACAGCTTTGGTGATGGAAGCAAACATCAAGGCGGTTCGCGAACTTCTTTGCCTGCGTTAACAGGTAAGCAAGCGATAGAATGATTATCGCAACTCAAAATTTTACTTTATTTTTTTATTAACCGAATGTTCAGCTCCGCAAGTGCATAAACAATAGGAATTGCCGCTGACATTCAAAAAATCGAAAAAAATGCCAAGATCAGTAAATCACGTAGCCTCAAGGGCTAAAAGAAAGAAAATTCTTAAACTTACCCGTGGTTATTATGGAAGCCGCCGTAATGTGTGGACAGTAGCCAAAAACACATGGGAGAAAGGACTTACCTATGCATATCGTGACCGCAAACAGAAAAAGCGTGATTTCCGCGCGCTCTGGATTCAGCGTATCAATGCCGCAGCTCGTCAGGAAGGTCTTTCATATTCAATGCTTATGGGCTTGATCCATAAGGCTGGAATCGAGATCAACCGCAAAGTTCTTGCAGAACTTGCAATGAACAATCCTGCTGCATTCAAAGCTATCGTAGCAAAAGTAAAGAAATAAGAAGCTAGCGCTTCAACTGAAAAGGCGACCTAAAAGGTCGCCTTTTCAGTTTTATTACTGTCCGATGAAACCTGAAAACAGGATAAGAATTGGCAAAAATAAAACGGAACTGAGGTCTCGACCTCGGTTCCGTTTTGTCGCTAAGCATTGTTTTATTATTTTCTGGCAATGTCTGCGACATTAACCTATATATAAGACAATCTATAATGTAAAAAGTTTATTGAGAATTTATTTTTAAACCTAATTAACAAAACATTTCTTATCTTGTTACATTGTAGCCCTGGTCACGCAGGTAATCGAGTATGCGGTAGTTCATGGCATGATCATAGTAATTGATGATATGTGCCACCCAGTCGTTGTCTGTGGTGCCGCCTGCGCGGGTCCTGTTATATTGCTTTACGACCTCGTCGTATTCCTCCATCTCGCTGACCATTTTATCCTTATCCTGCCGATATGCATTCTTGAAGAATACAAGATCATGCGGTTGCTTCGGCTTTAAATCCGGTTGTTCGCGTGGTATGCCCAATGCAAGACCGCACACTACAAATACTCCCTTCGGAAGTTTCAGCAGTTCCGCTATTTTAGCCGGATTAGCTGTGCGGAGATATCCGATGCAGTTTGAGCCGAGACCTTCGGACTGTGCCGCTGCAACGGCGCTCATCATGGCAAGTGCCGCATCAATGATTCCGATAGTCACTCCGTCCATCGTGTCGGTAAATGCCGGCATGGCGATACCTTTCTTTTCGGCAAGCATGCTTATTTTGTTATAGTCGGAGCAGAATATCAGCAGTCGGTTGCATGTCTTCAGCTGTTTCTGTCCGGTAATGGCATACAACTCCTCCTTTAGCTTCTGGTCATCAATATCGATTACAGAGAACTGCTGCCCGTTGTATGAAGTGGGGGTGTTGCGTATGGCTTCGTAAATGAAGTCCATTGTTTCCTGAGGTATTGCCTCGCGCTCGTAGCGGCGCACACTTGTACGCTCGAGTAATGTTTCTTTGACGGTTTTCATATCAGTTATATACATTTGTTTTAAAAGATAGAAAGGTCGAAGAAATTAATCCTCGACCTTTATGAATCCACATCAAAGGAATGTGACGAAACTCCGAACGACAGGATTTGAGGACTTGCCAATCTTTGTAATCCGCCTGAGTCCCGCAGGACTATGCCCTTCGGCATTGGGGCCCGCCATTGACGGACAAGCGTGTCTCGGTATTTCTTTTAAATTTGATGAGTTTCCCAATTAGCTTTGATGTGGTATGGGATTGAGACTATTCTCGGGTCTCGTACAAGCTCTCTTGTATTACTCTAACACAAAGATAACACTCTAAGTTTAATTTTACAATAATCAAATCAGTTTTTTTGAAAAGAATAATTAAAAATTCTTTCTTATCGGTTTAATTAGATTACTTACTTATTTATTATTCCCAATATTTGATTTCCCTCCTTTCGATATATCTTTGTGTTTTTGTGTCGGATCCATCTGTTACAGTGAGATCGACGACGCGGGAGATCCAATTGCCGTTTTTATCCAGCTCATAACTCTGAAATTCATAATTATAGGTAATGGTTTTACCGTCAGCTTTATTTAAAGCGGATTCCTTAACCATCCTGCCGTTTTCGAACATATAATCTACTTTTAAATCAAATGGATTCGGTTTTTTCCTGATCAATTTTGCAACAATAAGATCATCGTTGTTAAATTGAAATTCGGCACTCATTGCTATAGGACCGAAGTTTATATCAATGCCGGTAGGAAACCCCGCATTGTCGTAAACTATCATTGAATTTTTAAGTTTGCCGTTTTTATCAAATTTTAAGTTCTTATTTGTCAGCAAAGGGTCTTTGCTGTTATATTTAATCTGTTTTACGTTCCCGGAAGCGTCCCATAATTCCGGAGCCTTGTAATCCTGAGCATACACATTTATTCCTGAAAATAAAGTCAGGAATGTCATTACGATAGTTTTATAAAAAGATCTTATCGCAAACTATATTTTTATATTCTTATTTTGTGATTGCCGGTTGTCGTTTTAACAATATATATTCCTTTGTCAAGTCCGGTTATCTCGTTATGTTCGGGTCTATCAAGTATCTTGATTCCGTTTACATTGTAAACCTCAAGAATTTCGCCTTCAATGGAATCCAATTCCGATACTGAACTTGATTTGCTGACATTTACCAGTACCGTGTCGTTGGCACCGTTGTAGGCGGTAGCGGTGACGTAAGCGTGTCCTTCGGAAACGCCTTTTATATTTCCTTCGCTGTCAACAACCGCAACGTCCGGATTGCTGCTGCACCAGTTGAGTATACGGAAAGTGGCATTATCAGGTGTCAGTGAGACTTTGACATTCTTTGTCTCTCCTATACCGATATTGCATTCGCCGGAAACGTCCAGTGTTACTGATTCCACAGGATATCCGGCACGTATATATATGGGCTGGCTTATCGGTGTCAGGGTATTGTCTGTTGCCGATGCCGGAGTGCAGATTAATAACTCATATACCCCTTCGTCAAAATTGAAAGGTATGTTCATGAGTTGGAAATTGATATAGGTGTTTGAATTCAATGTCACGTTATATTGTGCCGAGACACTTTTCTTCGCAGTTTCGCCTACCTTGTTCCAGACAAAATAAAATTTAGGATTTGTCACGTTTGTGGAGCCGTAATTCCCGACTCGGAATGTAACCTTTGATACGGTGGTTCTTGGCAACATATCCACCGGTGAGAACGCCATTACGCGGAGCTGGGTTTTAAGTGCCGAGCCTTTCTTGGACACGGTTAATGGATATTCGCCCGGAAGTTCGCGACCGTATTTGTCGCGGAAAGCCACTGTGTAGCTGTTTGCAAGCAGATCAAGCGCGAGGTTAAATGTATAGGGAATAGATACGCCCGAAGGTACATTGTATGTGCCTAAAGGGAGGGTTGTGAGAACTTTCCCTTTGCTGTTTTTGAGAAGCAGTGTCATGTCTCCGTAGTAATCATTTTCAGGGGAATAATTGGTTACGGAAATCATGAAGTCGTGTGCGACATTGCTGGCAAGTTCGCCTGCGTAGTTGAAACAGGTCACAGCCATTTCCGGTGCATTCTCCACGTCATCGCTAAAGTCCTGATTCTTGAAAGTGCGGTTGCCTTCGGCGTCGACAGTCATTGTGACATAGCTGTGATAACCGTTGGCAACATGAATATTGTCGAATTTTTGTCTTTTTGAATCAAACATCGCCGGTTCGATCCTGTATCTGCCTTCCTTGTATTCCTCAAGATAAGCGACCAGGGATGTGATTCCGGATCCGGCGATAAGATCTTTGGATTCCACGCATGGTATGAATTCAGGTTGATCCTTGCCGCCCTCTTTTGTAATCACCAATCCGAAATAACCGTTAAAAGGCACGCTTGACATATTCCAGAATCCTGCGTTATATCCACTTAATGGATTCTGACATTTGAAAGTGGTGAACATGAGCTGTTCACCTGTGGTCGATTTCTGAAGCGAACGTGAATAATAATCGAAGTCTCCTACACAATTTATATATGGATCCTCCTCAGTGCCGGTGTCTATGCCGTTGCGTACGGGAACGATGTTGTAGGTTATTTCCTGCAATGTGTTGAAGCCGCCTGACGCTCCTCCGATTCCCAGTTCTCCCGGATTGAGGCTTGCAAGGTAGAAATAGCCGTCACTGACACCGCTCCAGCCCCAGTTGAAATGGAAATAATGGTTGCCTGCGTAGCCGTCACAGACAAAAGAATGCCCGCCTGCGGATCCTCGTCCGCTATATAGGACGGGAAGACCTTTCTGCAGATTATCGTATATCGTTTCTTCAAATTCCCATGAACTGCAGAAGTCGCGATATTTGTGACGGATTCCGCGGCTATACTTGAAATGGTTTACGAGAGCCGGACATTGGAGTGAAGACTGGGCGCCGCTTCCTCCCGCCTGTTCCATGTTGTACAGCATATTGACGGATATGCCGCAGGCATACATCAGGTCCGCGACCGCTTTTGCCTGAGTGTCGTTCCATTGTGGAATACCTCTTGAATTTGTTTCATAAACCGGCAGCATGTTCTCCCAGTCCGGACGGTATTCGGAGAAATTGCAGCTAAGTGTTTTCGAGAGTACATCGGAATATGTTTTCCATTCATATTTATTGGATCCCACTCCGACATCGGGCCATTTGTGATAATACATTACCTGAGCCATGGATGTTGCGACGCATCCTGTAACCGTCGGTATCTTCTGCCCGGTAGGGGTACCGGTGGAGGTGTCTATGAGTTCAAGATCCGGACAATTGAGATTGTATGGTTCACCTTGATCCCATTTGGTTTTAATGAGGGGTTCGACTATCGCCCAGTTGGCAGAGGCGACTGCGGAGCTCTTCAGTCCTTCCGGATTGTTTCTGAGGATATACTCCATCTGACCGGCAAATCCCTCTATAAACCATTTCATTGAGGGAGAAGCATTGTCAAGATCAAAAAATCCGTTGTCGCCATATCCGATGACAGCAGGGAAGTCGCTGTCAGCAGGTGCTATTATGTATCCGTCGTTATCGCCCTTGTTGAAAGCGTATAGCATAGGCTCTCCGTTTTGTGACGTAAACGTATGTGCCAGAATTGTCTTGGCTTTAACGGGTCGCTTCTTCATGATACCTGATGTTTTTTCAGCGAAAACCCGGTCCAACGCTTCTGAAGGGGTGACAGGTTTCGCATATGCGCCGGATGTAACAATGAGCATATATGCAAGTGTGCCTGTTAATCGTGATAATCTGTTCATATTGTAATTTTGATGGGTGTAATCGTAAAAATGCTTTATGAATGTAAAATAATACAAATGTATGTTTTTATTATGCGATTACCAAATTATTGGATCAATATGTTTAAATTTGGTTAAATTGTTAACATATGGATTATATATAAATAGAGATAATGGTGTTATGCAGTATGATATAGTTAATGAATGTTAAAAATACCAATAAATAGATAAATAATACTAAATTTGACAAATAATATAGATGTAATTTCATGCAATTGATTATAAAACATCAAATTGACATGAGATGTAATAATCGGGTGTCTTTCATTTTTCTTAGGAAGACAACTTCTTAATGTTTCACATAAAAACTAACCGTATGAGAAAACAATTACTATCTGTTGTGGCGGGACTGTTTTTTATCTCCGGAGTGGCAGCTGTGTTGCCACAGGTTGACAAAGAGTCTATGACAAAGGCTGTGCGTCAGGAGATAAAGATTAATCCGGCTGAAAAGATGACACAGACAGCGGTTTCAAAGGTGAGCCAGGAATCGGTCAATCCATTCAAAGGGGAGAAGGCTTCAAAGTATCTTGCCGGAAACGAGTTTGAGTCATTTGAAATGATCGATGCATCCAAATCCGGAGAGGAGGAATCCGTAATTGGTGTTGCTCTTGCCTCGGACGAACCGGCAATCATGCTTGCGCCTGCAACCAGAGCCGGAGAAGCTCCGGCATTAAAAGCAGGAACACTTATCTCCAAGGAGGTCAATTTCCGTGGTGCCAGAAACAGTTACCGGCTGACGCTCGAGAAGTCTGCAAATGCTGATGAATGGCTATTGGTAAATAACGGAGGCAGAGGCGATACCGTTACGATGAAGGTAAGCAACGGCGTTGTTACGATTGAACCTCAGGTTATAGAAACCAATTCCACCTATGGGGAAATAAAAATTCTTCCGATGGATTATCGCGACGGCAAGTTGTATATGATAAGCGGCAATATCACAGGAACTGTAAATGACAAGGGGGATATAACAGTTAGCCCGTATGGAATTGTGTGTACACAGATGGACGGTCCGGAAACCCCGGGAAAATACTATGGTTCGGTGTTCTGTATGTTTACAGAATCGTCATGGTGTATGCCTAATGTTATTGTCAGTGCGACGAGTGTTGCTGAAAACAAACTCGTGATGTATGAGTCTCTGTTTGATCAGACTTCTGACAATGAGATGATACTTTACGGATTTGGTAATATGGTATCCTCTGATGTGCTTGTTGCCAGACTTACGACAGACAAACGAATCGTTGTTCCGACCCAGCTTATGTACAACAATCTGATGTTCGGAGCTTTCCAGAACTATGCCGCTGCATTCAGCTTCGATGCCGCTTCTTCCAAATGGAAGGTATCATTAGATAGGAAAAATCCGATGGAGATTGTCAGTGACGGTCAGGGAGGCTACAAGATAGGGGGCTGGCTTGTAGGTGCGAAAGCTGCGCCTACTACCTATACTGCCTATGCCTACAATGATGTGAATATAGAGACTGACTATAAGATCGAATTTCCTGCCCCGGTTCCGATGAATATGACCGGAAGTGGAAAGGTTGCGGATCCTTATCTCGTGAAGAGTTACAAGGATCTTCAGTCTATCGCCCAGGCTACAGAGAGCGGCAACAGTCTTGCGGGAGTGTATTTCAAGCTTGCAAATGACCTGTCGTTGGAGAGTGTTTCTCCGGCATCCTATGTCGCAATAGGAAATGCAGCCTGTCCGTTCAACGGTGTGTTTGACGGTGACGGTAAAACCATATCAAATCTTATAATTGACGGACTTGGATTTCTTAATACCGGTCTATTCGGCAGTATCGGTGCCGATGGTGTTGTCAAGAACTTGAATTTCAACAGATGCGCTGTCACATCAATGGGTGATAATGTAGGAATTGTCGCAGGAGAGTCGGCCGGTACCGTCTCCGGGGTCAATATCACATCAAGTGTGGTTGACTGTAATGGAGAGATCGGCGGCGGTGTGGTTGGTTATCTTAGCGCCAAGAGTGTTGTAGAGAACTGCTCGTTCTCCGGAAGCCTTACAACATCCGGAAGTATAGGCGGTATATCGGGTGAAGCCGTGGAGGCAACCATCAGGAACTGCCATGTTAAGGCTAATATAACAGTAGATGCTTATACTTCTGTAAATTACAACAGACAATGTGGCGGTATACTCGGTACAGGTATGAGAAATTGCGTCGTTACCGATTGTTATGTGAGCGGCACCATAACCGACAAGGTAGGATATGCCTTTACAGGCGGAGTTTGCGCTTATCTGAGCGGATCTGAGGTTGGAAGATGTTTCAATACGGCTCCGATATCCGCGAAACGTGCTGTTATGGGAAGCCAGCAAAATCCTGACGAGGGTGATGTACATACGGCAGGCATAGTGGGATATATTTCCGACTCCAGACTTCATGATTGTTATAATTCAGGTACGATAATCAAGGCTGAGAAAAGTAACAATACCGGAGGTGTCGTAGGATATCTTGGTGTAGGATATTCAACGACAGGAAGCAGTCCGACAGTAATGATTAATGTATCCGATATTCAGAATTGCTATAATTCAGGTCAGATTCTTTCCACATCGGTCGAGACACATAAAGGAATATATGGAAGTTCATTTATATCCACATCTTATAAAGGTGAGTCTCCGGAAGAGAAATGTATAAGAAATTGTTATTATGACACCCAGATAATGGGCATGAATCATGACCTCTACGGAAAGACAACCCGTGAATTGACTTCTGCTCTTCCCGCAGGCTTTGATTCAAGCGTATGGACATCAAAGACCGGAAGTTATCCTGTTCTGGCAACCGGAGCGGGCACTGTGACACAGGATCTTTCGGCAGCACCGCTCACACTGCGCGCGCTTGATAATTCCAACAAGGTTAAAGTGGAATTTGACGTTGCCGCAAGCCGGAATGTAGGCTGGGCTCTGAGCTATGACGAGGAAGCCGGTGAAACAGCCACAGAGACTGCGGCTTTGAAGTTGAATGGCAACAAGGTAACAGTCAAGGATAAATATTCCGTATCGGTTGTTCAGGCAATGTCGTCCGACAACTGGGGTCTGAAATTGTACAGACTGTCGATTGTCCCGAAGGTATTCGACGGTGAGGGTATAGCGGATGATCCGTATCTTATCAAGACTGCGGAAGATTTCAAGAAACTGAATGAGGCAGTAGGTGTTTACGGACAAACCCATGAAGGCGATTATTTCGCAATGGCGAATGATATCGATTTCAAGGGGGATGCATCATTTATGGGTGTGGGAACACACACAACCGGTGAATTCCGTGGAGCCTTTGACGGTCGCAATCATTCTGTGAAAGGTATGAAGATTGATGCCGGCACATATGATGCGGACGGCAAGGCTATTGCCAATCCCAACCAGCCGCCTTATACCGGATTGTTCGGCATTGTAGGCGAGAACGGTTCTGTAAAGAATCTTACAGTTGCCGCGGAAAATGAATTTATGTTCTATCAGTATGGCGGTCCGATAGCCGGTCTGAACAACGGTCTGATCGAGAATTGTCGCAACTATGCCGATATAAATGTGATATCTTCATATTGCGGAGGTGTAGCCGGCGTGAACTATGATAATGGCGTTATCACAAAATGTTATAATTCCGGAAACATCGATTATGGTGTGTCCAATACAGGTGGTATCACTGGTTACAACCGTCCGGGTGGTCGTATCGAGTATTGCCAGAATGACGGAAACGTCTTGAATAGAGCTGTGAATGTAGCTCAGGTAAAGACCAAGCAGAATACCGCCGGTGGCGTTGTCGGATATAACTACGGTGTTGTCGGGAATTGCGTGAACAATGGTATGGTACGTGCGTTCAACACTGTAGGCGGTATCGCGGGTACATCTTCTGCATACAATAATCAAGGAAATGTGGATAATTGTGTCAACAATGCATTGGTTACAAGTCTTGATGATGATCTTAAACGCGGAGGTATAATCGGTTACCGTCAATATGACTGCAAAGTCTCAAACAATTATTACGATGCATCCATTAATATAAACGGATCCGTTTATAATTCCGGACTGGAGGGTTGTACAGGTTTCTCCTCAAGCGAACTTGTAAAGGGAGACGCGCTTGCCGGTCTCGATCCGCAGACATTTGATTTCAAGGTCAACGCCTATCCTGTCCTGAAACTTTTTGCAGAGGAGGAAGCTTCCAAAGCGATGCGTTCCATCTATGTCGGATTTGCTCCGAAAACAAAACGTACAAATGTACTTGCCGATACTCCGCTTGCAAAGGTTGACGGATTGACGTTCAAACTTGCGACCGCAGACGATCCGGGTGCCGGAACAAACATATTCTCAGTAAATGACGGCGTGCTGAAAGTCGGAAAACTGCAGGGCAACAAAGTTTCCAGAGACAGTCTGACAGCTTCGTTGGGAGAAAAGTATATTAAGACCTATAATATCGGTGCGGTACCGGTTATCCTGAAGGGAGCCGGTACAGCGGAGGAGCCTTATCTGATCGAGACTCCCGCCGACTGGAATCTTCTTGCGGACTTCATGGCGGATTCCAAATGGGAATATGAAGGAGATGTGTTCAGCATTACCAATGACCTTGATTTCAAGGGAGACTCAATCCGCCTGATTGCTGTAGACGGAGTCAACTTGCAGGCGAGACTCGACGGCAATAACCATACAATCAAGAATTATGTATACACAAACAACAATTCAATCAAGACCAAGCTTACCGGTCCCAATATGTATATCGGGAAATATATCGGTCTTGTCGGTACGCTGGGTCTGTCGGGTGAGTTGAAGAACCTTGTATTGGACGGAAGTCTTCAGGGCAACAGCTATATAGGTTCTGCTGTAGGCGAGAACTATGGAAAGGTTGAGAATATTGTCCACAAAGGAAAGGTTGAGACAATAGGATCGAATTATGTAGCCGGAATTGTATACCGTAGTCATGAAAATTCAGAAATCAGGAATTGTGTGAACGAAGGAACGGTGCTTTCAAAGACAACTTATTCCAACGGTATTGTCTGTGAGACAAAGGCAGGATCCGTTTTGGACAATTGTTCCAACAAGGGTACGGTGAAGTCCACCACTACCCTTGCGGCAGGTATAGCCTATAAGGTTGCGGGAGAGATCACCAAATGTGTGAACGAAGGCAAGGTCCTTGCGAACAGTTCGGTTACGGGCCTGGTGAATACTCTTGCAAATACTGCCTATATGGCGGATTGCGTGAATAAGTCGGATCTCAATCTCAAAGAATATTGCGATGAGAATAAGCTTGACTGGACCAAAAACGGAACGAATGTGGTAGGTCTTGTGAGTACGTTGTCGGCTCTTACAGTCAAGGATCCTGAGTCAAAAGCCGGCAAGGTAGTCAATTGCCGCAATGAGGGTAACCTTAGAGGACGTTCGTCAGTTTATGGCTGCTTCAGTGCGATTAATGCCGGCTGGACAATTGCCGATTGTGGCAATACCGGTGACGTTCTCTCATACCTTAATGATGACAAGACTCCGGTAACAACAAGCAATTATGCCGCAGGATTCGCGTACACTATCAAATCCACAAAACTTGAACTTCTTACTGAGATTGTAAGATGCTTCAATACCGGTCGGGTTGTAGGCTCCGGAGGTGGTATTGCCGGTATCACTACTGATGCCAGCAAATTCACTAATCTCAGAGACTGCTACAACACCGGAGATGTCACAAACCTCAGCACAAGTGCACTTACGACCGCGGGACTTGTGGGCAAGCATAACGGCAAGATGGAGAATTGCTATAATACCGGCAATGTGCTGTCGTACGGCAATGCAGTAGGCGGACTCGCCGGATATATTGCTTCAGGAGACGGCACATACCCCGCTGCCATTATCAATTCATTCAATATCGGGGATGTCACAAGTGAATATACTGGCACCTCCTCGACCCAGGGCAATGCCGGTGGCCTTGTAGGCTATCTTTCCACTGCAACAAGCAATGGAGTCGCGCATCGGATTATAAATAGTTACAATACCGGTAACGTTACTGCTAACCAGCGTTCGGGCGGATTGTCAGCAGGTGCGTTCGATCCTGCTTCAATTGTAGAGAATTGTTACAATTCCGGTAAGGTGGTATGTCGCAAGCCGGATTCAAACGGTCGTTATTGGTGGAGCGGTACTACATTCTCAAATAATTATACCAAGGTTGTAAGCGGAGATACGATCTTCATGCTTGCAGGACACTCAAACTGCTTCTATGACAAGACTGTCAGTGTAGGAGGTCAGTACCGCAATGTCCCCAATTCAGGCAAGTCAACACACGACATGTGTAATCTGTCTCTCGGAGACGCTTATGTATATCTGCAGTCAGGCGGATATCCTGTGCTCAAGGATTTTGCAGACAGCGATGCCGCCCATGCTGGAACTGCCATGATTCTCCTTGCTGACAAAAAGGATGAGGCTCATGCAAATGTAACCGCCGATATCACATTGGTAGGTCCGGCAGGTGCCGAATGGACAGTAGTGGATGCTACCAATGCCGGCGTTGAGACTGCACAGCCGTCAAAGGTTCTTACAATCAAAGATGGGAAGGCTGTTCCTGCCGATTCAGGTGACGTTGTTCTTACGTGCAATTACAAAGGCATGAAGAAGAATTTTTACCTGACGGTGAAATATGATCCGACATCCTCTGTTGACGAATCATTGGCAACTGCCGAGATCCTTTCAGTTGAATATGTAGACCTTCAGGGCAGACGTATTGAAGCTCCACAGCCATGTGAGGTTGTTATTGTGAAGACAACATATGTTGACGGAACGGTAACTGTAGTCAAGAAGATTGCAGTGAAATAAGATAAGATAAATAGTCCTAATGTAACCAAGGGGCTGTGTCATAATTACGACACAGCCCCTTCTTAATTCTTCATTTTTAATTACTTCCCTCCCAAGCGTCGGGTAGTGGCAAACACGTATGCAGAATTTAATTAAATTGCGGATCACTTTCTTAGGATAATAAAAATGCCATTTTGAATATCTTCTGCAAATTTTATTGCCATTGTTTTATTAATTTTATAATAAATCTTGCATTTTAATATTTTTTAATTTAACTTGCGGAATCATATAGTGAAGTGATTAAAACTTTTTTCGAGGTTAAGGTTCATTAAGATTCTGAGCAGATTCCGGTTCTTGAAGAGGGAGCATAGCGGGCTATGCAACCGATGAAAGGAACGGAAGATGCCAAAATATTGATGAAGATTGACCTCGAAGAATACATAAATTCATTTTTGTTAGGTTTCCGCAAAAAGTTTAAATCACTTCAGTTATTCAGCCATAATATTTTAACCCTAAAATTAACTTTCTATGAAAAAATCAGTTTTCTACAAGCATAAGCTGTTTAATATTTTTCCTCTTTTCCCAAGCCAAATCTCTCCAGAAATGGCGGTGTTTTTATCTGCCTATTAATTCTAAACAGTAATATAAAAAATAAATGTAATGAACTTTTTAAGAAAATATTATCCGCTGATTGTAACTATTTGTGCATTCTTATTCAGCTCGTCAAGTTGTCTTTATATGGATGACTTCAGTAATGATTTTGTTGTAGAATATTCAATTAAGAATAATGACAGTGATACAATATATGTGGTTTATAGTAGTTCTTCATTAACAATTTCCGACAAGACACCGGGAATATCAACGAGTTATATTTTTAATAAAAATGAAGAATTAACTGAGATTTTACCGGGAAAAAGCTTAGATAAATTATGGGCAGGGGAATTGTATTATAATACTTTCAGAAATACCATGGATACCGTTATAAGAATTAACCATATAATAGTTTTCAGAAAGAAAACGCTTGAAAAATATACCAAGGAAGAAATGGTAAATAAAGACATTTATGACGCGATATATAAGCTAAGCACCAGAGAAATTATAGATATGGGTTACGTGGTTCCGTTTCCAATGAAACCTGAATAGAACCTCATATTTACATTAATTTTTACTAAGTAAGTGATAAAAATTAAAGAACAAGTTTTATAGTTCAAGATTATTTCACTTACATATATCGTTTAATTTTTATTACTTACATAATTAAATTAGGTGTATGAAGATTTTAAGAAAATATTATCTGCTTTTTGTTACAATCTCTGTTTTTTTATTCTGTTCATTCAGATGTGATAGTGAAGAATCTTATAATGACCCCCATTATGTAAAATATTCAGTTGAGAATAATGACAGTGATGTAATATATGTTGCCCAAAGAATAATGCCGGTGACAACAACTGATCAGACTGAGGAGATATCACCCGGTTATGTGTTTAGAAACAAAATTAAACTAAGTGCGATCTCTCCCGGTGAGCGGTTGTGTGATTTTACATGCGGATGGTTGGAACGTAATTATTTTACTGACAATATGGACACCGTTGCAAGGATAAACCACATATTAGTTTTCAAAAAAAAGACATTGGATAAATATTCGGAAAAAGAGCTTGCAGAAAATAATATATATGATGCATTGTATGTTCTGACCACACGGGAGATTTTAGATATGGGGTGTGTGGTTAAGTTCCCGTTGGAAGCAGAAGATGAATAATTGCTCGATTCGGTATTACCTTGCTGTTTCTTGGCGGCTTGGGACAAACCGCCCTCCCAAAAGTCGGTCAACGCAACGTTGGATATAAGAGTATGTTGAGTTTTAAACCAAATTAAACATTTATAAAGAGTATGGGAATTTTGATTTCATCACAAAGATCCTTCGGGCGCTTTCCCAAAGATTCAATCGGTCACATAGCCCGGCCGGAGTCCGGCTTACACAAATGCTCCCTTATGAATATTTGAAAAATCCCTCCGAAGTCTCTGTTTGTGCTAAAATCATTTAAATCCAAACACTCTCTTGGGAGGGATTTTTCAAAGCTCTTTAGAGAAAATTGTGAAATTTGACGGATATGAATTAAACCGGAGGGAGATATTTCTGTCAAAAGATGGAATGCGCTGTTTCAGCAGATTCCATAACTAACCACCCTTACTTATCGTTTAATTCATATTACGTAATGAATAAAGCATTACCTATCATCATTACCGCAGCTGTCGTATTCACAATAAGCTCCTGCAAGGATAAGAAAGCCAATGATAAAGGTCCGGCAAATTATCCTGTTATTGTAGCAGACACTGCCAATCAGACACTCAGTACAAGCTATGCGGCTACCATAACCGGTTGCCAGACCGTAGAAATAAGACCTCAGGTGGAGGGAGTATTGACAAAGATATGTATCAAAGAGGGAGACGAAGTGCATAAGGGGCAGGTACTGTTTGAGATTGATCCCGCCCAGTATAAGGCGGCCTATGACATAGCTGTCGCCAACGTGAATAGTGCCGAGGCATCGGTGTCGACAGCCCAACTTGTGCTTGACAGCAATAAAGAGCTTTATGAAGAAAAAGTAATCTCTGAATTTGAGCTTAATACTGCGAAAAATGAGTTCGCGGAAGCGAAAGCCAGACTGAGGCTTGCAAAAGCGGAACTTGACAAGGCCGCTACAAATCTTTCATATACCAAGGTGAAATCTCCGGTGAATGGAGTCGCAAGTATGATTCCTTATCGTGTGGGTGCCTTGGTAAGATCCACAATAACAGAACCACTTGTTACGGTGAGCGATGACGGCGAGATATATGCATATTTCTCGTTGTCTGAAAATAAGATGCTTGAAATGGTCGGTCAATACGGATCTTTGAAAAACGCTTTGTCTAAGATGCCGGCTGTTGAATTGATGATGAGCAACGGCGAGATATATCCTGTCAAGGGGAGAATAGATGCCGTAAGCGGAACGGTCAATAATTCTACAGGAGCCATAAGCTATCGTGCCGTCTTCCCGAATCCAGACCGTCTGCTTCGTGACGGAGGAACCGGTTCTGTAATTATCCCTGCCGAATATTCCGGCTATATAATTGTTCCGCAAGATGCGACATACGAGTTGCAAGACAAGATTTTTGTATACAAGGTCATAGACAGCAAGACCGTGGCAACCGAGATCAAGATTATGCCTGAGAACAACGGCAGAGAATATGTCGTGACAAGCGGTCTCTCAGTCGGTGATACCATTGTATCGGAAGGAGCCGGACTTCTAAAGGAGGGAACAGTCATTAATTCCAAAAACGTAAAGAAATGACAATAAAGACTTTTATCGATCGGCCGATCCTGTCTTGTGTTATCTCTTTGGCGATAGTCCTGCTCGGTCTGATCTCTCTTTTCAAGCTTCCTGTCGAACAGTTTCCTGAAATCGCGCCGCCGACAGTGAGTGTAAACGCGAACTATGCCGGTGCCAATGCGGAGACGGTGCAGAAAAGTGTGATTGTTCCAATCGAGGAGGCGATAAACGGTGTTGAGGATATGATTTATATGGTTTCTTCAGCATCGAACAACGGCAGCGCGAATATTCAGGTTTATTTCCGCCAGGGTACTGACGGAGACATGGCGATGGTCAACGTGCAGAACCGTCTTGCATCAGCCCAAGGTCTTCTACCCGGCGAGGTGACAAGAAGCGGTGTGAATGTCCGCAAACGTCAGACTTCCCAAATCAAGACACTTGCCCTGTATAGTCCCGACGGGAGATTTGACCAGACTTTTCTGTCGAACTATATGAAGATCAATATAGAGCCTCGTCTTTCGCGAATCGCCGGTGTTGGAGAGGTAAATATCCGGGGTGCCGACTATTCATTGCGGGTATGGCTTGACCCCGGTAAGATGGCTCAATATAGACTTATGCCCTCCGATATCCGTAAAGTCCTTGACGAACAGAACCTTGAGTCTCCTACAGGTACTCTTGGAGCGGAATCAGACAATACCTTCCGATATACTCTTAAATACAGGGGACGTTATGAGAATGAAATTGATTTCGAGGAACTTGTCATCAAAGCTCTTCCTGACGGTTCTGTGCTTAAACTAAAGGATGTAGCGAAAATTGAACTCGGATCAAGGTCTTATGAATATCTCGGATCGGTAAATGGAAAACCTGGTACAATCTGCTCTATAGCGCAGACAGCTGGTTCAAACGCCAATGAAATTATTGTTGCCGTCGATAAGGAAGTCGAGCGTATCAGAGAGTCGTTGCCCAAGGGGATGGAATTGGTTGACCTTATGAGTACCAAGGATTTCCTTGACGCTTCAATCAGCAAAGTGGTGCAGACTCTTATCGAAGCGATATTGCTCGTGGTGCTCGTGGTGTATATATTTCTTCAAAGTTTCAAAGCTACCTTGATACCTGCTATCTCCATCATTGTCTCCCTGATCGGAACGTTTATATTTTTGTATGTGGCCGGATTCAGCCTTAATCTTATCACACTGTTCGCGCTTGTCCTTGTGATAGGTACGGTTGTGGATGATGCTATTGTTGTGGTGGAGGCGGTCCAGGCAAAATTCGATGAGGGGGTGAAATCGCCCTATAAGGCAACTGTAGAGGGTATGAAAGGTATAACGGCGGCGCTTCTTACCACTACCATCGTCTTTATGGCGGTATTCATTCCGGTCAGTTTCATGGGTGGCACCACCGGAACCTTCTACACACAATTCGGACTGACAATGGCAGTGGCTGTAGGTATCTCGCTCCTTAATGCCATGACGCTTAGTCCGGCACTCTGCGCATTGATAATGACTCCGCATGCAACAGATGGCAAAATGAGTTTCTCCACCCGGTTTCACAATGCTTTCGAATCCGGTTTTCATGCACTTGTAAGTAGATATAGTTCAGGTGTAAGATTCATGATTTCTAAAAAATGGCTTGTAGCGATATTGCTTCTGTTATCCGGAGGAAGTCTCTATTACCTTATGACCACGACCAAGACCGGTCTTGTGCCTCAGGAGGATATGGGGTCGATAAATATAGATGTCATGACTCCGCCGGGCACGAATCTTGCAGAGACGATGAAAGTAATGGAGGATATCGATAAAAGAATCTCCGATATCCCGCAGATCAAGATATATTCAAGAACAGCCGGCTTCGGTATGATGAGCGGAGTAGGTTCCTCAAGCGGATCCTTCAATATAAGGATGAAAGACTGGAGCGAGCGTACAGATAAGGGTGACGACATTCAGTCTGTAATTGATGAAATTTATCGTAGAGTTTCAGACATTGTGGGTGCCCGTATAATAGTGTTTACCAGAGGAATGATTCCGGGATACGGTCTCGGCAACGGCTTTGAGATTCATGTCCAGGATCAGAAAGGCGGCACAATAGAGGATCTGCACCGGATCACGAAAGATGTCATAGCCGATCTTAACGAACGTCCGGAGATTGCCCGCGCCACCACCTCTTTCGACACAAAGTATCCTCAATATCTTGTGGAGGTAGATGCCGCGAAGGCTCTCAGGAACGGTGTGCAACCCGGAGACGTGCTGTCGGCATTGTCGGGGTATATAGGAGGGTCGTATGCCTCGAATATAAACCGCTTTACAAAACTGTATCGTGTAATGGTCCAGGCTTCTCCGGAGTTCCGTCTTGACACGAAGTCATTATCGAATATCTTTGTAAAGAACTCATCGGGTGAAATGTCTCCGATAAATCAATATCTGAGACTTAAAAGAGTATATGGTTCCCAGACACTCTCCCGGTTCAATCTTTTTCCCTCAATCCAGGTAAACGGTACGCCTGCCACAGGTTATAGTTCCGGAGAGGCAATAGAGGCAGTGCGCGAAGTGTGTGCGGAGAATCTTCCCGCCGGTTACGGATATGAATTCGGTGGTATGAGCCGCGAGGAAGCATCGTCGGCAAGCTCGACAGTCTTCATATTCATCGTTTGCGTCGTCTTCATATATCTTATTCTTTGCGCACTTTATGAAAGTCTCTTCATACCCTGGGCTGTGATACTTTCCGTGCCTTTCGGACTGGTTGGCAGTTTCCTGTTTGCCAGAATGTTCGGACTTGAAAATAATATCTATCTCCAAATCGGATTATTGATGCTTATCGGTCTTTTGGCGAAGACTGCTATCCTTATGACCGAATATGCGTCAGAAAGAAGAAAATCGGGAATGTCGATAGTAGATTCTGTGATTTCTGCGGCAAAGGCGCGTCTGCGACCCATTCTCATGACGTCGTTGACTATGATTTTCGGAATGATACCTCTCGTATTTGCTTCGGGTGTAGGAGCAAACGGAAATATGTCTATAGGTGTGGGAACAGTCGGAGGCATGCTCGTCGGTACAGTCGCGCTGCTGTTCATTGTACCTGTGTTGTTTATAGTTTTCCAATCGATTGAAGAACGTGTGATGCCAAAAAGGGAAAGGAAATGAAAAAAATATATATTATCCTGTCATCATTGATATTTTTATTTACAGGCTGTGGGCTTTATTCGAAATATGAACGTCCGCCGGTAGAGTTTGATGTGTCTGAAATAGGATCTCAGGATACAATAGTATCACCGATTTCTTATATATCATGGAAGGAACTGTTTACAGATTCCAATCTACAATCCTGGATTGAAATGGGGCTTGAATCGAATACAGATCTCCGTATAGCCAAATTAAAAGTGGATGAGGCTGAGGCGACACTCAAGGCTTCCCGTCTCGCTTTTCTGCCTTCGGTAAATATTGACGTAGAGGGTAATGTGGCTCACAGTTCCGCCAATAGATTCTCAGTCGGACCATCCGCATCCTGGGAAATTGACATTTTCGGTAAACTGCGCAATCAGAAATTGGGTTCGGAAGCCGCTTTTTATGCATCCGCCGCCTATTGTCGTGCGGTGAAGACTTTATTGGTATCCTCTATAGCCAACAGCTATTATACATTGCTGATGCTTGATGAACAATTATCGATAAGTGAGCGAACGCTAAAGACATGGGATGAAAATATCCGTGTCATGCAGGCATTAAAACGTGCCGGCAGAACGAATGAGGCTGCGGTTCTTCAGGCACGTGCCAACAGGATGAAAGTCGAGAACTCTGCAATCACTCTCCGCAATCAGATCAAAATACAGGAAAATGCAGTGAGATCCATTCTTCTGAACCCTGAAGCCGATCTTGCAAGGGGGGCATTAAAAGATCAGATATTTCCAGACACCGTGGCATCGGGTGTATCATTGGCGATGTTGTCAAATCGACCGGATGTGATAGCTGCCGAATATGAGTTGCAGAAAAAGTTTTATGATGTCAATATAGCGAGAGCGTCTTTTTATCCTTCCCTCACATTGTCGGGCAATATAGGCTGGACCACATCTTCGGGCATGGGGATAAGCAATCCGTCATCCTTTATTGCCAACGCCATAGGATCGCTGACAGCTCCTCTGTTCAATCGGGGGAAAAACAAGGCAAACCTTAAAATTGCGAAGTCCGAGCAAGAGATAGCATTTCTTACATTCCAGCAGAAACTGTTGGATGCCGGCATAGAGGTTAATGACGCATTGTCGTCATGGCAAACGGCAAAAGACAGATTGATTCTTGACAAAAAACAGATTGTGGCACTAAAAGGAGCCGTGCACAACACGCGTCTGTTAATGAGAAACAGCAATACAAACTATCTTGAAGTGCTGACGGCACAGCAACGGCTTCTGGAAGCGGAACTCACCGAAGCCAATGACCGATTCGATGAGATTCAATCAATAATATCTCTGTACCATGCACTTGGAGGAGGCGTCAAATAAACGTTAAGAAACTGAAGTCATCTTGACTTTAGTTTCTTAAATTCGCTCTAAAATTCGTTGGTGAAGTGGAATCTGATTTTAGGGAAGTCGGCTTGTGCCATTTGAAGGACGTAGTTGCTGTCCGCAAGAAAAACGTCCCGCCCCTCTTTGTCAGTCGCCATGAACTGATGTTTGCGTTTTTTGAATGCCTCTAATGCCGCTTCGTCATCACTCTCTATCCAGCATGCCTTGTAGAGACTGATCGGCTCCCAGCGGCATTGTGCCCCATATTCATGCAAAAGACGGTATTGTATCACCTCAAACTGAAGCTGCCCTACAGTTCCTATGATTTTTCGTCCGTTGAATTGGTTGGTGAACATCTGCGCCACACCTTCGTCCATCAATTGGTTGATGCCCTTGTCGAGTTGTTTGGCTTTCATAGGATCCGCATTCTCGATATATTTGAACATCTCCGGAGAGAACGAAGGCAATCCTTTGAAATGAAGATTTTCTCCTGAAGTAAGAGTGTCTCCTATCTTGAAGTTTCCTGTGTCCGGAATACCTACAATATCACCGGGATACGCTTCGTCTACAATATTCTTTTTTTGAGCCATAAAAGCCGTAGGAGCGGCGAAACGCATCATTTTTTCGGAACGGACATGGCGATAGTTGACATTCCTTTCAAATTTACCTGAACACACCTTTACAAACGCGATGCATGAGCGGTGGTTCGGATCCATATTGGCGTGAATCTTGAATATAAATCCGCTGAAAGCATCCTCTTCCGGTTTTACTTCCCGTTCTTGTGCAACAATCGGACGCGGAGCTGGTGCTATCTTCACGAAACAGTCAAGAAGTTCCTTGACACCAAAAGTGTTGAGCGCCGAACCGAAGAATACCGGCGCGGTTTCTCCTCTGAGGTAGCTGTCAACCTCGAAGTCGGGATACACACCTTCTATCAGCTCAAGATCATCTCTGAGTTTGGCGGCATCTGTGGCACCTACCAGTTCGTCAACTTCAGGATTGTTGACATCATCAATCTCTATTCGTTCGCTGATTGTCTGTTTGGAGGGGGTGAACAAGTCCAGACCGTGCTCATATATGTTATACACTCCTTTGAACTTGGCGCCTATGTTTATAGGCCATGAAAGCGGACGAACAGATATCTTAAGTTCTTTTTCGAGTTCATCGAGAATATCAAACGGATCGCGGCCTTCACGGTCAAGCTTGTTGACAAAAATGATAACAGGAGTCTTGCGCATGCGACACACTTCCATCAGACGTCTTGTCTGAGTCTCGACACCTTTAGCTACGTCAACAACTATTATCACGGAGTCGACGGCAGTCAGTGTACGGAATGTGTCTTCTGCGAAATCCTGGTGACCGGGGGTGTCAAGAATGTTGATTTTATAATCACCGTAATTGAATCCCATTACAGATGTAGCCACCGAGATTCCACGTTGTTTCTCGATTTCCATCCAGTCCGATGTTGCCGTTTTCTTGATTTTGTTGCTTTTTACAGCGCCTGCCACATGGATAGCTCCTCCGAACAGAAGGAGTTTCTCGGTAAGTGTGGTTTTTCCTGCATCCGGGTGTGAGATTATGGCAAATGTGCGCCGGCGTTGAATCTCCCTATTCAGTTCTTCGCTCATAGTCTTTTCAAACATTCGGCAAGAGAATCCCTCCAATAGGGTATCTTGATGCCGTAATTCTGTTTAATCTTGTTTTTACTGAGCACTGAATAGAAAGGACGTTTTGCCGGTGTGGGATATTGTGCACTCCTGATGGGATTTACTTTTGTGTCTTTTCCGGCGATCTCGAATATGGCTTTTGTGAAATCGTACCATGACGCGACACCCTCATCGGTGAAATGATATATGCCCGGTTGCCAGTTCTCGTTGCTGATAACAGTGTGGATCGCGGCTGCAAGGTCTCCGGCATATGTCGGTGAGCCGATCTGGTCGGACACAACATTGATTTCATCGCGCTCGCCGGCAAGACGAAGCATTGTCTTTACGAAATTGTTCCCAAATTCCGAATACAGCCATGCGGTGCGGATTATAAGAGTATCTTTGCAGAATGATGTGAGCAAGCCTTCTCCTTCGAGTTTTGTACGTCCGTAGATGCTTTGTGGATATGGCACGTCATTCTCTTCGTAGGGACGGAAATTCTCACCGGAGAATACATAATCGGTGGAGATATGAATGACCTTTATGTCATGTTTTGCGGCAGCCTGCCCGATATTGCCGACAGCGCCGGTGTTTATGGCGGCAGCTTTGAGATCATCTGATTCAGCCTTGTCCACAGCAGTATACGCCGCACAATTTACAACCATCTCTACCGGATTTTCTTCCAGGAAACGATTTAGCGCGACAGGGTCTGTTATATCCAGAGTGTCGGCATCGGTGAATAATGCCTCGATATTGTCATCACCGGCAAGCTCCCGCTGAAGTGCGTTGCCAAGCTGACCGTAAGATCCTGTAACTAATATCTTCATTATAAGAGTGTGTTTTAATTTAACACGAATTATATATTTTGAGTATGTCTGGAATATTCTTTTCCTTCTCCTGAAGGTTCTTTCCGGTGAATTTCACCAAGTCTTATCAGTCGCATAGCCCGCTATGCTCCTTCTTCAACTTGTGGAATTCTCTCGAAAACAACTCTTCATGCAAAGGAAAGTTAAATCCAAACACACTCTAAGTTGTTTTTATTCAAGTTCCAACTCGTTATTATAATCTTTTCTATAAAAACCGGCGAGTTGCGCCAGAAATCTTGAAATCTGTGTTGCCGCGCCAAGGGTTTCGGGTGAAATCTCTTTTTTTTGCAGACGAAGCATCAGAATGCCGTATAAAGCATCAAAACAGGTCTCAAGTTCATCCTTCCTGTTCTCTCCGGCTTTTGCCCTAATCTCCACAATATATGGCAGAGTCTTGTAATATTCAGCGGAATATTGGGGATATTTTGGATTGCCCAACAGTTGCTGGTGAAGGTTTCCGAGATCAAACAGAACATTTTTGTTCAACTGTAGATGTCCTGATTTTTCGACTCCCTCCCTGTGCATCATATCAATCAGTGACTCATACCAATCGAGCATCTCCTTGCGCCGGGCGTCGCCCAGATTCGAGTATCTGTCAATAATATTCTCTTCAATCTTTTCTAAATCAAGATTATTGGCGCGAATCAGATCTTCGATCTGCCACATGTATAAGAGATATTCCGCGATATTCTCACGTTTTTTTTGTGAAGCTGTAATCATAATTCTTTGCAAATTTACTAAAAAAGCGGCTATTAAGAAACTGTTTAAATTTATTTTCAGAGGATTTTGAGAAGTATTTTTGAGATGTTTGTGCGAGTCGAGGAGGGAGAAACCTCCCGATTTTGACCGACGAGACTTGGCGGAAACAGCCAAAAAGACACTCAAAACCTGAAAGAATAATTATAATATTTTTTTCGCAATAAATTTAAACAGTTTCTAAAAAATAGAGAGGAGCGCAAAAGCGATCCTCTCCAAACCAAAAAGGTTATATAAGTAATTTCCAATATCGTTTAAATTTATTTATCTGCTTATCTGTAATCCTTAAGTATGCTCTGGAGGCGTTTGCGAGCAAAGAAGATACGGCTTTTTACAGTTCCGAGAGGAAGGTTCATTTTCTCTGCGATCTCGCTGTATTTGTAGCCGGCCACATACATGGTGAAAGGCACTTTGTATTCATCTGTGAAACTGTTGATAGCTATTGATATCTCTTTGGCGGCGAAAGAACCTTCAGGGCTGTCGAGACCGGATTCCTGTGACAGGTTGAGGTGATACAGGTCTTCGGTCGTATCAATGACAGTAGCGCTTCTTACCTGACGACGGTAATTGTTTATGAAGATGTTGCGCATTATTGTGAAGACCCATCCCTTAAAGTTTACGTTGTCGACATATTTTGCTTCGTTGTCCAAAACCTTTAGAGTTGTGTCTTGCACCAAATCCTGTGCTGCATCCCTGTTTGAGGTGAGCTGACAGGCAAAATTGAAAAGATTTCCTTGAAGTCCCAACAATCTTTGTTTGAATGATAGTTTGTCAGCCATAATTTATGTAGTTTATAGTTTTTTACTGCGCTCTTATAAAAGCTTTATATTCTTATAACAATTCCCATTGTAGATTTATCATTAAAATCAGAAAAATTAACATTTGATTGAAAAAAGCTCAGAACGAGTTCTGAATTTGAGTTTCTAAATCTGTTGGGATATTGATGTGATATTAACATATTTTATGATTACAGATGAAAAAAGAGGTAAAAAATGGAAAGTAGATTAATGTAATATTCTTTGATAATGATTAATTTTGCAAGAATGCTTGGCAGGAAATTAAAAAGATGGAATTTTTTTGTGCGTAGAAAATCGCATCTCACCCTGTTTGTAGTGGGGGGAGCATCCGTCTTATTGCTATTCTTCAATGAAGACACCTCTATGAAACTGAATCTTCAGTATCAGGATGAGATAAAGCGTCTGAAGAGGGAGATACGCCAGTGCAATGACTCAGCCGATTGGTATAGGAGCCGCAGAGAGGCATTGTATATCGGGACAGAGGAACTTGAACATGTTGTCCGCGAACAGTATCACATGCAGCGTCCGTCGGAGGATGTCTATTTATTAAACAGTGAGAGAAAATGAGTAAAAATAGCGGTTTGACAACAGACAGCCTTTTACGGCGCAGGAGAATTGTCGAGACAGTGGCTGTCACAGGACTGACGCTTGTGGCTGTAGGATTGATTGTTCCTTTTATTGCCATAGAGAATACGGCACTTGCTCTGGCAATGCGTATTATATATGCAATTGGAGCAGTGTGCTATACTGTAGCACGTATGATTAATGTGAATGCTCCCGGGGATTCTTCCCGATTGCGCAGGTTGCGCCGTATGGAGATGTGGTCCGGTTTCTGTTTTATAATCGGAGGCGTATTCTGGTTTTACAATGCACACCGTTTCTCATTCGTTCCGTTTACGCTTCCTGTGATGCGGGATACGGTGGCTTTCACGATGGCCGGAGCCGTGATTCAGGTTGTGGCATCATGGATGATTGCCTCCAGAATGAAAAAGGAGGCGTCGGGTAAATAGAAATTGCTGAAGATGAAGATTCTTACCGTAGATATAGGCAACACGTGTATTAAAGGAAGTATATTCGAAGAGTCCAGGTTGCTTGACAGCCGTTTATTGGAGGTGAGGGATGCAAATCTGTTAAGACCTTTGATATATGAATATTCACCTGACGGTGCCATTTACTGCTGTGTAGGCGGTGATGCCGATGAATTTGTAGAAGAACTGGAGAAGATATTCGGCAAGCCGGTAATGCGCTTCTCTCATTCAAGCAAATTGCCGATAACGGTGAATTACAAGACATTCGACACATTGGGTCTTGACAGAATCGCAGCTGCGGTCGGTGCGGTTTCCGACTGCCGTAATGCATTGGTCGTGGATGCCGGTACGGCTGTCACCCTCGACCTTGTGACAGACGGAGAATTCCGGGGTGGAAATATATCTCCGGGTCTGAGGCTCAGACTCCGTTCTTTGAATCATTACACCTCCAGACTGCCACTTGTCAATCCAAACGGAGATACACCCCGACTTGGCTATGATACGGCTACAGCAATACGTTCAGGTGTTGTAAACGGCATAGTTTCGGAAGTTGTCTCTACATTCAGGGGTGCATCTGAAGATGTGGGGAATCTCGAGTTGCTGTTGACTGGGGGGGATGCCGATTTTTTCGCGCCGCTGCTTGAAAAGGCAGGGCTGAGACCTCAGATAGACCACTCATTGGTAGGGGTGGGTCTGGAACAGATATACCAATTGAATGCCAAATGATTATAATACTGTAATGTCAATTATAAATTCGGACTATGAATAAAAGTAAAATAACTATCCTCGCTGTGATTATGTTTGCGTCGCTCACTGCCGCGGCGGATGTGAATACCCCATATTCAATGTATGGTTACGGTATTATAGGAGATCGTGCGACATCCATGCAACGACAGATGGGTGGTGTAGGTTATGCCATGAATTCAGGCAGACAGATTAATGTGATGAATCCGGCGTCGTATGCTGCGATAGACTCATTGACATTCCTTTTTGACCTTGGTGCAGATCTCTCCTTTTTGTGGAGTAGAGAGGGGAATAAAAGCAATAAGACCACAGGCGGAGGTGTCGATTATGTGACAATGCAGTTCCCGATTTCAAAATTTATGGGCGGATCAGTAGGTCTTGTTCCTTATTCCCAGGTAGGATATGCGTTCGGCAACGAGATATCGCACGGTACATTGGAGAATAACGGTTCAGGGGGTATCAACCAGCTTTATCTCGGTCTCAGCGGAAAGATCGGCGGATTTTCGTTAGGTGCCAATGTAAGCTATGATTTCGGAAACATAATCAACGATGTATTCACTACAGTCCAGGGAACCACCAACCAGGCCAAGTTCGAACATGTGATGGAGATACGGGACTGGAATATCAACATAGGCGCCCAATATACATTGAAATGGAATCGTTTCAACAAGATGGTGGCCGGTATTACATATTCCCCGAAAAAGACACTTCACGGGAAATCCTGGGTAACAAAACAGGAGATGAATCAAGATGCGCGACCTGATACTGTAGGGTTCTCACATCTGAAAGACAAATATTATACCCCGAATACGGTAGGTGCCGGACTCAGCTACACTTATGAGAAATCATATCGTTTGATGGTAGAAGCGGATTTTACATGGCAACAGTGGAGCGATGCAAAATATTCAGCGCTATATGGACCTGAAGATATAAATAATCATAAACCTGCAGAGATTCTTCAGCCTGCCCAGAAATTCTTTGACAGGACAAAATATGCTGTCGGTGCCGAATATACACCAAAGCTGAGAGGCAATTACGGTCAACGTGTCGCTTATCGTTTAGGTGCTTATTATTCGAATGATTATCTGAATATAAATGGCAACAAAGTCAAGGAATATGGAGTAAGTTTCGGTGCCGGTCTGCCGACTCCCGAAGGTAAGACATTGATAAATCTCGGTTTTGAATGGAAGCATCGACAGGCTACTCCGATGGCGTTGATAAAAGAGAATTATCTCAACATCACGCTTGGCGTGAACTTCAATGAAGTCTGGTTCTGGAAACGCAAGATACGTTGATTAGGTTGTAGGTTATAGGAATGAGAGTGTTGACGGCGTTGATGGTTATGATACTGCTCCTTGCGGCTTGCCGGGAGGAGAGGAAAGTGGATGTGGCAGCCTCTCTTAATCCAAAGACGATGGCAACCATGACTACCAAGAATATCTCGACACTCATATCCGATTCCGGAGTTATTCAATATAAAATAATAGCTCCGTTATGGAAGGTTTTCGAGGAGGCTGACACTCCATACTGGTTGTTCCCTCAAGGGCTATATCTTCAAAAATATGACCCTTATTTTCATGTTGTGGCGACAGTGGCCGCAGACTCGGCCATATATTACAAAGACAGAAAACTTTGGAGACTGGAGGGGAATGTAGAGATGACCAAGGTGCCTAAAGATCTCTTCTTGTCGGAGCGTGTGTTCTGGGATGAACGTAAACATATGATTTACAGCGATACGTTTATGCATATCGAGAACGCTACGCATGTGATTGAAGGGACAGGATTTGAAAGTAATGAGAAACTGACGCAATACAGAATACTGAATCCGGAAGGAATATTTCCTATCAACAAGGATGACATTTGATAGAATCAAATATACCTATACTTATTATTAAACACCCTCTTAATCTGGTTTGAAACTCAATATACTTTTAAGACTATGCTTCCACTCGGTTTGGCTTTGACACTGGTAACGATTGCAATTATCTTTTCGGCTCTCTTTTCGGGGAGTGAGATCGCTTTTGTGCAGTCGAGTAAGGTCCGTATGGAGATAGATGCCACAAGAGGTGGTATTGTTGACAAGATCATTAAAGGATTCTCACAAAACGAGGATATGTTCATATCTACCCTGTTGGTCGGCAATAATGTTGTTCTGGTTGTTTACGGTATTGCACTGTCTGCATTGATAAATCCATGGCTGGAGAATCTCTTTGATGGAAACGAGGCTTTGGTATTGATAAGCAATACTGTATTTTCAACAGGAGTAATACTTCTTTTGGGAGAGTTTATACCAAAGACTACATTCAGGATAAATCCAAATTTGTCGATGAGGATTTTTGCTTTGCCTCTCTATCTTATATATCTTGTGCTTTACCCTGTTTCCTGGTTTGTATCGGTAATTTCAAAAGGGTTGATGAAAATGTTCGGCATTGAGTCCGATGAGGAGGCGAAGTCTCGGCTTACTATGGATGAACTGGATGACTATATCCAGCAAAGCATAGATGAACGCAATGAGGATGAGGCGGTAGAGAATGAAGTGAAGATTTTCCGCAAAGCTATAGATTTCAAGGATACTGATATCTCCAAGTGTATGATTCCGAGAAATGAGATAGTTGCCGTTCCGCTCGCAGGAACCACCCGCGATGAATTGATAAGGGTTTTTCAGACAACGGGTCTTTCAAAAGTCGTTGTATACCGGGGAGACATAGATGATGTGGTTGGTTATATCCATATTTCGGAACTTTTCAATACAGCTGCCGACTGGCGTCGTAAGCTGAAACCTGTGATATTTACTCCCGAGACCATGCTTGCAAACAATATGATGCGTCGAATGATGAATGAGAAGCGCACCCTTGCAATGGTTGTCGATGAATTCGGGGGTATTGCCGGTCTTGTGACGCTCGAAGATATCGTGGAGGAGATTTTTGGAGAAATCGAAGATGAACATGATGTCAACAAAATAGTCGCGAGGAGGATAGGAGAAGATACATATGAATTCTCGGGTCGTATGGAGATTTCTGCGATCAATGAGGAATATGGTCTTGATATCAAGGAGGATGAAGGTTACCACACATTGTCCGGATATATTCTAGAGAACCTGCAGGCATTCCCGGTCCAGGGAGATGAGTTTGATATAGGTGACCTGCATTTCTCAATCGAGAAGATGACAGCTTCGCGCATAGAGCTTGTCCGTGTTGTGCCTATCGCATCTTTAAGAGAGTGTTTGAATTTAAACCAAATTAAACATAAATAAAGAGAATGGGAATTTT
>CAJTWL010000014.1 GCA_910579845.1 uncultured Muribaculaceae bacterium | reverse complement strand
GCCTCTGTAGTTCAACGGATAGAATAGAAGTTTCCTAAACTTTAGATAGGGGTTCGATTCCCCTCGGAGGTACAGAAATGGCTCGTCCGCCGAACAAAAGAGAGGAGCGGATAGCCAAAGTGAGAAAAGAGATGGGAAAATTTACTGCATATAAGGTTCAGTTGGCTTCGTTGCCGGATGGCAGGCATGAGCAGGACTTTGAGATAACGACCGAATTTTTCAAGAATATGGAGAATACGGATGTTGTTTTTGCTGATGTCAAGGTTCATCTGGATCTTTTGAAAAAGAACGATACATATGATTGTACGTTCCATTGCAAGGGGATGATTCAGGTTCCGTGTGACCGTTGTCTTGATCCGTTGGATCTGGATGTAGATACGGAATATCATGTTGTTGTCAAGTATGGTGACAGCTATGATGACGGGGCAGACAATCTGTTGGTGATACCCTACAGTAGCATATATTTGAATGTTGCATACATCTTATACGATACGATTCTGTTGACTATTCCGTTGCGTCATGTACATCCGATGGGGAAATGCAATCGTGCCATGGCGGCGGTCCTTTCCAAACACAGGAGTAATGCTGAAGGCGAGGAGGATTGTGAATTTGAAGAAAATGACGCAGAGATGGAATCTACCGTGGCGGATGAATAAATATTAAATAAAATATTAACTTTTGTGGATGGTAGTATAGTTCCCGTCCCCTTAAAAACTGAATAAAAATGGCACATCCTAAACGCAGACAATCGCACACACGTACCGCGAAACGTCGTACACACGACAAAGCTCTTATCCCCACATTGGCAATATGTCCTAACTGTGGCGCATGGCACATCTACCACACAATATGTGGAGAGTGTGGTTATTACCGTGGAAAATTAGTGATTGAAAAGAAAGACTGATATGGCAAATGCCAAGATAACAGGAATAGCGTCTTATGTCCCGGATGACATTCTGGACAATGAGATGCTGTCTCGTATGGTTGATACCAACGATGAATGGATAACTACTCGTGTGGGTATCAAGGAGCGCAGAATACTGAAGGATCCGGAGAAGGGTTCCAGTTTTCTGGGCATTAAGGCGGTTGAAAAATTGCTTGACGAGACAGGGGTGAAACCTGAAGAGGTCGATCTTCTTATCTGCGCCACCTCCAATCCTGACTATCGTTTTCCCTCCACAGCATCCGTGATCACGTATAATGCCGGTTTGAAGAATGCATATGCGTATGATATCCAGGCGGCATGTGCGGGATTTATCGTGACTATGCAGGCTGCCCGTGCCTATATCGAGGCAGGTCTATACAAAAAGGTGATAGTGGTATGCGCCGAGAAGATGTCAAGTATGACAGACTATCAGGATCGCGCCACCTGTCCTCTGTTCGGAGATGCCGCGGCTGCCGTAATGGTAGAACCGACAGATGAGCCTGTAGGTGTGGTGGACGGTGAATTCCACATTGACGGATCCGGTCTGTCGAATCTACTCATGAAAGCCGGAGGTTCTGCAAAACCTGCCTCTCATGAGACTGTAGATGCCCGCGAGCACTATATTTATCAAGAGGGACGAAGTGTATACAAGCATGCTGTCCGTGACATGCTCACTTCATCTGTATCGGTAATGAACCGCAACGGATTGCAGGTAGAGGATGTAGACTGGTTTGTACCTCATCAGGCAAACCTCCGTATCATAGAAGCTGTAGGCGGTCGCATCAAGATTCCCGAAGAGAAGATTCTGGTCAATATCCAGCATTATGGAAATACATCAGCGGCTTCTATTCCGCTTTGTCTTGATGAATACAAGAACAGGCTCCATAAGGGGGACAAGATCCTGCTTACCGCGTTTGGTGCAGGTTTTACATGGGGAGCCATGTACCTCATATGGGCGATAGATCCTAAATAAAAGGAGCGTAAATCAATAAAAGATCAAGGGCATCAGAATCTTCTTCCGATGCCCTTTTTTACAATGTGACCGGGGAGTGATGGCTGTTGTGAACAAAGGAGCCTGCAAAGGGGTTTTAGCATGGAGGAGAGATGACCTTTCCTGATTGTAAAATAGGATAAATTATGGAAGCAGAAAAAGATATTGCTAATGTGACAGCCGGTGTCAAAGAGGGACATCGTGCCGGATTTGTGAATATAGTAGGAAATCCTAATGTGGGTAAATCCACGTTAATGAATGATCTTGTAGGAGAGAGACTCTCTATTATTACGTCAAAAGCCCAGACCACACGTCACAGAATAATGGGTATAGTAAATACCCCCGAATATCAGATAGTATATTCGGATACACCCGGTGTGCTGAAACCTAAATATAAACTTCAGGAATCAATGCTCGGTTTTTCAGAGGGAGCCTTGACTGATGCCGATATATTGTTGTATGTCACAGATGTCATAGAGGATCCTGAGAAGAATGCGGATTTTCTTGAGAGAGTCGCCAAAGAGACAATACCGGTGCTTCTTGTCATCAATAAAGTGGATCTGCTCAAGGATAACGGTCAGCTTGAAGAGATTATTGACAAATGGAAGACACGTCTTCCGAATGCAGAGATCTTCCCGACAAGCGCTACCGAGGATTTTAATGTAACCAACCTTAAGCATAGAATAGAGGAGTTGTTACCGGAGTCTGCCCCGTTTTTTGGAAAGGATGCGCTGACTGATAAGCCTGCCCGTTTCTTTGTGACAGAGATAATCCGCGAAAAGCTGCTTCTGAACTATGATAAAGAGATACCTTACAGCACAGAGGTGATTGTGGAGAAATTCGAGGAGAAGGAGAATTCAATACACATAATGGCTGTGATATATGTGGAGCGTGATTCGCAGAAAGGCATCATTATAGGAAAGGGCGGAGAGAAGATCAAGAAGGTCGGCATAGAGGCACGTCAGGATATAGAAAAATTCTTTGGTAAAAGGGTGCATCTCGAGACCTTTGTCAAGGTAGAGAAGGACTGGCGAAATAAAGAGAATAAGCTTCGTGCTTTCGGATATATAGAGTAAGTCCCTTCTGAAATACTTCTCCAGATCCTTTGAAAATAAATTTAAGCAGTTTCAATAAAAGAAATATCTAATGAGTAAGCTGATAGCAATAGTAGGGCGGCCTAATGTGGGAAAATCCACATTATTCAACCGTTTGACGCAGACGCGCCGTGCCATTGTCGATGACACTGCCGGCACAACCCGCGATCGCCAGTACGGCAAGGTAGACTGGTGTGGACAAGAGTTCTCCATCGTTGATACGGGAGGCTGGGTTGTAAATTCGGATGACATATTCGAAGAGGAGATCAACAAGCAGGTAGAAATAGCCATTGATGAGGCTGATGTCATACTTTTTGTAGTAGATGCCTCGATAGGTGTCACAGATCTGGATGACAAGGTGGCGGCGATACTCCGCCGTTCAGAAAAACCGGTCATAGTCGTTGCAAACAAAGACGATAAGGGAGATGCCCGTTTCAATATCCCGGAGTTCTATAGTTTCGGACTGGGAGATCCGATGGGAGTCTCATCGGCAAATGGATCCGGAACAGGTGAACTGCTGGATGAGGTTGTCAAAGATATGCCTGAAAAGGATGATGAAGACAAACCGGAAGACAATATCGCAAAATTCGCTATTGTAGGCAGACCTAATGCCGGCAAATCATCGCTTATCAATGCGTTTATAGGTGAGGAGCGTCATATTGTGACAGATATCGCAGGTACGACACGTGACTCTATCTATCATAGATACAACAAGTTCGGTTTTGATTTCTATCTTGTGGATACGGCCGGTATCCGAAAGAAACAGAAAGTCAATGAAGATATCGAGTATTATTCCGTCATTCGCTCTATCCGGGCCATAGAGGCATCCGATGTGTGTATACTGATGATTGACGCTACCCGTGGTATTGAGGGTCAGGACGCCAATATATTCGGACTTATACAGCGTAACCGTAAGGGATTGGTGGTATGTGTCAACAAGTGGGATCTTGTAGAGGATAAATCTCTTGAAGCCCAGAAACATTTTGAGCAGGCTATCCGTTCGAAATTCGCACCGTTTACCGATTTCCCGATTCTCTTTACATCGGCAGTCACAAAGCAGAGAATATTCAAAGTACTTGAGACTGCTGTACAGGTGTTTGAAAACCGACGCAGAATCATACCTACCTCACAACTCAACACCTATATGCTGGAACAGATCTCTATTACACCTCCACCGAGCAATAAAGGCAAATTCGTGAAGATAAAATATGTGACGATGCTTAAGGATGCTGTGATTCCCACATTTGTGTTCTTCTGCAATCTGCCGCAGTGGGTCAAGGAGCCGTATCGGCGTTTTCTTGAGAATAAGATTCGTGAAAGATGGGATTTCCATGGTACACCGATATCTGTTTTTATGCGTGAAAAATAGCGGAAGCAATATACACTACAGTACAAAAAAATCCTGAAGCCCGAATGCTTCAGGATTTTTTGTATGATATTGCAAGTAGATTTCTCAGTATACTGAGTCTTGCGGCATTTCCGGAGTGTTGATTACCACTTCGACAGTGTCGCCGGTAGGAACGACGTTCTTTGTGGTGCGGCCTTCGCATGACGACAAACCTACAACAGTCATGACAGCCGGACAAATCCAGATTAAAGATTTAAGAAACCGCATATCCTATTCAGTTACCTTAATGAGTTCCACTTCAAAAATCAGGTCGGAATAGGGCGGTATGGCACCGGGACTTCCGTTTCTGCCATATGCCAGATCCGATGGAATATAAAAGATGTATTTTGAACCCTCTTTCATATATTGCAGACCTTCTGTCCACCCGGCAATTACCCGGTTCAGCGGGAATGTCGCCGGCTCGCCGCGTTGTACGGAACTGTCGAAGATTGTGCCGTCGAGAAGGCGACCGGTATAATGAACTGTAACTTCATCTGTCGGACCCGGTTTGACTCCGGTTCCCTCATTCTCGATCATGTATTTCAATCCGGAAGGGGTTACGGTGTATGTAGAGTCAGTTGCGTATTCCGATTTATAATCGGGGTTTCTGAAGCGTGCGGCTACAGAATCGGTAACAACTTCGGCAACCTGTTCCTCAACTGCGACAGAATCGGATTCACTCTCGGCATTCTTGTTTTTATTGCTACAGGAAACAGCCAAGGCTGCTGTGCCGAAAGTTAATGCTGCGATAGCTAAAAAATTGATTTTCTTCATATAGCGGGTTCTTATTTCTTTACGACCTTGATAAGCTCAACTTCAAAGATAAGAGTTGAATGAGGAGGAATCACATTTGGAATACCCTGAGGACCATAAGCGAGGTCGGAAGGAATGAAGAATGTGTATTTGGCACCTTCTTTCATCAGCTGAACACCCTCTGTCCATCCCGGAATAACACGATTCAGCGGGAATGTCGCCGGTTCGCCACGATTTACGGAACTGTCGAAAACAGTGCCGTTAAGAAGCTTTCCTGTATAATGCACAGTCACCTCATCCTCAGCTGAAGGTTGTGCGCCGTCGCCCTCTTTCTCCACTACATACTGCAAGCCGGAGGCTGTAGTTTTGACATTCTCCTTTTTGCCGTTTTCAGCGAGGAAGTTGTCTCCCTCTTTACGAGCCTCAGCCTCGGCTTTTTGCTGAAGATCCTGAAGATAGTCATTGATAAGTTTCTGAGCTTCTTCAATCGGCATTTCCGGAGTGCCGCCGTCGAAAGCGATCTTTACGCCGTCTTTAAAACTTTCTGAATCGAGATTCTTGACACCCATTGCTTGAAGCTGTTTGCCCATGGCAAGCCCCCATGCATAACTTAATTTATCCATAATCTATATATATTAGTAAATTCTATGTATATAATAACAAATATTAAGCCAACAATTCCACGGAGGTTTATGTGGTTAATGAGAAAATAGTTATCTTTACAAAAAAATAATGAATAACAGATGAAACAGCAAATTATCGCACTTTCGTTGATGGTGGTTGCTTTCGGGGTACACGCAACCTATTTTCAGGCACCTGAAACAGCAGACCCAAAAGTAGAGAATCCCGATTCAACCGGATTTAAGTTCACAGATGTGAAACTGATACCTACGACTCCGGTCAAGGATCAGAATAAATCAGGCACATGCTGGGCTTTCTCCGGCATATCAACAATTGAGGACAATCTTCTGAAGAACGGAAAAGGGGAGGTTGACCTGTCTGAAATGTTTGTTGTCCGTAACGCTTATATCGACAAGGCAAAGAAATATATCCGCACAAATGGTATGGTGAATTTCGCACAAGGCGGTTCATTTGAGGATGTACTTGAGATGACGCGCCGTTACGGTGCCATGCCGGAGGAGGTATATGCAGGGCTAAACTATGGAGAGAAGAAGCACAGTCATTATGAGATGGCAGATGCGCTGAAGGCATATCTTGACGCTGTGATGAGCAACGGCAAGCGTACGAAGAAACTTACTACAGCATGGTTGCCCGGTTTTGTAGGCATTCTGGATGCGTATCTGGGTCCGGTTCCTGAAACATTTACATACAAAGGGAAAACATACACTCCTCGGAGTTTTGCTGAAGAGATGGGGATTGAACCGGATAATTTCCAGATATTCACAAGTTATACGCACCATCCTTTCTATGAAGAGTTTATGCTTGAGATTCCCGACAACTGGCTATGGAGTTCCAACTGGAATGTTCCGTTGAATGATCTCAAAGCTATTACCGACAATGCCCTTGACAACGGTTATTCCGTATTCTGGGGAGCTGACGTTTCAGAAGGCGGATTCAAATGGACAAAAGGTTATGCTGTAAATCCAGCCGAAAAAGAGGAGAAAGATATGACTGACAGCGAGCTTGCCCGTTGGACCAAACTTTCGGATAAAGACAGGGCAAACCAGCGTTTTGAGATAAAGGGTCCGGTCAAGGAGAAAGAGGTGACACAGGAGTCCCGTCAGGCAGGTTTTGACAACTACGAGACGACTGATGACCATGGCATGGTGATTGTCGGCAAGGCAAAAGACCAGGAAGGGAATGAATATTACAAAGTTAAGAATTCCTGGGATACAAATCAGCTATATGACGGGTATTTCTATGTATCGGTTCCCTATTTCCTGGAGAAGACAATGAATATAGGAGTCCGTAAAGAGACTGTTCCGTCCGCTATTGCCAAAAAGCTTAAAAAGTGATTTGTCTCTCTACAACGCAAGATATATGCAATCTGTAAGAGCAAAGAAGAATTTAGGGCAGCACTTCCTTAATGATGAGGGGATAGCGCATCGCATCGCCTTGACCATAGATCCGACTGAACTGCCGGCATCTGTAAAAGATAAATACGGCAGCATTCCTGTCATGGAGATCGGACCGGGAATGGGAGTGCTTACCAAATATCTGATGGAGACAGAAAGGGATCTTACGGCAATAGAACTGGATGGAGAGAGCGTCAATTATCTGTCAAAAGTGTATCCGGGGCTTAAGGTTGTCGAGGGAGACTTTCTGAAGATGGATCTTAAGGAGATTTATCAGGGAGAATTCAGTCTGATAGGCAATTATCCGTACAATATATCTTCCCAGATATTTTTTAAGGTTCTCGATTATAAAGACCGGATACCTGTAGTGTCCGGAATGCTCCAGAAAGAGGTTGCGGAGAGGATATGTGCCGGTCCCGGTTCAAAGACTTATGGTATTCTGTCTGTGCTTCTTCAGGCTTGGTATGATTGCGAATATCTTTTCAATGTGGAGCCTTATGTATTCACACCTCCGCCGAAAGTAAGAAGCGGTGTCCTGCGTCTTGTGCGTAATAACAGAGAAATGCTTGGTGTGGATGAGGTGTTGTTCAGGAAAGTTGTGAAAACTGCTTTCGGGCAACGCCGGAAAACATTGCGCAATTCTCTGAGCCCGCTTTTCGGTGACAGGATCGCAAAAATACCGTCTGACATCATTACTCTCCGTCCCGAACGTCTCGGAGTAGAGCAATTTATAGAATTGACAAGAATACTTGAAAATAATTAAGAAATATTCCCTAAGATTTGGGAATTGAATATAAAAATATTAGCTTTGCATATAAATCAATATGCGAAGCTAATATTTTATAACCTATCCATATAAGATATGTCAGATACAATAAAGAGCCGGTTGATAGAATTGCTGAAGGTCAAGAGAATGACACAAACCGAGTTTGCGAGGAGACTCGGGGCATCCCCCACTTATCTGGGAGCTATGCGCAAAGCCATGCCGATGGATAAACTCAGAAAGGTTTATGAAATGTTTCCGGATCTTAATCAAGACTGGCTGTTGTATGGAGAAGGGGAGATGCTTATGGATAAGGATACTCTGCCGGAGTTGAGTAAGGATTATGTGGTTCCGCTATTGCCTGTGGACGCATATGCCGGAAACCTTCAGATGTGGAATGAGGGGGTGCAATTGCGGGACTGTGACAAGGTGGTCTCACCGGTGCCCGGAGTGGATTTTGGAATACGGGTAATGGGTAATTCCATGGAACCTGAATTTCAAAGCGGATCCATTATCTTCATTAAGAAAATCAATGAGAAGGCATTCATACCATGGGGAAATCCGATGGTAATAGATACCGAGAACGGAGTGCTCGTAAAGTTGGTATATCCATCGGACTACAAACGGGAGAGTGGTGAATATGGAAACGAATACATAGAGGCACGCAGCTATAATCCCGCGTATCCTCCTATTCAGATACCTACCGACAGTATCTATGGGATATACAGGGTTATAACCGGAATCAGAAATTATTCGACCTTATAGAAAAAGTTTCTATAGAAGCTGACGCAAGGTTTTTGCGAGCTGGTCGGGACATGATGTAGGTTTGTTGCCGCATTTGATCCCCTCAAGGCGTGATATAACCTCTTCAGGAGTCATTCCGGCAACCAGTGAAGCGATTCCCTGTGTATTGCCGTGGCAGCCGCCTTCAAACTTCACTGATTTGATTTTGCCGTTCTCAACTTCTATGTCAATCTGACGGGAGCATGTCCCTTGTGTACGGTATGTCATATAAATTATAATCGGTTTGTAATCGGGAAGCAAATTTAGCAAAAAAAATTATTGATTTGCGATATGAATCGGTATTATAGCGTTTTATTGCCTGCTTTCTACGGTACTTATATGTATCGGCAGTCCGTCATTAGAAATACCTTCAATAATCACATCCGCATTCTCAATTGAAGGGAGGGTATCTATGCCATTATATGCCGGATACCACACGGAGGATATAACATATTCAGTACCGACAGGATCGTATTCAAAATGAGGTTTATAGAACTCCGTGGCTTTCTGATAGCCTAAAGGTCTAATAGCCTTTACAAATACTTCTTGATCAATATTCGGGGCTTTAGAACCGTCTTTCGTGGTGATTACCAGGGCACCGGCATTCAATGCGGCCGTGCTGCTTATCAAGGTTGCCACAGAGCTCCTGTAATAATGGATGCTCTCAACTGAATGAATCGGAAAGTTAGTTGTAAATTCAGTGAATATATTTGTCTGTTTTGTTTCAAAATGCCGATTTGCTTTAGGGTTGCCGCCAATTTGCTTCTCGTTAAATACGCCTACAATCTCATTATCTTTATTTTTTCCATTCGGATCCCATTTCACCCCATCGACCCATAATTCAACAATCCCTGCATCCGGAAGATTTAACGATGCTTTGGCACCAATATTTACTAAATTACCATTCTCAATCCGTAATCCGGATATTCTATCGATAATTTCCTGATATGTTGTAATATGTTTTTCTTCTATTTCATTTGAATTAATCATTTTTACTCCAAGCGATTTCAGACCTCTTTTTTCAATTCTTCTTCCGTCTGGCTTGATGAACTCGAAGTGACAGCTCCTTTATCAGATGAGGAACAGCGTGAAAATATGCTGAAAGCACTTGGTGTACGTATGTTTTCCGGGGATGAAATAAAGGCTAAAGGCATTACATCGTACGAAGAGGTGATACGAACCTTCCCGGGATTAAGAATAGAGAATGGCAACCTTGTCAATTTCGGATCAAAAGCAAGCTTAAATTACAGACATGCTGGTTTGGTAGAATTATGGGTGGATGGTGTAAGGTGGCAGTCAAGTAGCGGAGCCGGTGTCGTTCCGATAGCCGGAATGTTTAATCCTAATCAAATGGGAGGAATGCCTAAAGCACTCCCGACATATACCCCTGATTTAGGTAATACATTTACCGAGTTTTCATCGCTCTATCCGATTCATTTAATGGAAAAGATAGCATATTATCGCCCGTCTACGGCTTTGATAATAAGTAATTCCGCAGCAATGGGTGCCGGTGCTCTTGTAATGACTACAAAAGATGGATCCAAGATTAAGGACTGGGATAAGGATCTGTTTGTGAAATGTGTGACTCCCAAAGGCTATCAGAAAGTGGCGGAGTCCTATAAACCTCATTTTGAATATGATCCTGTCGGTACTGAATATGTCATATCTTCCGCATGGTATCCTGCGTATAATGGTGTCGACTCACTTCCTTCAATTGAGAATTCAGAGATTGTAGTGGATGGCATTACAAACGAAGGTTTACCGGTACACCTGACTACTAAAAGATAAGTTTCCTGTTATTCTGGGATGTGTAGGGAAATTGGTGGAAAATTTCTAAATTTGCGGTATGAACCGCGATTTAAAAAAATTCAATAATATATATTCTATCTTTTGGGTTGTCGTTTCTTTGTTTTTGGCATGGGGTTGTGCCGGTAATCGGCATGATAAAGAGTTTGACAGTGTTCCCGACGAGATGGCGGGTTCTGTCACGAAGTATGGAGCTGATGGCTACGTAGTGTCAAACAGAAAGTTGTCGAAGATGCCATTGGTCCAGCCATCTGAATCGGATGCAAATACAGAAAATGGTAGCTTGAAAAGAATTCCTGTGAGGGATATAGGCTCGTTGAAACAGGTGCTCAATGATTCGAATGCGACACAACTCGAAGCTGCAAAAAGAATCGGCATTGAACCGATTGAGGATATCAGGGGTGCTTACCGAACAAGACGTCCGGTGGTGAAAATAATCTCCGGGGATAATTATGAGGTAGATGAATTGAAACATTCATTACCGTTTCTTGTGCCGGAAGCCGCCGCTCTGCTTAGCGACATAGGCAGATGTTTTAATGATTCCCTGAAGTCAAGAGGAGGATCCGGTTATCGTATCAAAGTTACATCGTTGTTGCGTACTCCACAGACCGTAAGTAGATTAAGAAGGGTAAACCGCAATGCTACGGAGGTGTCGACTCATCAGTATGCCACTACATTCGACATTTCATATACCAAATTCCATAAATACGGTGATGGCGCCGATATACACGATGGGGATCTGAAAAACTTACTTGCCGAGATATTGTATAATCTACGAGGCGAGGGACGTTGCTATGTAAAATTTGAAAGACACACATCCTGCTTCCATATAACCTGTAGATAACTTCTTACTGTTTGAAAATTTTTTGACAATTTAATTTTGTAAATTTATTGTAAAAAATATGTAACTTTACAAAGAGAATCCCTTGTTCATAAATAGGGTAAATCAAGTCAGTAAACAAGAGGTAAGAACGCAGTATCAAATGAATTTGAATCCGTATCATGTTCCGGCTTTGCTTCCGGAGGTAATTGAAGGTTTAAATATCAGAGAGGACGGGGTTTATGTAGATGTGACATTCGGAGGTGGCGGGCATTCCTGCGGTATACTTTCCGAACTCGGTCCCGGAGGGCATCTATATGGCTTCGACCGCGATATTGACGCACTTCAAAATGCTCCACATGACACGCGGTTTACATTTGTACATTCCGACTTCAGATACATCATCAATTTCCTGCATTTTTACGGTCAGGAGAAGGTTGACGGCATTCTCGGAGATCTCGGAGTGTCCTTTCATCATTTTGACGATTCCACACGAGGATTCTCTTTTCGTGCCGATGCCCCGCTTGATATGCGTATGAACCGGAGTGCCGGAAAAACAGCGTATGACGTAATAAACAGCTATTCGGCAGATGAGCTCGAGGGTATTTTCAGAATGTATACAGATCTTAAAAGACCTAAAGCGATCGCAGACACGATAGTGAAAAAGCGCGAGTCATCTCCAATAGAGACAACTTTCCAATTGTCAGATGCAGTATCGAAAATATTGAATCCGAAATCTGAAAAGAAAGATATGGCTCAGGTGTTTCAGGCTTTCCGCATAGAGGTAAACGGTGAGATGGATGCCTTGAAGAGATTCCTGCAGTCGACTCTCAATGTGCTTAATCCCGGAGGAAGGCTTGCTGTAATCACATATCACTCCATTGAGGACCGTATGGTAAAGAATTTTATGAAGACCGGTAACACAGAAGGGCAAGAAGATAAAGATTTTTTTGGCAGGGTGAGTACGCCATGGAAACAGATTACACGTGCACCGATAGTTCCGACGGAGGAGGAGATAGAGAGAAATCCAAGGTCGAGAAGTGCAAAATTGAGAATCGCTGAGTTTATAGGATAGAATATGAATAAAAGGGGGAATAGCGGTAAAAGGGATAAACGGTCCCGAAGAGGCTGGGTAAAAGAATTGCGGTACGGGCGCACACTGTCGATAGAGTTCTTTCGCAATAATGCATGGATAATGGTTATATTTGTCGTTGTATTGCTTGCGTTAATGGGATTGCGCTATAAGACACGTACCAAGATGAGCGAAATCAAGCAGCTGACAGTTGAGCTGCAACGGGCGGAGAGTCATAAATTGCAGGAAAAGGCGTTATATATGTCTCTTATACGTGAGACGGAAATGATAAAGATGGTAAGGGAGAAAAATCTGAATCTGCAGTTTCAGGAACAACCTCCGTACGAACTGACAGACACAATAGCGGAGTAAATGGGAAAGACAAACAAGAAAAATATATTGTGGCGTTACGGCTTGATAACCCTTACATTTATTCTGTTCTCGATATTTGTAGTGGTAAAGCTGCTTTATACGACTGTAATAGAGGCTCCCGCGTGGAATGAGCGTGCCCGCCGTGAATTGTCCAGGGTAGACACCATCCGACCTGAGCGTGGCAAGATATTGTCATGTAACGGCAATATACTTGCCTGTAATGTGAAGGTTTATGATGTTAAGATAGATCTCCGTCATAATAAAGTGAAAGCTTTGAGATCAATTCCATGGGCGAAAGTAGACAGTCTTGCCGATTCTCTGGATGTGTATTATCCCCGTATCAGCAATCTGCATAAAGCGCATCCTGACACTTTCGCAAAATACAGCTGGCACGCGAGACTGAAACGGGAACTCGAGAAAGCCGACAGTTGCCGTCCCCGTGCATTACGTCTTGCAAAAGGGAAGACACTTGAAGACTTCGAGAGGATTAAAAGCTTCCCGTTTATAAAGGATTTCAAGGGGAAGGGATTCCGTAATCCGGTTTACAAAGAGGAACGGAGTGTCCGCATGTATCCGTACGGAAAGATGGCGTACAGAAGCATAGGACGTGTAAACGAGAATTTTGCCAATCATCAGATACATGGTTACTCCGGACTTGAGAAGGATCTTGACAGCCTGTTGTACGGCAAGCCCGGTCTTGCAAAGAAGGTCGCGCTAACCCGGGGAATAGGCAACTGGGTATCTACACCTGCGGTAAGGGGCTACGATATCCGTACCACTATCGATATCGACCTGCAGGACATGCTTGAAGAAGAATTGCACAATATTTGTCTTGAATCGCATGCGGAGTGGGGTACGGCAATACTTATGGAGGTGAGTACCGGAGAGATAAAGGCTATTTCCAATATAGAAAGGCTTGATGACGGAACTTATGGTGAGGCGCTTAACCGAGCCGTGCTTCCTTATGAGCCGGGTTCTGTGATGAAACCTATCTCTCTGATGATTGCATTTGAAGACGGATTGGTGAAAAATGTCAACGATATGGTGTCGTGTGCGCCGTTCCAGAAGACTTTCGACCCGCACGGATCCGGAATGAAGACCATGAAGCAGGTGATAGAGCAGTCGTCAAACACCGGAATTGCCCGTGTCATATTCCGCGGATATGAGAAAGACCCTTCCAAGTTCCACGACCGGTTGGCAGGCTTGGGATTTTTCGAGCCCATACGTTCCGGAATAGCAGGAGAGTGTATTCCGAGAATCAGGAAATTGCTGCCGAAGGATTCCAGAGGCAACAACATAACCATGACAGCGCGTCATCTTGATCTTGCCCGTCAGGCATATGGCTACAACACCGAGTTGCCTCCGCTGTTCACGTTATCGGTCTACAATGCCATAGCCAACGGAGGACGGTATGTAAGACCGCATCTTATGAAAGGTCTTATTGACGAGCAGGGACGAGATTCGGTAATACCCGTCCAGTATATCCGTGACCGTATATGTTCCGAGGAAACGGCACGTAAGGTCAGGGAATGTATAAAAGAGGTTGTGTGGGGAGAGCATGGCACAGCTCGTGCAGTCCGTGATGACAGAGTCTGTGTGGCAGGCAAGACCGGTACGGCTTATCCTGTAGAGAAGGGTGTATACAATACCTCCAAGCGCAGATATGCATTTGCAGGTTTCTTTCCTTATGAGGCTCCACGCTACAGCTGTATAGCTCTTGTGCTTGGGCCGGGAGGTACTTCTGCCAACAGGACATCAGGGCAGATTGTGAAGAATATGGCGTTGAAGATGTATTCGCGCGGAATGCTCGATGTGAATGTCAATTATGAATCCGACGGCTCTAAAGGTTTTCCTGTTGTGGATGGATCAACAAGGAGCACAAAAACACTCGCTTCTGTGTTGAAGACTGATAAAGTCAAGAGGATCAGGACAAAGGCACGAGGCGCAGATGATGTAATGCCGGATGTTACCGGTTATGACGCTTTGTCGGCAATATCAATACTTGAGAAATCGGGTATGCGTGTAAAATTACATGGCGAGGGACGGGTTGTCGCCCAATCCGTTGATGCTGGAACCCGGCTGAAGCGAGGAGGAGAAGTGATACTTACGCTGAAAATATAACAGTAGATAAAGAAAAATATATAAACCCTAATATTATGGCTGTAAAATTATCTTACCTGATAGAGGGAATAGAGCCTTTGGAGGTGATAGGAGATGTGGATCGCAATATTGCCGGACTGGAGAGTGATTCGCGCAAGGTAATCAAAGACGGAATGTTTGTAGCTGTCCGTGGTGTGAATACGGACGGACACAAATATATTCCTGTAGTGGCGAGTACACATGTCGGAGCTATCGTGTGCGAGCAATTTCCATCCAAACTCGAGAACGGAATCACATATATAAGAGTAGCCGATTCAGGTATAGCTCTTGGAATACTCGCCTCCACCTGGTATGGTAATCCGTCGACAAAACTGAAACTCGTCGGAGTTACAGGTACCAACGGCAAAACTACTACAGCCACATTGCTTTATGAGATGGCAAAGCTTGAGGGTTATAAGGCGGGACTCCTTTCAACGGTATGCAATTATATTATGAATGAGGCTGTGCCTACAACACATACCACGCCTGATCCATTGACACTCAATGAGCTTCTCGCCCGGATGGTAGATGCGGGCTGTGACTATGCTTTTATGGAGGTTTCATCTCATGCCGCTCATCAGCACCGCATTGCCGGACTCCATTTTGCGGGAGCCGTCTTCTCGAATCTGACACGTGATCATCTTGATTATCATGGCACGGTAGAGAATTACATGAATGCCAAGAAGATGTTTTTTGACATGTTGCCCTCCGATGCGTTTGCGCTTGTGAATGAAGATGATAAAGCCGGACGCTATATGGTTCAGAATACAAAGGCAAAAACATATACATATTCATTGCGTGCCGATGCTGATTTCCGGTGCAGGGTTCTTGAAACCAGACTTGACGGAACATTGTTGTCGCTTAACGGCAGAGATGTGGAGGTGGCGTTTACAGGCAGGTTCAATGCATATAATCTGACAGCAGTATACGGAGCATCCTGTCTTATAGGCTGGGATAAAGAGGAGATTCTTGTGAATATGAGCCGTCTGGTACCTGTTGCAGGAAGATTCCAGACCATACAGTCGCCCGATGGAGTCACCGCGATTGTTGATTATGCACATACTCCTGACGCACTTGTGAATGTACTTGATACAATACGTGAGATCATCGGAGCAGGAGGCGAGATAACAACTGTTGTCGGCGCGGGTGGTAACCGCGACCACGGCAAGCGCCCGATGATGGCTTCTGAAGCGGCGCGTCGTTCAGATCTTCTTCTTTTGACGTCCGACAACCCCCGTGACGAGGTTCCTGAGGATATTATCGCTGAAATGAAGGAAGGTCTGACGAAAGAGGAACTGAGGAAGACTATCTGTATCTCTGATCGTCGGGAGGCGATCCGGACTGCCTTGAAGATGACAAAGCCGGGCAGTGTGGTGCTTGTCGCCGGCAAGGGACACGAGACATATCAGGAAGTCAAAGGAGTGCGTCACCATTTCGATGACCGCGAGGAGATCCGCAAATGTTTTGAATAATTGATCACAAGCTATGATTTACGCGTTGTTGCAATATTTTGAGGATTGGGATTTTCCGGGACACAATCTGATGGGATATATCACCTTCCGGGCAGGAATTTCATTTGCTGTGGCGATGCTTATAGCGCTCGTATTCGGACATAAGGTGATAGAACGCCTGCAGAAAATGCAGGTCGGTGAAGTTGTAAGGAATCTGGGTCTTGAGGGACAGATGAAAAAGACCGGCACACCGACTATGGGTGGTATAATTATCATAATGTCCATACTGGTTCCGCTGTTGTTGTTCGGTAATCTTGGTAATATATATATGATACTGATGCTTGTCGCTACATTGTGGATGGGTACAATCGGTTTTATGGATGATTACCGGAAACTCAAATATCACAATAAGGATGGTCTTCAGGGAAAATATAAGGTAATCGGGCAGGTTGGACTCGGTCTGATAGTGGGTATCACCATGTGGTTGTCTCCTGCGATTGTAATGAGCAAGAATGTCGAGACAGAAGTCCCCGGAAAGACCGAGACCGAGATCGTGGTGCTCAAAGAGGAGATAAAATCGCCGCAGACTACTATCCCCTTTGTAAAGAACAACAATTTCAATTACGAATACCTTACATCCTGGATAGGAGATAAAGAGGCGGCTGAGAATCTGGGCTGGCTGGTTTTTGTTTTTGTGGTCATAGTAGTGGTGACAGCTGTCAGCAACGGGGCAAATCTTACGGACGGACTTGATGGATTGTGTGCCGGCACTTCTGCCATAATCGGTGTAGCGTTGCTTGTGATGGCTTATCTCGGAGGAAATATCATATATTCGAGTTATCTGAATATCATGTATATACCCGGCTCGGAGGAACTTGTAGTATACGCCGGGGCATTTATCGGGGCACTCGTCGGCTTTCTGTGGTATAACGCTTTCCCCGCGCAGGTGTTTATGGGAGATACAGGCAGCCTGACATTGGGCGGTATATTGGCTGTATTTGCAATACTTATACGCAAGGAACTGTTGATACCTCTGCTCTGTCTTGTGTTTTTCATAGAGGACCTTTCTGTGATGATGCAGGTAGGCTATTTCAAATATACGAAAAAGAGATACGGGGAGGGTAGAAGAATCTTCAAGATGACTCCGATACACCATCATTTTCAGAAAGCAGCGGAACCCGGTGTGAAGGTGCTGTGGAATCATCCGGTCAATCCGATACCGGAGTCAAAGATAGTCACCCGGTTTTGGATTGTCGGTATTTTGCTGGCGGCTCTTACATTTGTGACGTTGAAGATACGATAAGGGTGCGTTTAAATTCAAATCTAAATGAAAGATTACATAGAATGGAAAAACTTGTAGTACTGGGTGGCGGTGAAAGTGGAGCCGGAGCCGCAATCCTTGGAAAAGATAAAGGAATGAAAGTTGTGCTCAGTGATGCCGGCACGCTTAAGAATGAATATAGAGATATCCTGATTGAAGAGGGTATTGAGTTTGAGGAGGGGGGACACACGCCGGAGAAATTGCTTGACGCCGATATTGTAGTCAAGAGTCCGGGCATTCCTCCTTATGCCCCGATGGTTGAAAAGCTGGCGGAACTGAATATACCGATCCTTTCGGAGATAGAGTTCGCAGGTCGTTTCACCAAATCGAAGATGGTCTGCATAACCGGAAGCAACGGCAAAACTACGACAACGCTATTGACATATCACATATTGAAGGAGGCGGGTCTTGATGTGGGTCTTGCCGGTAATGTAGGCAAGAGTCTGGCGTTACAGGTATCGCGCGATCCTCATGATGTATATGTAATAGAACTGTCAAGTTTCCAACTTGAGAACATGTATGATTTCAAGGCAAATATAGCGGTTATGATGAATATCACTCCCGACCACCTTGACCGCTATGACCACAAGATGCAGAATTATATCAATGCCAAGTTCCGAATACTGCAGAATCAGACAAAAGAGGACTATTTTATTTACTGGCAGGACGATCCTGTTGTCAAGAAGCAGATCCAACAGCTGCAGATCGAGGCTATGCAAATGCCGTTCAGTGAATTCTTTCATGAAGACAGTGCCGCATATGTTGACAATGGAATAGTTAAATTCGTCACTCCGACAGAGGTGTGGGAGATACCCCGCGACAAGCTTTCCCTGACCGGACTCCATAACCTGTATAATTCGATGGCTGCCGGATTGTCGGCTTCATTGCTTGACATAAAAAAGGATAAGATTCGTGAAGCATTGTCAGATTTCGAGGCAGTGGAGCATCGACTGGAATATGTGGCAACAGTTGGCGGAGTGAGATATATCAATGATTCAAAGGCAACAAACGTCAACTCCACATGGTATGCTCTTGAAAGTATGAACACTCCGACAGTCCTTATACTTGGAGGAAAGGATAAAGGGAACGACTACACTGAGATAGAACAGCTTGTGACTGAAAAGGTAAAGGCAATAGTGTGCATGGGCAAGGATAATTCCAAATTACTCGATTTTTTTGGCGATAAAGTAGCCGCAATAGTAGACACACACTCAGTGGAAGATGCTGTCAAGGCATGTGCCGGACTTGCGGCCGATGGAGATACAGTGCTGTTGTCGCCCTGCTGTGCAAGTTTTGATCTGTTCAGCAGTTATGAGGACAGAGGCCGCAAATTCAAGAACGAGGTTTTAAAACTCAGATAATTACAATTCAAAGGATAAAGGATGCAAGATTCAAACGGGATTCCTGCAGGAATTGAGATAAACGAGACCATAGACGGTGTAGCGGTATCGGGAGCTGTAAGTAGGACGAGACGTAAAAAAAGTGAGAAAGTAGAAATAAAGCGGTCAGCTCCGGATCCTTATATCTGGGGAATATACATAATGTTCCTGCTCATAAGTATTATTGAACTTTTCAGTGCTTCGAGTACAGAGGTATCCTCTTCGAATGTATACAGCCCATTGATCCGTCACGGCATTTTTCTGGGTCTCGGCTTCGCCATAGTAATATGGATTCAGAACACGCATTATATCTATATGCGTAGGTTTGCATGGATATTTGCTATATTATCATTGATATTGCTTGTTATGGCATCGGTTGCCGGAGTGGACATAAACGGAGCTCAGCGTGCCATAAGTATAGCAGGCATGACCATCCAGCCTGCCGAGATAGTGAAACTTGCTGTAGTTTTGCTTCTCGCAACAATATTGTCCAAGAATCAGACCCCCGGAGGAGTCACAAATCGTGGGGTGGTGATGTCTGCCATAGTGGTGATGATATTTGCCGCTCTGTTATGGAAGAATGGACTGACCAACACCATACTGCTGATGGTGGTGAGTCTGTGTATGTTCCTTATAGGAGGGATCCAGTTCAGAAAAGTTGCTTGTGTGCTGGGACTTTACGGAATATGCGCCTCGGCTTTGCTTGCTGCGAAATATACCGATTCATCGCACGAGGTTGCGGAATTTGATTCTGTGCAGAAGACCGAGATGGTCGGTCAGACTAATGACGGTGGAGTATTATCCGGCAGAGGTCGTGCGGAAACGCATAAGGGGCGAATTAGCCGATTCATTCATGGAGTCTCGCCGGATGACAAGATGGACGATTATAACCGTCAGGTCATATTGTCCAAATTCGCTCAGGCAAATGGCGGACTCATGGGACAAGGTCCCGGAAATTCACGGGAGAGTGCCCGGCTGCCTTTGGCATTTTCCGACTATATATATTCTATCATAGTGGAGGATACCGGTTTTATCGGCGGCTCGTTTCTGTTATTGCTTTATCTGCTGCTGCTCGCCAGAGCCGGTCGACTCGCATATAAATGTTCGAGAGCGTTTCCTGCCTTTCTTATAATGGGATGCGCTGTAATGATCGTATTTCAGGCACTTGTGCATATGGCGATTGTTACCGGACTTTTCCCTGTATCTGGTCAGCCGTTACCATTCATCTCTAAAGGAGGGACTTCTGTCCTTGTAATGTCGGCTGCTATAGGAATGATGTTGTCGGTGAGCCGTTATGCCGTGACATCAGGAAATAAGAAAGATATTAAAGCCGAAGGGAAGGAACTGCCTGAAGATATGCAGGCGGTCAATTTCAGCAATTATGAATTGAAAGAATCATAATAACATATGAAAAAAAAGATATTGATAAGCGGAGGCGGAACGGGAGGGCACATATTCCCGGCATTGTCAATTGCCAATGCGATAAAAAGGAGGATGGATGCGGATATCCTTTTTGTGGGAGCTGAGAATCGTATGGAGATGGAGCGTGTGCCGGCGGCAGGATACGAGATCATAGGTCTTCCGGTTGCAGGCTTCAACAGAAAGAATCTGCTGAAAAATATTCCGGTGCTGGCTAAGCTTGCAAAAAGTATCGGTATGTCGCGCAATATCGTGAAAGATTTCAAACCCGATATAGCCATTGGTGTCGGAGGATACGCATCAGGACCGTTGCTTAAGGCAGCACAGCGGGTAGGGGTGCCTACCCTTATACAGGAACAGAACTCATATGCAGGCGTGACCAATAAACTGTTGGCTGCCAAAGCACGGAAGATATGCGTGGCATATGATGGGATGGAGCGTTTCTTTCCGGCTGACCGTATTGTAAAAACGGGGAATCCGGTACGTAAAGATCTTATTGACCGTAATGCGGATGCTTCAAAATCAAGGGTGCTTTTCGGACTTGACGCAGAGAAGCCGACAGTGCTCGTGGTCGGAGGAAGTCTCGGTGCATTGACACTTAATGAGACATTGGAGCGGAATATCGGCAAATTGGTGGATAGCGGGCTGCAGGTTATATGGCAGACGGGGAAGAATTTCGGGAACAGGGGTATCGAGGCATCCAAGAATCTGAAAGGAGTTGTGGTTACACCTTTCATTTCTGATATGGGTGCGGCATATTCCGCCGCCACTCTTGTGGTGAGCAGGGCGGGAGCCGGAGCAATAAGTGAACTTGAACTGCTCGGTAAACCGGTAATACTTGTTCCATCGCCCAATGTGGCAGAAGACCACCAGCGTAAGAACGCACTTGCGCTTTCTACGCGTGGCGCAGCCGTTATGGTGCCGGATGCCGATGCCAGAGAAAAACTTATAGATGAGATAATCGGATTGGCAACCGATATAGGGCGTCTTGCCGATATGTCTGAGAATATCCGGTTGATGGCATGTCGCGACAGTGATGAACTGATAGTGGATGAGATAGAGAAGATTCTTGAAAACAAGAGATAAAACAAGGTCGAGGACCTAAAGAATATGCAGAAATTATATTTTGTAGGGGCTGGTGGAATAGGGATGGCTAATCTTGTAAGATATTTTCTCAAGAAAGGCGCCAAAGTGGCAGGCTATGACCGCACATCTTCGGATTTGACTGAACATCTTGTGTCAGAGGGTGCGTTGCTTGTGTTCGATGATTCGGAGGATAATATACCCGAAGATTTCAGAAATCCGGAGGGAACGCTTGTCGTGTATACACCTGCGGTGCCGGAAAGCAACAGGATTCTGAGCTATTTCAGAAACAACGGATTCGAGGTTGTGAAAAGAGCGGCGCTTTTAGGAAAAATCACGGCCGCTACCGATGCAATCTGTGTGGCAGGCTCTCACGGCAAGACCACTACATCCTCCATGATTGCAAATATATTGAAAGATACACCGGTAGGCTGCACTGCATTTCTCGGAGGTATTCTACGTAATACGGGCAGTAATCTTGTTCTCAATGAAACATCAGGATTCTCCGTTATTGAAGCTGATGAGTATGACCGTTCATTCCATCATCTGCATCCCTACATAGGAGTGGTGACTTCTACGGATCCTGACCATCTTGACATATATGGCGATGAGGAACATTATCTTGAAGCTTTCTCAATCTTTACCTCCCTGATACGCGATAATGGATGGCTTATCACACATACCGGTCTTAAATATCGTCCGGCTGTAGGGGAGACCGTGAAAATAGAGACTTACAGTTCCGATAAGGATGGCGACTGGCATGCGGACAATATAATATTCGGCAACGGTACTTTGAGTTTTACTCTCATTGGTCCCGAAGGTATCCGCATAGAGGATATAAATCTTGGTGTTCCGGTGGAGATAAATATAGATAATGCTGTTGCGGCATGTGCCGCATCCTATCGTGCTGGAGCAAGTGAGGAAGATATAAAAAGAGGTATAAAAAGTTTTAAAGGAGCAAAACGCCGTTTCGAGGTCTGGCTGAATGGAAAGGATAACGGTAATGGTGTTGTGCTTATAGATGATTATGCCCATAGTCCGAATGAGGTGAAATCATCTATATCCTCAGTAAAGAAACTTTATCCCGGCAGGAAACTGGCAGTGGTGTTCCAACCGCATCTTTATACACGCACACGCGATTTTGCCGATGATTTTGCCGATGCGTTGAGTTTTGCCGATACAGTGATTATGCCGGAGATATATCCTGCGAGAGAGTTGCCGATTCCGGGAATTACGTCAAAAACCATACTTGACAAGATCAAGGGATGCGAAAAAATCTACTGTGAGAGAAAAGATTTGTTGAATCTGATAAAAAATAGTAATTTTGAAATGCTTATGACTCTGGGGGCAGCTGATATAGACAGACTTCTTCCGGAGATAAAGAGTATATTGGAGAAACAATGAAAAAAACCATCCTTAAATGGACACTCCTTTTGCTGCTGATGGTGTATGCGGTATGGATGACCGGATGGGCACATGATATGGCCCGTAAGGATGTTTGTGTCGGATTTGAAATTGCAGTCGACGGGAATACTCCTATGGACTCGATAGTGAGATCAGGATTGGAAAGGGAACTGAAGAATTATCCCCAAAGGATAGCGGGAACCCCGATAATGCAGCTTGATGCCGCGAAGATAGAACGGTATCTCAGGAATATGAATCTTTTTGAAGAAGTCAGTTGTATGTTAACATCAGACAACAGACTTCTGGTGCAGGCTCTTCCTCTGGTACCGGTGATGCGGGTGTTTACCGACGACAAATCGTATTATATAAACAAATCCGGCAAATATATAGAGGCATTGCCTGAATTTTATACGAATGTTCCTGTAGTCAAGGGTGATTTTACGAAGCGGTTCACACCGAAGGAACTTGTTCCACTGGTGAATAAGATAGAGACAGATCAATTCATGAAGGAGGTTACGGGAATGCTTGTTGCACGCGACCGTAATAACCTTTTGATTGTTCCCCGTATCCGGGGGCATGTTGTCAACTTCGGAGACACGACGCGTCTTGACGAAAAGGTCGGTATGCTGAAACTTTTCTATAGAAAAGTAATGCCGAAAAAGGGTTGGAACGAGTATGACACTATCTCCGTGAAATATCGCGGACAAATAGTAGCTACACGCCGTATCAAGCCGATTGCTCCTCCTCCGGTTACCGAGGAGGAGATAGATCTTGAGGAACAGGCGTTGTCTCAGACCGTACATGCTGGAGAATAAATAAATCAGAAGTGATACAGACACACTATATAGTTAAATATGGCTGACGAGAAATATGTAGCGGCAATAGAGATAAGCAGTTCAAAGGTTCTGGCAGTTGTGGGGAAATACAATGGACTTACCGGTGAACTTGACGTAATAGCTGCGGAACAGGAGAAAGGACTGGAGAGCGTTAAGTATGGACTGATACGCAACGTAGAGGAAGTTTGGATGCGGATTGCGCGATTGATACAGCGCCTTGAGAGCAAACCGGCTGTGGCACCCCGTAAGATTACCGGAGTGTTTGTAGGTTTGTCAGGGGTATCGTTACGCTCAATCGCCGTGCCTGTATCCATACCATTAGGTGATGATGTGGAGATAACCGATGAGATTATTGAGCGCCTTTTCAATATGACCCGTACGTCAGCAATCGAGTCTTCTCTCGAGGTCGTGGATTCTGTACCGAGAATATATAGGGTAGGTCAGCAGGACACACTCTCTCCCAAGGGGATGATTGGAAATATCATTTCTGCGGAATTCGATCTGATTGTGTGCCGTAAAGAGATGAAACGCAATATTATGCGTATCTTTGAGGATAAGCTGAAGACTCAGCTCAAGATGCGCGGTATGGTTGTTACAGCGCTTGCCACCGGTCAGATGGTGCTGACGGATGAGGAGAAACGTCTCGGCTGCATGCTTGTGGATATGGGTGCGGAGACAACTACCGTCACCATTTACAAAAACGGTCATCTTGTGTATTTCGCAACTTTGCCGATGGGCGGTCGCAATATTACACGTGATCTGACATCGCTGACATTGCTTGAGGAGAAGGCGGAGGAGATCAAGATAGCTTCAGGAAATGCCATTCCCAGAGATTCAGTCAATACCCTCAACTATAACGGTGTCAAGGACTCGGATGTATCCAATCTGATTGTTGCCCGTGCCGAAGAGATAGTGGTCAATATATTGAAGCAGATACGTTATGCGGAACTGAAAGAGGAGGATCTTCCTGCAGGAATAATATGTATAGGCGGGGCATCGAAGCTGAACGGCATTATGGATCTTTTAGCCGACAAGAGTTGCCTGCCGGTGCGTCGTGGAGCGCTTCCCAAATATGTAAAAGTGCATGATATGAGAATCAATACCTCGGAACTTATCGAGGTGGTAAGTGTGCTTTATGCCGGAGCTACAAGTGATGAGGACGCTTGTCTGGAGACAGTTGTCAAGCCTGTACCCCCTGTGACGGGTACGGGTGATGAACCGGGGGAAGGTCCGACTGGTGGGACAGATTCGACTGGTGGAGAACCGGTTGTCCGCGGACATGAGCCGTCGTGGTTTGAGAAGATGTTCAAGAGAGGGAAGGATGCGGTATCCGGAATTTTCAGTGACACGGAAGATGACTCGGAAAGTTTAGAATAAGATGCGGATAGGAATAAACAGCAGAGATATGGACATGAATATAAGCAATCCCGATTTTCACGACATAGTAGATGATTCCGGTTTCGTGGAGGATGCAAACAACTATATAATTAAAGTTATAGGCGTAGGCGGCGGTGGAAACAATGCGGTAAACTATATGTATGAACAAAAGATACCGTATGTGAATTTTGTGGTCTGCAACACTGACCAACAGGCGTTGAATATGTCGCCGGTGCCTAATAAACTGTTGCTCGGAGAGGAGATAACCAGGGGTCTTGGAGCAGGGAATGTTCCCGAAGTGGGGCGTAAATGCGCGGAGGCTTCTAAGGATGCCATCAGCGCGCTCTTTAAGGACCAGACCGAGATGGTGTTTATCACGGCAGGTATGGGGGGCGGTACTGGGACTGGTGCGGCGCCGGTAGTGGCACGCCTTGCCAAAGAGGCCGGAATGCTGACCATCGGTATTGTGACCGTGCCTTTCATGTTTGAGGGTGAAAAGAAAATTTATAAGGCTCTTCAGGGTGCGAAAGAGATGCAGAAATATGTAGATGCATTGCTTTTGATAAATAATGAAAATCTGATAGAACTTTATAAAGACCTCACATTCTTCAATGCATTCGGGAAAGCGGATGACACTCTTGCAAATGCCGCACGTTCGATATCTGAGATTATTTCAGAGCCGATGTATGTCAATGTTGATTTCCAGGATGTAAAGACTACACTCAAGGATTCAAAAACCGCTATTATATCAACTGCAGTAGGTGAGGGCAAGAACAGGATCTCGGATGCTATAAACAAGGCGTTGCACTCACCATTGCTTAAAAAGCATGATATCAATACATCCAAGAGGCTGCTTATAAAGTTTATGTGTTCCAAAGACGCGGAACATCCGTTGCTTGCCGAAGAAATGGCTGAGATCCGACAGTTTACCGACCGCCTTTCAAAGACTCTTGATGTGAAGTGGGGTATCGGTGACAAACCGGAACTTGGTGATTCTGTTAAGGTAACTATTCTTGCGACAGGTTTTGATGTCACGATAAAAGAGGGGGATAATGCAGTTCAACAAGATAAGAGCGGAGGGGGACAGAGCCCGATAACGTTCAAGGGCGAGGATGAGAAATCAACGTCAAAAGAGGGTCGTGGCAAGGTTCAGACCGAAGAGCAGAAGGAGATTGCCGAGGTTTATGGCGTAGAGAAGATGAAAGAGCATTTGCGTGCATCGGATGAGTTGAGGTATGTTGTGCTCAAACCTTCACAGTTCGATGATTTCGATGTGATTGCAATGTTGGAGAAAACGCCGGTATTCAGCCGTCATCCGGGATTTAAGGATGAATTGGATAAAATCGGACAGCCTGTGCGTGTTGCGGAACGTCCCCGTGAAGCGGAGAACACCGATGGGGGCGGGGCAGGAAAAATAACGTTTTAAGGGTGTCACAACAAAGTAGCGAGGGGAAATGTGATGGGGTTTGGTAAAAATAGAAAGATAAAGATATATGACCGAGAATAAATTCGAGATGGTAGCCAAGACTTTCCAAGGGCTTGAAGATGTCTTGCGTGATGAATTGATAAGCCTGGGAGCCGAGAATGTGGAAATGGGTCGCCGGATGGTAAGCTTTGACGGAGATCTTGCCATGATGTACAGGGCAAATCTTTGTTGTCGTACGGCGTTGCGTATATTAAAGCCTATAGAGAAATTCACAGCCCATGATCCCGAGGAACTTTACGATATTGTGCGCGAGATAGAATGGGATAAGTATATGGGGCTGAAGACTACTTTCTCAATTGATTCCACAGTGAACAGCGACGAGTTCTCACATTCGAAATTCGTAACATACAGGGTAAAGGACGGGATAGTGGATTACTTCAGGGAAAAATATGGAGAGCGCCCGTCGGTTCGCGTAGCCGGTGCCGATCTTGTATTGAATGTGCATATTTTTGAGGATAGAGTCACAATCTCACTTGATTCAAGCGGAGAGCCATTGTCAAAGAGAGGATATCGTGTGGAACAGACAGCCGCTCCAATAAACGAGGTGCTTGCAGCCGGAATAATCATGAAAACAGGATGGCGCGGTGATTCCAATTTTGTGGATCCGATGTGTGGATCAGGTACATTCCTGATAGAAGCCGCTCTCATAGCCGCAAATATAAATCCGGGTATTTTCCGCCAGCAGTTCGCATTTGAGAAATGGCAGGATTTCGATAGGGATCTGTTTGAGGAGATATATAACGATGACAGCGCAGAACGCGAATTCGCATATAAGATATATGGCGGAGATATAGATGCAGAGGCAATAGCTGTAGCGCGTAAGAATATAAAAGAGGCGAAGGTGGAGGATATGGTTGAACTCGAATGGAAACCTCTTGTAGAATGGACTGAGAATACCGACCCCGGAATCCTTGTCACAAATCCTCCATATGGAGAAAGACTCAAGCCTGATGATATGGTCGCTCTTTATAAGAGCATAGGCTTTACCCTCAAGAATTATTTTCAAGGTTGGCATGCCTGGATTATAGGGCTTAACGATGAGGATTTTCGTAATATAGGACTTAAACCTACTGTGAAGATTCCATTGCTTAACGGTAACCTGGAATGTGAATTGCGTGAATACGTTCTTTTTGACGGCAAGTATGATGAATTCCGCGCAGGCGGGAATACACTCGGTAAACATATTGACGATGATGGCGAATCAAGTCATCCAAAGAAGATGAAGCGTCTTTCGGATGACGAATGGAGGAATGAGACGCGCAAATATGGTCATAACGAGAAGTCACGAAAGTCTGCAAAAGGAGGTTTTGGAGGTAAAGGTCGCGAAGACGCTCCAAGACGTAGGGATAATAAAGACTACGGCAGACCCGCCAAGAAATTTTCGCGCGGTGAAGGTAACGGATACAGAGGTGAGGAACGCCGTGAGTTCAGAAAAGATGATCATCGTGAATCCAGAGGAGATGCCCGCAGGAACTTCAAAAGCGATGTCCGTAAGGAATTCAGAGAGGGTGAGCATCGGAATTACAAAGGATCAGACCGTCGGGAATATAACCGCCGGGATTACAAAGGAGGAGAACGTAAAGAATCTTTCGGAGGTTATGCCGGGCGTTCTATCCGTAAAGTGATTGACAAGGGTCCCTCCCTTTCGGAAAGCGATGCTGTGGTTTTTTCGAAAGTTCCAATCCGCAGCCGCAGAAAGCGTGATTCTGAATAATAGGATTGAGAAATTAAACATGTGTGATTGGCTGAGATGAGGAATCTTACTACCGGAAATATAGGGTTGGCATTGGCTGTTGTATTGTCAGTGGCTATGTGTGCTGTTTCCTTTCTTTTAGGGTCATCCACCGGATATGCGTCAACTTCAGGTATATGCTTCCCGTCTCCCGAGGAGTGGACTCTTTCACCGTTGCTGTCATTATTTCTGAATGGTGCGTTGATCATAAGTCTGGTACTTGCAATACAGATATTGAACAAGACATATAATTTCATATCCACCACAGATACGGTACTTCAATGTTCGTTGTTGGTTCTTATCTGTTCAAATGTGTATATAGACAGGTCTGTATGCTCGTCAACTCTTATCGGGGCGGCTGTTATGATTGTCTATTTCATATTATTCAGATGCTATCGTGACAGAAAATCCGCAACATCTCTTTTTATAGCGGGAACAGTATTGTCCATTGCCGGTATGTTCCAATATGCGGCTATTCCATTTATAATTGCTCTGTTTTTGGCTTCTATTATTATTAAGTGCATGACATTCAAGAGTTTTATTGCTCTTGGTATAGGCGTCATAACTCCATTCTGGATTACTGCCGGATTAGGACTGATAGATATAACTGCTTTGAATCTGCCGGATTATGATACAGTATTTACATATAATTTTATAGAGGAAGGGTATTTTCTGTTATGGTTGAATTGCGGGTTTACGACCCTTCTGTTCCTATTCATTTCGTTGTATAACGCAGTGAGAATGTATGCCGGAAACACCAAGCGCAGGCTTTTAAACAACAGTACTTTGATATTCGGTCTTGTGGCGTGTGTATGCATCATGTTCGACAGAAACAACATGCCTGCTTATCTGAGTGTTCTTTACACATCACTCGCTGTGCAACTCGCCAATCTTTTCGCTTTACATAATCTTAAGCAGAGATATGCTGTAATAGTGATACTTCTCTTGCTGTATGTCGGTGCTTTTGTAGGAATGTTGCAATGACGGTAATGATAATGACCGGACAGACATACTGTCTGTCAGATAGTATTCAGTGTTGATAATGTGAAACCTAAAATTTTAATAGATGATAATATACCCTTTATAAGGGGACGGCTTGAGCGCGTTGCAGATGTGGAGTATCTCGATCAGTTCGGGTTTACACCGAAGAGCATCAAGGGCGCGGACGCTTTGATAATCCGTACCCGAACGCAATGTAATGAGGCATTGCTCTCCAGATCGGATGTGAAATTGATAGCGACCGCAACAATCGGGACTGATCAGATAGATATGCAATGGTGTGCAGACAATGGTATAAAGGTTTGCAATTCGCCCGGCTGTAACGCTCCTGGAGTGGCTCAATATGTCTGGTCATCTCTATTGCGCGAAGGTTTTGATCCAAAGAGACAGATTCTTGGTGTGGTCGGATGTGGAAATGTAGGATCAATAGTAGCTGACTGGGGGCGTCTTCTGGGTGCTGAGGTTTGGGTGAACGATCCTCCTCGCCAGAGAAGGGGAATATCTGATTATTACCATACTTTAGAAGAACTTATGAGTGCCTGTGATGCAGTGACATTGCATACGCCTCTTATACGCAACGGGGAGAATCCGACTTTCCATCTTATCGGTGAAAAGGAGGTGGATTTGATGAAGCAAGGTGCAATTCTTGTAAATGCCGCAAGGGGAGAGGTAACTGCTACCATTCCTCTGTTAAAAGCGGTAAAGAAAGGAAGAATAAAAGGAGTCATAGACACTTGGGAGGGTGAGCCGGATTTAAATTATGAATTGCTTGATGCGGTTGATATAGGAACATTTCACATCGCCGGATATTCCAAGGAGGGGAAACAACGGGCAACGAGAATGGTTCTCGAAGCCGTGGAAGACTTTTTCGGGGTCGAGGTAGATAAAAGCGGTCTTGCTCCCGTTTATACTCCCTGGGGCAAAATAACGTCTGAAATAATAACTTCAAGCTATGATCCTTTTATCGACAGCGATGCGTTGAAAGCCGCTCCGGGCAGCTTTGACATTCTGCGTAGAAACTACGATTATAGGAAGGAAGCCAAAGGAATTGAAAAATAAAAACTTCTAAAAATCAGAGTGAGAATTGGGAGACTACAGTAACAGATATTATGTGGTGTGGAGAGGACGTCAGCCTGGCGTTTACGATACACTTGAGGATGCGATGGAGCAGGTAGATGATTTCCCCGGTGCTTCTTTCAAAAGTTACCCTACGGCACAGGCGGCTGCCAATGCATACCGTAACGGCATAATCAAAGATGAAAAACGGGATCTAAGCAATCTTCTGTTAGGGAGTCAACGGGCTAATATGCCGGAAGCCGGAAAGCCGGATTATTTTTCATTCCCTGAGATAGATCTTAACGGATGGGCAGTGGATGCCTCATGTCAGGGAAACCCTGGAACTATGGAATACCGTGGAGTCGAACTGATGACAGGTAAGGAGATTTTCAGAGTCGGACCATTTAAGAAATCCACCAACAATATCGGAGAGTTTCTCGCGATAGTGCATGCTCTTGCTCTCATGGCCGGGACTGGTGAAAAGCATACCATATACTCTGATTCCGTCACAGGTATGGCTTGGGTTAGAAACAGGAAAGTCAAAACACAGTTGAAACGGGAACCTGTCAACGAGAAAAGCTTTCAGATGATGGAGAGAGCATTGTCCTGGCTGAATACACACACCTACAGCACAAGGATTCTGAAATGGCAGACAGAGAACTGGGGGGAGGTCCCGGCAGACTTCGGAAGAAAGAAATAATAAACCGAAGGTCTTCAAGTTTTCTAAGGTCTTTAAGGACCTTAAGGACTCTAAAGACTCTAAAGACTTTAAAGTCATAATAAACAATCCATAACTAATTTTAAATCATGAGAACTATTAAATTTCTGGCAGGAGCGTTGTTTATAGCTCTTTCAGTCGGGACTGCTTTCGGACAGTCGACATTTAAATCTGATCTGCCGTTCAAGCAGAAGAAAGGCGCCACAGTAGGCGGAATTGTAGAATGTGATGGTAAACCGGTAGCTAATGTAAAAGTTTCTGACGGATACGAAATAACGCGCACGGATAAAAAGGGGGCGTACAATCTTGTGTCCAAGAAAGAGAATCCGCAGGTTTTTGTATGTGTCCCTGCCGGATATGAGTCTGTAAGAGAGGATGTGGTTCCTCAGTTCTGGGCTGATTTTACCCAACCCGCCGATAAGTTTGAGAGACATGATTTCAAATTGAACAAGCGCGATGACAGCAGACATGCTTTCATAGCAATCACGGATCTTCATATAGCAAACCAACGAAATGACAAGGGTGCTTTTGAGGAGCGTTGCATGCCGGTCCTCCGATATGAGATAGATAAACTACAGGAGCAGGGTATACCGGTGTTTACTTTCCATTTAGGTGACGGCAGCTGGGATCAGTATTGGTATACAAATAAATTCCCGATAGGGAAACTGCGTGAGTATCTTAATTCGGTGGGATATCCTACACCCGTATTGAATGTGATGGGTAATCACGACAACAACGGAGGCGAACAGCATAGTGACAATGTGGATTTTGAAGCTGCGCGTCCGTTCATGCAGGTGTTCGGTCCACGTTATTATTCATTTGATGCCGGAGGTATACATTATATGGTACTTGATAATATAGTGTATAAAAATGAGCCGTCCGACAAACCGCTGACATTCGGTATAAAAGGGAAACGGAACTTTATCGAGGAGTATACTCCGGATGTATTGAACTGGATGCGTAAAGATCTGGCTGATGTGCCGCATGACAAACCGGTTATTATAGCGATGCACGCACCTTTGTTCAAACGTTATGATTCATCGGGCAAGTTCATTAAAAATTCCAAAACCAGAGAGGAGAATATGTCGGAGTTTATGGAAATACTTGCTCCTTTTGAGAAGGTTCATACTGTTACAGGACACTCACATAGTCAGGGAATCACCCGTCTCAAAGGTGATAAGGAACGTGTCGATCATAATATCAATGCAACCAGCGGATCGACATGGTGGAGTACAGGATTCGGATACAAGAATATATGCATGGATGGAAATCCGGCAGGATTCGAGGTGTTCACGGTCGACGGTGATGATTTCAAATGGAAGCATCGTATGTATGAATATGAAGATGGTCGTCAGTTCCTCGTGTGGGATATGAATCAGGTCAAGGAATATTTCAAGAATAACGGGGATTATCAGGCGTTCGTCAATATGCACCCGAAATGGACCGATTTCAGTGAGGTTCCAGAGAATGAGGTTTGGATAAGTATGACAGCATATGATCCTGCCGGTAAACTGCGTGTCATGCAGGATGGAGAGGAACTGACTGTAGAGAAGTTCAAGGGTATGAATCCTCTGTTTAATGCAACAAATCTGATTCAACGCTCAGAATGGCTTAATATCTTTGATAATTATAAGGATAAGAAAACATTCCGTATGTACAAGGTGAAAGCGAAAGACGCAACTTCGCCAGTCGTAATAGAATATACCGATTCGTTCGGCAATGTTTTCAAAGAGAAACTTCAAAGACCTAAGGCTTTCGGCATTTCCGATATCAGGTAGCCGATAAGGAAAAGGCTTCATACAGCGGCAAAGACCGGTAAAAGAAAGTAGGAGATAAATCTAAGGTTTATCTCCTACTTGTTTATAGGCTGTTATGCTATAGAGGTTCTGGTTAGAACACGATTTTTGTCGCTTGTCCACCGCTGACGCGGATGTACGGGTGACCCTTTATAGGATTGTCCACGCGCATACCGTTCAGATCGTAGTAAACGGCATCTGTGTCGATATCGGTCTCAATGTCGTTGATACCGGATTTTACATCGGTCTTAAAGCGTAATGTACGTGAGCATTCACCAAGTGTGGCTGTGAGGCTGACTTCACGGTTGATGCTTTCGTTGAATACCACAGCATTGTCAACTACCGAGATGTTGTCGGAGCTTGTCCATACTGTTCCGGTGGGATTGCCGACAACAAGAGCCTTGGTGACAATGGACTCCGGTGTTACCGGGATCAAGGTACCATTGGCATCGTTAAGAAGGCAGATGCTGTTTAGCAGAGCCTTATCGTTGGAGGCATCTTTCTTCAGTATAGGCAGACAGTAAGGATCGCGCTTCCAGTCCGCACCTATGGCTTCGCCGTCGGGAGATACAAGTCTGGCGGTTGTCAAGCCTGTGCCGATAGATGTTCCTGTTGCCTTATTGCCGTAGATGTCTGTAAGGTATATAGATCCGTCGGCTTTGTTGTAGGCGTCGTTCCAGTTGGCTGCAAGTCCGATGAGGTTGCCCGCTTCACCGGTTTCTATAGTCGAAGACAGAGCACCTGCATTGTAACAATCAAGCACCTGCGTTCCGCATGCTGTAGCCGATGTCCCCTTGGTTGGCTGTCCGGCTATGCCGCCCACATAAGTGGCACCCTTGACCTCTCCGAGGTTATAGCAGTAGCTGTATTTACCTTGGGCGCGACCGGCGATACCTCCGGCGGCTATGCCCGAACCTGCAACAGTGTATGCTCCTGTGCCTGTTCCCGTAGCTGAGACAACACCTGAGTTCCAGCAATTGGTCACAATCGCCGAAACGACGGTGCTTGCGCCAACGATGCCGCCCACGCTGTTGAGAGCTGTGATTGGAGCCGTGTTGTAGCATCCATTGATGGTGGTGAAGCCCGATATGCATCCTGAGATACCACCGGCTGTCGGTGCTTCGGATGTAATGGCACCCTCATTGACGCAGTCGGATATTACGGCAGGATTTGAGACATTGGGGTTAGCTTTATAGTAGCCTGTGATACCACCTACGTTCTGACATTTGGAAGAAGTTACATTTCCGGAGTTGCGGCAGTTGGATATGCTTGATCCGGCATTATATACAGCGAAGAGTCCGGCCGATCCGGATGAGCTGACATTGGCCGTAGCAATGGATTTGATGCCACCGGTGTTATAGCAGTTCGAGGCGATTATCGCCGTTTGTCCCACGGTTGTCGCCGATGTACCCGATATACCTCCAAGGAAAGCCGAACCGGTTATGTCTCCGGTGTTGTAGCAGTCTGTGAAAGTGTATTTGCGACCGGATGTCGCACGCATGTTGGCCACAATGCCGGCAATACCGTTGGATTTGTTGGATCCGGTCAGTGTCCCGGAGTTGTGGCAGCGCAGGAATGTGTTGGGGTTTGACTGTGCCACAATGCCGGCAAGGTATGTGTTGGCAGTAGTGGCAGAGGTTGAGATATTACCCTCGTTCGAACAGTCAGTGAAGTCGACACCTGCCGCTGCGTCAACGCAGATTCCGGCCACGAGTGTGCCTTTCGACGTTATATCGCCAAGGTTGTGGCAGTCGGAGAATGATGCTCCGTTGTATGCATTTGCCACGATTCCGGCGATGTTGTTGAGCGTAGCAGTCGTTGTTATCTCCACATCGGTGGTTACTTTCTCAACCTTGCCGTACAGCTTGCCTACTACGACAGAAATATTGCTGCCTGTCTTGCCGGTGAGCTTGCCTTGGAATGTAACATTCTTGATTATACCTGTGTTTGTAACGGTGTTGAACAATGCGGGGTATGATGTCTCGGTGACATTGGCAAAGCCTTTTACTATGTGTCCGCGACCATCGAATGTGCCCTGCCATGGATTGGCATCAGAGGAGGAGAGGCTTTTTATCCCGCTTCCGGCAAAATCTATGTCGGAGGATAGAGCCACGTATATCCCTTCAGTGTTGAGAATCATCATCTGCATCCAGTCAGCAAGTCCGTTCCATTCCTTGGCAGAGGATATAATGAGAGGATTGCCGGCAGTGCCATCCCCACTGACAGGGCAAGCGAGTTTTGCCGAAAGGAGTATTGATTTGGAGAGTCCTTTGTATGTGGCGGTAAGTGTGTCTGTTACCTCGGTTTCCACACTGGCAGGAGCAAGTAGCTTGGATCCTGAGATTGAGAAAACGGTGCCGTTAGCAAGAACCCATGTCATCCCTTCGGTCTGAGCCAGACTGGAAGTGCCGTGAAGGTTGGCGCGTGTATCACCGTCAGGCATTGTGACTACAATGCGGCGGCTGGCGTCAAGCGACGGTTCATCGGCAAATGCCTTCAGCACAGGATACATTCCTTGTTTGAAGTCCCAGATACCGGTGTCGAGACCTGAGAGAGTCTCGCCGGATGTAAGTGTCGCGGTCAGTGCCGCCGTTATGCCTTCGGCTGATTTGATACCTACAGATCCGGAGCCCACTATCTGATTGTCGAAGTAATTGGCCGACGAACCGACGGGTATTGAGGCACCTGTGCCGAAATCACCGGCAAAACCGCCCATGGTTGTGATCTTCTCGACCGCTGTCCCTACGGTGCCATAGCTGATGGCGCCTACAGTGGTTTCTTTGGAAAGCCAGTTGCCGCATATACCTCCGGCGTTGTTGGTGTAAGCGTATACGGCACCGGTGTTAAGCACGTTGAGCAGAGATGTTCCGCTGCTCATTGATCCGGCAATGCCTCCGGCATTACCCATTACAGTAGAACCCGGATTTACTGTCTTTTTGGTTATGATGGCGGTAGCGACATTACCTGTGTTTGCACAGTTCTTAATCATTCCTTTGGATGAACCCACGATACCACCGGCAGTTGCCGCTCCTGATGTCACATCACCGGAGTTGAAGCAGTTGCTTATTGTAGAACCGGTCTCGGAGACAGCGGCTATGGAGCCGGCTGTGCCGTTATAGACTCTGACAGAAGCATAGTTGCGCACGCTATCGATCGTTCCCTTGCATTGGGCTACAGCGATGGCACCGTAGCTGTAGCGTTCGTCAGTGCAGTCAGCGGCGAAGTTGATGTTTTTCAGAACACCGTCGGAGTTAAGACGTCCGATGAATGCCTGATACTGGATTGACGCAGAGGTGTTGACAGTGCCCAGCCCGTTGGGATCGTCGGCCGGAGATTTTCCGTCCTGCCATGTCACACCGTGCAGTTTCATGTTGTGGATAGTATGTCCTCCACCGTTGAATATACCGCTGAACAGAAGATTGGTGTTGGGTGTTCTTGACACTGCGATGCCAATGAATTCTGTGTCTCCTTCAAGGTCAATGTCGTTGGTCATCAGGAAGTGGACCCCATGGAATGAATTTTCTACAGTCACCAGTGAGGTTAGCAGTTTAAGATCCTCCTTGTTGCGTATAAGCATAGGGCTGTCTTCAGTTCCGAGACCTTCAAGACCGCTGCCCATTATTGACAGTTTGATGGGAATGACCACAGAGCCGTTGGTCACCATCAGCATGTCGACACCGTTTCCGTTTCCTATCTTGAGGGTATTTCCCTCAATGCTGCAGAACTTTCCGGTTTTGGTCAGCTGTCCGTCATCAAGCAGATAGTATTGCGTGTCGCCTTGTGGACAGAGGGTCGCATTGGCACGTACACGGTAGGCGGTGCTGCCTTGTGCAAACTCAATCGACGATGCCGACATAAGTGCCGCCTGATTGTTTTCCATGCCTTTGAGGCGCGGGTAGAATCCTTTTGCGGCAATCCAGATATTGTTGTTGAAGCCATCGGGTAGATTCCCGTCAGAGAGAGTGGCTGTGTTTGACCGGCATCGTGTACTGCCGAAGTCTGTAAGGTCGGAGTTGAAATATGAATTGGATATGGTGACCATATCGTCGATGGTGTTGATACCCTCCGACACAACGAATGAACCTACCAGCTCGCGCAGTTGTGTAGTGTTGTCAATACCTTCAGTGTATGCATTGACTTGTGCCGATGTATATGATGACGTGATTCTAGACTTCGCTGTCTCTTTGGTATTCAGGTCGATTGTCGCATGATAAACCGCGCCTACCAGACCTCCGGCAAATGTGGTGTTGGCACCTTGTACAGCTCCGGACGAGTAGCAGTTGGTCATATCACCACCGAGCATACCGGCTACACCGCCGACATAGGACTTGTAATCCTGTACTACAAAGTTTCCTACAGCGAAGCAGTTGGAGATGCGGCTGTTCTGAACAGCTCCGGCCACACCACCCACGATGTTTGTGGCGACTTTGCCGCCAACTTCGTATGATCCGTCGATTGTGCCCGAGAAATGGCAATCTGAAATTTCAGACCAATAAACATTACCGATGACACCTCCTCCGAGGTTGCCGTTATCATTTGTACCCCATACAGCGATGCTGGAGTTGGTTACAGAGCAGTTCCTGACGGATGACTGGACAAGTACATTGTCGCTTACATGGGCTGTCAGCTCTCCTATAGCTCCACCCACATATCCGCCGAGACCATAAACGGCTGCGTCGTTTACAGTACAGTTCTTTACATCTCCGTCGAAGATACCTGCAATGGCACCTGTTGCGGTACTGTTGTTGACGATATCTGCCGTTTTGATATGGCAATTGTCTATGATGCCCTTGCCGGTACCTACAATCACACCTGTGTATGCATTGGTGGAAATGTCGGCATGCTCTATGGTAAGATTCTTTATCACAGCATTACCGCCGATGATGCCGAAAAGACCGCCGTAATTGAGCCGACTCTTAAGTGTCTGCTTGAAATTTTTGATGGTGTGACCATTACCGTCAAATATTCCGGCAAAAGTGTGATACTGCTCAGCACCGATGGCAGTAAAGGGTACATTCTGCAGGTCGAGGTCTGCCTCAAGACGGAAGTAGGTATCAGAGTAGACTAGGACTGTTGACTCTCCTGCCGGGCATTTTGTCTTGTTGACGATTGAGGCAAGTGCGTTGAGGTTGTCTACAGTCTTTATGAGGTATGGTTCATTCTCGGTGCCTTTCCCCTCGAAGGCCGCATCATAGTCGGCAGGGTATTTTATCTCACCCTTCTTAAGAGTTATGCTGCCTTCAGAGTTGATGTCAAGAGTACCCACATTGGGAGCAAGCAATGCCCAGTTGCCCCATGATATTGTGGTGTTGTTGTCGGAGGAGGCCGGAGTCGAGTTCAATCCGAAAGAGTAGTATCTGATTGATCCTTCATTGGCGTCGTATTGGAAATCGCACACCGGATATAGGCTCAACAGGTTGCCTTTGAAGGGGTAATATTCCACGGGCACATATGGTATACTCATGGTACGGTCACCTCCGAGAGTTGCCTCTGTGACAAGTCCGGCATTGGCGAAGTTGGTGATCTGCAGTGTGTTGATTCCGGTCTGCTCTACCAGGATGTCGTATCCATATACTACGTCCGGTTTGGAGTAGGTCTTGAACTGGAGAGTTGCGTTTGCCGGTCGCAGACGGGTGTTGTAGTTTGCATACAGATATTTGTCCTTGTTAGTACCGGAATCTATATACAGACCCCATGGGGATGTGAGTGATATGGATCCGTCGGCATCTATGTTCGCAATGATCGGTTCATTGCGCAACGGAGCGCCGTTGGCGGTCTTCACAAGAGAGACCGGACCGTAGGTTTCGTCTGTATATACCTGCTGTGCGGGTATGGATATTGTAGCCGATGCGGGATCGACGGTGGCATGAACCCTCAAGTAGGGAGTATAGAGGTTTGACCAGAAACGTTCGATAATAATGGAGTTTTCATTTTCTCCGAGTGTGATTCTGGTGGCGTTGCCGCTATCGCCTGCGCCATCGGCAAGGCTGACAGATGTCTGGACGTAGCTGCCTACGAGGTCTGCCGCCGATGACAGTGAGACCGAACGTCGGGGTGCCTTCATCACAGACAGGATAGAGTTGGATGTGACGATTGGAGAGGAGACGGGCTTTGCGGTTATCGGTTCAGATGAAATGCCGACAGGCATAGTCTTCTGAGCTTTCTCAGCCGAAGCCCTTTCTGTAAGCGCCGTAGAATACGACGTGATGCCGGATAACGTGGTCTCGGGAATAGAGGAACCCGTCTTCAAGCCGGAAGCCGGAGGGGTCAGCCCGATCAACGCAAGCATCAAAATTAAGTACTTTCTCATTTGCTTATAAGTATTATGTTAAATGTTTAAAAACTTCATAAGAAACTGTGATTTAAACAAGCTCTTAGTTTCCCATTATATGACAAGCCTATTTTCCTGTTTTTATAAGTTCTATATCAAAAACAAGATCTGCGTTGGGTGGGATGGTTCCTGGAACTCCATTTTTGCCATAAGCCAAGTCAGAAGGTATTATAAACGTATAGAGTGCTCCCTCTCTCATCAGTTGAAGTCCCTCGGTCCATCCTTCCATAACTTGATTCAGCCTGAATGTGGCGGGTTCGCCACGCTGCAAGGAGCTGTCGAAGATTGTTCCATCAAGGAATCTGCCTGTGTAATGAACTGTAACTTGATCAGTCGGTTCCGGCTTTGCACCTTTACCCTTTCTCTTTATCATATACTTTAAGCCGGAAACAGTTGTTTTGAATGAAGAGCCGGCTGTTTTATTCGGGCTATTGTGATTGTTCGGTTTATTAGAATTATTGGTTTTCTGATTATTGTTTTTTTCACGCAGAAACTTTGTCACATAATCTATATAAGCGCCATTTCCAGTATCACTATATGATTGCAAGCCTAACGCAAAAGATATTGCAAGTAAGACATATGATATTTTCTTCATATTTATTTCTTGATTGAGCGGAGCCAGGAATCAAGTTCAGTAGTGAACTCATGTTTGTATGGGAATGTGTCGCGGAAACCAAAGCCATGACCGCCGGATGGATACATGTGAAAAGAGTAAGGTATACCATTCTTCTGCAACGCTTCTACGTATAGGATGGAGTTCATCGGGGGGACTGCGAGGTCATCGGCTGCCAAGACGATAAAAGCCGGAGGAGTGTTCTTGTCCACATGGTTGTAGATGGTGTATTTCTCAACAAGTTCTTTTGACGGGTTCTTTCCAAGGAGATGTTCTCTGGTGCCTGGGTGTGTAATTTCCTTCATGGATATTACTGGATAGAGGAGTATCTGGAAGTCCGGGCGGGATTCCGTGGTGTTGTACATAGTTGCCGCGGTAGCGGCGAAGTGGCCGCCGGCTGATGAGCCCATTATCCCTATTTCATTGGGGTTTATACCATATTTGGATGCATTTTTGCGCATATATTTGATAGCCTCTCGCGCATCTTCGGCAGGCACCTCCCAATGTCCGTTAGGAACGCGGTATTTTAAAATCACGAAAGTAATGCCGCGTGTATTCATCCAGTCGATCATCATTGTGCCTTCGTTATCTGTGGAGAGATATTTATATCCTCCTCCGGGAGCATCGACAATGCATTGTCCGTTTGGCTTTTTTGCCGGATATATCCATAGCTCCGGATCTGATACTTCATATACTTTGGCACCCTCCCATCTTTCCGGTTTTCCTTCATGTCCGTTTTTTGTCGGAGCTCCGTCAGGCCATAGTTTTACTTTTATTGGTTCGGCACCGCCTGCGGAAAGGCAAAAGACAGCTGTTGCGAGAATCATCATTATTTTTTTCATTTTGCAATTATCTATTTAAGTTGTAGTAGTATTAGTCTATTATTTCACCTGTTCATTAAGGAAACGCAACAATTCAGACTGGAACTCCAGTTTGAATGGATTTGTGTCAAGGTTGCCGTAACCATGTCCGCCTGCAGGATATATGTGCAGTGCACAAGGGACATTATTTTTACCTAAAGCCTTGACATATTCCAGAGAATTAAGAGGATCAACAACCTTGTCATCACACGATAGAATCACAAAAGCAGGAGGTGTCATCGGTGAGACCTGATTTTGCAGGCAGAATTTCTTATAATCCTCTTCTGTCGGGTTGGATCCGAGTAATCTTTTCGCTGAATTCTTATGAGATAATGAGTTGGTTATATCCATATAAATTACCGGATACATAAGAATCTGGAAGTCCGGACGAGTAGCCGGTGAGGAATAAAGCGTAGACAGCATAGCGGCGAAATGTCCGCCGGCTGAACCACCCATCACTCCAATTTTGTTGGGATTATAGTGGAATTCAGAAGCTTTTGCACGGAGGATCTCCATAGCCCGTTCGGCATCCATCAGAGGAATCTCTTTGTGACCGTTAGGCATTCTGTATTTAAGAACGGCACAGGTGAAACCTTGTGCGCTCAGCCAGTCGGCAAACATAGTCCCCTCTTTTTTTATTACAAGACATTGGTATCCACCTCCGGGTGTGAGCATTATGCATACGCCATTAGGGTTCTTTGCAGGATAAATCCAAAGCTCAGCGTTTGCTACATCCATCAGTTTATAGCCATCTTCAATACGTTCATTCTTCGGGTCGAATCCATTCTCTATTGGCGCACCATTTGGCCAGAGATTAATTTTGACCGGGTTGGTGGCTGACGCTGATAGTGTAAGCGCCACGGATGCGGTCAGGAGTAAAGTTTTTAAGGTTTTCATGTTCACTTACTTATGTTAATAATGTTTCGTCTAATACCATCATAGCCAGCGCGGAAGATTGGAGTGGAGCCTAATTGTGAGCGAAACCGGGATTTGTCCATGGCCTTGACAGATTCTTTGGTTAGGGAGAGAATTTCAGGGAGAGGATGAAGAGGAGAGATGGAATCAGTATTATTCCACGGGCATACTTCTATGCATTTCTCGCAGCCGAAGATGGTGTTTTTGCCTTGTGGAGTGTTCATAACGGCTTTACCGGTGTCATCCCATTGCCCGTGGTGCTCTATGGTCAGGTAACTGATGCATCTGTGGCAATCTACAGTTCCGTCATCGCCCAACGCTTTGCCCGGGCATGAGTCAAGGCATTTGGCGCAGTGCCCGCAATCCTTGTCGAGAGGAGCATCGGGTTCGATGGGTATGTTGATCAATATTTCAGCGAGGAATATGCGGTTGCCGACCCCCGGTACGATAATCATCCCATTATCGCCACGAAAGCCGATACCCGATCTGACAGCCCAATAGCGTTCGAGTACGGGAGCCGAATCGATGCAGATTCTCCAGCTGATATCCGTCTGACCGGCAAACAGTTCACGGAGGGTGTCCTTCAGAATTTTGCGGATGGATTTGTGATAATCAGGAAAATATGCATATGATGCTATGATACCGTCAAGATTGTTTCTTTGTCGGGGTATTGCAAAGCTGAAGGCCAGAGATATGACTGTTTTGGCACCTGACAGGAGGAGAGTTGGATTTCTGCGGATATCCGGATAATTATTCATATAGTCCATTCCTGCATTGCAACCATTATTAAGCCATGATCTGAAGCGGTTCCACTCTTCATCCGGTATTTTTTCAGCCACGGCAAAACCGACTGCTGTCGCGCCTGCGTTAAGAAAAGCTGATTTGATCTTATCTTTAGTCATGGATGTTGGGACTATATATTTTAAAGCGTAGTATGACTACAAAAATAGGATTTTTTTTTGTAAATTTGTCATTAAGCACGGTGTAAGTGATGAAAATTAAACGACAGCCTAAAAAAGGAAGGTGTTTAAGGGGATTAGGGACATTAAGGTGATTAAGGATTTTGGGGAGGGTAGAATAATAGTAAACTAATAATAACATCATGAAATCGTTTGAAAGCATTGATCGGGAAGTGCCGAAGGGTAATGGTCGGGGATTTATCAACTTTTTCAAGATCTCAGCGCCAAATTATAAAGCTGATGCTGATCCTGAAAAGTTCAAATCGATAAGATGGGCGACGTTCCTTTCCGCTACTGTCGCATATGCATTGTATTATGTATGCAGGTTGAGTATGAATATTGTCCGCAAGCCGATTGTGGATGACGGTCTTTTCAATGAGACCCAGCTCGGTGTGATCGGATCCTGTCTGTTCTTTGTATATGCGGTAGGCAAACTTGCCAACGGCTTTCTGGCGGACAGATGCAACGTCCGCCGTTTTATGGCAACCGGATTACTGCTGACAGCACTTGTGAATCTTGTGCTCGGTTTTTCCCAGATGTTCATTGTATTTGCAGTACTGTGGGGTCTCAACGGATGGTTTCAGTCTATGGGAGCTCCTGCGGGTGTCGTATCGCTCAACCGCTGGTATGACAATAAGGACCGAGGTACTTTCTATGGCTTCTGGAGCGCAAGCCATAACATAGGCGAGGCAATCACCTTCATTACGGTTGCGGCGCTTGTAAGCTGGGCAGGATGGCGTTCGGGCATGATAGGTGCCGGTATAATCGGTTTTGTCGGTCTTGCGCTGGTGCTTCTGTTTATGCGCGACACACCGCAATCATGCGGATATATGCTCGACCGCGAGATGCCGGCAGATGCGGCAACGTCGGCGGCAGAAAACAATGATTTCAACAAAGCGCAGAGCGCTGTGCTGAAGAATCCGGCTATCTGGATCCTTGCCCTCGGAAGCGCATTTATGTATATAAGCCGGTATGCTGTCAATTCATGGGGCGTTTTCTATCTTGAAGCCCAGAAGGGTTATTCCAATCTTGATGCCGCATTCATAATTTCAATAAGTTCTGTCTGTGGAATTGTCGGAACAGTCTTCTCCGGGCTTATCTCAGACAAGCTTTTCCGTGGGAGCCGTAATGTGCCGGCTCTTGTCGCCGGACTTTTGAACACGGCGGCATTGTCTCTTTTCCTGCTTGTTCCCGGAGAGCATTTCTGGCTTGATGCCACTGCCATGGTGATGTTCGGATTGGGAATAGGTGTCCTTATCTGCTTCCTCGGAGGTCTGATGGCTGTGGATATCGCTCCCAAGGCGGCTGCAGGAGCTGCTCTTGGGGTTGTGGGAATAGCAAGTTACCTTGGAGCCGGTTTGCAGGATGTGATGAATGGAATTCTCATCGAAGGAAACAAAACCATGGTCGATGGAGTGGCTCATTATGATTTTACGGTAGTGAACTGGTTCTGGATCGGTTCGGCCGCACTGTCCACCCTGTTGACCCTTCTCGTCTGGAATGCGAAGCACAGCGATAAATAGACTCATGCATACTTGAAAAACAAATTGAATTGGAACAGAATATAAGTCTCCCTTTCGCACGTCCGTTGTATGTCATGACAAAACCTGTCAGCTCGATGTGCAATCTGAACTGCAAATATTGTTATTATCTTGAGAAAGCGAATCTTTATCGCGACGAGGATAAGGCGGGTCGTTTCACAATGAGTGACGACCTTCTTGAGAAGTTCATAGAATCGTATATCGAGTCGCAGACATCGCCTAATGTATTGTTCTGCTGGCATGGAGGAGAAACGCTTATGCGTCCCCTGTCGTTCTATAAGCGGGTGGTTGAGCTTCAGAAGAGATATTCCCGTGGCAGACATATCGACAACACTCTGCAGACAAACGGTACGTTGCTCACAGATGAATGGTGTGAGTTTTTCCGTAATGAGGGTTGGCTGATCGGTGTTTCGATCGACGGTCCGCAGGAGTTTCATGACGAATACCGCCGTAATAAGATGGGACAGCCCTCTTTCCGCAAGGTCATGCAGGGTATAGATCTGTTGAAGAAGCATGACGTGATGTGGAATGCGCTGGCTGTCGTAAACGACTTCAATGCCGATTATCCTCTTGATTTCTATAATTTCTTTAAAGAAATAGAGTGCAAGTATATCCAGTTTACTCCTATAGTGGAGAGGATCTTCAACCATAAGGACGGACGTCATCTTGCTTCTCCGGTGAACAGCGGAAATGTGCCTCTTGCGGATTTTTCGGTTAGCCCGGAGCAGTGGGGTGAATTCCTGTGTACGCTGTTTGACGAATGGGTCAGGAATGATGTTGGAGAGTATTTCGTCCAGCTGTTCGACTGTACACTTGCCAACTGGGTAGGCGAGCAGCCGAGTGTCTGTACTATGGCGAGGACTTGCGGACATGCCGGCGTGATGGAGTATAACGGGGATGTGTATAGCTGCGACCATTTTGTATTCCCGGAATATAAACTCGGCAATATACGCACCCATACGCTTGTTGAGATGATGTATAGCGAACGTCAGGAGAAATTCGGTCAGGATAAGTATAACTCTCTTCCAAGGCAGTGTAAGGAATGCGAGTTTCTGTTTGCGTGCAACGGTGAGTGCCCTAAGAATAGGTTTGCCGTAACAGTCGATGGAGAGCCGGGACTTAATTATTTGTGCTCCGGTTATAAACGCTTTTTCAGACATGTGGCTCCATATATGGAGTTTATGAAGCGTGAGCTGGAAGCAGGACGGCCGCCGGCAAATATAATGAAGTCGAATTTGGTTAGCAATTGAGAACCTGATCCGGACTCTTTGTCCGGCGGTTTCTAAAAACAAGCAATGTCTGATTCACATTTGCGAATCAGACATTGCTTGTAATAAGCCATCATGATTATTTGGAAGCGGCTTCCTTGAATGCGTCCATGATTATAGTTGGACGACCTTTAGAGAATGCTCCGAGATGGTAGTCGCCTTCGCAGTCCCATTCCGGTGCCCAATAAAAGATGCCTGTGCACGCGCCGTCTGTCAGAGTCTTCGCTCCTTTTATGAGTGCTTCAAGGAATTGTTTCCCTTGCTCCGGATTGCGGCCGTCAACGCCAGTCTCAACTATCATCACGTCGGTGCCGTATTTCTTTTTCAGATGACGGATGTTTGCCATAGTGTCGACCAGAGTCATGATTTCACTTGGCTCTGATTTCCCCTCCATAGCCCAGTACGGGTATACGCTCATGCCTATCTTATCCCACTGCACGCCGTTTGCTTTGAGTGAGTCGAAAACACGGTCATATAATGCCTGGTCAAAACCGTTGTCAAGGTGTATGATTATGTCAGCATCCGGATAGACCTCCCGTGCGGCTTTGATTCCAGCTTTTGTAAGTTCAGCATATTGTTCGGGATTCTCCTCGAATTTGCCCATCGGCCATAGGAATCCGTGGGTTGTTTCATTCCCTATCTGAATCCATCTTACGTCGATATTATTCTTTTTGAGCAATTCGAGGGTGGATTCGGTGTGATCGGCAAGGAGTCTGCACGTTTCCTTCAGATCCTTTCCTAACCAAGCTTTCGGAGGATTCTGTTTTCCGGGATCCGCCCACCAGTCGGAATAATGGAAGTCTATCATTACCGGCATTCCGAGAGCTTGCGATCTTTTAGCAAGTGTCAGTACATCTTCGGGAGAACAGAAGCCGTCCTTCGGATCTACCCATACCCTCAGGCGAGTCGCATTCATGCCGTAATCTTTCATTAGCTGTGTTGTCTCGGTTCTTACGCCCCGGGCATTTTCTACAAATCGTCCGCGAGCTTCATCGGCTGTTGTGCCGGATATGTCGCCTCCGAGCCAGAATGGTTCTTGAGAGGAGAGTGTTAGACAAGAAATGCCTAATAGCATTGTTGTCAAATAATGTGATTTCTTCATGGTTCAATCTCTTAAGGTTTATAATGCGAATATAGTAAAATATGTTCAGATAGTTACAAAAAGAGAAAGGCTGCGGATTTCCGCAACCTTTCTTATCAATGATTTGAATAAAGTCGGATTAACCGTTTACTTTCTTCATGTGTGCGATAAGGTCGAGAACTTTGTTAGAGTAACCGATCTCGTTGTCGTACCAAGAGATGACTTTTACGAAGTTGTCTGTCAAGTAAACACCTGCAGTCGCATCGAAAATAGATGTCAACGGGCAGCCGAGGAAGTCAGAGCTTACTACAGCATCCTCTGTATAACCGAGTACACCCTTGAGCTCGCCTTCAGCAGCCTCTTTCATAGCAGCGCAGATAGCCTCTTTTGTAGCGGGTTTCTCAAGGTTTACTGTCAGGTCGACAACAGAAACGTCAAGAGTAGGAACGCGCATTGAGATACCTGTAAGTTTGCCGTTGAGCTCAGGGATAACTTTGCCTACAGCCTTGGCAGCACCTGTAGAAGAGGGTATGATGTTGCCTGAAGCGGCACGACCGCCACGCCAGTCTTTCATAGAAGGACCGTCAACAGTCTTCTGAGTAGCTGTTGTAGAGTGAACTGTTGTCATCAAGCCCTCTTTGATACCGAATTTGTCGTTGAGAACTTTTGCGATAGGAGCGAGACAGTTTGTTGTGCAGGAAGCGTTTGAAACGAATTTCTGACCTGCGTATGTCTTTTCGTTGACACCTACAACGAACATAGGAGTAGCGTCCTTTGAAGGAGCTGACATAACAACGTATTTAGCACCTGCCTCGATGTGAGCCTGAGCTTTCTCTTCTGTGAGGAAAAGACCTGTTGATTCAACAACATACTCTGCATTTACCGCACCCCATGCGATCTCTTTCGGGTCGCGGCATGCTGTAACGCGGATCTCTTTGCCGTTTACGATAAGAAGACTCTTCTCGAGATCATAATCTACTGTACCATCGAAACGACCGTGCATTGTGTCGTATTTCAACATGTAAGCCATGTAGTCAACAGGAAGAAGGTCGTTGATTGCAACTACCTCGATGTCGTCTCTTTTAGTAGAGGCACGGAAAACGAAACGTCCGATACGGCCAAAGCCGTTGATACCAATTTTTGTCATTTTCAATAATTATTTATTTGGGTTTATATTGATTTTTATCTGCTTGTGAATCAAGTATATCTGTTTGAAAATTTCTTAGCCTTCCAATTCACATGCAAAATTAGCAATTTTTTTGTATTTTTACCACGGTTTTTAACATTTTTTGAACCGGAAACAGCTTAAGTTTGTATAAATATCACTATGAGTTGATTTCCGGTATTCGTGCCGGGATAACATTTCTGCCCCGACCCTTGTATAGAAAACAAAACGGGAGTATGATTTTCAATGCGATAATTTATAAACTATATTAATTTATGGGAAAATTTCTTCAAGACTTCAAAGAGTTTGCTTTGAAAGGTAACATTGTCGACATGGCTGTCGGTGTTATCATAGGTGGTGCGTTTGGAAAGATTGTATCCTCGCTCGTAAACGATATCATCATGCCTGTGATGTCCATTCTTACGGGAGGCGACGGCTACAAGAACATGAAATATGTGATAACGGAGGGAAGCCCGGCAGCGGATGGTGTGGCAGCTGTTGAGGAAGTTGCTGTCAATTATGGCATTTTCATTCAAAATATAGTGGATTTCCTTATTATTGCCTTGAGTATTTTTGTGGCTCTCCGCGTTATTATGAAATTTATGCGCAAGGAGAAAAAGGAAGAAGTCGCGGCTCCGGCTCCGGAACCTACAAAGGAGGAGGTTCTTCTTGCCGAAATCCGCGACCTGCTGAAGGAGGGAAAGAGAGATTAGGTTTTAGGTATCAGACGTTAGGTTTTAGGGACTTTAAAGTCTTTAGAGAACTAAGTAATCAAAAATTACCAATCAGCATATGAACCGGGGTGCAGACTGCGCCCCGGTCTTTTGTACGTTGCCTGCATAGGGAGAGCGGGAACATCAAGTTCATGGAGTATGATATGAAGACCGATGGCGCGTGTCATCAGCATGTCGTCATGGCATCCTGATATGGCGCCGTATGATCCGTTCTGCCGTTGTTCGTATGTCAGGTATTCGTCAAGACAGCGTGTGTCGCGTTCGATATATAGTCCGTCACGTATCGCCTCCACTAAAGTCGATATGATCATCGGTTTTGTGCGGATATTGGTATGGAAACCATATTTGACGGGAGCCCCTTGTATCACATTCTCGTCGCTTCCCCGCCTTGCGTACAGATTCGGATATGCTTCCCGCAGACGTGTCAGCAGGGACGGGGAGTTGTCGCCGGTCCAGCATCGGTCCAGTTCGCGGGAATCAAGAGTATTGCTCTCTATGACAAGAAGTGCCGTGTCGTAATACCGGGCGGCGTCTGCGGAGAGTTGTGCGAGACGGTCAAAATCCACATGCCCTCTCCATTGCGCCACTATCTCAGGAGATTCTCCCGAAGCCATAGGCTGTCTGTCAAATATTGCTATAACACTCCAATCCGATTTGGCTGACCGACCTCCTACATCGACCACTGCCACATATCGGCTTTCACAGTTGCATGAGCGGCAGTCCGCCTCTTTCCAGATCATCCACGCTCCTGAATCGACCGTATGAAAACCTGAGGTATCGATTTCACCCCGTGCCGGTACCAGTGAGCAGCCGGAGCGCAAAGCCTCTACACGGTATTTGTCGAACACACGTGATCCCGAGTGCACAAAAGCTTCCACGTCATCGCTCGGATATTCCGCTGCCATAAGACCATGTTCGGAATACTTCGCACGTTCCCTGACATACCAGTTTATCGCCTCGAGTGTGGCTCCCTCCTTCCACAGCCACCACAGATAGGCTCCCGGTTGTTCGCGTTCTGTGTCGGAGGTTTCTTTGAATCTGTATTTTACAAGACGGTCTGCAAAATCACGGCGTTCATCATCGGATGAGAAGTTCAGGGAATACTGGTCAATATCGAACCAGGATATAAACAGTGCCCGGAACTGCGATACGCCTCTTTTTGCAGCCTCATATTCGCGGTGGAAGAAATTTCCTGTGCCGTTTGCTGTTGATTCGTATACTATCATTGTATTTTCCGCATACAGAATCCCGGAACATGCAGAACGCAGAATATCCTCCGGCGATTTACCTTCTGTGAGTTTCCAGATACCGACTTCGGAGCAATGCACAAGGTTGTAGTCGCCTCCACGACAAGAATCAGGGCGCTCCGCCGTGCCGATCTTTATCTTGCAGTTGCGCGTAGGTACTCTGAATGCGGATCCTGAACGTCCGACATTCTCAAGTTTTCGCTCCTTTTCGTCAAGTAGGGAATATGAAGCTATCATGCGGTCATACATATCCTTGATTTCTTCGGAAGCGGTTTTCTGATGTGCGATTATCAACGAGTTGAGTCCGGTGTTGTGGATGAGTTGCAGCCATGCCATGTACAGCTGGGAACATGTGCTTCCTCCCCACTGTCGGGCCTTCAGTAGAATTATGCGTATGGGGGTGCCTTCAAGACGCTGTGTCTCCAGCGCCTCCACGAACTTCCGCTGCGGGCGGTTGAGCACGAATGGGATGTCCTCTCCGCCACCTTTGCGCTTTACCTTTACATATTTCGCAGCCCAATAAGGAAAGTCGTGCAGACAGCGGAGCTCCTCATAATTTCTCGTGTTCAGTTTAAGTATCTTCATCGAGACGGGAAGCCAGACTTTGATGTTTCTTTTTCCCGGAATATGTGTCTGAAATCTCTCGCCAGTGGATCCCTGTCCGGAAATCGGGTCAAATGAGGCTGAATTCCTTTCCAGCCTCATTATGTTCTCAAGAATAATATCACCTGTTTCTGTTTTGTCAGTCATATATAATTTTATAGTAATGTTAGTATAGTGTAAGCTCTTGTATCATGCTCTTATCTTATATATCAGTACTCTCGCGCTTTTGTCGGTAAGGTAGAATTCCGGAGCAGGGGAATTTACAACCTCGAAAACAGCGTCTGATATTGTGCGGTGTGGATTGTGTTCAAGCAAGATACGTACGCGTTTGAAAATCTCGAAATACATTTCGCGTTTCTTTCTGTTCATTGTCAAGAGTCTGTCTCCCTTTAACATTTTTGATACCACCACTGCGGCACGTTGCTCACTGACCCAGAACCGGGAGGCTTTCCTATGGGCCGCGCGACTGAATATGCGGTCGTTGGAAATATTTCCCAGTTGATAAAGTTCCTGTTTGAATGCTTCAAGCAATTCTTTGTTTCTCTGCGGAATAAAGTCTGCAGTTGATCCTAATTTCTTCATAATTTCTGTTTTTGTTTAAGAGTGTGTTTCATTTTCAAAGGCAAATATACTAACATTGCTATAATAACGCAAGTATATCTTTTAACTTTGTAAATAAATATAATTCCTATGGATATAACCTGCTGTAAATTTGTGCTGTCAAAAAAATCGAGGAAATGATAAATTTTAGGAAAAGAAAAGAGATTCCCTATCTCTTGCCGGAGGCAGGCGTCGAGGAGAAAATGCGAGATGAAAGTTTGGTTGTGTCCGATATGCAGTCGGTTTCGGAAACCGAAGAAGTTCAGGATGAGCCGGTAGAGACGGTGGTACCCGAAATAAAGGAGGAGTCGGAGAATGAGGAGAATTCCGAATGTCAGGATTCCGGTGATGTGTTTCTTGCGGAGGCCCGGGCTTATGCAAAGGGAAAGGGTATAGATGAGGAGCAGTTGCAGGCGGCGTTGAAATTCATTGGGAACCTGAGAGAATTAGGAGAAGATGAGACTCCCGCGATTGAGGTGCTGGAGACAGTGCTTTGCGGACTGGACTATAATCGTGCCGTATCCGAAGCGAGGGCGAAGGGGGAACTGGACGGTCGCAATAGACAGATAGAGGAGGTTTATATGCGTCCTGCGGATAGCGACGGTCTGCCTCATCTTGGAGGAGGTGGAGCTGTACGTAGAAAGACCGGATCAATGAACTCCATATTTGATCTGGCGCGCAGTGCGGGATAAAGTGATAGTTTTTTAATTAATAAAACGTAAAAATCAGAGAATTAACATGGAAAAGATTATGAAATCGACAGGAACGGCAGGTTTGGAAACACAGGTGAATGGAATGGCGGCTACAGTGAGCGCAGCCGCAGAGGCAACCGACGGAATAGGCGGTGGCAACTTCATAGAGAGTGACATTGATGAGGAACTTTTCAGGTTCAATTCAGATGACACTCCTCTTATGAATCTGATGTTGCGGGCAAAAAGGGTAAAAGTAAACTCGCCTGAGGTGGAACATTATATGATTGACGAGGCACGCAGCCAGCTGACTGTTGCCGCGGATGTGGACGATGAACAGAAGATGCAGGTGGTTCTTCCGCTTGAGGCACAGGATCAGAGCCTCCCACGCCCGTACAGCACATTGCTTGTGAAAGGGGTGGACGGATTCTCTGCGGAGGGCAGAAGGACACCCGGTAAGGAACTGATGCTTTTTGTGGTATCTGTTGATCCGACTACCAACAATCCTGTGGTAAGGGCGGTAAACGGAAAGAGAGACCAGGGAGATTCGGAATTCACAACTGTCCCTATGATTCCGGCAGGGACCAAGGTGGTCGTACTTGCCAATTCTCTTTATGAGACACAGAAAGAGGTTGATCCCGATCTGATTGTTCCCCAGCCGACAAAGGTATATCTGCAGAAGCGAGGTATGAATCAGGTCGTGTCCGATTATTTCGAGTCGCAACGCAAGCGTATCCCATTCTCCAAAGCTATTATCGCGGAGCAGGCGATAGCAAATTTCAAGGTCAGAGGCAACCGCACACTCTGGGCCGGGCGTGCCGGAAAGTTCAAGATGAATGTGCCGCGTATGGGTTTCCAGTATGTGTATTGTACCGAAGGACTTCGCTGGCAGTTCAAGAGAGAGCTGATGCATAAAGGGAAATGGACTGTGGAGAAGATAATAGCGCTTGCCAAGATGTTCTTCACCGGAGAGGATGTGCCGAAGACGGCTTTGCTGCTTGCCGGTAAGAATCTGTTGGAACAGATACAGTGCATAGATTTCTCAAAACATCCGGAAATCCAGATATCCACGAAGATAAATCCTCTGGGCTGGTCGGTGACCAATTTCCATACGGTTTTCGGTGATATAGAGATAAAGCGTGAACCGACGCTCGACCGTCTTGGATGGAGCAATTCCGGCGCATTGATCGGTGAAAACCGTCTGGTTCATTATGTATACAGTTCCGAGCACAGTTTCAGCGACCGCGTGGAGGGTGAGGAAGCAACCAGAAACGGAATACTCATATGGGATGCGTTGGCACTGAAGGGGAGCTGTCATATATGGATTGACGGCGATTCGGATCAGCCGACGGAGGGATCTTTCAGTTTCCAGCTCTGGGGAGAGAATTCGGCGCCTGATTCACCCGAATTAGGAGACATATATTATCTGACTGAAGATTGTCCCGGAATATCTGCGGGTGCTAAGGCGGGTCAGGTATGGAAATATAACGGCGGTGATGATGCCTGGGAGATATATACCGGCGAGTTGTCGGCAAATGTATAGAAGGACTTGCTCAAAAACAATATAAGTAAGTGATAAAAATTAATGAACATATAAAACGCCGTTGTTTATTGAAGTATTTTGTCGCGGAGGGATGGGGCATACTCTCGTATCCGACTGACCGACAAGATGAAAGACGTAATAAAGAACAAGTTTTATGGTTCAAGATGATTTCACTTACATATATCGTTTAAATTTTATTACTTACTTATATGAAAACAGTTAAAAACAGGAAAGATGAACGTGTGGAAGTGACATACGGTGTAAACGGTATGATGGAATGGCATGCTATGATTCCGGTTGGCAGAAGTGTGCTTAGGGTGCATTTCAGCGGAGGTACTGTAACAGGATATGGAGTCACCCCTGCCACTTTTACCACCGACAACCCCGCTGTGATCTATCTGATAGAGAACAGTTATTGGTTCAGGAAGAACAAGATAATAAAATTGCAAAAGACAAGAGTATGAAGGTTCCAATGCAGACAATCGTTTCTTCTGTTCTTCGGAAGCTTGACGAGAATGAGGAATTGGTCAGGGAGAAGGAGAGTTATGGTATTGCCGGAACCAAGCTTGTGGATCTGATAGAGGATATGTTTGAAGAGGTGGCGTCGCAGATTATTCTGCGCGCCCCCGATTCTTCCCTCTCCGATTACTGCGAGGCAGAGACCGAAGTGGAATGGGATGGTCCCGGTCGGGGCAGCGTATTGCTTCCGGCTGACTTCCTTAGGTTGGGATATTTTCGCATGAGCGACTGGAAACGTGCGGTGACACGTGTGATAGAACATGGAAGCGAATCTTACGATTTGCGATTCTGGCCAAGTGCGGGAAGATGTGGAATACGTAAAGCGCCGGCTGTATCGATAAGGGACGGTCGGGAATCAGGTGGCGGAGCAGGAGGCAGACATGTACTCGAATTTATCGGAAGCAAGGATCCCGGAGCATATGTGGAGAGACTGGGATATATACCCGTTCCGGCACCGGATGCCGAGGGTTTGGTTTCGGTACCGGATCGCCTGCTTCCCGAAATTACGGATATGCTTGCAAAACGTGTCCGCGGGATACGGAATCTGGAATCGGCAGATTGAACCGACATAACAATTTAATAAAAAGGAAAGAGTCCGGCACAATACCGGGCTCTTTTTCAGTTTCTATTTATTTTATTGCGCTGAAATTAGACCCATAGCATTAATGGGTCTTGTAACTTGGATTTCTTTCGTCGAAGAAGTTGCTACCCGACGTTTGGGAAGGCGACTTGTCCTCAAGTCGCCAAACCCGAGACGCGTGTGTGAGTTTGGGGACAAACTCACCTCCCAACGACTATCGAATACGGTTTTGGGTTTTTTGATCTTTTATTGCGTTGGAATCATACTCATACATAAATAGAAGTCAGGAGGCTATATAGGCGGGTATAAATTAAAAAAATTTTAGAGTGTGTTGAGTTTTAAATGATTCTAGCACAAACAGAGACTTCGGAGGGATTTCTCAAAGATTCAGAAAGGAGCATAGCGGGCTATGTGACCGGATGGATCTTTGGGAAAGCGCCCGAAGGATTGTTTGTGATGAAATCAAAAATTCTCATACTCTTTATTAATGTTTAATTTGGTTTAAAACTCAACATACTCTTAATATCTTAACATGCTGAATGTGTATTATTTCCGATGAGTTCAAATAAAAACTGAACAAAATTTGAACAATTTTAATTTGATTTTATTAAAAATCTTTATAACTTGCAAAATAATCTAAAATCTGATTGCAAAATGAAACTTTGTCATAAATTTTTAATTATCCTTAAATTCGCAGCTTAATTACTTGTTATAAATGCAAGTCCTTGACAAAC
>CAJTWL010000013.1 GCA_910579845.1 uncultured Muribaculaceae bacterium | reverse complement strand
TATCACTATATCTTTCCGCATTTCACTTTTTTGTAGTAACTTTGCAGAATAAATCTACCGTTATAAAATAATTTTATTAATTTTGTTTTTGGCGATCGTAGCGACAAAAACAGCTGTTTTCCAATAATTTAGTACTACACATCCATTGCCTTTAACTTTAAACATTAGATTCTCAACCAATTAACCATCGTCTAATTCACATTAAAAATATATGAGATATATTTTAATTTTTATTTTTTTGGCTCTTAACATAGCCGTGTCAGCCCAAACGATTGAATATAAAACATTCATCTATACCAGTGAAAATTTAGCTGATGACATTCAGCGAGTCAATGATTCACAAGATGACACCAGACGTTTTGACGTTGACTTGCTTAATGCTACATTAGGAGCGGCAAAAGGCATTGGCGCCGGATATATCTCTACCATTATAGACATGGGGGTGAATGTATTAGGCAATCTGATTACTCGGAACGCACGTCTACAAAAAGAATGGGAAGATATGGTCAAAGAAGAGAACGTCTGGTCTACCAAGATCAGTTCCATTCAAGATGTGAAGGATTTTTATCAGAAGCCCTCAACAGCAGGTGCATTAGACCCGCTAAATATGAGCTTTGACGGAATAGGTTGTTTGAGAATGGAAAATACAGACACTGTTTTTTTCGTCTCTTGCCACATTGACCGTTCAAAACTAAACCGGATTGTCAATCATTCAAAGTTTGAGTTAGTTTTGGATACGCTTATTTTAAGCCCATTACACTCTAATCTTCCCAATACGCGACTTCCCCTTGAATTCTCTTTCGATGAAAGAAAGAATTTCAACTTGTCGATGAATATTAAGTTAACATCATCATGGTTTACTGATGCCATAGAACTCCATAATAATGCCCATTTGGGAGAATTTAATATAACGATTCCAATAAAAAAGGATGATGTTGATTCCACGGGATTCGTAAGATATATTCGACCAAAGGATGAACCATCGAAATATCCGGTTGTCGGAGAAAGTTTCATTGTGCCACGCTCATATATGGGTTACCGGGATGCAAATGGACGTTATAAAAACATTTGGGGAACCGGTCAGTATAAGTTAGATATTGAGTTACGCGAAACATGTGACATTACCCCTGAATATCGTGCAAATTGGAAGACCGATCGTAAAAGACGTAAGAAAATGATGCCTTCTGTTAATTTCTTTAACAACGTGTGGAAGACCATCTCATCGCAGCATTGGGACGAGATAACGCGGTCGTGGGTAATAACTACTATTTCGGCACCAGCCGGTGTTATCGAGAATGAAATAAAAAAAGATTTAAAATTAAACAACGCAGGAGCATCCAATACGAATGGGAAGTCGCAAAGTGGCGGAATGCAGAAGAAATGACTAAATAAATTTTCCAAAGAATGCTTCTCTGAACATAAATAATATTGACAACAACGTTTCTATATATACCATCAATGTCTTGAGTGTTATTATTCAAGACATTGATGGTATACTGTTCTTTAAAATTAAGCATTGATAAACAAAAAATATAAATACCCAGGATGTTTAGAAACTGTTTAAATTTATTACGAAAAAAATTATATAGTGTTTCTTTCAGGTATTTTGAGTGTCTTTTTGGCTGTTTTCACCAAGTTTCATCGGTCGAAACCGTCAGGTTTCTCCCTCTTCAGCTTGTAAAAACTTCTCAAAAATACTTCTCAAAATCCTCTGAAAATAATTTTAAACAATTTCTTAGATATCGAATAATTATATTGATTTTTATATGTTTAATTACACATGCAGCATATGGACAAGACTCCGAAGAATTATTTAATACGTACTATACTAAACTTAAAGAATTTAGAAGCAATCATGATTATGATAACGGCATAAATGCTTCAAAACAATACCTTAAGGAAATAGAAAAAACAGAAGGGGGTCAGAAGAAACTTTATTCCTTAATTTTAAGTGCGGCTTCTTATCTATATGATGAATCCGGCAAGCATGAAGATGCAATACAATGTGCGGAAAGAGCCGCCAATATACAAAAGAGAGAACTCGGAGATACATCTCAGTTTTATCTTGAATCTCTGACAAGATTGGCCAATTTTTATTCTCATTGTGACAAATATAAGGAAGCTATTGAGAAAGTCGAGAAAGCGAGGGATCTGCTACGAAGAAACAATTTGACAAAATCTAGAGATTACAGCCTGCTAACCGGGAACCTGGCTGTATATTACAACAAATTAGACAGCATTGATAAAGCAATAGAACTCAATACCGAAGCTCTTAATATTATCGAAATAACACAAGGAAAAGATTGTAAAGATTATGCCGATAGATTAGGCATTCTATCTCATGTTTTATTCAGGAACGGTCAAACAGACAATGCTATTAAAAGTTTAAAGGAGGCTTTGACAATATTAGAGTCAGAAACAGGGCGAGAACATGTCGGTTATATGACGTTCTTAAACAACTTAAGTCAAATGCAATCTAATATAGGCGAATATATCGAGGCTCTTATAAATATGGGAGAAGCAAAAAATATTTGTGAAAATATTTTTGGAGAGAATTCCCCGAACTATGCTGTATATCTAAGTAATTTTGCAGCAGTGCAATTAAGACTTGGCAAATACAAGGAGGCACTTCAATCCCTACATCAAGCATTTGAAATCCAGAATAAAATATATGGAGATGCCCATAGTGACGTAGCAATAACATTGGGGTCTATGAGTGGTTGTTATCTGGAATTAGGTGAATATGTCGAGGCTCGCAGGTTAATGCTCCAGTCAATGGATATATTTGAAAAGACTTTAGGCAGGGAATCATTAAGATACGCTGTCTGTTTAAAACAATTATCAAATATATATTTTCATTTAGGGAATTATCACGAAGCTACAAAACATTTAGATGAAGCGCTGCATATTACTTCAAAGTTATTGGGTACCGACAAACCTGAATATGCAAGAATATGTGTAACGAAAGCATCTATAGAATCTCAAGCTAATAATAATTCTGAGGCTCTAAAATTAGATGACATGGCATTGACAATCCTTAAACAAACCTTCGGAGAGAAAAACAATGAGTTTGCAACTGTTCTTTCCAATAAATCCATGCATCTTGTTGCCGATAACCAGATTGAAGAGGCGATAAGATTAATAGAAGAAGTATTAGTACTTCAAGAATCATTGTTGGGACGGATTCATCCGAATTATGCACTCACTCTACAGAAAGCAGGTGGTATATATGCGGCTAATAATAATCTGGAAACAGCCATTGAATATACACAAAAAGCGCTCGCATTGTTTGAAAACAGTTTAGGAAGGAAAAGCAATTCCTACATTCAAGATATGATATCATTGTGTTCTTTACAGCTGACTCATAACAAGCATGCACAAGCCGCATCCAATGCAATAAAGGTCAATGATCTGATTGTCGACAAAATAAAAGATTTATTTATTGACCTTTCATCTCATGAACGCAGCCTTGTTTGGGAACGCTACAGAAATTGGTTTTCATTTGTTATGCCCAGGATTGCATATCAGAATTCTAATCGTAAACCCGCTGTTCAGAAAACATATGACGCAGTATTATTTTCTAAAAGTCTTTTGCTCAATTCGGAAATTGAACTGTATAATCTAATTCTTGAAGAAGGCAATGAAGAGGACCTTAAAATATATAAGTCCTTATCAGATAACCGTCGTCAACTTACGAAGGTTTATGAGCTTCCTTTGGAAAAGCAAAGAAGTAGAACAGATTCACTTGAGAAATTCATTTACGAACAAGAATTACTTTTACTCGACAAGAGCAAAGCCTACGGTGATTACACAAAAAAATTGAGTATAAAATGGAATGATGTGAAAAACGCGCTTGGAGATGATGATATCGCAATTGAATTTGTCGCATTTAATAATGACAACAAAGATATAGAGAACTGTGCTCTAACATATTATGCAATGCTGTTAAAGCAAGAGTATGATTGCCCGGTAGTAGTTCCATTACCTATGGTAGTTGATGATAAGATTTCCACAAACGCCTTATATACAGCAGGCAAAAATATTTGTGATTCTATCTGGGTATCGCTTAAGGATTATCTTGTAGATGTAAAAAATATTTATTTCGCCCCGGCCGGTTGTATATATACATCCCCTATAGAATATATATCATATTGGGAAGATAAAGATAAAACCATATCAGACGTCTTTAATGTCTATAGGCTCTCCTCAACAAGAGAAATAGCATTGAATAGACACGAAAACAACATAAATAATGCTTCTCTATTTGGCGCACTTAAATACAATTATTCATATTCGGATAATCGAGACATCAATGCACCTGTAACATTAAGAGACAACTTTGGACCTTTAGTTGAGACAAAAACCGAGATTGACAGTATCGCCATCAGTCTTAATAAGATGGGGATCAATTATGATATATTTACGGATTCAATAGGAACAGAACAAGCCTTCCGTAACCTGTCAAGAAAAAAAATAAATTTATTGCATATCGCAACCCATGGTTTTTATTGGACTCAAAAAGATGTTCGCAAATATCAGTTCAAAGGATTCCTTAACCCAAACAGATTTGCAAATTTTTCATCCGAGGATCGCGCATTGGCTCGATCAGGGCTACTGCTATCGGGAGCCGAAATAGGATTTCGCAATATCAACGAGAATTTTACCCCGGACGACGGCATTCTTACAGGCAGGGAAATATCACAACTTGATTTTAGAAACATGAATCTTGCCGTTTTATCTGCATGTCAGACAGGCTTAGGAGATATTACATCAGATGGTGTTTTCGGTCTTCAGAGAGGTTTTAAGAAGGCTGGTGTACAATCAATAATGATGTCCCTATGGAAAGTAGATGATAAGGCGACCTCAATTCTTATGTCAAAATTCTATCAATATCTATCAGAGGGTTATAATAAAATCGTATCGTTAAACAAAGCCCGAAATTTCTTAAGAAACTATGAAATTAAAGTTGATGAGAGAAATGAGATAATTGATGAAAATACAAATATGACCGCATCCCAAAGACGAAAGAGCCAACGATTGTATAACGGACAAGAGATTGTCACTACTTCAAAAACAAAAATAAAGCCGTTTAAGGATCCAAGGTATTGGGCCGCATTTGTATTGTTGGATGCACTTAATTAAAACAATGAAACGTATCTTATTATTTCTGATAATTCTGATCTTTATCGAGGGTGAAAGTCTGGCTAATAACATAGAGCAGACTTTGTCGGATTCTCTATTCGCAAAAGGTGTTGAACTATACAAAAAACAAAGATATAAAGACGCGATACCTTTATTTAAGGAATCAGACAGAATTGACAAAGCCTTGTTGGACTCTACCAGTAACCGACGAGACTATTCCTCTATGTGGCTTGCATGTTGCCTTTTTCATTTAGGCGATACCGTAAAAGCTGAAAATCTATATCCATATTATATGACAGAACCCATTGACCGCAGAGAAACTGTCAAGGTCGATTCTTTACTACAATCAGCTGACGAACAACTTCTAAATAAAGAATACCAAAAAGCCCAGCCGCTATATGCACAAGCTCTGAATTTTTATGATTCATATTTTGTAACCCCGCATGTTGAAACTGCACAAATTGCATACCTGACAGGTATGTGTCTTTATCTACAAAAAAACTTTTCTTCAGCCATACCATATTTTGAGAAATCACTGGAAACTTATAATGAATTAGCTTTAAGTTGTACACGGAAAGATCAATTATATGTCTGTATGCGACTGATAGAAAGTTTGTATAGCAATAAAATGTATGATAAAATAAACGAGCCTGGCCAGCAGTTTATACAGCTCTACACAATTGTTAAGAACAAGGGGTTGGAATTTATATCACCATTCGGCATTATTGCCTCTGTAGCTTATGAACAAGGGAACATGCGGTTGGCGATAGATGGCTACAAACAGATTCTCGACATACTATGCTATAATAAATTAGAGAACAGTAATGATTATCACCAGATTATAGACAACTTAAGTTATTTGTGCTTTAAAAATAAAGATTATAATGACGCCATTCTATTTTCTAAAGAATTATATGATTTGAATTGCAAGAGAAACGGTGAAAACGATAAATCGCACCTGCCTGTTTTGCGAAAAATATCGGCAAGCAATTTCTTCATGGGGAACTATCCTGATGCCATAAAATATGAAGAAAAGGCGTTGATACTTGCCAAATTACATTTTGGGGAATTATCGGAAGAATATGCAACATCATTACTGAATTTATCCCAGTTCCAAAATTACAATGGGAACTATGCCCAAGCAATAGATAATATAAATGATAATCTTTCAATCTTAAAAAATAACGGCAAAGAGGGATCTGTCGATTATGCTGTTTCTCTTTCTTTTCTGTCTAACTACTACAGCAATGTCGGGCATGCACACAAAGCGCTGGAATTCAACAAGGTTGCTGCGGATATTTTCCTTAAGGAGGAAGGTGAGAAATCTGTTAATTATTTAAGGTCATTAGATAATCTTGGCATTAAATATAGCGAGACAGGTGATGAACAAAAGGCTTATGAGACAGCGTACAAGGTAAGTGAGTTGGCATTGAATCTGTTTGGAGAAAACAATTTTGAATATATAAAATCTATCGCTAATCTGGCAACTCATAGTCAGAATCTTGGAAAAGAAACTGAGACAGATTCATTATACAAAAAAGCGCTTGGTTTGATTTCCCGCAATTTAGGAAAGCAAACATCTCAATATCACACTGTTTTATCCAACTATGCCGCATTCAAATCTGTATGTGGTGATTTTTCATCTGCGGAAAAATTGCAACGTGAATCCATTGACATTATCAAAGGTATTGTCGGTGAAGAACACATTGACTACATACGATCCTTACAAGCTCTCGCGATTCTAAATTTCGGGAAAGATACAAATGAAATGGTAAAATTGGCAGACGAATCCACCAGATTGCTGAAGACCTATATGAGAAACCAATTCTTTAGGTTAAATGTCGAAACCAGGCGCTCTTTATGGCATTCTCCCGCTTTTAATTCATGGTATATGATTATGATTCCAGCTATGGATTATTACCACAGCCATGAATGCAAATCGCTTGGAGCCATCGACTATGACGCGGCATTGCTAAGTAAAAATTATTTGCTTAATGTCGAAACCGAAATTTCAGATATAATATATAAAAGCGAAAATGCGGAACTATTGAATCTTTATGAAAAGCTAAAGTCTGAAGAAAACAACACACCCGAGTATAAAGATCGATTGGAGTCCAAGCTCAATTCATTGGTAGCAGACAACATAAAGAACCATGAGAATCTTGTAGAATGGCGCGATGTAAAGGATAGTTTGAAAGAAAACGATGTCGCTATAGAGTTTCGAGTTGCACCTATTAGAAATGACAGTATTATGTATTGCGCTCTTGTCCTTACAAAAAACGCGGAGCAACCTATACTTGTACCTCTTTTTGAAAATAAAGAGATAAGAAAAATATCACCTGAAGATTATTATACTACTGCAAAAGTCTCCGCCTTGGTGTGGAAACCATTGGAAAAATATATTAATGGCGCTAAAAATATTTATTTTTCAGCAGATGCCATACTCAACATTATTGCCATAGAATATATGCCACATTGGGAAAAAGATATCCCAATCTCAAATATATGGAATATGTATAGGTTGTCTTCAACCAGTGAGCTTGTAAAAAGGAATGTTACAAATAGAAAAAGATATAATAAAGTCTCTCTCTTTGGCGGGATTAAATATGACTCATCTCTTGATATGCTGATCTGTGACAGCAAGCGATATCCGTCCAATAAACTTGTGAATAAGGAGCGGAGTATAGCTGATTCCCTGAATTTGAGGGGTGGAATCGCTTATCTACCCGCAACAAAAGATGAGGTCAACTATATCAACGCCTTATTTAAGGGGAAACCAATTAATGTCAATGTTTTAACAGACACACTTGCAACAGAAGGATATTTTAAAACATTATCAGGTAAAACAACTGATATAATCCATATAGCCACGCATGGGTTTTATTGGACCCAATCGGAGGCCAGACGAATGAGCCGTTTAAACTTTCTACAAGCCGGGAATAGGAATACGCATCGTTCTGAGGGGGATGAAGCCCTTTCACGTTCAGGGCTGTTATTCGCAGGCGTAAATAATGCCCTAAGAGGGATAGAATTGCCTGATAACGTACAGGATGGAATTCTTACTGCTAAAGAGATTTCTGAACTTGATTTGAAGGGGCTGGATATGGTTGTCCTGTCAGCGTGCCAAACTGGTCTGGGCGAGATAACAGGTGACGGTGTTTTTGGTCTTCAGCGGGGATTCAAAAAAGCTGGTGCCAATACTCTTCTTATGAGTCTTTGGAAAGTAGATGACCGGGCTACACAAATGTTGATGACAAAGTTTTATGAATATCTGCTTTCAGGTAAAACAAAATTAGAATCACTTACACTTGCACAAAAATATGTAAGGGAATATGAAGAAGAAATTGAAATCTCAGATGAATCGAATATGACCGCATCCCAGAGACGGAAGAGCCAAAGATTTGAGGACAAGTCGGAGAATACAAATATTGAGAAAGTTAAAGTCAAAACATTCCAAGATCCCAAATATTGGGCTGCATTTGTGTTGTTAGATGCACTGAATTGATATGTTCAATATAAAACGATATATAATAATCCATCACAGGGCAATCATTGCGTCAGTTATCAGTGCGATGATTGTGCTTGTACTCTGTTATCTTATCGATAATCTTCCTTATTCTTTCATTGGTGATGCGACATTAGGTCAACGGATTGAGCAGATAAAATCTTACTTTGGCTTCACTAAAGACGTAACGCCAGATGATGTATTTATAATAAATGTCGCCTATGATCGGGATCTTGTAACTGTTAATGATGAATTCGGATTGCCAAAGGGAAACCTGGATATTACAGACAGGCACAAATTATTGACTTTACTGCAAAAGATAAAAAAGACACAGTACAAATATATAATGCTTGATGTAACTTTCTCGGATGGATATGATACCAGATATGATTCTGCTCTTTTCAATGAATTGCTGAATACAAATAAAATTGTAGTCGCGAAAAGTGAGAATTTTGTTATTGCGGATTCAAGTTTACTTCTAAAGACCAGATATAGTGATTATTCCACGCATATATCCGAATCAAATTTCGTAAAATACGATTATATCCGTAATGGAGAGGCAACATTCCCATATCAGGCATATATAGACCTAAATAATAATAGAATAACCAATTTCGGTCCTTTATACTTTTTCAGGGCCCATTTGGCAAGAAAAAGTGTTGTATTAAAACTGCCGATTAAGCTTTGGAATGAATACCAGGAAGATACAAATGGGAATAACAAAACTATCGGATTAAGATATTATAATTTGGGAGCTGATTTGTTGGATACGGATATCGATTTATCCAAACTCTTTGAAAATAAAATAATCCTTATTGGAGATGTAAGTGAAAACGATATTCATGATACATATTTGGGCAAAATAGCAGGTCCGATTATTAACTTAAACGCCTATTACGCATTAGTTAATGATGATCTTTCAATCTCATATATCGAGATTATCGTTCTTTTTATGATATATTTTGGAATCTCTTTATATATTATAAGGAGATACTCCATTCTGAATTTTATTCCATTTTTAAGAAAGTTTAAATCAAAGACATTTAGATTCTTTTTATCATTCTTTAGTTTATCTTTTATATTTTCTGCGATAGGAGTTGCAGGATATTTATTGTTTGGCATAGAAATCAACATATTCATACCATCCCTATACTTTACAATATTTGGGTATTTAGTAAATTATCATTATATCCTAAAAGAAAAATGCGAAATTTAATAATCATTATTTCATTGATTCTTGCCGCAGGTAATGCCACGGCAGAAAATTACACCATCAAGATGTTAAACACAAAGTCTATTAACATCAATGGGAAGGAAATGCATAAAGGTGATACCTTCAATGAAAAAGCAAAAATCAATTGGAGTTCAGACAATCAGGCAATGAAAGTTCTTTCCGAGACAAACAACTTGTACGTCATAACTCCAAAATTGTTCAAGAAGACGGGTGTAAAAAGTTTTTCAGACTTCATTGCAACCACAAAAGCCGCCACGGTCCGTGCCACTGACGGCTTTCCGGTTTCTGTTGAGGACCACAAAAAATTATTGAGCGGTGATTTCATACTTATGGATTCTATATCAATAAAGGTTGGCTGGAAGATGGATAAATCGTCCTATTTTATAGCAAAAAATAAAAAAAACAGAGTAACCCTAAGAATTCCCCACAATGACAGCTCTCTGATATTCACACCTGAAATACTTGGGAAAGCTTTTGAAAATGACAGTAATTTAAACCTGACAGTCATGTATGTTGAAGAAGCGTATAATGATGCTACTTTGATTACAAATGATATGAATATCGTTGTGGTTCCTATGATAGATGAATAACCTTTCACTTAGAGTGTATTGAGTTTTAAACCAAATTAAATATTAATAAAGAGAATGGGAATTTTTGATTTCATCACAAACGATCCTTCGGGCGCTTTTCCAAAGATTCATCCGGTCACATATACCAATATGCTCCCTCATGAATCTTTTAAAAATCTCTCCGAAGTCTCTGTCTGTGCTAAAATCATTTAAAACTCAACAAACTCTAAGTATGTACTTCCGATTATTACTTCTGGCTATTTTTTTGATTATACCCCATCTTTATGTTCGGGCAGAATCAAGAGACGTCAAGGAGATGATGCAGCATGAAGATTACATAAAAACATCATTAATTGTTGTATCTCCCGGAAATGCAATATATTCAGCCGGAGGACATTTGGCTGTAAGAATGACCTGTCCTTACCATAACGTAGATTACATATACGAATTTAATGCAACGTTGAACGATAATGAATCTCTTATATTTCAATTTCTCAACGGCACATTAGAAGGGAATTATATAAGGTTGTTTACATCCGATTTTTTTAATAAGGTCAACTCTGAAAACAGGATATTCAACGAATATCCCTTGAATCTGACAGCTGAGCAGGAAGTAACATTGTGGTCAAAACTTGATGACGCGGTAGATAGTTATTCAAAGTTCCCATTTACTCCAACGGAATATAATTGCTGCTCGATGATTCTACCGGTCATTGAATCGACAGTACAGCCGGGATTGATTTCATCATCAGATGTGTCAAAGACTTTGAATGGCTCGGCAAGAAAATATCTTGATGATTTCTTTACAAATTCGCCATGGACAGGTCTATTCTGGAATATTCTTTTAGGATCCGATTGCGATAAATCAACAGGAACTATCAACCTGTTTTACCCCAAAATTATCTGCGTATATTTGCCCTTAATAGTGAATCCGTATAATAGCAAACCTCTCATTGATAAGGATTCAAATGTCAAAGGGTTTGACAAGGATAAAAAGAGCATGCGATTAACACCGGCAATGGTGTTCATTGTCCTGTTTTTAATTTCGGGATTACTGACAATATTGAATATAAAAGGGAAAGCAATACACTTGTCACGTTGGTTTGACGCAACCCTATTGGGGGTAGGCACCATAATCGGGTGTATTATCTGGTATATGTTTTTCGCTGCAATATTTACAGGCGGTTTTTATTTCAATATTCTAATGTTGATTTTTTCTCCACTGCCAATCATATTATTATGCTTGCAAAAAACAAACATATGGCTTTGGTATGCAAAAATATTATCCGTAATTATAATTCTTTTATTAATTTGCATTAATTTCATTGTCCAAATTCAATTATACAGCATGTGGTTGCTAATGATAGCAATACTAATAAGAGGACTCTATTATATTTATTCTAAGAAACTTTCTAACCATAAAACTATAATAAAATGAAACAGCCGAAGGTAATCTGCTTTATTGTTGTGCTTGTCGTTCTCTTATGCCAGACTCAGTCTTGGGCAGGAGATACATATTACAAGAATCTGTCATTCGCAGTAAAAAACCCGGAGACTGCCAAGGGTAAGGTATATTTAACCCCGGATAATGTTTCAGACGTGCCATACTGCACGATAAGTGATGATCCCAAGATTGCCAAGGTTGAGGGGAATATTTCAAACAGCGGCAATCGATTCATTCTAAAAATGTTTGCTCTTCCTGCTGACGGTTATGTTCTTGATTGTTTGTCAACATCAAAAAATCCGACCTCGAATAACAAGGTATTTAATACAAGACCTGCGGGATATCCCATGTCAAGCGCCTACCTTCATATAGATAAGGATACAACCACCAATTGCACAAAGAAACGTCCGGAAAAAGGTGCCAAATTTCATCCGGTATCAGTACAAGAGTATTATGCCATTTTTGTTCCTTCAAAAAAAGCTTCAGTCCGCAATCTCAAAGCCGGCTCCATTGCTTCGGCTGTAAAAGCCTGCCAATACGGTGAGGCTACGAATGATTTAATTGTGACAGGACCTCTGAACAAGGATGATATAAAATATTTAAACTATCTATCTCAGGAGAAAAGCCTGGTTCGTTTAGATCTAAGTGGAGCTACACTTTCCGTAGTGCCGGACAGTGCTTTCTATAGCTCGGGACTATATGAATTGAAGTTGCCGTCAAGCATCAAATCTGTTGGGAATGCAGCTTTTTCATATAGCATGGGATTAAAACCGGTAAAATTACCCTCGGGAATTATTAAAGATACAAACAAAATTAATGGGTGTCTATTAATGAATCTAATGGGGGTCAAAGAGGAAACGACATCGACTCCAAATGATTTGTTTGAACTATATGAGAATCCATTAATGGATTGGCTTCTAAACTAATGAAAATCCCCAAGATGATACAAGAAGTAAATCCGGAAGAAACAACCCGTGCATATGCTTTTGAGATGTGGATGAAGGCTCCGATGCCGATGGTGACGCTAATCAAAACTTTAAATGTAACCAGGCTTCGACATATCAGCCGAAAACGAGGTCTGAAGTTCAATATGCTGATGTGCTGGTGTATCGGACAGGCCGCCTCTCGGATAAAGGAGTTTTACATGCTTCCTGTTGGTGAGAAACTTATCAGATATGACAATATTGCCGTCAATACAATAATATCCAACTGTAATGGTGAGGTCAACTCATGTGATATACCTTTCAATGACAATCTCAATAAGTTTAACGAAGATTATCTTCGCCTGACACGTCAGGTGGCAGAAGTCTGCGAGAATCATGACATCCCGGACTGTATGGTAATCGGTACATCCGCGTTGGCTCAATACAACATAGACGGTGCCATAGGGATGTATAGCGGTATATTTAACAATCCTTTCATAATATGGGGCAGTTACCGTCACCGATGGTTTAAAACCAGTCTCACCGTTTCATTCCAATTTCATCACACACAGATGGATGGTGCCCATGCTGCCCGTTTTCTCGACTCGCTGCAAAAGCAAATCAATGATCTTTATTAAGGTTCCTTAAAATCCTCGGGGTGTATTTGGCTTTGACAATGCCGTAGGCTCGCTTAACATATGAATAGACATCCCGGTCCGGAATATCGCCATTGAGGTTGAGTTGAATCCAGTGTCTGGGATTCATATTCACCGGATTACTGACAGACACATGGTTAATACGCAGTTTTTCGACTTCTTCAGGAGTTGATTTTACTGTGACGGATGTGAAGTCATCCATATCCACAAAGCAAAACATATGGTCGAGGATATAAAACACGAGTATCGAATCATAGCGTCTGGCAAACTTCCCAAATGGGGTTTTCTCCGTCACGCCATCCATGGCAATGCAATAATCACGAAATTCCTCGATATTCATTTAAGTAAGCAAGTAATAAAAATTAAACGATATATGTAAGTGAAATTATCTTGAACTATAAAACTTGTTCTTTATTACGTCTTCCGCCTTGTCGGTCAGTCGTATACGAAAGTATGCTCCATCCCTCCGTGACAAAATCCGTCAATAAATAACCGCGTTTTATATGTTCATTAATTTTTATCACTTACTTATTCTGTTTATCAATACGATAGTAAAGTGAACGAATATTCCATATACAAGAGTTGCCGCCAGAGCCATTCCCTCATTGATAAGAATAATGCTGGAAAGCGGCATTGAGAATTCGGGACGTGCCTGCTTAAAAGCAGCAATAACAGCACATGCCGACAGGACGATGAAAACAACAATCATCGACAGCGGTGCTAATCCAATTTTATATTTACCTACTTGTATCATATGGTTATTAGAGCTTGTTTATCTATCTTGCAATGAGTCGAATACAATTTTAGATATGTCGGCTATCATCCCGGATGTCTCTGACATGTCATAGGCAGAATCAGCGATGAATACCGCTATTGAATATCTCGTTCCGTTTGGAAGGTGGACATAACCACAATCATTAATTGCTGAAATTCTTCCTTCCGGAGTCTGGAATCCGGTTCCGGTTTTATGACCTATTACAGCATTTGCACCCCTCAAAGGAGACGCCAGTCGGTCAGCTCCGGTACGACATTGCTCAAGCATTACCGCAATGTCCGAGAATGATTGAGAACGCTCCCTTATATCGGTATCAAATCTATAGAAGAGCTCAGCCATGGCTAAAGGAGTAGAACGATTCAGATAACATAGATACTGATCTTTATGCATATCCTCTTCAGATGCACCTATCGTAATATCCAGATCACCTGTCACTCCCTTAAACAGAGAAGTTGCAAGAGCCGGACCTCCAACGCGTTTCAGCAATAAATCAGCGGCATTGTTGTCACTCTCAATCAATGCCCATTCAAAAAGCTCTCTAAACGACATCTTATTCAGCTCCATTCCATATTTGTCGAGCATCGGACTGTAAGTCTCTTTAATCAAAGCATTGGGACCGAATGCAACATAGTCGTCAAGCGACATTGAGTTTGCATCCACCCATTCCGCCACAGCCAATGAAAGTGGAAATTTAAATACACTCATCATCGGAAAGTCTCGGTCTCCGTTTACGGATATTGTGTCCTTCCCCTCTATTATCACAGCTATGCCTATGCGGGCATCTTTATCCGCAACATAAGTTTTAAGCCTCTCCTCAATCTGCGGATAACGGCGGTCATTCTGATAAACAGAATGTCTGTTGGCATTACAGCCAACTGCAAAAAACAGAAATATCAGAAATATTGTGAAACAGATATTCTTATTCATGATTTATTCAATTATAAGAAACAGTTTAAATTTATTTTCAAAATGCCTGAAAGAAACACTATATAATTTTTTTGTAATAAATTTAAACAGTTTCTAAGATCCTGTCTTGGATATGCACGAATTCAGGTGATCATCTATGAAACCGGTTGCCTGGAGAAATGAATAGCAGCTTACAGTACCGAAAAATCTGAAACCACGACGTTTCATGTCCTTGCTTATGGCATCGGATATCGGTGACGAAACCGGTATATCTTCTAACGTAGGTACATCGTTGACAATTCTTTTGCCATCCGGAAAGAAACTGATGATATAGTTATAGAAAGAACTGAATTCATTTATAATTTCTCCAAATAACCGAGCATTTAGAATTGCACTATGTATCTTCCGGCGGTTTCTCACTATACCCTCAAAATGATAAAGACGTTCCTCATCGTCAATGGTCATCTGTGCCACACGCTTGTAATCGAAATCGCAAAATGCCTGTCGATAACCCTCCCGCTTGCGGAGAATAGTTATCCACGCAAGTCCCGCCTGTGCACTCTCAAGCGTCAGGAACTCGAAAAGGGTGCGGTTGTCAGTAACAGGCCTCCCCCATTCTTCATCATGATATTTTACGTACAGTTGATCATTGCCACACCAGGGACAACGAGTCTGTTTGTCTTTCATCTGCATTTATTTGTCGTTTCAAATCGCAGATTATACCTGCATGCGCAAAATTAATAAATATTCTTTGCTATATTTGCATTTACAGGTAGAATCTACTCTTACTTAAGTAAGTAATCAAATTAAAAAGATAGTAAGTGAATTAAGAAATCTCACTTACTTAACGAATTATTATGAACATTATCGAAGCAATAAAGGAACGTCGGTCTGTACGCAGTTTTAACGGAGAAGGACTTAGTGCTTCACAAAAAACGGAATTGAAAAAAGCTATTGGGGAATCCTATTCTCCATTCGGTGGCAAACTGACAATCAGACTTAAGGAATTTGATATGAAAGAGGGATACAAACCGAGTACATATGGCACAATAAAAGGAGCAGGAGACTTTTTCCTACTCGGTATTGGATCTGATGAGGCATCCGCTCTGACAACGGGTTTCCAGTTTGAACAGGTTGTACTGAAAGCTTGGCAGATGGGACTTGGTTCATGCTGGATAGCCGCCACTTTCAAAGGCTCTGATTTCGACAGAGACGAAACATGGCATGACGGAGAAGAATTAAAGATCATCTGTCCTGTAGGAGTTGCTATAAAACCGACGATAAAAGAGAAACTTACCCGTCTCACACTTGGGAGTAAGAACAGGAAACCATTCGACGAACTGTTTTTCGCAGGTGATTTCAACCATCCCTTTACTACAGAAAACAAGTTTGCGGAGGCTCTTGACATGTTGCGTCTCGCACCGTCATCCACTAATTCCCAGCCATGGCGTGCATTGGTAGAAGGAGACACCGTACACTTCTATTACAAGCCTAAAAGCAAGTATTCCGTGCTTGATTGCGGAATAGGAATCTATCATTTTTACGCAACAGAAAAGTTTTATGGTCACGACGGCAATTTCGTAAAATGTGAGTACATGCCTACCCCTCCTGATGACTGGAAGTATCTTATATCCTTTAAAGCATGTTGATTTTAAACCAAATTAAACACCCTTTCAGACAATGCAACCGGTTTGCAAAGAGCTTTTCGTAACTTTAGAAACTGTTTAAATTTATTACGATATGTCTCAGATCCCCAACAGTCATTCCGACAGTCATGAACATGAGCATACACACGGCATGTTTCATCACCATCATCATACGGTCACACGTGTCAGCAAAGTACTTATCTGGGGTATAACTCTGAATCTTCTCTATGTGCTGATAGAAGGGGGTGCCGGCATATATGCCAACTCCATGGGACTGATATCTGATGCCGGTCATAACCTCAGTGATGTATTCAGTCTTTTGCTGACACTTGTCGGCATAAAACTGACTATGGCGAAATCCAACAGCCGTTTCACATACGGTTATCAGAAATCAACCATACTTATCTCATTACTAAATGCATTCATTCTTCTGGTCGCGGTAGGTGTTATCATCGTCGAAAGCATAAGAAAATTCTATCATCCCGACCCGATCGATGGAAGTCTCGTAAGCTGGACAGCCGGTGCCGGCATAATCATCAACGGACTTACTGCGTGGCTCCTGATGAAAGACCAGAAAGAAGACCTTAATGTCCGCGGAGCATTTCTACATATGGCTGCCGACACATTGGTATCTTTGGGTGTCGTGATCGCAGGTATCATAATCACGTTTACCGGTTGGGTAATAATTGATCCTGTCATATCTCTGTCAATTGCCATACTTATACTGATATCGACATGGAATATGCTTAAAGAGACACTCAAACTGACAATAGACGGTGTTCCGGATGGCATAAATATCGAAAGGTTGAAGGATAGTATCGAATCATTGGATCATGTGCGTTCGATTCATCATCTACACGTATGGGCGCTCAGCACCACTGTAAATGCCATGACACTTCATGTGCTGATCGACAGCAGAGAAAACGAAAATGATGTGAATCATAAAATAACTGAAATAGCATTTAACGAAGGTATTTCCCATCCAACAATCCAATTTGAAACGACACCGTGCGGGGATGACAGGCTGTTTGAGAAATAGTTCCAGACTGCTTTCTATATACCATACTATAACTTACTTATCCGTCATATGATTAGATTAGCCGAATCCAAAGATATAGAATTTATAATGAGCCTTTTGCAACAGGTTAATAACGTACATGCAAAAGGACGCCCCGATATATTCATCCCAAACAATACAAAATACAGACCCGAAGATATCGAAAACATTTTATCCGATTCATCCACACCTGTATTTGTTTATACTGAGAATGAAGACATACCACTCGCCTATTGTTTCTGTATTATTCAGGATCACACAGAATCCTGCCACTTACAGCCGGTTAAAACACTTTATATCGATGATCTATGTGTCGACGAGAAGAAACGGTGCAGGCATATCGGCAAACAGCTTTTTGAACATGTGAGAGAATGGGCGCATAATAACGGATTCTACAACATCACTTTGAATGTATGGAATTGTAATCCTGGAGCATATGGCTTTTATCAGAATCTCGGAATGTCAACACAGAAAATCACACTCGAAACAATTCTCTAATCACTCACGATACTTTATTCCACCTCAATCGCAGGAGGATGTGTCGGTCATGGTCAAAGAGTGGTAATAACGTATTATTTCAAAACTACTTATCACTCCGGCAGCTATTCTTTTTTGAAATCCGAGAAATGATCCAGTGCCCAGTTTATGAGACCGGCAATATGAGGCATCAGACTTTTTCCAAGATCAGTAAGCGAATATTCCACACGAGGTGGAATCTCGGCATAAACATGTCTTGATATCAGACCGTCAGATTCAAGATTTCTTAAAGTATCAGTCAACACCTTGGGTGACATGTCATGTATTGCCTTGTTGATCGTATTGAATCTTGTGGATTCGTTCTCTGAAAGCACACATAATACCAGTATCGCCCACTTGCCGGAAAACCGGGATATCACATTTCTTACGGGACAGGTGTCTATACCTGCATATTTTTTTATGTTTTCTTTTAGTTCCAAGCCTTTCATTTTCAAAAACCGTTACTCAAAAGTAAGTATTAAACAATAATGTAACCTCTTGATTTATTGAAGTAGTTTTTCTAATTTCGCACTATCATAAATATAGTGGCTTACTGCCACAAAGTTAATAAATAATATTATTATGAACGATTTAAAAACTATCAACAAAGGAGAAAAATTCACACATGTCTCAGTCGGCAATCTTCATGGCTTCACAGGTAAACAGTTTATAAAGGATGCAACAGGAGCAACATCTTGTGAGATTTCATTTGGTACGCTGAACACCGGAGAATCCGTTCCATTCTTTCACAGTCATAAACAGAATGAAGAGAATTACATCATTCTTTCCGGTGAAGGTAAATTTCAGGTCAATGATAATGTATTTGAAATAGCTGAAGGGTCTGTAATCAGGGTATCCACAAATTGCGACCGTAATATCAAATGCACTTCAAAAGAACCGATGACATACATTTGCATACAGGCAAAAGAGGGAAGTCTTGAAGGATATACCATGACAGATGCCGAGGTAACAGAGCATACAAATCTGTTATAAACAGCTTAGAAATTGTTTAAATTTATTACGAAAAATTTTATATAGTGTTTCTTAGAGGATGTATCAAAATAATACTTTGATACATCCTCTCTCAACAAAACTCAAACAAGTTTGGTTTTATATTTGACTTCTTCGTAAATTTACAGGGTATTAATCAAACTGACATGAAAATAATTGTTGCAGGTGACGGTCAGACAGGAACTCATCTGGCAAGTATACTGTCTGTAGAGAATCAGGATGTAGTGCTGATCGGATCCAATAGCGAACATTTAGAACGACTCGATTCAGAAAGCAATTTCATAACATTTGAAGGAAATCCTTTATCTCATGACAATCTTATCAGATGTGGTGTAGAATCATCAGATCTGTTTATAGCTGTCACACCTGATGAAAATGTAAATCTGCTTGCTTGTGAAATAGCCAAGAATATAGGGGCGCGACGGTGTGTGGCTCGTATCAATACGGCAGAACTCGACAGTTCATATTATAATGGATTCTTTAATTCACATGGTATTGACATGACTATATACCCGGAGCGTCTTGCCGCTCTTGAGATCTGCCGGTTCATTGAGCATAATTGGGTAAATGAATGGTTTGAACTGCATGGCGGAGCACTTCTTGTCATTGGTATCAGAATGCGCGGCAACAGTCCTCTTATCGGGAAAAGCCTTAAGGGACTCCCTAATGACCCAAGACTTTTTCACGTAGCATTGATAAAAAGAGGCGAAGAAATTATAATTCCACGTGGTGACGACAAATTGAATAATGGAGATATTGTATACTTCACTGTTGAGCCTTCCAATGTTACATATCTTCCTGAATTATGTGGATGTGAGACTTCAAAAGTAAGACAGATCATGATCTCCGGAGGCGGTCAGATAACAGAGAATCTACTTGACCTTATTGCATCAAAATACATAATTACAGTTGTTGAACCCGATAAGGATCGTTGCCGTGAGCTTGCCGCTAAATTCAACAATATTACTGTTGTCAATGCACTGGCAAATGATGTAAATACTCTTAAAGAGGAGGGTATTGACAATTGTGATATGTTTCTTGGTTTGTCAGGAAGTTCGGAAACAAATATAGTTTCTTGTATGGTTGCCAGAGAGCACGGTGTGTCAAAAACAGTTGCAAGAATTGAGGAACTACAATATATACCCGAAGCTGAAAGTCTCTCCATTGACAAGATAATCAATAAAAAACTTATAAACGTCGGGAAAGTCCTGAATGTATTGATTGAAACTGCAAGTCAGGAGGCACATTGTATGTCGCTTGATAAAGCTGAAATCATAGAGCTGACGGCAGGCGACGGTTCTAAAGTCACATCTCGTAATATCGGTGAACTATCCTTGCCTAAGGATATAACGATTGGTGGACTTATACGCAATGGGAAAGGATATCTTGTCCAAGGACAGACTCTCGTAACTGCCGGCGACAGAGTAACAATATTCTGTAAAGAGGGTTCTTTATCTAAAGCCAGACGCCTGTTCAATTGATATCGGTTTAATTTGAACACTTGTTTATGATCAATTACAAGTCTATAGCCAAAGTTATGGGACATTTAGTCGCCATCGAGGGTCTGATGATGGCTATCCCCATGTTCGTTTCCATCGGATATGAAGAGTCTGACTGGCATGCTTTTGCAATAGCCATTGCTGTTGCATTCACTATAAGTGGCATTACCCAGTGTTGCACACATAATGTGCAAACATCAATCAAGGCACGCGAAGGATTCATCCTGACCGCTTTCATATGGCTTATTTTCGGACTGATTGGCATGATACCCTTCATGTCAAGCAGCCATCCTATAGAATTTACGGATGCTCTGTTTGAAACAATATCAGGATTTACCACCACCGGTGCAAGCGTGATACCCGATGTAGAATCTCAATCTCACGGCATATTGTTCTGGAGGGCTTTAACCCAATGGATAGGTGGACTCGGTATTATTCTGTTTATGCTCGCCATGCTTCCTGAACTTAACAAATCTGCAGGTATTTCAATGTTTAATGCAGAGGCAACAGGTATCACACACGATAAGCTTCATCCACGAATACGTCAGACAGCTTTGTCATTATGGATGATATATATTTCGTTGACCCTTATCTCAATAATTCTTCTCTGGATAGGACCGATGAATCTGTTTGACAGTATATGTCAAACATTTACCGCGATAGCTACCGGAGGATTCGCCACTCATAACGATGGAATTTCTTATTGGCATTCAAACTATGTCATGATAGTGCTCACTTGTGTTATGTTCTTTGCCGGTCTTAACTTTGTAGTATTATATGACGCTACACGCAATGGATTACGAAGAATACTTAATAACGAAATTGCGCGGACTTTCACGCTGTTTATTATCCTTGCTTATATTACACTAATTATCAATGCATTTATCCGAGGAGAGTGTCTCTCCGTCGAAAATTTTCTAATACACCCTCTATTCCATATCGTTTCGGCAATTACCTCTACAGGATTCTCAATTACCGAAGCCGAAGGCTGGGGTTCTTTTTCTCTATTCCTTACAATCCTGCTTATGTATTGTGGTTCATGCGCCGGTTCCACATCAGGAGGAATCAAGGTTGACCGTCTCATTGTGATGAGACGCAATCTTATGAATGAAACCAAGCGGGCAGTATTTCCCAAACGCACATATGTAGTCAATTTAAATGGCAGTTTTCTACAGAACAGTCTTGTTTCCCGCGTTTCAGCATTCGTCACCATATATATACTCATATCCATCATTGCTACAGGAATAATAACGATGTGGGGATATTCTTTTACAGACTCGCTCTTCATGGTTGTCTCGTGCATCGGATGCAATGGTCTCGGCTACGGGGCTACCGGGGTAGAAGGTTCATTTGCCTTTCTTCCGGATACTGTAAAATGGCTATTGACATTTATCATGCTTATCGGGCGTCTCGAACTATTTACATTTATGGTATTATTGCTTCCCTCGTTCTGGAGACGATAAAGCGGTTATTATGAATCTTAGATAATCACCTTCAACCAGAATTATTCTTTTTACAGATCACCTCATATTCACAAGCTCTATAGCTTCCTTTCCGGTTATTTTATCAATAATAATTTCAAAAACTGCTACCGCTTTCATAAATTTATTTATCTCACCGGTGGCATCAAGAGTTCCGCAATACTTACGCGAAAGTTTCCATAAAGCCTTTGCCTTACGAGCTTTATCATCAATGAACACAGCATGTCCGAATACAATGACACTTCTGAAATAAGTAGTGAATTTCTCCGGTACGATGTCGCCCTTGTCAATGACACACAACGACATTCTTGGATTTCTTTTCAACGCATCTATCTTATGACCTTGAACGGCGGAATGAAGATATATATGCTCTCCGTCATACACATAGTTAATCGGCACAGCATACGGATAATTGTCGTCTCCATCAACAGCGATAACGCATTCTCTACCGTTTCTAAGAATCTTTTCTGATTCCTCTAACGGCAATTCCTGTCTAAACCTCCTCATTCGTCTATCCATCATCCCACCATTATCCCCAAATTTTAAGACCCACTATTGACAGAATCAATGTTGTAATGAAAAAAATTCTCCAGAATGTAGCGGGTTCTCCGAAGAAAAAGATACCCACCAAAACAGCTCCGACCGCTCCTATACCTGTCCACACAGGATAAACCGTACCTATAGGTAACTTTTCCGCAGCCTTTGTCATCATAAACATGCTCAGACCTAAAGCAATAATAAAACCGATCCACCACAAGGTCAATCCGGTACCGGTTGCGGACTTTGTTTTGCCAAGACAATAGGTAAACCCTACCTCCATACATCCGGCAAGGATTAAAATAATCCAGCTCATAACGTAACACGTCTCTTTGAGGGCTGCAGGAATTCCCGGCGACTCCTTCCAAGACAGTGCGAAATTAACAAATTTTGCCAAATGCGCAAAACAGTGTTATCAATCTAATTAGATTCTTATCACTTACTCAGGGATTTATACAAAGTATAGGCGCTCAGCGACACAAAAAGGAGAAGTAACATAATCATTTCAGGCAAATGAGACATCGGTTCGAGCCATATCTCTTTAAGTATGCCTATATGTCCGAGAATCTCGACAAAAGTCCAGAGAACCAGAACTGTTGCAATCGACATTCTTATATTCGCGCCCCACGAAGAGATACGCGTCTGACGGATAAACATGACAGTGGCTCCTATCAGGCATCCAAATCCGAGAAGAAGAGTGACCGGATGCGTATCACCAAGGAAATTGGTATCATAACAGAACATCAATACGATATAAGATGTCCACATCATGACACACAGTTCCATAAAAGTAACGATAGAGACATGACGAGTCATCGGACGCGCTACAATAATATCACGACGCATGCCGAATAATTTACGCTGTACCCAATTGAAAAAACTGCATCCGGTTCTTGTAGAGAAGATATAAATCATAAAGAACATTATCAGGAATCCGAACGATGCCGGAAGAATAAGATACTCCGGCTGTGTCACCTTGCCGGTGACCGGATCGGCAAACGGCTGCATCCCGAATCTGTCCGCATAATATTGAAACAGAAATTCTACCCAGCCTGTCCAAAAAAGCAACCCGCCGAACAGTCCGTAAAGGGTCTGTCTCAGGTCTCCCTTGACAAAGACTCCGATTATAGTAATTACAAAGCCAAGCAGTCCCAAAAGAAACGCACAAATATGCAATGTGTCCGGCTTCATATTATGCTCCATCAATATCATTGCGGCATGCCCGAGAGGCATTGTCAGAAGAACAAGAAAGAATGAAGCGAGAGCTTTGCCCAGATATCGATGGGTAGATGTAGTTGTTATTGTTTCCATTATTTATCTATATTGTAATGCCCACACTGACGATAAATGATATTCCGTCCGTGAGCGGAGTGTTCATATAATAATATTTTGGTCTATAGTTAAATAGATTATCCAGTGTTGCCGATATCTTGAATCTTTCAAAGAAAGTCTGCGTGACAGAGAATTTCCAGAGAGTATAAGGAGGATAACGGACATCCGTAACCCCGGCCGAGATATCATAGTAGTCCTTATACTCACTGTTTACGACTCCGGACAGAACCCGACCGTTAACACCAAGATTAAGTGAATAGTTCTTGGATATAAATTTATTCCAGTTTATATTTGCTGTCAAGGAGTAAGGTCGTGGAGGCATGTATTGGCTGTTGAACGTGTTGCCCTCTTTGTCACGTATATTCTTCTCATAGGTCCATGCATAAGAGAGCCGTGCCGAAATACCGCAATTCCAGGCTGCCTGGGCGGAAAGCTCGGCGCCTACTGATTCGTAGCTGTCAAGATTTATATAATCGAGATAGAGTTGGTTGGGTTCGGACGGTTCTGCATGAGGCAGACCTGTGGCTATACGGTTTCTGACATTATTATAGCTTACAGATGCTGTAAAATTGTAATTTCTACGTGTATACTCCGCAGATAGATCGACATTATTGCATTGTTCCGGCTTAAGATCCGGATTCCCTTTCACTATCCAGATACCTGCCATATCAAACTCATAATATTTCTCCTTGAGTGTCGGAGCACGGAATCCCAAACCGTATGCGACGCGAAGTCTCAGACTTCTGACTGGAGAATAGCAAGCCGATATTTTAGGGGTGACACGCGATAACCTGCCTTCGGAGAACCAGTCATATCTGGCGGCGCCTACAATTTCCCAACGTTCGTTTACCCGCCAGTCATATTGCAGAAAGGCGTCAAGATTATTCTGTATTTTATTCTCATCTATCAGTTTGCTGTTTGACAGCCAGTCGCGCATATAATCGGCACCCGCGGACAATATATCTCCACTTGAAAAGCTATGTGTCCAAAACGCGCGGATACTATTCTGCACATTACTGTAATTCCGATATTCAGCTCCTGATGATCTGCGATATTGAGATTTGTCATATTGATCAAAAGCATATGAGATCTCAAGCCTGTCATCTCCGGAAATCAACCACTCCCCTTTCAATCCTCCGCTGTAGGAACGATAACGTTCAGGCATATCGATATCACGGGGGAGCTCTTTCATATAAAATGCGACCCTACCAGACAATTTCAGATTTTCTACCGGTGTGTACATCAATTTTTCACGGACTGATATCATACGGTGACCGTATATAGTGGAGATAACGCGTGCCACCGGCTCCGGTCCGTTTTTCACATCATAACTGTCATTACGGTATGCGGTAGCGGATAATGAGTTGGAGAATCTCCTGAACTTATTGTCAAGACAGACCATATATCTTCTATTGCCGTGTCTGCCATTTCTAAATTGGAGATCCGCTCTCCATTTTTTTGAAGCTCTCTTTGTTATAATATTTATCACACCGCCCCCTGCACTGCTTCCATACAGAGCACTCGAAGCTCCACGAACAACCTCTATACGTTCGACATTGTTCATATCGATCCGTGAAAAGTCCACATCATCCATTGTCTCACCAGCCAGTCGCTCGCCGTCTATGAGAAAAAGGACACTTTGACCGCCAAATCCTCCGAAATTCATATGTGTCTGTTGATTCATTGCATATGAGAACTCTACTCCCGGCATTATCTGACTAAGCAGATCCTGGATATCAGTGGCATCAGAACGCTCAATCTCCTTTGCCGAGATCACCCTTGTCTGTATCGGTGTATCCTTCAGAAGTCTCGGAACTCTTGTTCCGGTAACAACAACCTCATCCAGATTCATGAGAAAGTTATACAGGCTATCTGTCTCCATCTCATTCTGTGATGAGGATGACAAAGCACAAAACAGGCAACAGAAACTCAGAAATAGTTTAAATATATTTTCAGAGTCACTTATAATTATAGTCCTGTTTATCATAACGGATAACGGTAATTAATGGTCAGATGGCATTTAGTTCCTGCTGAATTCACATAATCGGCAAGCTGAAGAGCGGCATACGACCCATCTGAAAGACGTAAAACATACACAGATTTATCATGTGTAAAAACAGGGGGCATAGGCGGTATCTTCATTGTAAGCCATTGACCGAGGAGATTATTTATTTTAATACCCTGATTTCCCGCCAATCCAAGAAGCATACGGTCCTGTACCGTCCAGACATCGGTCTGGTTCCACTCATCCTCACTGAAGATGACATTATCAAGCCAGTCTGTGCCGGATGGCATCTCATCAAATGACCGGTATGGCGAACGCCATGCCGAACCGCCATTGGTACGCACGTTATTCCTGTGTATGGCAATAGACCATTTAGAAGGTTCTGCCTGCTTCTCTGTGGGAGAAAACGAATTGAATTCGCGCTTCTCTATGCCGACTCCGAATACGTCATACCAGTAGGTATAGATACCGGAAGGCGTGCCTGCGGGTTCTGTATTCTCCACCGCAGATCCTCTATCTGGCATGGGGATGGGAAAGGTTTCCCATAATGATGAAGAATCGAATGCCGGATCCGCTTCCGTTTTGTCTACAAGGTCTTTAAAGTCTATATAATGCCATTGTGTCCAATCGGATGCATCCAGATATAGCTGACCTGCACGAGTAATCCTTGTTTCTTGCTCGGGGTCATCATATATTCCGGATAAAATTCCGGTGCACGACGAGAGCGAAAGAATCGCCCACGCCATGACCGAACAGCTTACGTAATTATTCATTCTATTTTGTTCCTTCAAAAGCCGAAGACAACGGGAGTGGCATCGCACCAAGTTTAAAAGGATTCTCTATCTTAAGTTTTCCGTCTTCACTCCGGGTCACAAGTATACTGCTCGGATCATTCAGCGGATAATCATTGTCCATACTTACAGATCCGCCTTTCTCAGCTAAAAAATGCTGTTTTATACCTTGTCCTCCGTAACTGCGGTAGAAACCGCCCTTGGCTTCATCCCATTGCAGAGAATCGATTGTGACCGCACCGAGAGTCAGGTCTCCCATCATTGTTCCGGAAAGATAATATTGAGGATAGTTTACCGATATTGTCCCGTCGGATTGATTAGCAGTGACAGTAACTGAGATCTCGGCAGAATAAGTGTATGCACCGCCTACCGTTAATTTGACTGTACCTTTCCACACACCGGCAAAAGGAGCCGCGATGGACTGTGGTGTCTCATCCTCAAAAGTCATATCGCGGATATCTGCGATATTTATAAGTTGGCTGTTTCCGTTGTTAAAAGTAATCCGAAGCACTTCTGTCTCCGCATATGCAAATACAGAAGAAGCGATAAATAATGCTGTGGCAAAAATATTCTTGATCATAGTTGTTTTTTATTTAGAACCTGTTTTATCTTGGAATTTATTTTATTATCTTTAATGTCTGACGATCCGCTTTAACGATATATATACCGGGTGACAGGGATTCTGTGGAGAGTGATTCAGCTCCTGTAATCACAATTCTTCCGGTCATATCATAAACAATAATAAATTTGCCGGGAGCCTTCACTATATCCGAGATATAACTTAACATGTTTTCATCAGCACCGCCGGGCACAGAGACCGAAGACTCCCCATCAGGGAGAAATGTTAGATTTTTCACATCTTTTCTCGAATATTCTGCAGAAGCATCAGACACAAGTATCTGTAGATTATACCCTGAAAATCTGATTACGGGCTTTTGAGATAAAACATAAGTCGCAGATGAGCCGTCATACAGTGTTACTTTCAAAGCAGTTTCACCTGCATAAGCCGAGGAGACTATCATTGTCATTCCGGCTATGGCAGAAAGGATTTTTGGATGTTTCATATTTATAGGGATGTCTTTTAATTTCACTGCAAAATTAAAAGCAACGCATTCTGATGGCAATACTGCAAAATAATGATATTTCAACCCTGAATGAGCCAATCACAAGAATGAACATTAAAAATCACCATATTTGAGTATTTACTGCTTTTGATATTATAATTAAATTTGCATGTATAAAAAAGTATAAGTAAATATGCAATATTGCCAGGGCTGATAGAAACAAACCTTAGACGACATCATGATAACTGACCATAAAAGGGGATATGCGCCATTCTATAAAATGAGAGAACTTATACGGGATAACGCGATGCTGTTGCCTGCTCTCAGCCGGTTTGACATAGCATTCGGTTTTGGCGAAGCTACGGTAGCCGAGGTATGTGACCGCAATAATGTACATGTCAATACATTTATAAATGTATGTAATTTACTGAGTGGATATCGGTTCGACAGTGCCTTAATCTCTTTACCCACTCTCATGGGTTATCTGAAAAAAGCGCACACATCTTTTCTTGACATAGAATTGCCTAAGATTCGTCGTAACCTCATTGAAGCCATAAGTGATCCCGCTTCAGACGAAGTATCCGCTTTACTGATACAGTTTTTTGATGACTACGCTATAGAAGTACGCAGACATATGGAGTTTGAGAACAATATAGTATTCTCTTATGTGAATAAACTGCTTCTGGGAAATATCGAACAGGATTTCAACATTTCAAGATATTCTGATAGCCATAGCGATACAGTTACAAAACTAAATGAATTAAAAGAGATCTTTATAAGCCATTATAGCCACAAAGACAACATGCGTCTCAGCAATGCTCTTTTCGACATAATTATCTGCGGAAGGGATATGATGTCTCATTTCGAAGTGGAAACCAAACTATTCATACCCTGTGTTGAAAAATTGGAACAAAATCTTATCTGCAGGCAAACATCCGAGAAGCCTATAGAACATAAAACTGAAGACACATCATCCCGACTGTCTATTCTCAGTGAGCGAGAGAAAGATATTATACGTGAAGTAGCATTGGGAAAAGTGAACAAAGAAATCGCCGATGAATTGTGCATATCCGTGAATACTGTCACAACCCACAGACGAAATATCTGTTCAAAACTCGACATACATACAGCTGCCGGATTGACAGTCTTTGCCATAATCAATCATCTGGTAGACCTTAATGAAGTAAAACTCACATAAGAGTTTGTTTAAAAATAAAGTCCAGTCATTTCAATGAAGTGACCGGACTTATTTTCAGTTCTGTTTCTAATTCATCTTATTTGCGATGAACTTCAATACTTTTATGAACATTATAAAGGTTCTTTGCAATGCATACAGCCGCAACGGCAGCTACACCTTTAAACAGAAGTTTTGTGATTTCAAAACTTAAATGAAGAACCCTGTGACAATGCATGTGATGATGTTCGTGTGACATAATAATGTGTTTTTAATAGTTTCTGTAATTCGCACAGGAAGTAAATACCTCATTGTGCTTGATTATCTCAATTTTATAACGCGCCGTTTCTTCCAAAGTTCAAAAACCGATACCCTTACTGCTCCTAATTTTTCTTAAATTTAGAGCTTGTTTAAAAATAAGCTCTTATCTTTCAGAATTCTTATGCGTTCCGGTGTCAGTACGGTGTGACGCTTGCCGACACTGAATCCGTTAAGCTGGAGAGCTGTCAGTTTCACTGCATCGGTCAACATCGGTCTTGTAATCCGCTCTACATCGTTTTTCATAATTCTCATTTATTATCCTATTATTCCTTATTTTACAGCAGTTTCCTCTCCTTTCTCCACCAAAGGCATCAGAGCATTGAGTCCCAACATAACCGATAGATATGCTAAACCGAGGGCAAAGAATTCAAATGACAGCGGCCATGCCATTTTAAGCCACCCTCCAAACAAATAGCAAAAGAAAAGCAACCAGAGCGAGATTTGGACACATACACAAAGTGTACACCATTTATGAGCCTTGAATCTTTGATACCATATGCTCCAGAAAGTGAACGGAAGACAACACAAATTACATAACGCAAGCCATGGCAACATTCCCGGCAAAAGCAAAAGAGTGACAAGACTTACTGAAAAATAGGCAAAACCGACCTCACTCCATCCGAAAAGACCGAATAATTTTGATGCTCCGGTCTTCAATATACTGTCGCAGCCTCCTGTCTCAAGGACACCGCATACTTTATCCGCGACAGGATTATGAATGCTAAGCGACTTCTGTACCAACAGATAGGTGATATATAGACCAGCCATGTCTATAAACATCATCAGAACGGTTGACCAATGCCGCCAAATATCATTCACGATAATCAGATACAACATCAAGACAAAAACTGATCCTAAAAGAATCCATTTTTTTGCTTTCATCAGCATTTCAATTCTCGAATGTCTCTCGTAACCGGGTTCCTTGGCATCCGCCTTTGGAAATGACAACAACACATTTCCATCCCAAACCTGCTTGAAATCAGCAAGCGGCACTACCTCCTCAACACCTTGCGTCATATAAGTGATTTTACCATCATCCAATCCTGTCACAATGGTGAGTCCGTCAACAGTATTTGCAATAAACGGAGGAGTCAGTTTTTCAATCTCATCTTTATCTTTTAATAAATAGCCCTCGGATTCTATACCGTACTCCTGCAACAGTCTTGAAACGCCGAAAAGTGTCTTGAAAGGTATATTCTCGACTCTTGATAAAGTATAGGATTGTGTATAGGGTACACAAAGAACTTCCAGAAAATCAGTGACAAGGCTATGTACCTTCGGATTTCTTGTCATATTGCTATATGCCTCTAAGATAAAAATGATTGAAGTTTATCAAGCAGGAATTGACCGTCCATCTCTCCACTCTCCCGCCATACCGGTTTACCATATTTATAAATTATAAAAGTAGGTGTGGAACGGACATTCTCCATATCTGCCATTTCCTGATTCTCATCTATATCAAGTTGACAAACATCGGCAGAACCTGCGAGCAATTCTTTAATTTCCTCTATAACAGGCATCATCCTCTGGCAATGAGGGCACCACGTCGCATAAAACTCAACCAGTACCACTGGTGTACTGTTAATTAGATCTGTGTATTTCATAGTATAAAATTTATCTGACTCATGGAACTTCCCATGGTCTTACGACTTTTAAACGTGTTCGGACAATTGAAAGTTTAATAGTTATCCGAATCAACGTTCTCTTTCAGAAAATCTTTAAAACTTATATAAAATGAATGTCTTGAGCAGGCAGCGACTACACCTGCATTGGTAGAAACATTGCTGTCAGGCATCACAACCTCGGCAAGACCGACATCACCCAACATACCTTGAAAACTCTCCTGTCTATACCAATCGTATACAAACCAGCTGTAATATGATTGCGAAATACTATAAAGATCAAACCGCAACCGTACATCATACAGGCTTTCTATTTTCTCAGGATTATAAATACTCAGCTCCCCCTTGTCAAGACGTAGAGACAAGGGATAGCGTTTACCCTTTATCCGTCGGTCGGAAAACACTGAGCAATAAACTGAAGAGGATCCGAATATTCCGTCAAGGACATCCGACTGCTCATTAAAAAGAGGTTCATTATCATTGACTATATTCCAGAATCGTAAACTGGCGTTATAAACTCTCTCATACTTTTCACCTGTAAATGAATTCTCGACCCACTCTCCGGAATTGACAGGATCAGGGTTTACAGGATTTACAAGAATACGGTAATAATTATCTGTTTCCCCGGGATCCGTAAACCAGATAGAATAATCCTGAGTAATTATAAATGTTGTCACATATGTGGAAATTAATTTTCTACATTCAAGAGTAACTACATCTATATCCTCTATGCAGACTTTTGACGGCATTGTCACTGTTGCATATGCCTCTCCGTATTCCTTACTCTTTGCCACAAGTCTGATCTGATCCCCCTCCGAGGGGCGGAAAGAGGAATAATAACCCTCTTCCCGCTTCACAGAATCGCTACCCTTTTCCTTTACACTAAACTTCATGACATCTTTAAGTTCCCCGTTTACATACAATGAAACTTCCGCATCCCTGACAGTGACATCCAATGTCTCATATAAATTGGAATCATACTGCCCGTCACTCCATCTGTATGTGTGAGACAAACTTACCTTTACAGTGCTGTCCACCTCAAGTACCGAATTCATGCACAATACGGGGGACGTATCAAGATCAGGCTCAAAATCCGTGTAACAGGAACAAAAAACAAAGACAAATATCAGGATAGCTATTATATTGATTGTAGATGTTTTCATCTCTATTGAATATTTTAAAGTCCTTGGAAATAAATCATTAGAATTTCCATGTATATGAAAATGACGGAATAATAGGCATTATACTTAGTTTCTGAAACACTTTTCTTCCATCGGAGGAACCTTGTCTGATTGCGATGGTGTTACGGTTACAATAAGCATTGTAAAGGCTTATTGTCCAGAATCCCTTTTTTGTATGCCTCACAACCGAAAGATCCAGTCGGTGATAGAACGGCAATCTGTAATTATTAAGTTCTGATACAAACGGAGCATTATTCACGGTGACAGGATATATTATTGATCCCCCATAATCCATATTATAGTAATCATAAAGTTCAGGTCCATTCCAGACCTGGGTCGAAAGAGTATATCTGTTACCGCTCATTCCTGTCCAAGCTCCGTTTATCTCCCACTTGTCATTAATCTTCCAGTTCAACATGACATTTATCTTATGCCGGTTATCAAAGCGTGCCGGGAAACGCCTACCTCTGTTTTTACCTGCAAATTTTCTATCTGCCCATAAAAGTGAATAAGATACCTGACCGGTCAATTTTCCAAACTCTCGGCTTATTTTGAAATCGATTCCCTTGGAATTGCCGACACCGACACATAGTTTTGAATCCCAGGACAACGCATTATTCTCAATATAATACAAATCGGAATAATCTATAAGATTCTGCATTCTTTTATAATACGTCTCAGCCGAAACAGTAAACTCGTCATTATACGACCAATATACACCAAATGAAACCTTATCGGCAGTTTGCGGCTTGAAATTGCCTGTAATTGGAACCCATTGATCTGTCGGTAGCGAGATATAACTTTTAGTCAGCTGATGTACATACTGCACACTCCTTGAATATGAACATTTTACAGCCCATTCACGCGACGGCGAATAACGAAGTGAGAATCTTGGAGAAACCCCATGGTGATTCTTTCCGCTTATGTGAAACAGACTCAGATGCAAGCCGAGATCCATCCGCCACTTATCCGATAATCTCCAGTCATCACCTATATATCCGTTTATTTCCGTAGCGCTGTACGTTCCGCTGGAGCGGGAAAGAGATGAACTTGTTTCTCCATTTATAGCAGAGTCGGTATATTTCTCCGGCAAAAAAGAGTGCATGGTAACCGAACCGCCGAAGTTCACCCTGTGCGCATAAGCCGGACGCCAGTCAAAATCAGCTCTTGCCGACCAATCTGTTATATTGTTGTTCGACTGCTTATCTGTTGACCATTCAATTTTTTGCCCACCTTCCTGATACCAGATATTGTCCTCACTGCATTTCATTTTGGAGAAATATCGTGAATAAGCGACTGTAAAGTCTCCGAAAAGTTTAGGAGAAAACACATGATTCAAACCCAATGAAGCAACTATATTACCCCAGTGCATTCGATTCGTAAAATCATCCTTCCATCCGATTTGCTCAACTTGCATATCGGATTTTGAGCCGCCAAGAAGGAAATCCTCTCCATAGTAAACTGTCAGCCATGCTTTGGTTTTATCAGAAAAACGATGCGTGATTTTTGCGTTAAGATCCGTAAGATCGTATCTTGCTTTGTTTTTATCCTCCTTATTTACAGTTGCATTTAGGATTGCAAGAGCCGGTATTGTCAAAATATCGAGCCATGAACGGCGCAGACCTACGCTATAACTTGTTTTCCTGTTCTTTCCTATAGGTCCGTTTATATCAAACGCTCCGGATATAAGACCAAGCGTGAATGAACCGTTCATCTTCTCAGTGCTGCCATCTTTCGTGTGAACATCCATAAAGGATGACAGTCTGCCGTCATATCTCGCAGGAAATGAAGACTTATAGAAATCGACACTTCGCATTATACCTGTGTTAAAAGCCGAAAAAAGACCTCCAAGATGGTTTACCTGATAAAGCGGTATGTTATCAAGCATATAAAGGTTCTCATCCGAGTTGCCGCCATGTACATACATTCCGGCAAAGCCTTCGACTCCGGAACTCACCCCCGGTTCAAGCTGAAGAGTCTTTATTATATCACTTTCGCCAAACATCACCGGGGTGTTTCTGATATTCTCGGAAGAAAGATTCAATGAACCGATCGATGAAGACTGCAACGCTTCCATCTTTCTTTTTGAGCCTTTTACCACAACTTCATCCAAAGTCTTTACCGGCTTTAGATAAAAGTCTATGGTACGGTTTGTAGCCAGTTTAAACTCTGCAGAATACGCAGGAAGGTAACCAAAACCTCTGACCTCGACTTTAGCTGTGCCTTCAGGACACTGTATGGAATAGAAGCCATATACGTTGGTTACATTCGAATGACCCGCACAAGTCACTGTTACCCCTGCGATCGGTTCAGAGGTTTTCTCCTCACGTATGAACCCGCTCACAACAAATTTCTTATTGGCGACAACTCTGATCTTCCTCTTGCTCAGCACGACATTATTACCTTTGATTCTGAATTCCACATCCGTACCATTGAAAGCTTTCTCCAACACCTGCCGCAAAGGTAAATTATCGGCATCCACACTCAGTCTCAGACCTCGCAAAACATCCGGAGAGTAAATAAAATTCATTCCGGTCTGTTTCATAATACGTGCGAACACAATCTCGGCTTTCGCTTCTTTTACATTGAGAGTTACATTCCCGCATTGCGCTGAGGCAAAACCGACAGCGAGTAAAATTGACAATATTAAGAATCTCATCATTTTTCTGCTGTTATCTCCAGATTTATATCCAATAAATCATTTATTGTCTCCACAAGATCCTGAACATCTCCCTCATAATGAATAGTAAGCCGCATCTCTTTCTCGGGCACACCTTCTATCTGTACGCCATAAAGATTCTCGATTTCAGAAACAACTGCCGCAAGAGGTGCATCATCAAATTCGACGACCGCATAATCAGGTTGTTCCGGCAATACTGCAGATTCAACTTGTTCTACAGGTCTTTTATCTATTTCTTCCGGACTCTTGTCTACAAATGAATAATATACTGCGATGGATGAGGCTATAGCCACGAGAGCCACGGATACCGCAACAGCCGCCGCACTGCGCCGTTTGGTGAAATAAATGGGCAACAGACGTTTCCCTGTTATCTGACAATAATCTTCTCTTTTCTGTTCATCCGAGAACACCTCCCCGCTATAATGACTCGCGACAAAATCAATATTCTCTTCAAATTTTATTTTATTTTTCTCCATCTGTTTCATGTGTTTTTACTATTAGACGGAGAAATACGGAAAAACCCCTATAGGAATGGCAAGAAAAATACAGTTCCCGCTCTGTCGGCAAGTTCCTTTCTTAATCTGGCAAGAGCTCCTGCTATCTGATTTTCAACAGTTTTAACGGATATTCCAAGTTCTTCTGCAATTTCACGGTATTTTAATCCGTCGCGCTTACTCATCAGAAAAACGTTTCTCATTTTATTCGGCAATTCTCCTATCGCTTTCCATAGTTTTGCATCTCTTTCCGATGTATCTATCTCTTCATCTGTTATTTCCACAATCGAATCGATATCTTGAAAAGCTTCCGGAATCATATCAAGCGCTTTGGTCCTGCACACTTTGTAAAGATAAGCTTTAGGATTATCAACAACATCACCGGATTCCAGCTTCTGCCACAACGCTGCCATAGCTTCCTGCACAGCATCATGAGCAAAGTCTGTGTCACCTGTAATTCGTAATGCAAACATAGCCAGCGGCAGATAATATGAATCGAATATTTTCTTGAAATCGCTCACTCAATATAATCTTCCAAATGATATACAATTGCCGCAAAATTAATAAATTTTTGAGTAATTTTGTAGAATAAAAACTCCTCTTGACCTATTTATGAATGTCAAGAGACTGAAAAACAAAGGCTATGATGATTTTATTGCAACTTGCGGTGCTGTTCTTTTTTCTGGAGCTTGGAGAAGGGCTTGTAATGATAACCGGACTTCCGGTGCCCGGATGTATCGCAGGGATGATTTTGTTGGCATTCGCTCTTAAGACAAAACTGGTAAAACCGGAATGGATAGCCGCAGTATCGGATTTTTTATGTGCGAATCTCGGATTCTTCTTTATTCCTGCAGGTGTGGGTGTAATGAAATGCTTTGGAATCATTAAATCCGAATGGATTCCCATAGTAATGGCAACGATCCTCAGTACTGCAGTAATTATACTTGTTACAGGGTGGACCCACAGTTTATCGAGACGCATGTATCACAGGCATATGACAAAGAAAGGAGATTCCAATGACTGATTTCATGACCTCACCTTATTTTATGGTTGCGGTGACTTTCTTTGCCTACCTGCTTGCACGTTGGATTCGGATAAAGACACATCTGCAATTGCTCCATCCTATTTTGGTATCAATCATAATACTCATAGTTTTTCTCATAATGTCGGATACACCTTATGAAAACTACAGTATCGGCGGGAGCTATATAGAATTCTGGCTTAAACCCGCGGTTGTGGCGCTTGGCGTACCATTGTACAGACAGTTGGAAACAATCAGAAAACAGATGGTACCCTTACTTCTCGCTGAGCTTGCGGGATGCGTAGCCGGATTAGTAAGTGTCGTGTTATTCGCAGAAATGTTCGGAGCCACCAAAGATGTAATAATATCCTTGGCACCCAAGGCTGTAACGACTCCTATTGCTCTTGAGATAAGCAGAGCTACAGGTGGAATACCGGCATTGACAGCGGCTGTTGTCGTGTGTACCGGCATTTTCGGAAGTATGGCCGGATTCAAGATAGTTTCCTTATGCCGTATAAAATCTCCCATGGCAGGAGCTCTTTCCGTAGGCACTGCCGCACACGCCGTAGGCACTGCCGCGGCAATGGAGCGCAGCCAGAGATCAGGTGCATTTTCATCACTTGGTCTAACCCTTAACGGATTATTGACAGCGTTGCTTGCACCTTTGATATTAGGCTTGCTCGGTTATTAAGAGCTTGTTTAAAAATAATATTTTGTTAAATTTGAGTTGCTAATAAACATGTGTAAAAATATAAACACCATGAAACTTTTTTTTAAAGAGATTAAAAGATCATCCGCAATAGTTCTGATGACAGCAGTGTGTTCCATTCCGGCATTCAGCTGGGGACGTGTCGGTCATGATGCGGTAAGTTACATCGCAGAATGCCACCTCACCCCTGTTGCAAAAGCAAATGTTGAGAAATATCTGAACGGAGAGTCAATCGTTTATGATTCATCTTGGATGGATCTTGTCCGCGAGACGCCGGAGTATAAGCACACTACACGTTGCCACATGTATCCGATAGGCAAAGACGGCAAGTATCACAGCGATTCCAGAGGAGATGCCGTAAGCCTTATCAAAGAGCAGACCAGACTTCTGAGAAACTATAAGAATCTGTCTGATTCCGCAATAAATGTGGGCATAAAAATGCTTGTACACGTAATCGGAGATCTACATTGCCCGTCACACCCGGACTTTGACGATATTCGTCAGTGGTATAATTTCGACATGAACGGCAAAACCATTAGCTACCATAGTTTCTGGGATTATTATGCCATTGAGACAAGCCACAAATGGTATTACACCGATTATCAGCATCAGCTCGACAGATTCACACCCAAGCAGATAGCGGAAGTCTGCAAAGGCACTCCCGAAGACTGGGCAAATGAAACTGCAAAAAATGTTGCAGTAACATACGAGTGGATTACTCCGGAACTTAAACTTAATAAAATGGATTCCAACCTTCTTTTGCTCAAAGGAGCCCGTCTTGCCGACCGGCAGATTCTACTTGCCGGATACCGCCTGAGCCACGTGCTGAACTCACTCTTCGACCCGAATTGGAACAAATAGAAGTCTGGAATACTTTTAATTTAACGAACTGTATCTTAAGATTACACCTGATATAAAAGCAGCGCTCTACCGGGCGCCGCTTTCATATAGAGTCCTTAAGGTCATTAAAGACTTTAAAGACCTTAACCTCCTTAAAATATCTTAATTCTCAGCCGAGAACATCGGATCCCAGGCAGGGAGCATAATCGGCTTCTCATTCAAGAGCTTCAGAGTTTCCGACGGAATATATTTCTTGTTAGCCACAAGTCGAAACATATATTCGTCAAACCAACGATCCGTCATTATGACATGCCCGTCATTGGGGGTCTTGCCCCAGCTGTTCTCCACCATCCACTTTTGCGGCTTGCCGTTCTCGTCAAGATCCACTGCCATAAGAGTCATGGCATGTGTACTCCCGCTTGCATGAGTGCGTATTCTATCAGCTTTGTCCATCCCGAACTTGACACCCAAAATTGATTCATAATCAAAATTGTCAAGATCAAGAACACCTCTGTCTCTGTCAAAAAATTTACCCACATCGCATGAAAAATACATCATTGTACTGTCTTTTATCGATTTGACAGCTATATCCTTTATCTCCTCTATAGGCAAGTTGATATATTTCCAATTTTCACCATCGTATACATGACGGTCATAATCTATCTCATATACCTTATGATATTCTCGCGTAGGGTCATTCATCAGCATGACATAATCCCTTTTAAGATCATTGCCTGCAAACTCTTTATAAAACTCAAGAGGTGTATATGTCTTTGTGCTTACAATTCCACCCTTTGAATTCTTTCTTGTCCACACGAATTCCACCGGTGGTTCTCCAAGAGATAACGCCAACATACGGTAGATCTCTTTGAGCATTTCCTCTTTCCGAGCCTGAATGGCATTTGCATTACTCTTTGAGGCATACATCCTGCGTAACTCCAGACCATCCTCACGTAGTTTTAAAGATATTAGCCTGCGCATTTTTGCAGTGTTGTTGGCAGTATACGATTCATGCATTACTTCTGCTGGAACAACCCCATATTTCATAATATTGTCTGACAGACCGGTATACTGTCCGCCATCGCTCAAAGGATTACTGAACAGCCAGTCTACCATCTTATCATCCATCGGCTTGTCGGCAGTATCAATTATTCCCTGCAAAAAAAGATTCGACTTTTCAAGCTGGTCATAGAAAAAATTGTAATTCTGCGAAAGTTCAAGAGAAGGAAGACCGTTCCGGGACATCATCTGCGAACGAAGCACATTCAATCCGGTGAAAAGCCAGCAACGTCCGGATGACTTCTGGTCTGTTATTCCCTTGCTTTTCACCCGATGAGAAAAATCCATATCAAAGGAATCAGCAGCATCAAGATTCTTTGCGATTTTGTCAAGATCGTTGCTGTTTAGTGCGTTACGTAATGCTTTGGTAGATCCCACACATGAATATGAACTTCTCAGTTCGTTCATCAGTTCCTTGGAAATTCCCTTATCAGTAGAGTTGGCTGCCAGCATCGGACAGACACATAAAGTCATGCAGGCTGAAAAAAAAGATAGTTTCATGAATATGGAACTTAAGTTACTTAAATTTTGTTAATTATAATATTGTGATTAAACCGATGCCGATATTAACGGTCAAAGTAACGAAATCACAATTTAAGAATTACAAAATTAAAAATTTTAATGATATGAAGAAAGCAATTTTAGGATTAGCATTTTTAACTATCGTAAGTGTATCATTCTCTGCCGGCGCTCAGCAGGCATCTGCAACATGTGCAAAAACAGAGTGCAAGATAAAGAAAGAGTGTAATAAGATATGTAATAACAAAGACTGCAAGAACTGTAAAGATTGTAAAGACTGTAAAGCTTGCTGCAAAAAGGGAGCTCAGGAAGTTTGCGTATTCGACGGGCTGAATCTTACAGACACCCAGAAAGGACAGATCGAGGCTCTGAATAAGGCCGTCAAGGTATCAAGACAGGAACTTGCAGCCAAAGCAAAGGAGAGCAAAGAGGTAAAAACGGATATGAGAAAGCAAAACAAGGCTATCCGTGAACAGTACATCAAGGATCTCGGAAATATCCTCAATTCCGACCAATATGTAAAATTTCTGCAGAATTATTACGTAAACACTCCTGATCATCACAAGAGAATGGGCAAGGCATCCTTGATGAAGCACAAAGGTCACAAAGGACAAAAAGGTAAAATGAGACCACAAGGACAGAAGAATCCTAAATTAGAGAATGGTTCAATTGCCGGAAAATAATTACCAAATAATAAAACCGTTTTATCGGGCGGGCTTCGGACACAACACCGAAGCCCACTTTTTATATATTTATAGAAATTGTCTGGATTTGGCATTTAGGAATTTTTGGTTTACTTTTGCCATATAAATTGAATTTTCTTTACTTGACTGCAACTTAACACATTCCTGTGCTATAATTCCAACAAAAATGAAAAAGTATATATCCGCTATTGTGATCGCACTCGCTTTCGGTTCCGTTTACGCGACGAATCATGTAGAGACAGCGAATGCCTTGGCAAAAAGGATTGTCCCCTCTTTATCCGGAGATATTGTATTCAAGACCATTGATGTTCCGGTTGACACATTTGCGTACTCCGCGCACAACGGGAAAGTTCTTATCGAAGGCAATTCCGTCACATCTATGGCAGTCGGATTGAACAATTACCTGCGCCGTCAATTGGGTGCCAGTGTATCCTGGTTTGAAGCGAAACCGGTACAGGTTCCTGACACCGTGACACTCCCTTCTGAACCTTACGGTGCAAAAGCTGCTGTGGATACCCGTTTCTTCCTTAACTATTGCACATTCGGCTATACAATGCCTTACTGGCAATGGTCGGAATGGGAACGATTCATTGACTGGATGGCAATGAACGGCATAACAATGCCTCTGGCAATGACGGGAGCTGAACAGTCCTGGTATAAAACATGGCGTAGCTTCGGGCTGTCGGATGATGAGATTCTATCATCTTTCACAGGACCTGCACATCTTCCATGGCACTGGATGAACAATATCGATCGTTTTCAGGGACCGTTATCTCATGAATGGCTTGACAAACAAGAGAAATTACAGAAACAGATTGTTGCCCGAGAGAGAGAATTAGGCATGACACCGGTTCTTCCGGCATTCTCCGGTCATGTTCCACTGGCTGTCAAGAAACATTATCCGGAAGCCGACATTTCCCAACATGGAGACTGGGGCGGTTTTCATGAAAACGAGCGTTGCTATTTTCTCAATCCTTCAGATCCATTGTATGCAAAGATCCAGAAACGATTCATAGATACTCAGAACAGTCTTTACGGCACAGACCACATCTATGGCATTGATCCGTTCAATGAGGTGGATTCCCCGGACTGGAGCGAGGAATACCTTAAAAATGCTTCAAAAGGCATTTTCAACACTCTTAAGACCGCTGATCCTGAAGCACGCTGGATGCAGATGACATGGAACTTCTATTACGATCGTAAAAATTGGACCAAACCCCGTATTGAAGCATTCCTTAGCGGCGTAGAGGGAGACAAAATGATTCTGCTTGACTATTATTGCGACAAGGTTGAAATATGGAGACGCACTGACAAATATTTCGGCAAACCGTATGTATGGTGCTATCTCGGCAATTTCGGAGGCAACACTGTGATCATGGGCAACATGAACGACATATCGGAGAAGATCTCCAGAACCGTTGCCGAACGTGGTGAAAATCTCGTCGGAATCGGAGGCACACTCGAGGGTCTTGATTCGAATCCGGTGATGCATGAGTTTGTTCTTGCCAAAGCGTGGAATCCGGATATGACCGCTCGTGAGTGGGCTGCAATCTGGGCAAAATCTCGTGGTGGCGACAAAGTTCCAGAAGTGGTTGAGGCTTGGCAACTTATGGCAGACAGTATATTTATGGGTAACTCAGGCTCAGGTCAGGCATGTCTGACAAATGCCCGCCCCGCTTTTGACAAGCGCAACGGTCGCTACACCAATCCTGCATTCCGGTATAATGAATCCAACCTTCTGAAAGTGCTGGATCTGCTTCTTTCCGCAAAAGGCATCGATGGAAATGCGGCATATCAGTATGATGTAATGAATGTGACAAGACAACTTTTAGGAAACGAGTTCAAACTTGTCAGGGACCGATTCACAAACGCATATCGGAAAGGAGATCTCGCATCTGTGAAAAAGGAGGCGGCAAAAATGGAAAGTATAATGAGTGATCTGGATGAGATTCTGGCGACAGATCCCAACTATTCCATGTCGCAATGGATTGCAGATGCCCGACGCCATGGTTCAACCACTGAAGAGGCGGACACATATGAGAGAAACGCCCGCACAATACTGACGACATGGGGAGAAACGGATCAGAAACTTAACGACTATGCCAACAGGCAATGGAGCGGTCTGATGAATGACTTCTATGCCAAACGATGGAAAATGTTTACTGATGCTGTAATTTCCGCTATGGAAAAGGGCGTGGAATTTGACGAAGCCGCCACAACAGCCGCCATTAAAGAATGGGAAGGTCAATGGACTCTACGTAAAGGCTCTCTCACCCCCGTATCAGATAAAAATCCGGTGAAGATCGCACGAAGACTTCGGGCAAAATATTTCAATAAATAAGTTTAGAAACCGGATAGAAACACATAATTACCCTACATTAAACAAATGAATGAAGTAATAGAAATCTTCAATTTCTCGGCAAGAACGGCAATCATCAGGTTCAGCAATCAAGAGATAGCCAAACGCGCGGAACCGGGGAATTTTATAATCATCCGCTTTTGTGAAGATGGTCCCAGACTCCCGTTCTCAATAACAGATGTCAACAGAGAGCAAGGTATTGTAGAGATAATAATTCACCGCGCACAGGGTATTGACCAATATAAGAAATTCCTTGCAGTGGGTAAGGCATTGCCTGATGTTCTCGGACCATTAGGGAAAGCTGCCGAAATTGACAAAGGCATAAATGTGCTATGCTGCGGTGATGGTGCCGGATTCATTCCATTAATGCCTATTATAAAAGCATTGCACGAAAACGGATGCCATGTATGGGCTGTCATGTCGGAAATGACAGAGCGTATCACTTGTATTTCCGATGAAGTTGAGAATTATTGCGACCGCGTCATACTTGCCGATGAACAGAACCTTGACAGAACAATAGAACGCGTAATAAACGAAACCGACATTCAGAAGATATGGATGTCAGGTCCTACAGGTCTTATGAAGAGAATAACCACGACAGCCGACCGTCTTGATATTCCGGCACAATGCATCCTGAATATGATCATGATAGATGGTATCGGTCTTTGCGGTTCTTGCCGCGTAATGGTTGACGGACAACGCAAACAGACATGCATAGATGGTCCGGCATTTGACGCACGGAAAGTTGACTTTGACCAATTGATGAACAGACAACGTCTTTTTGAATAATGAGCGAAATTACTGATAGAAACGAACCCTGGCGCGAAGAATTACGCAACTCTATGCCGGCAAAAGAGCGCACCGCGATTCCCCGTGCAATAATGCCGGAGCTGGATGCCAAGTGGAGAATCAGCTGTAATAGAGAAGTAAATGAAGGACTTAGCCTTGAACAAGCTGTACTTGAGGCTACACGTTGCCTTGATTGCCCCGATCCCGGATGCAGAAAAGGATGTCCGGTAAATAATGATATACCCGGATTTATCAAGAATATAGAACGACGGAATTTCAGTGGTGCCATAGAAGTACTTAACCGTACCACAGTACTTCCGGCTGTATGTGGCAGAGTATGCCCGCAAGAAAAACAATGTGAAGCGGCATGCATCTATAACAAGATGAAAAAACAGCCCGTATCCATAGGCAATCTTGAACGGTTTGCAGCCGATTATGAACGCACCATGGGTAATCCGTCTGAAATCCAGTGCGACTCGACACCTCTGCCTTTCAAGATTGCCGTGATAGGTTCGGGACCTTCGGCTCTTTCTTTTGCTTTCGACATGCGGCGTAAAGGATTTCAGGTAACCGTATTCGAGGCTCTGCATCTCTTTGGAGGTGTACTTAAATATGGTATTCCGGAATTCTGCCTGCCAAACGAGGTTGTAGAAAGTGAAATCGACAAACTTCGTCGCATGGGGGTGGTTTTCATAAAAGACTGCTATGTCGGAAAAAGCATTTCATATAAGGATTTACAGGATAAAGGATTCAAAGGTATTTATGTCGCAACAGGAGCCGGCAAACCGCGCTTCATGGGTATTCCGGGAGAGAATCTTCCCGGCGTGATGACTGCCAATGAATATCTCATCCGCCTTAATCTCCTTGGACCCGATTCAATGGGTCGTAACATGCTCCCTCTGCGTGGCAAGCGGGTTGCGGTAATAGGAGGCGGCAACACGGCTATAGACGCTGTCAGATATGCCCGCCGCATGGGTGCGGAACACGCAATGATTGTATACCGACGAAGTACCGAGGAGATGCCAGCACGTCTTGAAGAGGTTCGTCACGCAACGGAAGAAGGTGTGGAATTCCTTACTCTTCGAAACCCTATAAGATATAATTCTGACGAAAAGGGATTTCTAAAATCCATGGTATTGCAGAAAATGGAACTCGGTGAGCCGGATTCTTCCGGCAGACGTTCACCTGTGGCTATAAAGGGAGAAACAGAAGAGATTCCGGTTGATCTGGTTGTAGTCAGTGTGGGTTATATGCCAAACCCGCCGGATTCCATGCCTTGGCTTGACAAGACCTCACAGGGAAGCATTATCGTAGATGAGGATTCCATGAAATCTTCCGCATCTTCAATCTATGCCGGCGGTGACATTGTACGCGGACCGTCCACCGTTATCGTGGCTATGGGCGATGGACGACGCGCCGCCAGATCGATGTCGGAGGCATTCCGGAAAGCGATGGAAGGAATATCTCTTTAGAATAAAGAGTGAATCAGATTCCTTAAAGACTTTAAAGTCCCTAAAGACTCTAAGAACCCTAAAGACCTTAAAGCCTCCCATTCTTCATTGCGCCTAACGCAGGAATCGTTTTGTGAGATCGCCGTATTCGTCGATGCGGCGGTCTCTGAAAAACGGCCACCATCTCCGCACATTCTCCGACCTCTCTGTATCTACATCGACAATTGTCTCTGTCGGTCCGTTATCCGGTGCCATATATAGAATCTCTCCTTGAGGACCGGCGATAAAACTGGATCCCCAGAAATCAATCCCTGATGTCACACACGATGGATCCTCCTCGAACCCGCAACGATTCACACTCACTACCGGGAGTCCGTTGGCTACCGCATGACCTCTCTGAACAGTGATCCAGGCTTCCCGCTGACGTTCTCTCTCATCTGAAGTATCATCGGGATTCCACCCTATCGCTGTAGGATAAATAAGCACTTCTGCACCTTTCATAGCCATCAGACGTGCGGCTTCCGGATACCATTGATCCCAGCAAACCAACACCCCGAGACGACCCACAGATGTATCAACAGGTTCGAAACCGAGATCTCCGGGCGCAAAATAAAACTTCTCGTAGAACCCGGGATCATCAGGAATATGCATCTTTCGGTATACGCCTGCTACAGATCCGTCTTTCTCGAAAACAACCGCTGTATTATGATACAATCCCGGAGCCCGACGTTCAAAAGTACTTGTAACGATAACGACATTGTTTGTGGCGGCGGCAGATCCGTAGAAATCCGTAAACTCACCAGGCAAAGTCTGTGCGAGATCAAAATTATCTACATTCTCGGTCTGACAGAAATAGAGTGAATCATGCAACTCCGAAAGCACAATCAGATTTGCGCCCTCGGATGCGAGATTCTCTATGGCTGTAAGATTTCTGGAGCGATTCATATCCATGTCATCGCTAAACGAATGCTGAACAATACCTGTCTTGATCATAAAATATCTGTTAAATTTTGAGAAACCGTTACAATCTCTTAATACAGGTCTTAGGTCTCAGGCAAAAGTCTTTAAACACCCTAAAGACCCTAAAGACTTTAAAGACCCTAACCTCCCTAAAACCTAAAGCCTAGAGCCTAATTCCCCTTCAACCAACTGCATAGTGGCGCAATGCAGTGAACCATGCTGCCTGATCAGAGTCAGGCACTCTACCGGAACAACCTTATGTCTGGGGAATGCGATACGAAGCGTATTGCATGCGAGCCTGTCATTATCCGGTTGCGCATAAACCGGAACAAAAATTATATCGGGAGTTACCAGATAATTCGCATAGGAAGCAGGCAGCCTCAATCCATCTTCATCGTAAATCGGATCCGGAAGAGGAAGTTCTATCAAGTTATATGGTTCACCCTCCTGATTACGGAAAAGTGTGAGTTGTGCCCTCATCTTAAGCATCTCCTCAAAATGTTCGTCGTCTACATTGCGGCATCCGGTAAATATTATCGTATTGTCAGGAGCCATTCTACATAATGTATCAATGTGGGAATCCGTATCGTCTCCCGCCAATGCACCATAGTCAAGCCATAAAATATGTTCAGCTCCAAGCCTGTCGGAAAGAATGCGGTTTATCTCCGCTTTTGATTTACCGCCATTGCGATTTGGAGAACACAGACATTTCGTTGTAGTTAGTATGGTACCTTTACCATCCGTGTCTATCGAGCCGCCCTCCAATACATAGTCTCTTTCATTCCTGTAGGCATCGGGAAGAAGCAATGATTCATTTACAAGACCCAGGTTCACAAGATTGTCTCTGTCAGACGCAAATTTCAGTCCCCAGCCGTTAAAACCGAAATCGAGCGCGCGGCACCGCTCCCCTTTTATCACCGTCAAAGGTCCGTAATCACGGGTCCACGTATCGTTGTAGTCACACTCTACTAATGTGATCAGATCCATATCGGTATCGGACAAGAGCTGTCTTGCCTCATCCACATCTGAGGTAAGCACAATACATTTGACTCCATTTCGCGTAAACGCGTCAATTATTTCCCGATACTGATCTATGGCTTCTAAAAGGATATAATTCCAGTCCGTATGCGGAGCCGGCAACGCGAGTAAAACCGCCGCGCATTCCTCCCACTCGGCCATAAATCTTATACTGTTACAACGCATATCGTTTTTTGTGTTCTTATAATTGTAATTGCATCCTTATCCAAAAATACGAAATAATTCTTATTCGCAAAAGGGAATCTCGTATTTTTTTTGTATTTTCGCGAAAGTAATAGTCTACACAACGATATATGAAGTGATTTAAACTTTTTTCATCATTAAGCTTCGTTAAGATTTTGAGTGGATTCTGCATGTCGAAGAAGGAGCATAGCGGGCTATGCGACTGATGAAAGATGCGGAATACACCAAAATATTGATGAAGATTGATGTTGAAGAAAACAGTTTTTCACTTTTGTTGTATTTTCGTAAAAAGTTTAAATCACTTCTATGACTGCACACGATACTGCTAAAGAATTTGCGGCTATAAAAAGCGTATGCCGCGACATATATGAGAAGAAACTTAAAGACTACGGCACATCATGGCGTATCATGCGCCCGTCGAGTCTTACCGACCAGATCTTCATTAAAGCGAAACGGATACGCACTCTTGAGGAAAAGGGAGTGCAAGCCGCCGCGGTGAATGAAGGTATCGAACCCGAATTCATCGGAATTGTCAATTATTGCGTGATCGCTCTTATTCAATTGCAGCTCGGTCCCGGAGATCCTATTGATGCAAAAGAGGCTTTGAATCTGTACAACAAAAAGATAGACGAAGCAACTGCACTTATGAATAACAAAAATCATGATTATGACGAGGCTTGGCGTGAAATGAGAGTCAGTTCATTCACCGACATAATTCTTCAGAAACTCATGCGCACAAAGGAGATTGAGGACCATAACGGGAAAACACTCATCAGCGAGGGTATCGACGCCAACTATATGGATATGATAAATTATGCCATCTTTGCACTTATCAAAATTCGTTTCGCTTAAGGCACATCCACTAATAGTTTCGACAACAACATGGGGTCTGCGCTTTCTGATAGGAGGTGTATTCATATTCTCCGGCTTCGTAAAAGCCATAGACCCATGGGGCACTATCTATAAGATGACCGATTATCTGGGAGCGATGGGGCTGTCATCCATAGCGCCCAATCTGATAACCGCAGGATCTTTCCTGTTATGCGCCTTCGAATTTATTCTCGGAGTATTCCTTTTTTGCGGATGCTTCAGAAAAGGGAGCGCGATTCTCAGCACAACATTTATGTGCGTGATGCTGCCTCTTACATTATGGATAGCTCTTTTTGATCCGGTCGATGATTGCGGTTGCTTCGGTGACGCGGTGACATTATCCAACTGGGGCACTTTCTGGAAAAACGTCGCTTTGACAGCAGGCATTATCTGGCTTGTCAAATTCAACATGCGGTGTATTCCTCTGGTATCGCCTTCGATACAATGGATAGCTTTGATAGCGACATTGGGCTATATAGGTACGATCGAACTTGCAGGCTATCTCTACCAGCCGCTGCTTGATTTTAGAAAATACGGAACGGGGACCTCTATCGCTCCTGAATCATCAGATATTGCCGAACCCGAGTATCTTTTCACATATCGCAAAGGAGACATCATCAAAGATTTCCCGGTCGATCGGATTCCCGATGAAGAGGACGGATGGGAATTCGTTGACCGCAAGGAGACAACAGGTCATACCGATATGAATGATGAAAATGGCATCCATATATGGCAGAACGGGAATGATGTGACAGAAGAAGTATTAGGCAAAGCTGATAACGATTCGGTAAATTATCGTAAAACTCTGATTCTGCTGATGCCTGAACTTGACAATGTATCAATTGCCGAGACTTGGAGAATAAATTCATTATATGACTGGTCTGCGGAACATAAAATAAGGATGATTGCCATCGTGTCCGGATCAGATCATGATATCGAGACATGGGAAGATCTGTCAATGCCCGAATATCCCATTTACATGGCAGACGACACCGAGATCAAGGAACTTGCAAGAGGTAATCCGGCCGTTGTATACCTCGAAGACGACGTGATAAAATGGAAAAGCACACTCAGAGCGATAAACGTGGATGATTTTCTTTCTCCGGAAACATCCGGAGATCCGATGAGTTTTGCATTCGATTCAACCAGAGCATTGCGGAACATCTCATTGATATATCTTTCCGTAATGGCGATGCTGATTATGGGAACCCTTGCTCTGAAATTAAGAAAATCAAGAAATTAAAGACTTTAAAGACTCTAAGGACTCTAAGGACTCTAAAAAAGTAGAGAATGAACATAGAACTTATCACAATAGGCAAAACCAATATCCGCTTCATACAGGAGGGAATTGCGGAATATACAAAACGGCTTTCACATTATATTCCATTCAGCATTATAGCCGTTCCCGATCTGAAAAACATAGCTAAACTCGACAAGGAACAGCAAAAAGTGGCTGAAGGAGAAAAAATGCTTTCCTTGATCCAGCCTGGAGATTATGTAGTGCTTCTGGATGAGCGTGGCAGACAATACACCTCTGTGGAATTTTCCGGGTTTATTGAAAAGGCAATGCTCGCCGGCAGAAAGAAAATCATCTTTATTGTAGGCGGTCCTTTCGGCTTCTCTCAGGAGATGTATAACAGAGCCGATTCGCAGCTGTCATTGTCTAAAATGACTTTTAACCATGAGATGGTACGTCTCTTTTTTATTGAACAGGTATATCGTGCCATGACTATCCTGCGGGGAGAACAATACCATCATGAATAGAAATAATTAAGTAGTTGATATGAAAACAAGAGATGAACTGATTGAGGATCTTCTAAACCTCGCATTTGCCGAAGACATAGGTGACGGCGACCATACCACCCTATCTACAATTCCTGCCGACGCCATGGGTCGTTCCCGTCTGATTATCAAGGAAGACGGCATACTCGCAGGTGTCGGGATCGCAGAGAAAGTGCTTCATAAAGTCGATCCGTCAATTAAAATCAATGTATTCATCAAGGATGGAGCTGAAGTAAAAAAGGGAGATATCGCATTCACAGCAGAGGGACCTGTAAGAGCCCTGCTTATCGCGGAACGAACCATGCTCAATATCATGCAACGCATGAGCGGAGTGGCGACAATGACCCGTCGTTATCAGAATGAGCTCAAAGGATTGCACACCCGTGTGCTTGATACGCGCAAGACAACTCCCGGAATGCGGATGCTTGAAAAAGAAGCTGTAAAAATCGGAGGAGGCACAAATCACAGAATCGGTCTGTTTGACATGATTCTTATTAAAGACAATCACATAGATTTTGCAGGCGGCATAGAGAAAGCGATACAGCGTGCCGACGATTATTGTAAAGCCAATAACAAGAACCTGAAAGTAGAAGTTGAAGTAAGGAGTCTTGACGACATCCGCAGGGTTCTCGACCATGGAGGCGTTGACCGTATCATGTTCGACAACTTCACTCCCGAACTGACCAAAGAGGCTGTAAAACTTGTTGACGGACGCATAGAGACAGAGTCTTCCGGAGGCATCACAATCGAGAATCTCAGAGCCTATGGAGAAGCCGGTGTAGACTTCATATCTGTCGGAGCTCTTACCCATTCTGTCAAAGGACTTGACATGTCTTTCAAAGCATATTGATAAATCCGCATCAAATGATGCGATAGAAGCTGTTTAACTCTCATAATGGATAGAAAACAGTCCGGTTATGCCAACCGGGAATGGGGAAAAGAAGCCGAACGGATCGCGCATGATTACCTTCTGACAAGGGGATATACCATACGCGAAACCAACTGGCGTGTCGGAAAAACCATTGAGATAGACCTTATCGCGGAAAAAGACAGTATAATCATCTTTGTGGAGGTAAAAGCCCGCAAAGGTGATTATATTCTTCCGGATGAAGCGATAGACAAAAAGAAAATGAGAAAGATTGTCAAAGGAGGCGACATATATCTTCGTGGACTTGATCATCCATACGAATACCGTCTTGACATAATAACAATCACAGGCACACCGGAAAAATATGAGCTCAGACACATCCGAGATGCATTCCTTCCTCCGTTGTCATAGGTTTGAAATTATAGGCTTTAGGCTTTAGGTTTTAGTCCTTAAAGACCCTAATGACTTTAAAGACTCTAAAGACCTTACCCCCCTGATCTCCGGAACAAGCCAAGTATCACCCCCGTAGCGATCCCTACATTGAGCGATTCCGAATGATCATTTTTGTCGTATGGCGGAATCAGCAACTTATAAGTAATCAGTTCCCTCATCCTTAAGGAAATGCCCTGACCCTCATTTCCCATAACAATGAATCCGCAGTCGGATAATGTGGATTCGTATATATTCTCGCCATCAAGCAGTGTTCCGTAAACAGGCATTTGAGGATATTTACATATAACTTCTTCCAGATCACAATACACCACCTTGACTCTACCGAGCGAGCCCATGGTAGACTGAATGGTTTTCGGGTTATATATATCAACACAATCTTGAGAGGCAAAAATCTTTGTAATCCCGAACCAATGGGCAGTTCTGACTATCGTTCCCATATTGCCCGGATCTCTCACACCGTCAAGCATCAGATATAATTTGTCTGTATCAACAGATAGATCCCCCTTTTCAACATTAGGGAGCCTGTATATTGCCATAATATCGGAAGGAGTGTTCAGAGATGACAGTTTCTTCATCTCCGATGCACTTACTTCAAATACCTTGTCAGATAGTTCCTGCCTTCTTAATTCAGGATGCCTGTCAAACACGTCGGAATCTGAAACATAAATAATGGCATCCAATTCATACAGATCAAGTGTATCCAATACACTTTTCCAACCCTCGACTGCAAAAAGTCCGGATTTGGAACGCATCTTGCCGATACCCAATCCCGAATAACGGTTTATTTTATTTTTTGATAAAATCATTTTTAGGCTTTAGGTTTTAGATTTTAGGCTTTAGAGACCCTAAGCTCCCTAAAGACCTTAATCTCCCTAATACCTAATGCCTAAAACCTATATTATTTGATTAATTTCTACAAAATTAATCAAATAATATTAACTATTGCATCTATGAAAACAAAATCAAACTTTTCCACGGGAGCAGCAACGGGAGTCGTGGCATTCACCCAAAAGCTTATCAACGACATGAAGACAATAGGCAAAAAGTCAACGGCAAACCGGTTTGAGATCTCACTCAAGAGCCTGTTGCGCTATACAGAGGGCAAGGAGGTTAAATGGTCCGACCTCTCCTCCACTTTCATCCTCGGCTACGAGGAATTTCTTATGAGACGCGGATTGTGCCGTAACTCCACCTCCTGCTATATGCGCAACCTGCGTTCGGTGGTGAATCGTGCGATAGAACAGGACTATAAAGTGCCACGCAATCCTTTCAAGCATGTTTATATGGGGGTTGACAAGACGGTGAAAAGAGCCGTGCCGCTTGCCGTTGTCCGCAAGATTAGAGACCTTGATCTTGCCGGATATCCATCGCTTGACTTCGCCCGCAATGTGTTCATGTTCGCTTTTTATACACGTGGAATGTCATTTGTTGATATAGCCTTTCTCAAGAAGAGCAATGTCTCAAACGGTGTGATAGCCTATTCGCGTCGCAAAACACGCCAACAATTGCGTATAAAAATAGAACCGGCGACACGGGAGATAATCGACAGCTTCGGGAAAAACGAGTCTGCGTATCTCCTGCCTATTCTCACTGATGGCGGAAAGGACGTGGAACTTGAATATGTAAACGCATATAACCGTGTAAACCGCAATATACAGAAAATAGGGAAAATGATTGGTCTAGAGATGAAGCTGACACTCTATGTCGCCCGTCATACATGGGCCAGCATCGCACATGCAAACAATGTGCCACTCTCTATCATAAGCAAAGCTATGGGACATGACTCGGAAAGCACCACACTTATATATCTTCAGTCGCTTGACACATCCTCGGTGGACAAAGCCAACAGCGACATAATAAAGAAACTATCAATGAAACATGAAAACTAATTTTGCATTGAACTCGTATTGACTTATTTTTATAAATGTACCCGAAGTTTGGGAAAGCGACTTGTACCAAGTCGCTAAAAAATTCCGGTCTATATTCCAGTGAGTCTTTTTTTCATGCAAGACTCTCCCGAAGAAACTGACACTGCATTTCAATTTGTTAGTAACCAACTGCTGAAAAACCTTTTTTAGAGACTGATTCGCAAAACAATTGTTTGGCAAATATGGCATAAAAGAGCGTTTTTCTGATGGCTCATGAAAATTCCCTTGCTTAGAATACAGTTATTTCCATTAAATTGACTAACTTTGTAGCGACAAATGCAAGTTTCTTCGGGAGAAACTGACAAATATAGACCGAAAAATACCAAATATATATTGACGATAACAGTGGTGAAACAAAGAGGTATTACAATCATTCAAAAACCTCTTTCTTTTCGGCAAATATTTACAACTGCTTATTTTTCAGCAACATCTGAGATTAAGCAGGATTTGAAGAATTGTCCAAAATTTTGCTTAAGCAAAATTTTTAGGCTTTAGGTTTTAGTCCTTAAAGACCTTAAAGACCCTAAAGACTTTAAAGACCTTATCCTCCCTGATGCCTAAAAAACAATGGTTCGTCATGCGCGACCTAAAGCGCAGAAATTCCAACGTACTCGCCATACACGACCTGACGAAAGCCGGTCTTGAGGTTTTCACGCCTATGACGCAGATGGTGATGACCATAGGAGGACGCCGGCAGAGACGGGATGTACCGGTGATACAGGATTTACTGTTCGTCCATGAGTCCAAAGCCGATCTCGATCCTTTTGTTGACAAATATCCCCGGTTGCAATACAGGTTCGTGCTTGGTAAATCACAGAATGAGCCTATGACCGTACGCGAGGAGGATATGCAGCGGTTTATCCACGCTGTCAGCAACACCCGGACACCCATATATTATAAACCCGGTGAACTCACACCATCCATGTACGGCAGAAAAGTCCGCATCATCGGAGGCACCCTTGACAACTACGAAGGAAAGCTACTGTCGGTCAAAGGGATGAGGAGACGGCGACTGATTGTAGAGATACCGAACCTTATAGCAGCCGCTGTAGAAGTGGAGCCCGAATTCATCCAGCCGGTCTGATGCAAAACCCTCCATACTCCAAGACTTTAAAGACCGTAAGATGTTGCCTTATCTTTCAAATGTAAATGAGATTGTCAGCTACGCCCATTGGCTCATTATGCGCGGACAGATTGCTGGCAATCTATGCTTTGACGGTCATCTCGCTTCCGATGAGGAACGTGAGATAGCTTTCAGATGCAAAACATTGTGCGCCAGTCTTGAAAAGAAGTTGCAGACATGCCGGGAAGCGGACATAGCCGACCTGCTGGGATGCTATGGCATGCTGGTCAGGCTCGGGTATAATCGAATTCCCGATGCTGCTTTTGTAGAAAAACATCGCAGACGGTTCTTCAATGCATGGCGGCGTGGCGACCGCGATATAGACGAAAGCGAGATATTCGGCATGATAGCCACAGATGCAAAATACCATCCGAAAAAGATCGGCAATGAGGGAGTTAACGCCTACCGCTCCATTCTTGAACATTGGACAACGACATTGAATAAATACGGTTATTTCCCCGATACCACGACATACGAGAACTACCGGCGTCTCGCATTTATTATGCGGGAAAACATTGATAGCTACCTCAACGGTAACAGTGATGAGGCGAAACATAATTGGTATGAACAGAACAAAGTTGAAGACTTCTCGACACTCGGCTCATACATTCTTTGCAGTTTCCGCCGATTCGCCAATGCCCTTTATCCGGATGTTCTGGATTATGAGAATCAAGTAGAACTTGACAACAGAATCCTGTCTGAACTTGTCACCCGCACCGACCTCAACCACTACGAGCGCCAGACTTTCCTCCTCACCCTCAGATTCAATAGCCAGTGCGCGAGAAATTCAGAATCCATTATGCATATTAATTAGAGTCTTTAGAGTCCTTAAGGACCTTAAAGACTCTAAAGACCCTAAAGACCTTAACCTCCCTAATGCCTAAAACCTGGAACCTAAATGAAAAAATATAACATTGCGGTAGCCGGCACCGGTTACGTAGGGTTCAGTATAGCCACACTTCTCGCCCAACACAATCATGTCACGGCTGTCGATGTGATACCCGAGAAGGTGGAGAAAATCAACCACCGGATCTCCCCTATTCAGGACGAGTATATCGAAAAATATCTCGCGGAAAAGGATCTCGACCTGACCGCCACCCTTGACGGTGCGGAGGCATACCGCGATGCCGATTTCGTCGTCATCGCCGCTCCCACCAACTACGACCCCGTCAGGAACTACTTCGACACTCATTGCATAGAGGAGGTAATCGACCTTGTGCTGAGTGTGAATCCGGACGCGGTGATGGTCATAAAATCCACTATTCCCGTTGGTTACTGCCGGAGCCTATACCTCAAATATGCGGCACGTCTCGTCACTCATAACTCTGACTTGAAACCTAAGTTCAACCTTCTCTTCTTTCCCGAATTCCTCCGTGAAAGCAAGGCGCTATACGACAATCTGTATCCCTCGAGGATAATAGCGGGAATACCGAAGATCATGGACCGGCAGGAATTCGCAGAGGAGAACGCCGCAATCGAAGCGGTCACAGATATCGCCGGACTCACCGGGTCGGCGCACA
>CAJTWL010000012.1 GCA_910579845.1 uncultured Muribaculaceae bacterium | reverse complement strand
TTTAGGATTGTCTTATGGTGTAATGGTAGCACTGCAGTTTTTGGTTCTGCCTGTCCAGGTTCGAATCCTGGTAAGACAACACAACCAATCGCTAAATCATTGTTTTCCCCGGTGATTTAGCGATTTCTTTTATATAGACAAAACGCTCCGTTAACGAATGTTGATTCACTAATTATTAATAAGTTACTCAATAAAGCATTCCGTCTTAACTGTGATCCTAACTAAAATTAAAGGTTTAATTTTAGAAACTGTTTAAATTTATTTTCAGAGGATTTTGAGAAGTATTTTTGAGATGTTTGTGCGAGTCGAAGAGGGAGAAACCTCCCGGTTTTGACCGATGAGACTTGGCGCAAACAGCCAAAAAGACTCTCAAAAGACCTGAAAGAATTTCTATAATATTTTTTTCGTAATAAATTTAAACAGTTTCTTATGTTTGTTTGATAAAAACTTATTACTTTTATATATTTTACCATTCCTTGGACATATTTATCCTTTAGATCCAGTCACATAGTCCGCTATGCTCCTTCATCTTAAGAAAAAACCTGCTCCAAGATTGCAACGTCAAATTCACATTTATTTTTAAACAAGCTCTAAATTCTATTTTAAACAAATTCCTATTTCAGATGAGTAATTCAAGTAATAATCAAGGTAGAGCTTATGAATTCGCATGTCTGAATTCTTTGTATGATGCAATAATTAAAATTAGACCTGCAAATATTATAAAGAACAGCAGCTATACAGCTGCTGAACATGCATGGAACACTTTGTCGCAAGGAGATCAGAATCTTTATATGCTTAGTGCCCAATCTATTATAAATACAATATTTGCGCTGGAGCCCAATATCATCGAGCCGGACTGTGACATTCTTGATCTTTATATTCAGAATGATAAACACGGTGAAGATGCAGACGTTCGCGATATAATCATTGAACGAAAAGACACAATATGGGAAATAGGGCTGAGCATAAAGCATAACCACATGGCGGTCAAGCACAGCCGAATTGCAAAGACACTTGATTTCGGTTTAAAATGGTATGGCGTTCCATGTTCCAAAACTTACCGGGATGATGTAAAACCGGTTTTTGACTTCTTGGAACAGGAAAAGACAAAAGCTATTTATTTCAAGAACCTGAACTCAAAAGAGGATGATGTGTATGTGCCATTGCTGAAAGCATTCGTCAAAGAAATATCGACACAGGTAATGGCTAACAAGGATATTCCGAGAAAAATGGTTGAATATCTGCTTAGCAAATATGATTTCTACAAAGTTATAAGTATCGATAGCTGTAGAACTACCACAATACAGTCATTCAATATGTATGGGACATTGAACTTGCCGAGTCGCGTGTCACAGCCAAGCGTTAGGATCCCGTTAATCGACCTTCCCACAACTCTATTGCATATTGGGTTTAAGCCTGGTAGTAAAACGACAATAATAATGTGCTTTGATAGCGGGTGGCAGTTTTCCTTTAGGATTCATAATGCGGAGGATGTTATTAAAACTTCATTGAAATTCGACATACAGATAGTTGGTATGCCGGCAGATGTAAATGTCAAATTTAACTGTAAATGGTAATCTAAAGTCTAAGAACAATGAAACTAATCAGTTTATTCTCTGGTGCAGGTGGTTTGGACAAAGGATTCCATAATGCGGGATTCTCTACAGTCATTGCAAACGAGTATGATCCTAAAATATGCCCTACTTTCAAAGCAAACTTTCCGGATACACATTTAATTGAAGGTGATATCCGCAATGTGAAGGAATATGAGTTCCCTGAACACGTAGCCGGCATTATTGGCGGTCCCCCTTGTCAATCATGGAGCGAAGCGGGAAGTCTAAAGGGAATTGAAGATGCTCGTGGTCAGCTTTTCTATGAATATATCCGAATCCTAAAGGCTGTCCAGCCTTTATTTTTCGTTGCAGAAAATGTTTCCGGCATGTTGGCAAAACGTCATTCCGAAGCAGTTACCGGTTTCATGCATCTTTTCGATGAAGCCGGTTATGACGTTAATCTTAAAATGCTGAATGCCAAGAATTACGATTGCCCTGAAGATCGAGACCGCGTATTTTATATAGGGTTTAGAAAAGATCTGAGTATACACGACTTTAAATATCCGTTTCCTCTCGGACACATTCCGACGCTTCGGGAAAGTATATGGGATCTTAAAGATAATGCCATCCCCGCTCTTGAAAAGAATAAAACGAATGGCGACAAGTGTGCCGTACCTAATCATGAGTATTTTATCGGTTCGTATTCGCCCATATTCATGTCCCGCAACCGTGTCAGAAGTTGGGATGAACCCGGTTTCACGGTTCAGGCAAGCGGTCGGCAATGTCAGTTGCATCCGCAAGCACCTAAAATGATAAAAATCGGGAAGAACGAACAAATATTTGTTCCCGGCAAGGAACATCTATATAGAAGGATGTCAGTCCGGGAAGTTGCTCGGATTCAGACATTCCCCGATGATTTTATATTCCTTTATAACGATGTCAACATAGGATACAAGATGATTGGCAATGCCGTTCCCGTAAATCTTGCTTATCATGTAGCCATGAGCATCAGAGCCGTGCTTGACAAACATGGAATTAATTATAAGGGTTAGAAGGTAAACATAGCTGTCAGATTCAGGCGCGAAGATGCCTTATGGATGCCGGAGATATTGCGACGCATTCCCCAGTCGTACTCGGCAGCGACAGTCAGCCGTGGCAGAATGCTCCAGAATATGTTGCCGCATATGAAAGTGCCATACCTGTAATCATTCACATCCGTGCCCGCTTTAGGCATGTAATGCGTCTGACTCGCAGCTACTGTGGCAAATAGATCCGGGCGGAAATTATATTGTAATCCGGCACACCAGCCAAACATTTTTGGAGCATAGAGCCGCGATGTATCAGAGGGATCGACAACAAGATCATATGATCCATACATCATATCTCCTCCAAGACCGGCATAACCCTGCCCGTAATTCAGCGTAGCGTATGTGGTGAGATGCCGCTCAGGATGTGCCACCGAACTAAGCTGAACTGCCCATCCTGTAAGATTCTCACGTTTATCCCTGATATTCGAGTAATAAGAGAGACTGCGGACTATTCCCGACAGACGGACATGCTGACCCCGCTTCCATTCATACTGTACAAACGCAGCCCCGTCAGGAAGCCAGTTTGACGCGACACGCACATCTTTCCCCCTAACATCTATTGCGGTTGCAGGAGTCTCGACTGAAACCGCCAGATACCACTTCTTTTTAAAACGGGGCATATATCTCACCAAAACATTTGTAGCGGAAAACTTATTATTCGGACCTGCGGCATCGACCACTGCCGGAAGAGCCGCCTGATCCGAAAATGTAGAGGTGGCATAACCGAAAGTAAAATCCCGTATTACTGCGTAACTCTTTTTCAACCGGAAATCACGACCCTCATATCCTGTAAAATCCGCCTCTATATATAATCCATAATTACCGATCAGGGTATGGCTGCCGATCATCTGAAAATTAAGATAAGTACCGGAAGGCGTTGCATTAAACCGTTGTCTGGACGCCGGATCGGCAGGTATAGGGATAGTAGAGGGTGCAAATGCATTTGTGGGAACCGCACCATTCCAGTCGTAGAAAGCACGCATACGCACACCGCCCCCAATACCGAGCATCATGGACGCGCTTTTGCTCATAAACATAAAATAAGGCATATCGGGATCCTGCGAATTGCGGAACTGATCGTAATAATACTGCGTTACCACCCGACGTACGGAATCCGTTTCATTATTCCTGACGGTTTCCGACTCCGGCTTTCCGTCAATATACACAAATTTCGCAGATTTAGCCTTATTCGCTATATGTATGTCCATATGTGACAGATCGATCGGATCCTCATCCTCTGCTTGATTCCCGGCAGCGGATATGTAAAAGCCGTTTGAAATGGATAATGAAAGAAGAACCGCTGTTATCACAGCTCTTTTGGATTTATTAAAAAACATGACTCAAAGCAGATATGGTTTCACATATCTTAACATTGAGTCATGCAAAAGTGTTCGGAAACAATTCCGTTTTTACCAATGTCCTTAAAGTCCTTAAGGACATACAAGACCTAAACTTCTTAATTCCCGAAGATTCCGTTTAGTATACCGGCCAGACGGTATCCGGCAAGCTGCATCTGTCTTTCACCAATGGCACTGAAATAGGCTACCCTGTCTTCAGCTTCCTCTCCATTAAACTCGGCACCTTGATGCAACGGTTCATAAAGACCGTCCATCACAGAAGCATTCTTCATAGCCCAATCCTTGACAGTTCCTTTCTGAACCTCCTTTATAGCTTCCGGACCGAGCACATCGAGATACTTGGCATAATCCCTGAAACTCCAGCCTTTACGGCTTAGTCCCATGAAACCGGAATCGAAGAATTTATGAAACGCATATTCCTCACCATTGATCTTGAACTTTACAGATTGTGAATGAGAGTCAAATTTACTGTGCGAAGGACAATGCATATCGCCTGCCATATGCACTATGAGTTTAATCCCTACGGCAACAGCAGAATCAGTAAGATTCTTATATGCGCCATTCTGCAATTTGGCAATATCACTGTTCAAACCGCCGACAGCCTTGCTATCCTTTACGGTTCCGTCTTTCTTTATTCCGGCTGTGTGCCACCCGTCGGTATGTTTATAAGCAGGCTCTTTTCTGACCTGATCCATCCACGAAGCGATTTCTGTGATAGATTTGCCATCGATATATTTCTCGATATTTTCACGCGCAGTCGGTGTAAGATGATTCTCAGCTATTTTGGCCACAGCAGCATGTCCTACCCTGCCGAATCCAAACGATGTCAAAGAAGATGAAACAACAAGTGCCGTTGTTACAATTAGGGAAATGTTAAGTTTCATTATATGTTGTTTTAAATGTTATACTATTTGAAGCTGTTAAAAGACAGCGACAAACATTTGACAGTATTTTTGTTAAAAAGTTTAAAATATTTTATTTGCCCACACCTGAAATTCGTAAATTTGCACCCGATGACAACAGATTTGTCACGAAAACGCATTAACAGGATGATTATGAAGAAAGTTGTCTATCTGCACGGAATGGGAAGTTCGGGAAGTTCTGCGACAGCCCGTCGTCTTGACCGCTCTTTACCCGGAGGCTATGAAGTAATCGCACCGGATATTCCGGTTCAGCCGGAAATGGCTCTATCCATGTTGCGCAAACTTGCCGGCACTCTCCACGATGATGATATAATTATAGGCACATCTATGGGTGGCATGTATGCCCAGCTTTTCAAAGGATGGCGCAGAATACTTGTCAACCCTTCTTTCCACACATCCGAACATCTACGCGAGAAAACAGGTACGCGGATGCCGTTCCACACACCCCGTCAGGACGGAATTACAGATTTTGAGGTCACACCGAAACTTATCAAAAAATACGAGAAGATGGAATCGCAACAGTTTGATCCCAAATTCGGCATAATCAATAAAAATCGGAAAGATTCTCCGGATCTTGTCACCGCATTCTTCGGACTGCACGACACAACCGTGAACTGTAAAGAGGAATACCTTCAGCATTTTTCCCGCTATCATGATTTCGATGGAGAGCATCGTCTCGACCCTGACACACTGATCAACCTCGTAGTTCCTGAAATTACGGACGCTGCTTCATGCAGGGAACATTGACGTAGCACTTCCCACACCCGTAACGGGGTGCATACTTCAGGCGGATTGTATCAAAATATGAACTACACAAATGATGCGACTTACCCGTTGCCATATCTATCGCTTTTCCGGGACAACGGCAACATGCACCACACATCTTGCACCATTCATAGATACCCGTGTACTTACGCTCGGTAACGGGTAATTCAGCATCCGTTATAACACTGCCGAAACGCCCGCATACCCCCTTCTCGGTTATCAGCGCCTTCTGCAGACCGAATGTTCCGAGTCCGCATACAAACGCGACATGACGCTCCGACCAATTGCTGGTAAACGAAACTGTCTTGTCCTCTATATCCTCCGATGTGCCGGGCTCAAACACATAATGGAAATCCGGTCCTGCATATGGAGAGTATGCCTTTATACCTTTGGATGCAAACCATCCCTCTATAAAATGATTGGTTTCAGTAAGAAATGCCTGCCCCTCTATTCGGGCATACAGCCAGCCGTTACCGACATCCACAGGATCGGCACAATTTCCGTCAATCACAAAATCCGTAAAGGGAGCAAAATAAGACACCACGGTCTTGCTCTCAGGCATCCACTCCTTCGGCGACCGGAACACCTTGCCCACAGCCTCCTTCTTGTGAAGGGTTTCCCACAACGGATCATTCGCGTCACCTATCGCTATAATAGGAGTGTCATAAAGTTTCTTGCCCACATCCGACGGATCTATCGCCATTTCTGCAGTTACAAAATTGCCGGGAGCCGTATTGAACCATTGCTCCAGAGCCGCCTTGAATTCTTCTAAAAGCATATTTTAAAGTAGCACATCCCGATAATATAATCGGGATGTATCGACATTAATAAACTGTTTATTATTTCTTCATCAGTGCGCGTACAGCAGTTTCAAGTTGATTGTCCTTGCCACGAAGTTCATCCTCAGGTCGGTTATAGACCTCGATATCCGGATTAAGCTGATGATTCTCAAGTATGTTTCCCTGCATGTCGATGCTTGTGACCTGAGGTATGCCGAATATCAGATTAGGATCTATCTGGGTTTCCCACCATACAGCAGTCATTGTACCCGGTATCGGCGCACCCACCACTTTGCCTATCTTCAAAGTCTGATATACGAACGGAGAGCCGTGCGCATCACTGTAGTTGCCCTCATTTACGAGCATGACAGACGGTTTTGTCCATTGCGAGAACGGTTCGGAACCGATATATTGACCACGGGGCACAAAATCCACATATCTCTTGCCGTTAAGAAGCAGGGCAAGATCATTATGCAGCCAGCCGCCGCCATTCCAACGCGTATCCACTACAACGCCATCCGCATTGCGGTATTTGCCAAGCAGACGATCATATGTATTGCGGAAACTTTCAGAGTCCATACCCTGCACATGCACATATGCTATTTTTCCTCCTGAAATGGAATCCACATATTTCTCGTTATTCTCTACCCAGCGTTTGTACAACAGATCATTATATGCTCCGCCCGACAATGGCTTTGTAGATACAACAGCTGTCTTTCCGTTCGCTTTCTTTACCTCAATAAGGGTTTTGCGTCCGGCTTTACCCTCAAGCAATGGATAATAATCCTTCCCGGAAACTATCTTTTCTCCATCTATGGCAAGAATTATATCTCCAGCCTCAAGACCTGTGTTTTTGTTACCAAGTGGAGATCCGCTTATTATCTCTGTTATCTTCAAGCCATCGCCGGTATAGTTCTCATCGAAGAATGCACCCAAACGGGCAGTATTCATTCTGGCGGAGGTCCCATAATACTTGGAACCGGTATGCGACGCATTCAGTTCACCGAGTATTTCACTAAGCAAAATAGCAAAATCTTCACCGTTACTTATATACGGAAGGAATTCACGGTAGTGGTCTCCGTAATAAGTCCAGTCGACACCATGAAGATTCTTATCATAGAACTTATCCGCAACCTGTCGAAGCATATGCTCATATATATATTCACGTTCCGCGGCACGGCTCCGGTCATAAGGAGCGTCAAATTCCACCGGATCCGCGCTTCCCTTGGCAAGATCCACCTTCTTAATGCCGCTTCCGCCGATCACAAACAGATTCTCTCCTTTGGCGTCAGCTGCAATCGAACCGCTTACTCCCTTTACAAGCAATTTTGTCTCCCCTTTCCGAAGATCCCGCTGATAGAGGTTACGCCCGCCTTCGGTCGCGGTTGAGGTATAGTACAATTTATCACCCTTGGGTGCAAGATAGAAATCCCCGACATTTCCGCTTTGTCCTGTAAGACGCATCATGCGGTGACGACGGTTGGCAAAATCAAGATCAAGCTTCTTGCTCTCCTTGCTCTTGTCGGCTTCCTTGTCTTTATCTTTCTTGGATTTCTTTTTCTTCTTGCTCTTTGAATCAGAATCCTCCTTCTTGGAGTCATCTTTCTTCTCCTTTGCAGCCTCTTCCTTCAGCGCAGCCTCCTCTTCGGTAGCGTGAAGTTCATCCCACGCATCAGCATCGAGAGCCATCAGCAGCACATCACTCTGGTTGCCCCATGAGCCATGACTTTTCATTCCATACCTGCCGGACTCATATGTAACGGCACGTCCTCCCATAGCCCAGCGCGGGTTATAGTCTGAATATCCGCTCTCCGTCAGATCGACCACTTTACTGCCGTCCGCTTTTACTGCCGCGATATCAGAATTGTTCCAGCCGCCCTCTCCAATATAGCTGACCAGCAACCATTCGGAATCAGGACTCCACTCAAACGGCACATCTCCATCCGTATATGAGTAATTATACTTTCCGTCAAGAGCTGTATTCACCTTCTTGGACTTCACATCTATGACCTTCAGTGTTGTGCGGTCTTCGAGAAAAGCGACTTTCTTTCCATCCGGAGAAAACTGCGGTTGCTGAGCGACACCTTCTCCCTTATATAAAGGCTCCTCTGTTATCTCTGTAGCATATGCGAAACTTTTCTCATCAGGATTCTTTATCGTTGCTGTGAAAAGCTGCCATTGTCCGTCGCGGTCGGAATCGTAGACAAGTGTGCGCCCGTCTTTTGAAAAAGACAATACCCGTTCCTGCGACTTAGTGTCCGTTATACGTTTGGTTGTCTTATACTTGGTGTCTGTAACATATACCTCTCCACGCAGCACAAATGCTACCTGTTTGCCATCCGGTGACACAGCCATGGATGATGCACTGCCGTTGACAAACGATTTGACGGCATCTCGCATATATTGGTCGGCATGTATCGACACAGGCACTTTCACAGCTTTGCCTCCGGGAGCCAACGTATATATCTCTCCATCCCAGCTGAATGCAAGTGTGCCGTTATCTGCCGCAGACAATGAACGTACCGGATGTTTCTTGAAATCTGTCAGCTTGGTGCGCTTGCCGGACGCGGAAACCTTATAGACGTTCAACGTCCCGCCCTCCTCGCTTACAAAACAATATTCGTCTTTGCCCGTCCATACAGGATTCAGATCATGACCATTGAATGTGGTAAGTTTCTTGAAATCGCCATTCTCGTACAACCATATGTCGGATGTACCGGAAGAACGTTCATGCTTACGGTAAATATTCTCCAGACCCTTCTTGTCCTGAAAGATCATCTTGCCGTCGGCAGCGAAGTCGGCAGCCTCCACAGGCATGGAGAGAAACAACTGCGGACGTGGAGATTCCTGGCTCACATCTATGGAATAGGTTCTTGTCAACCGGCTTGGATGACGCACCGACTCCTTGGATGGAGCCTCGGAGCTTGAATATATCACATGTGTACTGTCTATAAATGCCAATGGTTTCTCATTTCCTGAAAAAGTAGTGAGACGACGCGGTGTACCTCCCTCTATACCGACAATAAATAGATCCTGACTTCCCTCTCTGTCCGATACAAAGACTATATTGCGCGAATCGGGGCTCCAGACAGGATAAGTCTCATAAGAGGAACCGGTGGTCAACTGTCTCCCCTCTCCTCCGGTGACGGGTATTGTGAAGATGTCACCCTTATAAGTGAATGCTATTGTTTTCCCATCCGGGGATATAGCCGTATTTCGCAGCCATTTCGGGGTATCCGCATCTTTCGTCTGCGTGGCGGCAACAGGTGCGGCAAGACCCATCGCCAGGGCAAATCCGACACTAAAAATCTTTTTCATAGATAGTTGTTTTAAAATTATCACAAATTTAATGAAAAATTTCTGTAAATTTGCGGTTGAGTTAAAATCATAACGGAATGATAAAAATAAATCTCAAGGTTCTTCTTGTCTCTTCGTGTTGCGCAGTCGGAATGCTTATGCCGCAAATTCCTCTCCACGCACAATCATCAGCATCGGAAGCACGGTTCTCGCCACGTGCGTCAGGCTATCTTGAGCGTGCCCGTGTCATGTCAGCCACCGGAAACTATATAGGAGCCATTGATCAGTTACGCGAGATAGAAACCGAAAACATAAGCCTCACGCCTTCACTACAGGAGGAATATGTGTATCTGCTTGCCAATGCGCTGTTCGAACGCGGTGAGAAGGATTGCCTGCGGCTGTTGATAGATTTCCGCACAAACTATCCGGCGTCACCTGCCGCTCTCGAGGCTTCTATGAAAGTGGGCGATTATTATTTCTATCATCATCAGTGGAGTGGTGCTCTGAATGAGTATTCGTCACTAGATCTCGCACGCCTGAACAGAGACCAGAAACTTCTCTATTCATACCGTTTGGCTCTTTGCGAAATCAAAACGGGGCATTTCAAAGAAGCGCGTAAGACATTGACCGCACTTGCCAATGCGAGCCAGTATCGTGATGCACTGAATTTCTATACCGCATATCTCGACTATATCGATGGCGACTACGACAAGGCATATTCACTTTTCTCAAAAGTAAAAAGCAGCGAGAAGGGTCTTGAATCGGCTTACTATATGGCACAGATTGACTATACACGCGGCAACTACCGGGAAGTCGCGGAAAGCGGTAAGAAACTTCTGCAAAAGCTTGACAACCCTGAAATAGCTCCGGAACTTAACCGCATAACCGGTCTCAGCCTTTTCAAAATAGGGAATATTACCGAAGCACAGACATATCTCTCCCGTTATCTTGGCACCTGCACAGGATCTCCGGCTCCGGATGCCGTATATGCCGCCGGAGTATGCGAATACGAGAACGGTGAATATGAGAAAGCTGCCGAGAAGTTATCCTCTCTTACAGATCTTAAGAATGACATATCCCAGAGTGCATGGCTGTATCTTGGTCAATGCGATATGAAAAGCGGCAATGACGATGCCGCGGCAATCGCTTTTGAAAAGGCAGCCCGCATGGATTTTGACCGTAACGTTTCCGAGACAGCTTTATACAATTATGTTGCCGCACTCACACGTGGAGGAAAGGTACCGTTTGCATCCTCTGCCGACATGCTTGAAGGATTTATAAAACTATATCCCGATTCCGAATACACTCCAAAAGTTGAAGGATACCTGGCAACGGCTTATTACAACGACCATAACTACTCCAAGGCACTTGAAAACATCGAGAAAATTCGCAAACCCTCACAAAGCATTCTGGCGGCAAAACAGAAAGTGCTCTATCAGCTTGGCATAGAAGCCATGTCAAACGGACGTACACAAGACGCAGTCAAAATGTTCTCACGCTCTCTCGATCTTGCCTCTCACGACCGTGCCCTTGCACTCCAGACGCAATTGTGGTATGGCGATGCCCTTTATGCAACGGGCGGTTACGCGAAAGCCCGTACAGCCTACTCAACCTACATAAAAGGTGATAAAGCTTCTTCCAACAAGACACTTGCTCTCTATAATCTTGCATATACCGAATATCAACTCGAGAAATATGCCGAGGCAGCGACGACCTTCCGCAAGGCTCTCGATGCCAGACCCTCCCTTCCGAAATCGCTTGAAAGTGACGCATACATACGTATGGGCGATTGTCTTTACTACTCCGGTAACTACAAATCAGCACAATCCGCTTTTGCAAAAGCGATAGAAATGGGCGCCACAGATGCCGATTATGCCACCTACCGGCACGCAGTGATGAGAGGTCTTGGAGGAGATATAAATGGAAAGATTGAAGAGCTTTCGGGTATAATCACAGATTTTCCGAATTCAAGATGGATTCCCAACTCACTTATGGAAAAGGCGCTGACCTATCAGGCTCTGGACCGCAACAAGGAGGCTGCCGAAGCTTTCGACCAGCTCGCATCCTCTTATCCTCAGACATCCCAGGCACGCAAGGCTATGCTGAATCTGGCATTTACTTACAATAAAGAGGGCGATCATCAAAAAGCTGTCGACACTTACAAGGACATTATCCGCACATGGCCGTCAAGTGAAGAGGCCGAAGTAGCCAACACAGATCTGCGCAAGTATTACTCCTCAACAGGAGCGATGCAGGAATATGCGACATTCATCAGAAGCGTGCCTGAGGCAAAACAGCTTGATGCAGACGAATTGGAGCAGATTGCTTTCGATGGTGCGGAAACAGCTTTCGCAGAGAATCCAGACAATATAGTCGCGCTCCAGACATATGTGCGGGACTATCCGGATGGCAAATATCTCGCTCAGGCACTACTCGACATAGCTTCCTCACAACGTGCGAACCGCAAATTCACCGATGCCGAGGAATCTCTCGCAAGAGTAATACAGTCTCGTCCCCATTCCACACAATATCCCGAGGCTTTGCTTTCACGTGCCGAAATACTGGAATATGATCTGCCCGGACGCAAGGCTGACGCTGAGGAATGTTACCGTCTGCTCGAGAAATCGGGGAACACCGATTTTCTCGCCGACGCCTATGCAGGAATTGCACGTACCTCATCTGAGCCGAATGCTATAATCGAATATGCGCAAAAAGCAAGAAATGCAGGAGGCACAGCTTCTGAAGTTGCAGAAGAGATGAGCCTCCTTGAAGCTGAAGCCTTGATGTCGAAAGGGAACTCAGAAGAGGCTGTCGGGATACTCGGCTCCCTTGTAGAGAACCCGGCTTCAGAAGCGGGCGCGAATGCGGCAGTGGCTTTAGGTAAATATTATATTGAAACAAAACAATATTCCAAAGCTGAAAAAGCGATGCTTAAGTTCACCGAAGCCGGCACTCCACACCAGCTTCAGCTCGCAAAAGGATTCATACTACTTGCCGATGCATATCACGGACTTGGCAAAACATACCTTGCAAAAGAATATCTGCAAAGTCTGAAAAATAATTATCCCGGTAATGAACCGGAGATAACAAATGCAATAGCATCTCGGCTCAAATCTTATAAATAATCCTTTAAAGAAACAGTAAGATGAAATCCTGCAATAATATATTAAGAGGCGGTGCTTTAACACTCGCATTCTTACCGATTATAAATCTGAATGCCCAATATAACCAATCCATATCCGTAGAAGGGAAATATGTGCCGGAAATTTTCCATATCGACCGTGTAAATACATTCCCGAAGCAACATAAGTTCACACTTGAGACGACTCCTCTGAATTACGACGGCAAGAGCGTACCGGCAAATTTCAAGCCACGTCTCATACCTATGGCGGCGACAGGCTGGAGAGACACCCAGACAGTATCTTCCAACAAGGGCTACCTTGATCTCGGACTCGGTTCATGGCTCAACTCCACACTATCTGCGGGATATAGGTTCGCGGATTCAGAGCATACAAAAGCCGGCATATGGCTCCAGCACAATTCCACATCTTTGTGGAAACCCAAACTGGAAAACGGAAATCCGGATACGCGGCAATTCCGCTACGATGAGACAATCGGGGCATATGCATCTCATGACTTTCAAGACAAAGGAACGCTTCAGGGGGCTGTCTCCTGGCATATCGGCAATTTCAATTATTATGCATACGCTCCCGAATGGGATTCTCAGAATAAGAAAGCTCCCACACAGACGCTGAATGATATCGCGGCTAAAATAGAATGGTTGTCACCGGTGAAAGATGACGCCATAAGCTGGTATGCCGGTGCCGGTGTCAGATACTTCGGATACAGGAGCTTCTACAGCCGTTACTCAATCCCTGCCGACAACTACGATAAACTGTCGAGCACGCAGGGGAATAGAGAGACGGATATAAATTTCAATGCCGGATTCAAATTCCCGACAGCAGAAAAATCTGTAATCGGAGTAGACCTGAAAGGCGACATACTGCTCTATGCGGGAGAAAAAGGTTGGCCGGAATACGCCCTGTCTTACGGTCAGCCGGTCACCGACCCATACTTTTCACCCGACAACTATGGACTGATCACACTAACTCCTTATTATCGTTTTGCAAAAGACCGTTTGCTCATCAGAATAGGAGCCGACATAGACATCGCCTTCAACGCAGGCTACAGCTATGACAGATATCCAGCATTCCATGTGGCACCGGATGTGAAGCTTGATTTTCAGGCATCACCGGTGAATTTTTATCTGCATATATTAGGTGGCAGCAAGTTGCATACACTTGCCTCCAATTATGAACTCGATTATTACCAATCACCCTTGATATATAACACTCGCCCTGTCTATACACCTCTTGACGGACAATTGGGAGTATCGTTCGGACCATTCGCCGGATTCAAGGCAGGAACTGAATTTGCTTTCCGTGTATCTCGTGGCGAATATCTCGGAGGCTGGTATCAGACATCAGTCAACAGATTGAACTCCGCATTCGGCTCTCTCCCCGATGAATACCTTAATAATGGCATTATCTCCGACATATCATACAAATTCGACTCCGCATACACAACCAATATGCATGGTTTCAGCATCGGTGCAAATCTGAGTTACGATTGCGGAAAAGTATTCAAGATTACCACAAAGGGGAACTATCAGCCACAAAATGGCACCAAGGGATATTTCAACGGATATGACCGTCCGCGATGGATCTTGGATCTCTCGGCAGAGTCCAATCCATGGAGCACCCTTAGAATCTCGGCTGCCTACAATTACCGGGGTGTACGCACCATATATACAAAGGGATCGTATTCCGGAAGTCTCAATTATGACGACATGATCCTTGCGGGTCTGCGGCTCCCTGACATGACTACACTGAATCTTGGCGCATCCTACGGTATAACAGACAACTTCGATGTATGGGTACAGGCTGACAACATACTGAATCGCCACACTCCGCTCCTTCCGGAACTACCACAACAGGGTGTGTGCATATATGGCGGCATCAGCCTGAGATTTTAAGAAATTGTTTAAACAACATATCTCAAACTTTTAATACGTTATTTCTGTTAAAAAATTAAACGGTTTCTAAGATATGACGCAAGCTATGACATTAGAATATATGAATGAGGACGACAAGGCTTACGGATTGGCAGGAATGGCAATCTCACTGGCTGCGTTGGACGCCATTGACAATATTGTAGAAGTTTCTCTTGACTCGACAGGTCCCATGGTGACCTTCTCCAATGATTTCTATTTCAATTCATCACCTGTATTCTCCCCCAAAGCAAGCTGGAACCATCTGGTGCATAATTTCTATATAACATCCTCCATGGTGATCTCAAATATCATGTCACGCTCTTTGGTAAGAATGAAACAGAATGTGCCTCAGGAGGTAATGGACACCATCCGTCGCGAAATAACGGAGGAAGCCAGAGAAACGTGCCAGCTGGAGGATGACGAGATCGACAACCTGTTCGAGAAAACCCGCGTATATATGGGGCGTATCTTCCGTAATCCGCGCATTCACCCCGCAGTAGATGATTTCGCCCGTACGCTGTCTATAAAAAGAATAATGTCCGGCAATGAAATTGCCGATGAACTCCGTGCACTCTCAATCTTGTAACGCCATGACACTCGACGAAGCTCAGTCGGCAGTCGACAACTGGATTGCCACTGTCGGGAAAGGATACTTCTCCGAACTTACCAACATGGCTGTTCTTACAGAAGAAACAGGAGAACTGGCACGTGTAATATCTCGCACATTTGGCGATCAGAAACGTAAACCGGGTGAATTTGATGATCCAAAGGCGGCGCTTTCCGAAGAGTTGGCTGATATTTTATGGGTTGTCATCTGTCTGGCGAACCAGACAGGTGTGAACCTCACGGATGCACTAAAGGCAAGTTTTGAAAAGAAATCGTCGCGCGATAAAAACCGCTTCTGACACGAGATTCTCATACCATACCCCCCAAAAAATGCACTCGACGGTCGTTGGGAGGGGAGTTTGTCCCGAAACTCCCTTACGTGGCTCTGATGATTTTTGGCGACTTGAGGACAAGTCGCCCTCCCAAACGTCGGGTAACAACTTCTTCGATAAAATTAATCCTTATTATTACTATCCTATAAAACCCTCTCTAAAATAAAACAGTTTCTAAACTTTTGGGGATTACCGGTGTCTAAAAAGAGAATGGATTTTCAAAATAGAGGAGAAGATATTATTTTTGCAATAGAGAATGATTTGATTCATCTCTCAAACCTATGATATATTATGAGGAATAACCCGACCACAATATTATTTGCCTTGATTATCAGCACATTGATGTTTATCGATATATGTGGCATCACTGCACAGACAAGACCGAACATGGCTGACCCGAATGCCAATAAAAGAAAAATCACAGTCGTCAAACCCGATCTTGAACAGATAAAGAAAGTTACTCTCGACCCCAAATCTCCATATTATTTCCCTAAACTGAAAAGGAAATATGAAAGTAACGATACTACAATGACTAATGATGAATATCGTCACTTCTATCTCGGATATATGTTCCAGGAGGATTTCGACCCCTATCGTGTCTCACCGTATGCAAGCAAAACCGATGATCTACGCACCAAGACCAAACATACAAAAGAGGAGATTGATACAATCCGAAAATATGCACAGCTCGCTCTTGAAGACAATCCTTTCGACCTTCGCCAGATGTCATTCCTCGTACATGTGCTTAAAGAGAAACGCAAGGATATGAGCGCTAAAATATGGGAATACAGACTTGAGCACCTTTTGGGAGCTATAAAGAGTACCGGAACGGGTGAGAATGTGGATAACGCATGGTATGTGATCTCCCCGATGCACGAATATGATATGGTGCAGTTGCTCGGATATGAGGCAACGGATGCACAGTTCATCGAACCGGGATACGACTACCTGACCGTTGTTCCCGACGAGACAAACAAAACCAAGCGTGACAAAACCGCACAGGGTTTCTATTTCAATATTATCATTCCACAACAACAATATGATCTGAAGCATCCGGAATAATTGGCACACCAATTGTTTTATTTACATCAATAAAAACATTAATAAGAATTTACTAAAATCTGAAACTATGGCAGAATATAAGATAGAACCCGGTATGTTTGTGAAGTATTCCTACAAACTTACCGACGCAGAAAACGGCAATTTACTTTTCGAAACTCCCAAGGATGCTCCCGACCAGATGGTATTCGGAACGTCTGAGACCGTTGTACCCGGTCTTATAGCCGCTATTGACGGACTGAAGGCTGGAGATAAATTTGACATCACACTCCCTATGGAGGCGGCATTCGGACCGCGCAGCGATCAGAACATTCTGGAGCTCGACAAAGAGATATTCATGCAGGACGGCAAACTTGTCGAGGAAGTAAAAGTGGGAGCCGATCTCCCGATGATGACAGCCGAAGGTTACCGCGTATCAGGCAAAGTCCTCGAGATCGGTGACAAAGTAAAAATGGATTTCAACCATCCCTTCGCAGGGCTCACTGTAACATACAAAGGGGTTATTGATGAAGTCAGACCTGCCACCGAAGAGGAGATACATCCGACAGGAGGTTGTGGAGGTTGCTGCGGAGGAGGCTCCTGTGGCGATGGAGGCTGCGGTGACGGCTGCTGCCACTGATTCTCCAAAGGGATAGGCAAAAATAGAGGAACGTCGAATGACGCTCCTCTATTTTTTATTGTCCGTCCGGTATCAGTGCATTTATTTCATTTCTGTGTAAGGCACTTTATCCATGTCGTTATAATCAAGATTTTCTCCACCCATACCCCATATAAACATATAGTTAGATGTGCCTGCAGCGGCATGTATGGACCATTCCGGCGACATAACCGCTTGCTCATTGTGAAGCCATATAATGCGCTCCTCTTGAGGCTCTCCCATAAAATGGCATATTGCATTCCCCTCCGGCACATTGAAGTAAAAATAAGCCTCGACGCGACGGTCATGGGTATGCGCAGGCATTGTATTCCATACTGAACCGGGTTTCAACTCTGTCAACCCCATCTGCAGCTGACAGGGACCCTCTTCAAGCACATTGGCGACAATCAGCTGATTGATGACCCTGTCGTTGCTTTCCTCCGGTTTTCCGGCAGGGAAAGTGTTGGACTTCAGAGTCCCCTTGCGACCGTCAATAGTGATCAGCTGAGTCTTATAGCTCTTGTGGGCAGGAGCTGAATTGATATAGAAGCGTGCCGGATCTGACAGATTCTTCGAACGGAAAGTCACATTCTTCTTACCTCTTCCCACATACAACGCATCCTTGAAATGCAGCTCATACTCCTTGCCGTCCACATTCACAATTCCGTCACCGCCTACATTGATTACACCCAACTCGCGTCTTTCAAGAAAATAATCGGACTTGAGCGGTTCAATGGTCTCCAGCAGAACTGTTTTTTCAACAGGCACCACACCGCCGAAAATCAGACGGTCGTAAAGGGAATAGGTAAGATTTATCTTGTCCTGCTCCATCACATTCGGCATCATGAAACGAGAGCGCAATTGTTTTGTGTCGTACCCTTTAACATCATCGGGATGACAAGCCCGTTGGATGGAATACGATGTCTCGGCTCCGGCGGCAATCGCCACGGTCGATATAAATAAATATGCTAATACCTTTTTCATTTCTTAAACTCATTTGATTTTTCAAGTGTAAATCTACATTTATCTGTAATATACTGCCAGTCGCATGCCTCTATTCTCTCCTTAGGAAACAGTTTTGACCCCATTCCTACACAATAAACACCTGCCTTGAACCACTCCCTGAGATTCTCCTCCTTCGGTTCGACACCTCCGGTAACCATCAGTTTCGACCAAGGCATAGGAGCAAGCAACCCCTTCACAAACTTGGGACCAAGCACATCACCGGGGAAAACCTTGCATAAATCACAGCCCGCTTCCTGAGCATTGCCGACCTCCGACACAGTTCCGCATCCCGGCACATAAGGCACACACCTGCGGTTGCAGACAGCAGCTACCTCTTTATTAAAAAGCGGACCTACAATAAAAGAAGCGCCATTCTGTATATACATGGCCGCTGTAGCCGGATCAACCACAGATCCGACACCGACAACGAGACCGGGACACCTCTCTGCTGCAAATTTCACCACTTCGACAAAAACCTCATGTGCGAAATCCCCGCGATTGGTAAATTCAAACACCCTCACGCCTCCGTCATAACACGCTTTGACGACATTGCATGCCACTGCCGGAACACTATGGTAAAACACGGGTACCACAGGTGCCTCGGCAATCTTCGACAGCACGGCTATTTTATCATATTTTGGCATATCTTCTAAGAAATTAACGTTGTACTCTTCCGTTTGCCGAACCTCCTGCAAGAGTCTTCACCTCCGACTCTGTAACAAGATTAAAATCTCCCGGAATCGTCTGCTTAAGTGCGGATGCCGACACTGCAAACTCCAAAGCCTCACTCGGAGTGTCCATAGTCAGCAGACCATGGATCAAGCCACCGGAGAAAGCATCTCCTCCACCCACACGATCTATAATCGGGTTGATTTCGTATCGCTTGCTTTGATAGAATTCGGTTCCGTCATAAATCATAGCCTTCCATCCGTTATGGGTCGCCGAGAAAGACTCCCTAAGAGTAGATGACACATACTTAAAGCCGAATTCATCTGCCATCTCCCTGAAGATTCCCTTGTATCCCTCGGCATCTGTAAGACCCGACTCCACATCAGCCGACGGCTTGAAACCCAAGCACATCTCCGCATCCTCCTCATTACCGATGCAGACATCTACATACTGCATCAACGGGCGCATGATACTCTGGGCTTTCTCCTTAGTCCATAGTTTCTTCCGGAAATTGAGATCACAACTTATTGTCACTCCATTACGTCTGGCGGCCTCACACGCGAGTCTTACAAGTTCTGCAGCCGAATCACTGATTGCCGGTGTGATACCGCTCCAGTGGAACCAATCGGCACCCTCCATGATGGCGTCAAAGTCAAAATCTGCGGGAGTCGCCTCGGCGATTGCTGATCCGGCGCGATCATAAATCACTTTTGAAGCACGCATCGAAGCTCCTGTCTCGCAATAATATATTCCGACCCTATTGCCTCCACGAACAATATATTCAGTATCAACACCATAACGACGGAGGGCATTCACGGCCGCCTGTCCGATCTCATGTTCCGGCAATTTGCTGACAAAATAAGCCTTATGACCATAGTTTGCACAACTTACGGCAACATTCGCCTCACCTCCACCCCACTGTACGTCAAAAGAATCAACCTGAATAAATCGGTTGCATCCCATAGGTGAGAGTCTCAACATAATCTCTCCCAACGTTACAATCTTACTCATTATTTATTAACTACTTAAAAAAACTATATCAGTAATCAGATAAGCTGGCATTTAGAGCTTGTTTAAAAATAAGCTCTAAATGCAGACCTACCTGATTAAACCCAATAATAACTGTCTTTTTTACCTCTTATCAATCTATCTGATAACCTTAACTGTCTTCACCTCGTTGCTTGATGTGATACGTACAATATTCACAGCAGAAGAAGCTGCCGCATTTACACGGCATTCATTTGAGCCTGCGGCAATCATTGCTTTACCTATATTCATGCCGTTCATGTCATAAACATCTACAGCGACATCACCTTCGGATGTGCCGGAAAGAGAAACCGTAATCTCATCGCCGTGTGAAGATACTTTAGCATTGAGGTTTCCGATACTCAATTCATTCACACCTGATCCGACAGGTCTGAGATCAAGATATACCGGAAATCCGTCGTTGAGTGCGACATTGATAACGGTCGAACCATTGGCTGCCGACACAAATGCATTCTTTGCATCTCCGTCATATTTCCATTCTCCGTCAACTGTAACGGTTGCTTCCGTGCCGGAAGAAGTCCAGTCACAAAGAGTCGAACTTAGACGGGTTGGATGCAGGTTCGGACAGCATAAAGCAAGAGCCATATGACCGTCAGACTGCTTCTGGTGCATCACAAGCATCTGGGAATTAATACTCTTTATGAAATCGAGTCCGGTATTTTCCGTAGGAGCATAAAATGACAAAGCTGTCAGAGCCTGTGGTTTATAATAGATACCATGGAAACTTCCTTCATTGGAAATCACATTAAAACGGTCTACATATTCATCGACCGAACCTTTCAGCGTCTCGGCAGAGGTTCCTGGCACCATAATATACGAATATTTCTCATCACTCACCTTGACACCGTGATTGATATAAGCTTTCGCCCCTACAGCTGTCTCGGGAGCAGTGTCATAAGTAGCGCCATCTCCATGAGGACCTTCCTGTGTTCCATATTTGACAACTACATTTCTATTACCTTTAGGGACGATGATACCTGTCCCTTTCGGCGATACCATCCATACATTACGTGAATTGCAATCCAGATTCTTTGCATCTGCATTGCGGCTCATCATGTCGCCGTTTACACTGAAATCTTTCAGGTCATCACCCACTTCCTGAAAGAGATTGGTAGCTGTAATCCAGCTGTCGTTATATTCTCCTTTGGTCGATATGTCCGATCCCATATTGAAGAGCATTCCATCTACCGCGAGAATTGTTTTATGAAATTTAAGATGAGTTGACTCAGCTTCCGTATAGCATACACTTCCGTTGCTATGTGCATCCGACTGTTCATACTCGCAAGAGAAGATTCCCGCTTTGCCCAGATTCCAAGCCAAAGCGCCTGAATAATCTGTCGTTTCAGAGAATTGGTCGAAACGGGTGGTGATGTTGCCATTCGGAAGCATGGATTTCCAGTCTGTATAATGGATAGTGGTAGTTCCGGGAACAACATTCCAGTCATATCCGGCGGCGACAAGAGGCATACCGGAATTTGATTTGCGTCCATTATACATCACCTCCATGGAACCGGTGGACTGATAGCGTCCGAAACGATTCTTGTTTGAATAAATCTCCGCACCCCAGGCCGCAGTCGTCGGACAACGCATGGTCACTACCCAATCATCAGTGCGATATACACCTATCGGGCTGTAATTATATTGATAGAAGCCTGTAAAATCCTTTACCGGTACCTGATATGTATCGGTCATTGTATAATAATTGTATGCCGCGGCAAGTTCCGGATCAGGAGACCCGCCATAATATTTACTTGAAAGTTCTATTGTCTGTCTGAAAATATCGGGGAAGAATTGGTTGACCTGACCGCTGTCAAAAGGATGGCGACCCGCAAGACTTTTTGCATAGAGATTATTGGTTGGATCGGCAGGGTCATCAGGATTGGAATAAGGTGTGCTTCTATTTGACATTGAGTAACATGTCAGAATTGCAGCCTTGATTCTGTCATATGCCTGTTTCCCGACGCAGAATGGCGTGTCTTTCAAGATATAGGCAGATGTCACCCATGGGTTGAAGGAGTACATATAATTGTTATAATGTACTCCATGATGATATCCGCAGCCATCCGGCTTCATAATTTCATAGCCACCGGAAACCGGAGTGAGAACAAGTTCGAGCATCTTTTTGAAAGATCTCATTTCACGGGCAGCGACATCCGGATCGGGATCATTCACCGCACAACTGAGGTAGTAGTTGCTACCCCCGCAAAGATAAAGAATATCCGAATTGTATTTATTTGCAAAATAGTCCAGCGGAGCATTGGACCATCCCTCTTCGGTTATCCATCGCACGTTCTTCAGCCATTCCGTTATTTGTGCGTCATTCATTTTCGGAACAAGACAGAGCATCAGACGGGGAATAAGGCGCACATCCTCATAGGTGCTCCATTTCAATTGTGGAAATCTATAGAAGATATTGGCATCAAGCACAGCATCCATAAAGTCTGTAAACATCTTGGAGTCTGAAGGATCATCAGAAGCCGCCAATGCGTTCAGATGTTGAAGCACCATCACTTCATTATCCCTTTTATAATCGGATGCTTTGGCAATGATGCGGTCTGCCTTGACCGAACCATCCGCATTACGTTTTATATTGAGACCCTGCACAAATGTGCGGGCCGCCGCAATATCTGTATCGGTTGCATCCGGAGCCAAAGGAAGAGATGCCTTTATCGACGCCATTGCCGCCTTTTCCTCTGCTGTCGCAGGTGCCAGCGGGACTTCATGAGCCGCTTTATATGAATAGGAATAGAGCATAAGCGGCTGCTGAGTCTGGTTAGAGAGATTTCCCACATCCTTTACACTGATAGGAAGCGCAAGAACAGATGACATGTTTGCATCGAGTTTCCAATTGTCGAAACATAATTTTACCGGTTCTGCAGATGAGCTGTTGTCAATACTGATAGACATTCTGGCTGCCTTCTTGGTCATACCATTAACACCATAATCTTTGGTATATGATCGATAATAAGGCATCCATCCCTTGTAATTCATTACAGCATTACCACTTAAATGAAGTTCTCCATCTTCATCATAAAAATTCACGACAAGAGGTGTCTCTGTGATTTTGGAACTATAAATTTCCACATGGAAATTATACTTGGCATTCGTTTGTTTCTTCGGTGTAGGGAACGGACAGTTTATCACACCTGTCTGCCCCGGCGCCACCTCTACAACAAGTGCAACATCCGCATCCGTCGAATGCTCGGAAGTAAAAGAAACTGCTGCATTTTCCACTGTCCAGTTGGCAGGCAACTTCGAATCCTCAAATGAATAGGTCTGAGCCATGCTTACTTGAGAGCACAAGGCGACTAAACCGCCAATAGCCAGAACCTTACCCAAGGATGAATTTAATTTGAGTTTTGTTTTCATGATTTATAATTTAGATATATTTTATTCTATTGTCTCGATTTTGTCCGAATCATTGGCAATCATGGCGTTTCGATTACGGATGATAAGCATTCTGTTCCACCACATCAAAGCCATCGTGCCCGCTATCAGCAAACCTGTCCCTATCCATTTCAGATTGTGCACAAGTTTAAAAACGCACCATGCCAACGGACTTCCGGCAAAATCAAGTGAACCTCCACTGAAACCGTCAGGTATGGCAACGGCAGAATCTTCAGTTGCGGCATAGACATCGCGGGCGGCAAGCGTGAACCACTCAGCCATATTTGTAACCATATACAAACCCATGACAATCACGATTAATCCCACTATAAATGTCTTGAACACATTTCCTCGGGTAAAGGGCAGGACCAATGGAAATAGATAGAAGATGCCGGCAAGGGAGGCAAGCGGCAGGAATTGATTGCCCGGAAGTATCACAGCGAGAACCAATGATACAGGTATCAGAATCAGGGATACAACAAGAGTAGTCGGATTACCTATTACAAGAGCCGGACTCATACCTATATTAAGACCGTCGGCACCTTTGAAGCGGCGTGCGATAAGTTCGCGGGTAGCATCGCTGATAGGTTTCAGACCCTCGATGAACAAGACAGTAACCCTCGGTATAAGCTCCATGACGGCACCCATCTTGATGCCGAGTCCTAAAATATACGGGATCTTGTCCACAATCTGCACCCCTGACTCACAAGTCAGGCAACCGATTGCCATACCAACCACCACACCGAGGAATAACGGTTCTCCAAGGAGTCCGAATTTCCTCTTCATCCCTTCCGCATCAATTTCCAGTTTACTTATACCCGGGATTCTGTCCAACCCTTTATTGACAAGCCACGCGATAGGTGCAAAACCGGCACAGAATGGCTGCGGGATAGAGATTCCGTCCATATCCTTATAGAATCTCTGAAATTTCAGAGCTGTCATATCTGCAATAATCAGCGTGATTATGTAACATACAATCGCGCCAAAGAATCCCCACGCCAATGAGTCGCTCGCAAAATAGATGACAGCGCCGATAAAGGCAAAATGCCAGTAATTCCATAGGTCGATATTGACTGTTCGGGTAGTTTTGGTAAGCAGCATAAGTATATTCACTCCCAAGCATACCGGTATGATCATTGCTCCGACAGCAGTATTGTATGCCACGGATGCGGCGGCGGGCCATCCCATATCAAACACACGCAATTGCAGTTGATATATCTCTACAACCTTATCAAGAGCGGGACCGAGTGCGGATGTCAGCAATGCTGTTACAATTGACAGTCCCACAAAGCCCACACCTACTTTGAGACCGCTCTTCAAGGCGTCGCCAAAACGGATACCGATACACACCCCGAGAATCGTAAAGATTACCGGCATCATGACAGCGGCGCCCAATCCTATAATGTAGCTGAAAATTCCTTCCATGACGTTAATTCAGATTTCAAGGATCAGATTACGGCTGTCTGCCGATATAGGCAAGTATTCCGCCGTCTACATACAATATATGACCGTTTACGAAGTCGGAAGCATCCGATGCGAGAAATACAGCCGGACCCATCAGATCCTCAGGAGTGCCCCATCGTCCCGCCGGTGTCTTGGCAATGATAAACTGATCGAACGGATGACGGCTACCATCCGGTTGTATCTCGCGAAGCGGGGCTGTCTGAGGTGTAGCTATGTAGCCCGGACCGATACCGTTGCATTGGATATTGGCGTCTCCATACTCGGAGCAGATATTGCGGGTGAGCATCTTCAATCCGCCCTTGGCTGAAGCATACGCGCTTACTGTTTCACGACCAAGCTCGCTCATCATAGAGCAAATATTGATAATCTTGCCATGACCCTTCTTTATCATGCCCGGAATAACAGCCTTGGAGCAGATGAAGGGTCCTACAAGATCTATATCCACAACCTCGCGGAATTCCTCAGCATCCATCTCGGTCATAGGGATACGCTTGATAATACCGGCATTGTTGACAAGTATGTCGATGGTACCTATCCGCTTCTCTATATCCGCGACCATAGCCTTGACACCATCTTCATCGATGACATCGCACATATAGCCCGTGGCATCTATACCCGCCTCCTTGTAATTGGCGACACCCATGTCCATAGAACTCTGTGTATTACAATTATACACGATTTTGGCTCCAGCCTCATGGAAAGCCTTGGCAATAGCAAAACCTATCCCGTATACACCGCCTGTAACCAAAGCGACCTTACCTTCAAGTGAAAAATTAACCATATCTATATATATTATTATTTTATTATTTCAATATCTTGATTCTTAAAGGATTCTTGCGACATCTTATAAAATCCTCGATTTCACACACCCATTGGTTGAATGTCGCCGTCTTTCCCTTGCTCCAGGATGCTCCCCAGTAATATGAATAATCCTTATCGCGCTTCAACCGTGATTTGAGTAGAAGATGACCGACTCCACCTTTCATCGTCTTGGGAAGAGACCTATAGGAAACATTACCGCCATCGGTATTGACCACCCCGATGAATATTCTGCCATTCCCCTTGGTAGGAGCAGATGTCGGATCTGAATAAGCTGCATATCCCTCTCCTGACGTATAGCTTTTCGTGTCACCTTTGTGCACCACTATGCCGGAAGCGATTGAATCGACATCAAACCCCTCCAGATGCGATACGACATGATTGAACGGGGTTCCGGCATCAAGGGTGAATGTGCGCGTATCGCGTCCGCCGCCATATTCATAAATGAGTTCAAACGTAGTCCGCAGCGGTCCATTCTCCAGAATCCGCCATTTAGAGAAAGCTCCCGGAAGGATGAGATTCCCGTTTTTGCCGACCGGAGCGGAACCGCCGGCACCCAAAGTCGGACCCACATCATACTGATCCATACCGTCGCCATGGTCGACGTGATATGATACCCGCCTTACAAGTTCATTAAAATATCTCTCCGCCACGACCGGACGAGTATTGGATTTCGTGAAAACGTCATATCCTGACATCTCCCCTTTCGATGCCGGACCGTACGCACGATAGGCACAGTAATCGTTCTCCCATGCAAAATCATCGATTCTTTCAGGGTAAAAAGAAGCCTGACATATCTTCTCGACACGAGACGGCTTCCCTTCAGATATATTGAAAACAGCAGTCCCGTTCGGACCTACTGAAACAGGAAAGATAATCTTGCCGTCAAACGTTCGTTGCCAAGGCACCTCACATGAATGGTCATCGCGGATTACAAAATCCGATTGAGGAAATTCCGAAGCGGAGACCTCCGCCATCTCGGTACGCATCTGCGGCAAATCATTTCTGACCTCTACCCTGAAATTTCCGCTCTCGGCGGCAGTAAGCCGGAGACAGAGAGCAAGTGTGATGAAAAAATTTATCAGTCTTTTAGGCATAGTCCGGATATTATGAAAATACAAACTGCACAAATTTAAACAGCCATGCAATCCCGAACCTGTCACAATTGTCCATATCTATTTACACAATCGTCCAACAAAACAATCCGGACAACATAAAAGAATTTATTGAAACACAAGGCTGATTTCTGTAATTATACATTTATTATATTTGCAGATATGAAAACCAGGAATCCCTTGAATAAATTTACAGCGACAGTCATGGCGTTTATCATAATCGCCATAATATGTCCCGAGTCGGTACACCCGGAATATTTTCGTCATCTGACATTGGGAGACGGACTAAGCCAGACAACAGTTTTAAGCATCTCTCAAGATAAATTCGGGAGGATGTGGTTCGGAACCAAAGAGGGTGTCAACATATATGACGGTACAAGTATCAAGTTTTTCAAGGGTCAGATTCCTGAAGGGGACGGCAACAATAAACTCTGGATCGGCAATAGTGTCAATTCCATCAAGATGGATTCTGCAGGTGATGTCTATCTGTTCATAGACAACGATATCATAAAGTACGGCATAGACACCGGGAGATTCAAGAAAATCACCAATCAAGGCAAAATCCGTAGTCTGGGAGGATATAAAGGGGAGATTGCATTTCTGTCCGGTGACTCTATCATGCAATGGAATCCCCAATCAGACAAAGCATCTCTTCTCTTCAGAATACCCGAAAGCTTACATTCTGTTCACCTTTCATTCGACTCTGACAATTTTTATCTCGCCTCATCAAATGGTCTGCATATATATGACCGGAAAACTCATGCCCATCTCAACCTGTTGCCTGACAAGAATGTCCATTCACGTATCATATCACAGGACGGCACACTCTATATAGCTACTTATGATGACGGATTATACAGATACAGGTTTGACGACAAAACCCTTGTAAAAGTATATATGCCCACAAGCCGTACAGGAGCAGTCAACGGAACGCAGATACGAAACATCGTAGAGGACCAGGACGGTAAAATATGGTATGGCTCATTTAGCGGGTTATATCGGTATGATCCTGCCACAGAGATAACAAGCAGGATTGAGATTCCTCAAAATATCGGAGGACTGACACATTCATCCGTGTATGGATTGTATTGCGACAGGAAAGGGAATATCTGGGTAGGGACCTACTACGGCGGAGTCAACTATTTCTCGCCTACCCACGACAAATTCCTTAACTTCAATTACACCGGATTTATACCGGAAGGTTTGTCCAGATCCGTAATCAAGGATATAGTCTCGGACAGAGAAGGCAACATCTGGTTTGCCACCGACGGCGCAGGTATCGGGAGTCTGGACAGCAACTGGAACGTCAGGGAAAACATATCCTCTATGACTGCCGGAAGAGCGCTTCGTCAGAATAATGTCCGGTCAATGGTTTATGATTCCAGAAAACACAAATTATATATCGGCACTCATTTAGGAGGACTTTCGGTATATGACATAGAGAGAAGGAGCATGCTCAATCTTATCGATGACCCCAAGTTTCAGTCCTATCCCGGAAAAATCATCCACAATCTGAAGATTTATGGTGACAACCTTTTTATATCATCCTCTTCCGGTCTATCCTACATGAATTTATCCACAGGAGAGATAAAATCCATTTTAACGCCTGTAAAACCTAAGGTATTTGATATAGACTCATCCGGAAACATCTATTATAGTTCAAGCCTGGGGAAAGGAATATATAAAATCCACAACCCGACCTCCTCACGACCTGTCATCGAAAAAATAGCATCCGATGACGATAAAATAAAGACTACGAGCCTATGTGTTGTCGAAAGAGGTGTACTTCGCGCCACATTGGGACACGGGTTGATATATTATTCCGAAGATCATGCAAAAGGAGAGATAATTGATTCTGACAACAGCCGGTTACCTGATGACTACTGCTATGCAATCACAAGAGGGAGAGGTGATAATGTTTATGTTGTCTCAGGCGAGAATATAGTCCGGCTCAACATGAATGACCGTTCGATGCTGAATGTTCCTTTCTCCGGAATATTCTCGGATTCTCATGTTATCAATGGTTCGGCGCTTTACTGTCTTCCTACCGGAGAAATACTCATCGGAAGCACAAAGGGTATCACATTACTCAATCCCGATGATTTTGAAGCCTCCAGTTCCAACAAATGGGCTCCCAAGATTTTCTTTTCCAGACTTATCATGCAAAACAGGGACATTGTTCCCGATAAAGACGGAGGCATACTCTCAACCGCACTGCCTGACGCGACTCAGATTACCCTGCCCTCTGACAATAATGATTTCAGCATTATAGTAGGTCTCAGCGACTATGTCGCCACCACCGGTATATCTGTAATCGAGTACAGGATGGATGGTATTGACAACGAGTGGCACATGGCATCGGGCAATGAGATAAAATACCATAGTCTGCCTCCCGGAAAATACACGCTCCGCGCACGTCAGTCCGGCGGAAATGAGATAGCCTTGTCGGTAGTTGTTCCTACACCTTGGTATACAAGCTGGTGGGCCTGGATAATCTATATTGCGGCGGCACTGGCGTCCATAAGTTTTATAATATACAAGACATTGACCGAGACACGGCTTCGTCTTCTGCTTCGCAAGGAGATGAATGAGAAAGAACTGATAGAACGATTAAATCAGGAGAAGCTTGTCTTTTTTACAAATATAAGTCACGAATTACAGACCCCGCTTACATTGATCAATAGCCATATTGACAATCTTCTGACCCGTTATCAGCGACACCACAAACTTACAGAGGGACTGATAAAAATCAGGAACCATTCATTACAAATGAGCCATCTGGTTACGCAACTGCTTGACTTTCGCAAGTTCCAGCAAACCAAACAGGTGCTTCGTGTCGGTGTACATGACGCGAATGAGTCGTTAAGAGAAGCGGCGGTTTCGTTTACCGACCATGCTGTAAACCGGGATATAGAATATATAATTGATACTGACGAAAGTCCCTTGAAGGGTATATATGATCCTGCATTGATCAACCGGGTGCTGGTCAATATTATATCCAATGCTTTCAAGTATACTCCCGATGGCGGAAGAATATACTGCACAGTAAAAAAAGGAGATAACGATGAACTTGTTTTCGAAATAAAGGATAACGGGAAAGGTATATCGGAAAAGGACCTCCCTTTCATATTTGACAGATTCTACAATGGGGATGCAGATGAATCAGACTTACAGAACATTGATATACAGAGCACCGGAATTGGGCTTGCATTTGCCAAATCAATAGTGGATCGTCATCATGGCAGGATAGAAGCGGAAAGTCGGAATGGTAACGGTGCTCTGTTTCGTGTGACATTGCCGGCATCAGCCCGGGCATATGCTGATGAGGAGAATGTCATATTTGATGCGGAGAAAACGGTTCCCGAACCTGTCTCGCCACTTCCATATGTGCCTGAAGAGAACACCGCAGAATCTGTGTATGGAGAGAAACAGAATGACACTCCGTTGATTTTGATCGTGGAGGATAATAAGGAATTATTGGAGAATCTGTGTGAATTCTTCTCCGATTACTATAGGGTCGCTGCCGCCTCGGATGGAGAGAACGGATTAAGAAAAGCCCGGGAACTTACACCGGACGTCATTATCTCAGATGTAATGATGCCCCGCATGAAGGGAACAGAGATGTGCCGGTTGATTAAATCGGATGTCAATCTATGCCATATTCCGGTAATATTACTCACGGCTCTTCACAGTACTGAATCCAAACTGGAAGGTTTGAATACCAACGCCGACGACTATGTGACCAAACCTTTTGAATCGAAACTTCTGCTGGCTCGGGTCGACAATCTTCTGAGACTGCGCAGAGTGCTTCGCAAACAGTTTGAACAGCAGCCTATCCAGGAGGTGGATATGTCGAACGTAAATCCGCTCGACCGTGAACTGTTGCGACGCACCACAGAAATAATCGAAAAGAATATCCGGAATCTTGATTTCGACATACCGATGCTTTGCAGAGAGGTGGCTATGTCCCGCTCGCTCTTCTTCAATAAATTCAAAAGTCTGACCGGTATGACTCCGAACGCCTTCATTCAGAACTATCGTCTGAAATATGCCGCGACACTCCTTAAATCACAGACGCATCTCACGATTGCAGAAGTTGCTGACAAATGCGGATTCGAAACTCCTATTTATTTCAGCCGATGCTTTAAAAAGCAATACGGTGTCCCGCCACTTCTATACAGAAAAGGAACTGTTCAGGAATAAGAGCTTGTTTAAATTTTACCTAATTCTTTATAGAATGCCGTTGTTGGATAATTTGTGACAGTATTATGGATAATTCATAAGAGTCGCAGGGTTTAGGATTGTATAATTTTAGCGTGGATTTTTATATAGCCGGAAATTTCCCCGGTAAAATATTGATTGCAATTTAAAATAACCTAATACATAAGCGAATTTTATGAAACAAATTATCATTACAGCCGGCCTGTTCCTGCTGGCTTCAACCACAAGTCTTGCCGGCGGAAGAAAATCATCGGTCACCTGGTTTGACAAAGCGGTCAAAAGCGCGGCAGTGCAGACAGATCTGCAGATCAAAGGGATTGAGGCGAACAAAGATACAACCTTTCTAAACCCCGTTTCCACCAAAAAAAATAGACACAGCACCAGTTATTGCAAATATACGGACTGGCGCAGCGGTTTTTTTCCGGGCAGCCTTTGGTATCTGTACGAATTGACCGGAAACAAGAATTACCTTAAATATGCCGAGAAGTATACAGAGGCAATCGGAGATGCCCAGTATATGACCCGAACCCACGATATCGGATTTATCATCAATTGCTCATTCGGCAATGGGCGCCGCTTTATAAACAAGGAAGCATATGATTCAGTGCTCGTCACTGCCGCTAAAAATCTTTGCACAAGATTTAAACCCGGTGCGGGAATTATACAGAGCTGGAATGTGAATCCTGGTTCGACATATGAACGTAAAGGCTGGATATGTCCGGTGATTATTGACAACATGATGAACCTTGAACTTCTTTTTGAGGCGACAAAGATCAGCGGTGACTCGACATTCTATAACATAGCGGTGAGCCATGCGGACAAGACTCTCAAGGAGCATTTCCGGCATAACGCAAGTTGTTATCACGTAATAGACTATAATCCGGAAACCGGAGAGGTGCTCCACCGCATGACAGCACAGGGCTATGCCGATGAATCCTCGTGGTCGCGAGGTCAGGCATGGGCTATCTACGGCTATACGATGTGTTATCGCGAAACCGGTGACCGCAGATATCTTGACCAGGCTCTGCGTACATTCGACTATATGCGTAACAATGTGAATTTACCGTCCGACAAGGTTCCATATTGGGATATGGATGCTCCCGACATTCCTACCGAGCCACGTGACGCTTCCTCTGCCGCTATCATAGCTTCGGCTTTATATGAGATTTCCGGTTATCCTGTAAAGAATGCCTCTTTTTACAAGAACTACGCAGACGAGATACTTGCTTCACTGAGTTCTGACAACTACGTTGCCAGACCGGGCGAAAACGGCAGATTCATCCTGATGCATTCTGTAGGTTCTCTTCCGGCGAACAAGGAAATAGATGTCCCGTTGAACTATGCGGACTATTACTACCTGGAGGCATTGAAACGTAAACAGGATATAGAAAAGAAGAACAAATAGACCAAGTACGATATTATGAAAACTAAAATCGCAATCACTTTGTTGATATGCATTGCCTTCGGTGGCGTTGCATTTGCAAAATCTAAAAAAACTGCCGAGAAAACCGACAGAGAGAAATGGGTGGATCTTTGTTATAAGATTTCCGCTCCCGTGCTTGAAAACATGAGCAAGGGTGAACTCCGAAAAAACATGGAGGTGGAATTGAGTCCGACATTTTCAAAATCGAGAAGCCCTGAACTGACATATATGGAATGCTTCGGACGCCTGATGTCCGGAATCACTCCATGGCTCGCTCTTCCTGATGACAACACCGACGAAGGGGCAAAGCGAAAACAACTGCGTGAATGGGCACTGTCAGCCTATAAACATGCCGTGGATCCGGATAGTCCCGACTACCTGTACTGGGACAGTCCCCACCATCAGCCATTGGTAGACGCCGCATATCTTGCCGAAAGTTTTCTGCGTGCTCCGGAAGCCACATGGCAAAAACTCGACCCCGTTACTCAACGACGTTATCTGGATTGCTTCAAAAAGATGCGCTCTTATTATCCGGCCTACAACAACTGGATTCTGTTCCGTGGACTCATAGAAGCATTTATATATATGGTCGAACCAGAAGCTGCTGACAATTTCATTTTCACTACCGTGGGTCATAAGATGGATGAGTGGTATTTGGGCGACGGCATGTATGGAGACGGAGAGAATCTTGCACTTAATAATTATAATGCATTCGTGATCCATCCCATGCTGATAGAGATGCTGGAGACTATAGAGGCAAATCCCACTTATAATACGAAGCATAAGAATACCAAGAATATCGATTCAAAACTTGCAGTAAAACGAATGCAACGCTACAATCAGTTTATCGAACGTCTTATTTCACCGGAAGGCACATATCCTGCATTCGGTCGTTCGGTAGTATATAGACTGGGGGCATTCCAGACCCTCGCCATGTCTGCGTGGAAATACGGCTGGCCCGAAGGTCTGACCAATGGTTCCGTACGCTCGGCAATTACTGCTGTTATGGAGAATATGTTCAAGGCTCCGGGCAACTTTACTCCCCGCGGTTATCTTGCACTCGGTTTTGTCGGTCACCAGCCCGACCTCGCCAACTGGTATACCAATAACGGTTCCCTATATATCACAGCCACCATGTTCCTGCCGTTAGGTCTTCCGGCAGATCATCCTTTCTGGACAGATCCGGCGGAATCCTGGACACAGAAACGTGCATGGGCAGGAGAGAGCATCCCTCAGGAGAATCATGTATCGCTGAAGAAAAAAGATATTAAAAAATAAGAGTCTATTAAAAAATAAGCTCTAATATTCAAATACATCAATAGCTTAAAACCTAACACATGAAGGAATTAAATAAATATCGCCGCTTCCTTGAAGAGAATGGAAGCAGATGTGCGTTGCTGGCAATCTTCGCCCTGTCTCCATGGTTCGCGATCCAGTCCGCATCAGCGGCTCCTGCCTCCGTTGTCTCAAAGCATACTGACCGGTCTGTAGCCATACACGGTATTGTACGCGACATAGACGGCGAACCGATAATCGGTGCCACAGTAAAAATCAAAGATAGAAGTGTCGGCACAATGACCGACATGGATGGCAAGTTCTCTCTCAATGTCCCTGCATCATCCACTCTTGAAGTAACATATCTCGGTTACCGGAAGGAGACAGTGAAGATAACTCCCGGTCATACCGACTACAATGTGATAATGAGTCAGGATACACAGAATCTTGACGAAGTTGTGGTTGTGGGTTATGGCGAGCAGAAGAAAGTAAACCTGACAGGAGCGGTCTCCACTATCAATGTGGCTGATATTCAGGAGAGCCGTCCGATTACCAACATTTCACAGGCTCTTGGCGGACAGGCGGCCGGTGTGCGGATGCAGATGGGCAGCAATCAGCCGGGTGATGATGATGCCACCTTGCGTATCCGCGGCACCGGAACTCTCAACAACTCTTCTCCGCTTGTGATCATTGATGGCGTTGAAGGAGGAATATCCTCTGTCAATCCACAGGATATAGAGTCCATATCGGTATTGAAAGACGCGGCATCAGCGGCAATCTACGGTTCACGTGCCGCCAATGGTGTGATTCTCATCACAACAAAAAAAGGCACCGAAGGTAAAGTAAAGGTAAATTACAATGGCTTTGTCTCATTCCAGTCTTTGAAACAGAACATTCATCCTGTCACGGACTATGCGACATATATGGAATTGGTGAATGAAGGTTTTGCAAATGCCGGAATGGGCGATTACTATATATATCAGCAGGATTCCATTGAGGACTGGCGCGAAAATACGCTGGCGGGTGCGGATCCGCTGCTTTATCCTAATAACGACTGGTTTGACATGACATTCCGTTCGGCAACATCAACGACACACAGCTTAAGTGTAAGTGGAGGATCGGAACGTCTGAAGGGTTTTGCCTCATTCTCCTATCTCGACAACCCCGGTGTTGTTGACAATGCCGGTTTTAAAAAGTATTCCGCACGTATGAATGTGGAATTCAAGGTAAACAAATGGATCTCATTAGGCATGAATGCAAGCGGCTATCTTTCAGACAGGGAGGTAGCCGGCGGATCATTGGTAAACGAGATCTTCGATTATGCCTACAAAACATCACCGGGCATCACATTCCAATTGCCTGACGGTCGTTTTGGAGCATCACCGAATCCAGACGAGATTCAGTCTGTAAGCTCCAGCAATCCTCTTGCCCGTGTCTATCGCGCAGATGGCGGCACACGCGCCTATAGCATCCGTCCTAAGTTCTGGGCTAAAATCACTCCTTTCAAGGGTTTGTCGATCACCGGAACCTACACGATGAACGCGTTGAATTCCCAGCGACGTCATAAACCGGTTGCGGTCGATTACTGGAATCCCCGTGAAGATGCGGTGCTCTGGCAATATAATCCCGAGTCAGAAGTGTCATATTCCAGTTCTCAAAGCTATCGTTATTTCAGTGACCTGATGGCTCAATACAACACCAACATCAACAAACTCGGGCTCAAGGCAATGGTCGGCACCAGCTACGAAAAGTATAAAAAGTCGGATTTCTCCACAACCCGGAAAGACTTGATTGATCCGTCATTATGGGATCTCAAGGCAGCCACCGGAGAGTCTACGTCTACAGGTTCATCCACATCCTGGGCAATGCAAAGTTTCTTTGGAAGAATAAATCTGGATTGGGACGGCAAATATCTGTTGGAAGGAAACCTGCGTGCCGATGGATCGAGCCGTTTCCATCGTGACCGCCGCTGGGGATGGTTCCCGTCTGTATCAGGAGGCTGGCGTATGGATCAGGAATCTTTTATGGCACCTCTTACAGACAAATTCCTTACCAACCTTAAGATCCGTGCAAGCTATGGCTCTCTCGGAAACAACTCCGTAGGTAATTACGAATACCAGTCGCTTTACACAAGCTCAGGTGTGCAATATGTGTTAAATGGCGAAATATCCCCCGGAATGGTCATGAGTGCCCTTGCCAATTCAGATCTGACCTGGGAGCGTACATATGTGACTGATTTCGGGTTTGACTTCGGCATGTTCAACAACCGGCTCACCGGTACTTTCGATTGGTTCAACAAACGTACAGCCAATATTCTGATCAATCTGCCGGCTCCATTGGTACATGGCAACCGAGACGTGCCTACAGTCAATGCCGCGGAGGTTACAAACAAGGGTATAGAGCTGACTCTCGGATGGCAGGATCGAATCGCGGACTTCTCCTACAGTGTCAATGCCAACTTCACATATATCCACAACCGCGTGACCAAATACAAAGGCAAAGGTGTAGACGGACGCTCACTCAACGGAACTACCCTCACCTGGGAGGGATATCCGATAAACGCACATTATATGCTTGTATGTGACGGTATTCTTCAGACAGACGAGGATATGAAAAAGGTTCAGAATATGATTGACAACGCGCCTGTTGACCCCGAAACCGGTCAGAAAATCAATCCGTTTGCGACATATGGCACACCCCAGAAGGGTGATCTGTTCTATGCGGACACCAATGGTGACGGCATAGTTGACCAGAATGACCGTCTTGTAGTCAGCGACGGCAGCCTTCCTAAATATAACATCGGATTATCGATCGATTTAAAATGGAAAGGTATTGATCTTGGCATTGTCATGGATGCCTCTCTCGGCGCCCACACATATTTCAACTCCAAATATCTGAGTACTATTGTGAGTCAGGGAACGGCTATCGAACAGCGCATAGCCGACGGACGCTGGTATGAGGGACGTGAGACGCCTGCGACATTCCCCCGCCTATATCCATCCACCGGCAACAAGATCAATGAAAAGGCAAGTACCTTCTATCTGCAGAGTCTTGACTTCCTGAAGATACGTAACATCCAGCTGGGTTACTCACTTCCAAAGAAATGGATGAAGGCATGTCATCTTGACAAAGTCCGCATCTACGGATCTCTCGAAAACTTCCTGACATTTACCAAATACCAAGGCTTTGACCCGGAGACCGGTACGGCATATCCCGTAATGCGTCAGGCTGCCGTAGGTATAAATGTATCATTCTAATTCCATTAAAGATCTCAATCATGAAACTTAAAAATAAAATATTATCAGGTATTTCAGCAGTCTTGACAACTGTCACACTAAACGGTTGTGAATTGAATCTGACACCGGACAGTTCTTTAAGTTCCGAGTCATTCTTCAAAACCGAGGAACACTGTAAACAGGCAATGATGGCTGTATATCGAATCATGTACAGTGACAATACTTATGGCATGATGCCGATATATGACGCACTGGGTCCCGTAGGGAACTGCTCCAAAGGCGGCACTTTCAACTTCGGAGCCATAATGAAGGATGAATACACATCACAGATGTCCAATATGCAGGACTTCTGGCAGGCGCTCTATGAGGGTGTCGCCCGTTCAAACAACGTCCTGCAGAATCTCGGTCAGGCAGACATAGATGAAGATACCCGCAACAGATACCGTGCCGAGGCACGCTTCTTCCGAGGAATGTTCTATTTCCGTATGTCCAATCTATGGGGCGGTGTTCCCGTATATGATGACAGCTTTAATGTCGGAGCCAACTATCGCGACATGCTTAAACCGCGTGAGACAGAAGACAGCGTGAGAAACTTCGCGCTAAAGGATATCGAGTTTGCCATCAAATATCTTCCGGAGAAGTGGGATCAGGCCAATTACGGACGTGTCACATCCGGTGCCGCCACTGCCCTCAAAGGGAAAATGCTTCTTTTCAAAAAACGTTATGCCGAGGCAGCTGAATGCTTCCAGACTGTGATAGACAGCAAACAATATGCCCTATATCCTGATTATGCGAAACTGTTTACTCCGGAAGGTCACTCATCCTCAGAGATTATTTTTGCAATCCAGACATCGGGAGGCGTAGGCAAAGACAGCGGTCTGCCATTCGCATATTATATGGGAACACGTTCCAGCTACACCATAAACTGCACCGGCAATTTCAACTATTTCCTTCCTTCCAACCGTATTGTTGAAGAATATGAATGGGCGGACGGCAGACCGTTCAGTTGGGAAGAGTTCATACCCGGTTTCTACACCAATAAGTCTTCAAATGCCTCGAACCCCTATCCTACACGTAAAAAGACTTTTCTGGCTACCCTGGCAACCAGTAAGAAGTCTGTCAAGACCTACCCCGCCGCCAAGGATAAGCTGGTCAAGATGTGGGCACAACGCGACCCTCGTCTGAATGCGAATGTCATTCTTCCCTATACCAAGTATACCGGATGGTATGACCATCATGAAGTGGAACTTGAATTCGCAGTTGCCAAAGGAGTCAAGGATGGCGGGACACTCCTGCGACTTGACAAAGACCGGCTTTGCTATGTCTGGCGCAAATTCGTACCGGTCGGCAATATGGGCGGGGCAATCAACGAGGCAAAACATACGCCGATCAACTTCCCTCTTATCAGATATGCGGATGTGCTGCTGATGCAGGCGGAATGTCTGAACGAACTCGGCAAAGGAGATGATGCCGTAAAACTTATCAATGAAGTACGTGCGCGCCCGTCGGTAAATATGCCTGCCCTTAACTCCGGACCCTCATACCTTGAAGCAAAAGACCATGATGAAATATTCAGACGCATACGTCACGAACGACTCTGCGAGCTTGCGGCCGAGGGTCACAGCTTTTTCGACTACAAACGCTGGCATGTACTTGAAGAACTCGATGGAGTCGAGGAGGGACATATGACGGGGGATTATATCTTCCATACACGCAGAGTCTCGGATCGCGACTATTGCTGGCCTATACCGCTGGTTGAGATTGACCGCAACCCTAATCTCAAACAGAGTCCCGGTTTCTGATAATCCGTTTAACAAGTCAGTTTTATGAGAGAAAAATTTGGTTTTATACAATACATCCTTCTTGTCCCGCTCATAGCTTTGATAAGCTATGGGTGCAAAGAGGACGAACCCGGCGCAGCAACAGGAGATGCAGGCATTTACTCAGGTGAACTCAAAATAATCCTGCCTCCCGTAATTGATATCGTAAAGGGCGAGCCATGCATCTTACAGCAGACAAACGGTGTGACTGCCGGCAATATCGTACAGCTCACAAGCGACATGGAAACCATCGATTGCCCTGTAACTGCGGCAGATGCCACAAGCTTTACCTTCAGCGTGCCTGATGATTTCCAGTCAGGCACATATAAATTTTATGTAAAAAGAGGTTCGGTAAGATCTTGTGCAGGCAGTGTGCAGATAAATATTGTAGACGAGTCTGTTCCTGTCAGAGCCGGAGCTACCGTCTATGGCAAGATCAAAACCTCGGACGGAGAACCGGTGCCTGGTGTGGTTGTCAGCGACGGTGTGATTACCTCCACAACCGATGCAAACGGCATATACTATCTGGAATCCGATAAAAGCCAACGGGTAGTGTTCTATTCCGTACCTACAGGATATGAGCCGGAGACAAATGGCGTTTTTCCAGAAATATATCAGCCCTTGATACTGGACAAGCATACACCAGAATGTCATTCTTTTGTAGTGAGAAAGCTCAAAGAGAGCGTCAATGACTTCAAGATACTTTTCTTTGGAGATATGCATCTTGCCAACAGACATTCCGATCTGGAGCAATTCAAGAGATTCACAAGTGATGTAAATGAATACACCGCTCAACACTCCGGTGAACATATCTATGCAATCACACTCGGCGACATGTCGCACGATAAATATTGGGAGGAATTCAACTATGCCCTGCCGCAGTATGTCAAAACAATCAATAGCGAACTGAACGGTTTTACCATCTACCATACCATCGGCAACCATGACCATGATCCCAAAGCGGTGGCAAGCAATCTTGCCGCCACCACTCCATTCACAATGAATGTGGCTCCGGCATGGTATTCATTCAATATCGGAAAAATTCACTTCGTGATAATGGATAATATAGACTGCTCCGCTTATGACGGAGTGTCAATGAATTATTCACAGGGATTCTATGGGAAGCAACATACTTGGCTGGAGAATGATCTGAAGCATGTAGCCAAGGATACTCCTGTATATATCATGACTCATGCGCCTGTCTTCAATGACACCGACACTCCGGATGCATATTCTCTCCGCAATTACGGATACGACAGAACACTGAAGATTCTTGAAGGACGAGAAGTACACTTTGTCAATGCCCATCTGCATCAGCAGTACACCATGATACCGTCGGACACCCCGGCTAAAAATTACAGTCATCCCGTATACCAGCATAATATTGCCGCGGTCTGCGCTGACTGGTGGTATTCCGGACTATATAATCGCGATTGTCTCGTCTGTGAGGACGGCACCCCTGCCGGTTATGCCATATTCGATTTTTCCGGTTCCGATGTGAAATGGCTCTATAAAGGCACTCAAAGGTCAGAAAACGAGCAATTCCATGTCTACGACATGAACAATGTCGATTTCACATATGCCGTCAGCGAATTCAAAAATCTGAAGAACAAAGGGGTTATCAAAGAATTTACAGACCGTTATGTCACTCCGTACGCGGAGGGTAAATTCAAGAACAAACTGCTTATTAATGCATGGAACTGGAACTCGGATTGCAGACTGGAGGTCAAGACTACAGACGGAAGACTGCTTGCCACTACCAGATATAAGGCTTGTGACCCCTTCTCCATTTTAGCTCTGATTCCACATTGGGATGCGAAAGCCCGCACCTCCATGCCTCCGGCATATACCGACAACAGCCGCTATCATTTCTTTGTGGCACAATGTCCTGATGCCGATACAGATGTCATTGTGACTTTCACCGATAGATCCGGCAGGAGTTTCACACAGGAAATTAAGCGTCCCTACGCTTTTAATCTTGGTCAATACAGATCGAAATAATGAAGTGATTTAAACTTTTTTCATGGTTAAGATTCATTAAGATTTTGAGTGGATTTCGCCTCCTGAAGAGGGTGCTATGCGGGCATAGCGACCGATGAAGCAGGTGGAAGACGCCAAAATATTGATGGATATTGACCATGAAGACAACATAAATTCACTTCTATTAGGTTTTCGTAAAAAGTTTAAATCACTTCAATACGTTACTATGTCTATTATAAAAAAGAATTCAGTTAATTGCAGAATGATTGCCGGGATGATGATTGTCTCTCTCTTAGCAATCACAGCCGTGGCACAACCACTGAACAACACAAAGGTTGACGGCTACCGGGGACTTTGGTTCACACTCGGTCAGGAGAAGGAATATGGATACAAATATTCCGGAGGACTGGGGACTTATACTGTAAAGCATATCCCGCTGGCTATATATTCTCCGGAAAGCGACAAAACATTTTTTGTGTACGGTGGAACCACAGATAAAAAATCAAGGCATCTGCTTTGTATGGCCGGTTGTTATGACCACAAAACAGGCAAGGTTTGCAGACCCACAATAGTCTTTGACAAAGAGAAGGTGAATGACCCTCACGACAATCCTGCCATGCAGATTGATGACAACGGATATATCTGGGTATTTATAAGCGGACGCAACACAAAACGTCAAGGGCACATCTACCGTAGCGACAAGCCATACGATGTCAGTTCGTTCCATTCCGTGAAGACATGGACAATGACCTATCCTCAGGCTATGTACCTGTCCGGTAAAGGGTTCTTTCTGAACTTTACCCAATATACCGGTCTACGTAATCTCTACTATTCCACAAGTAAAGACGGTGAAAACTGGACCGATGTGAAGCAACTGGCGGAGATCAAGGAACCGGGTGACAAGCTGGCGGGACATTATCAGGTAACCAACCGGTTTGGCGATAAGATAGTGACTTGCTTCAACCGCCACAAAAACGGCAATCCGGACACACGCACCAATATATACTACCTTCAGACCACCGACATGGGAAAGACCTGGACCACGATAGATGGGAAGCCGGTCAGAACTCCGGTCAAGGAGGTCTATAACCCGGCTTTGATTCTCGACGCGCAATCGCAAGGCAGAAACGTATACATAAAGGATGTGAACTTCACACCCGAAGGCAACCCTGTTATTCTTTATCTGACGAGCGGAGGTTGTGAGCCGGGACCTGCAAATGCTCCCTATCAGTGGTATACAGCCTCTTGGGATGGCAAACGATGGAATTTCAATCCAATCACCTCCTCCACCCACAATTATGATTCAGGCAGTCTATGGATCGAGGGAGATGAATGGACTGTTATTGCACCGACTGATCCGGGACCACAAAAATGGTGCACCGGAGGAGAGATCGTGATGTGGAAAAGCAATAACAATGGAGCGTCCTGGCAACGCAAAGCCACCATAACCTCCAATTCCCGTTATAATCACGGTTATGTGCGTCGTCCTGTAAATGCCAAGGATCCAGTATACGGTTTCTGGGCAGACGGTAACCCCGAGAGACTGACTGAATCACGTCTATACTTTACCGACTCGAAAGGAAACGTGATGCAGTTGCCATATGACATGACCTCTGACTGGGAGTCTCCTATACCAATCACCCTCACGCGCTAAGAAACTGTTTCTAAGGTCGCAATACTCAATTAAAAATACAGGCATGCTTTCGAATGGCATGCCTGTATTTCTATACTCTACCGTAAAAACGTCAGCATCTGTGTGGAGCAGGAGCGACTTAAACCCTGTAACATTGAGTTATATCAACCCCTTGCTATCGTTTAATTTTTATTACTTGTATTATACGCTTTGACTGTGAAGGTGTATGTTCCCTTATTTATCGGTTTCTTATCAATAAAAGATATACGGCTGATTCTTGAGCCCCAGACATTGCTCAGGCGCGGATCAGACAGTTCCTTATCCTCGACTTTGATATCAAATCTCTTTGCATCATACTTGATTGCGACTTTGTGCCCGGAGACATTTATTGAAACGACTCCCGGCTTCAATGCATCTACCTCACCCCATGTCATGAAATTTACCGTATTGGGTGTCTGAGCTTCCTTGATATCAAACTTGTCACTGATTCTCACTTCCCTGTCTTTTACATTATAGGCTCGTATCCAACTGTTTATTCCCGCTTCCTCCGGATAAGCATCTTTGAGATTGACTTCAAAACTGTTTTTACCAGCCTTGACATCAGATGCCTTGTACTGACGTCCGTAGGGTTGCTCATAGCCGTTGATTACCGGAAGATTGTGCCATCCGCTCTGCATGGTCCATATTTTGTAACGTTCCTTACTGCTGAATGTCTGACGTGTATAGGTTCCCACACCGGCATCAATGATAATAGGATAATTGTCCGCCCATAGGGAGAATGTGCCGGCATCGTTATGGTTATGACTTTCGGCATTGAACCCACCCTTGGCTGCAAAAAACATATTCTGCGGAGTAGATATATAGCAGAACTCCGTTTCAGGATACCAGCTGTATGCGGGATGTCTATAGTCAGATGAATATGCTTTAAATTCAGGTACAATGCCTAAAGATGCGAAAGTCCGGTATATATCCCTGCCGTTTGACGGAATACTTTTATCTGTCAGCCGTTCGCGTGCAAAGCTTTTAAGCAGATCCGAATCAACGGTCTTGCCATATCTGTAAACAAGGAATGGATCTCCTCCGCCATGCGCGCTTGCATCGGCGAAATTGACAACCCATCCGTCCCCGACATATGAACGTGCTATATATTCACCCATATCCTTTATCAGTTTCTCATCCCCCATGCTTACTTTTTCACCGGTAGCAATGCTTAACAGATCGATATAGTCAAGAGTCTTGCCGGCGGCATGTCCCCAATATGAAGGACCCTCCTCGCATGCACCGTCTCCTTTTATATAATTGAGAAATTTATCCATTCCCAGTATTGTATTATATGCGATCTCCGCATACTTCTCCTTATCCTCTTCCATAAGCATGGCTGTAAGCAGGATATTGCTTAGACACCATGGCGTCCAGTTGTTGAGCATTCCCCCTTTATAATTGCGGCTGCCGTCCCACCACCATTTGTCATAATCCAGATAAGTGTCGAGGATCCTTGTCTGAAGTTCATGACGAAGTCTGCGCGATATCTCAGGATTAACTTTATCAAACTCCTTGTTAAGGAAATGGTAGACCCATGAATAGAGATTTCCCATATCACCCGCCATGAGATCTATTACGGGCTTGTCATAAGGTTGCAGGGAACTTTTCGGACTTCGACGATGGATATGGGCACTCAGAGACCATGTAGTCATTTCAGCGGCCGCGTAAACTCCGTTGATGAGTTGGTCGATAAATCTTCCTTTACCCTCTGCGAGTTCCGCAAGCAAAAGATCAGCCATTGCATTATTGTTGGCATTAAGCGGATCTTCCATGATTTTGCGATCACCACTTCTGTAGAATTCGAGATAATCGGTAGCTTTTATGCGGGGCCAATCGTGCGACAGAGACTTCTCCCCCCGCCTGATGTATTTCTCTTTGTAATCTCCGAGAAGAGCATCCCAACCATCGCGGTCGGCGTAAGCCGGGAGTTTCACCCATTTCTGATCCTGCACAAGAATCTCCTTAAGCTCATCCTTACTGACTCTTGATGAGATCAGATTACGCTCCGTATATGCCGAAGCATAAAAAGCAGACAGCGACAAAGCTGTAATGACTAAAAGTTTTTTCATGAGGTTGATATATAGTGTATGACAGTTTAAGATGTCCAATTGTCAAAATTACAATATTTCCCCCTCAATCTACAGCCGATATCATCCAGAATTATATACAAAATCATCCAGAATCGCATAAAACAACTGTTCCGGCAAAAGACCGTTACTTTTAAACAGCCTTTTAATTACGAAAAAAGGCTCCAGTCCCTGCATCTGCATTCGGGAATGGAGTCTTTACACGGTTTTATTAGATTGACAATTGATTAATAACCATAAAATTAAAACTTTAGATGCTTAACGCACAACTAATGTAATCAGAAATGTAGTGCTGTAAAGAATCTGACGGTATGGATTTTATCATATGTGGCGACAATGCATGATGCAGAGCGAATCTAATATTATTTTCTCAAATTTAGATATACTGAACCTCTTGCAATAAATGCACCTAATCGGATTTCATAATTGGTTTTTACCGAGTTGTCCTTTACATATATCTTTAATATACATTTTTTTTCTATTGAAACCTTTATGGAACCATCTTCATATCCTGATAGTCCAAAATCAGACATTATATATCCCGGATATTCGTAATCAACAGGAACGCCATCTATTATGACACCACTAATTATACCTGTATCCGCATTGGTGCATCTTATTGTCAATTCTCCAATTCCCCTTGCATCTATAACGGGATCTGGGCTTAAGGTGGTGATTATTGCTGGATTACTGCATGATTCCAATTGCCACTTCATTGGCATGTAATCTCTTCCGATATCTGAATTCTCTTTACATCCGATACAAAATGTAAAAAATAAAAACAGTATTGGTAGAAGATTAAAAAAAGTTTTCTTATTCATACCTATTATCTATTAATAATTAAGTCATTACGATCAGACTGACAGTCTATCAATGTCGAAGAATCGATGTACCATCCGTTCTTGTCACCTCCCCAACCCCAATTAAAATGGAAAGATACGGAAGCTCTTTCTGTAGCCGATTCTAATTGAAGCTCCTCTTCTCTATATACAAAGTTGGGATAATAATCCGGATCAAGAAAATATAATTTATATGCAGTTCCATAATGCGAGAATCTTTCCCCATCTACTACCCATACAGAGATCATCCCCGTCTGTTTATTAGTTCCTTTAGAAAATACAGGTCTTTTTCTAACAGAAACTTGGGATATTACTTCACTTAAATCATGCTTTATTTTTCTTACTTTATATCCATAATTCGTTAATATACTGTCGGCTTTCCATACGGCGTCATAAATGCCATTATCTTTTTGACCGAATATTTCATTATTGAGAGTTGCTAAGAAATCTTGGGTCGCTTTTGTTGCTTGTGTATCTATAGAGCCATAATCAGGCATAGAACTCCACTGAAAATAAGACGGATATTCGAAAAATCTCATTATCTGGCCTACAGCAACTGTTACAGGAGCTAAATATGTATGAACAGATGGTTTAAATGGATAATCATTGCTCCAAATAGTTCCAAGAAGAGGACCCACAGTAGAATTATTTTCGTAACTTTCCATCACTATATATGCAGTGTTTTCCCATTTGTAGTCCGTATTCCACCATGGATCCTGATCGTAGAGATAACTATTGTATATATAATTCCAATCCCTCTCTGAAAGAATGTCAGGATCACTACCATTTGAAAATTTAAATATCCTACACTTGTCCGGATCGCTTGTGTCGTAACGGTAGTACCAGCTGTCAAGCGCATTCCAGTATTCGTCATCGTCCATTGCTCTTGTCTTGACAACAGACCTGGGATCTGCCGACTTAAGATATGGATACCAGCTGGTACGGTATTCATTCTCCTCTGCGTTGCAGTTTGCTCTTTTATACTCTATAGTCTCGATCAATTCGGATATTATCACTTCCTCTCCTGTGTCTCCTTTGTGCAGAGGGTCGTAAGAGCCGTGATCGACTTCTCCCAATATTGGAGGCATCAATTTTGTTGCCGAAATAAGAAGATAACCGTCATCAAAATTAACAGCATATATAGCCGGATTACCATCTTTGTCGGGAATCGGGATTATGTTCTTTACAGATCTGTCATTTTTTCCACGTGTTGCTTTATCTTTGTTCTGATACAGCCGTGCCACCATTGCGGCATCCGGAATTGTGAGATCTGCCGATCCGACAGGTATTCCTTCCTGACAGGAATTAAGTTCTGTCGTTTCTTCGACATCTGATAATACAAATTCCTGCTCTTCGACATTGTTGCATGCTGAAAGCAGAAATACTGCAAACAAGCTCGATAATAAATAAAGTTTTTTCATAAGCTTAGAATTATTGTTGGTTAATTATAGAAAAGTAAAATTTCGGGTATGTAGTCTAATCCCAATATTTGTCTGGTTAAGAAAATGTTTGGATCAAGCTTTCTGGATTATAAGGACTGTCTTTATGGTAATAGATGCAACAGTTTCTTAAGGCAAGTACGTTTGTACTGGTAAAAAGAATTGTATAAATAATCGAGAGGATAGGAGAGATTTCATTTTATAATCGTAATATAAATTTTACGCAATATATAATAAAATCTTAATTAAACAAAACATAATTTAACATTTTATTTCCTATATGCAGCAAACACCTCATATATAATATATTGAAGGTTATACCAAAAACCTTAGAAATTGTTTAAATTTATTTTCAGATGGTGTTTGAATTCTTCTACACGACAATGCTGTTACCCTATGGTTGGGAGGGCGACTTGTCCCCAAGTCGCCAAAATATAATTTAGAAGCTTTGAGTCTTGCGGGAGCTTGGGGACAAGCTCTCCTCCCAACCGCCGAGTATCGCTTGAATCGTAAGAAATACCGACTATCGGGTGATGCTTCAAGTATTAAGAGAATCTCTAAAAATGTTTTTTATCTTCTGCGGCGTTTGCGCTTGGAGGTTGAGGATTTTTTGCTGTTGCCTGATTTTGCCGGAATCTTCAGTGAGTCGCCTGCTCGAAGGTTATCGTTCTTCATCCCGTTTGCCTTCTTCAGTTCGGCAATGCTCACTCCATATTTCTTGGAAATACTGCTAAGACTCTCACCGCTCTTGATCTTGTGGTTAGTGACAGCCGGCTTGGCTTTAGCTTTCTGTTTGGCAGAAACGGATGTTTTAGACGTCTGTGCAGTCGTTTTCGGCTTTGCAGTTGCCTGAGCGGGAGCCTCTGCGGTTATAGGCTCTGCCTCTCCCACATTCACCGCGGTATTTATTCTCAACAGCTGCCCTGTGCGCACAGCATTGCGACGTAATGAATTCCAACCCTTTATATCCTGTGGAGTCACTGCATATATCTCCGCAATAGAAGCCAATGTCTCTCCGGGTCGCACTTTATGTGTCACGGTCTTGACACCCTTTGTGGATGAAGCCGCGGCCACCGGTACAGTCTCCTCCCCGGTCACGGCGGACTGTCCGTTATCCTTAATCTCCGTTGCCGCCACATCCTGTACAGCCTGACGACCGGCGCCAATGAACTGGTCTCCCGGCTCCACAGTCTCACGTCTCGCGTATTTCTCGGCATCGTGCTGTTTTATTGCCTCTTCGCTCATAAGATAGGCGTGAATCTGCTGCGACGGCAGAATCAGTGTGTACGTCTTCTCCTCCGACCCCGGTATGACGTCGGCGCGGAACTGCGGATTCAATACACGAAGCTCTTCTACCGGAATATCAAGAACCTCGGATATCTGGTTGAAGTGTATTCTGTCCTGTATTTTCAGAGTATCGGTAACAAGCGGCTTTGTGGCGACCACCGGACTTATGTTGTGTTCCGAATAATAGTTCATCACATAGTTGGCAGCTATGAACATCGGTACATAACCGCGTGTTTCCGGTGTCAGATAATTATATATCGACCAGAAATCATGTGAACTCGGATCTCCTCCGGCACGACGTATCGCCTTGTTGACAGCTCCCGGACCGCAGTTATAGGCGGCTATAGCCAGACTCCAATCGTTATATGTGGCATACAGATCCGCAAGATACTGTGCCGCTTTTTTTGAACTCAGATAAGGGTCACGACGTTCATCGACCAGGGAATTCACCTCCAGACCCATCCCCTTGGCTGTCGTTATCATGAACTGCCACAGACCCGTGGCTCCATGTCTGGACACAGCGTTGGGATCAAGTGCCGACTCTATGACCGGGAGATATTTCAGCTCCAACGGCAGCCCGCGCTCCTCAAGCGCCTGTTCGAAAATGGGGAGATAATAATGGCTGAGTCCGAGAATCACTGTAACCTGCTCACGGCCGCGCTTGGTATAACGGTCGATGTAATCGCGCACCACCGAATTGAACGGCATCTCTATTACAGTCGGCAGTTTTGCAAGTCTCTCCTTCACCACCTCGTCCGACGGATTTGTGTCTCCCAGACGCGAATACCTGTCATCATGAGCCATATAGTTCTTCATATACCAGCCTTCAAGCAGTTTATGGGTATTCGACTCATATGTTTCCGGATACACGACGTTGCTGTCGGTGAGACTTGATTTGATGTCAAGCACCGTACTCTTCTGCTGAGCCTGCATACCGTTAGCGAACAGCGTGGCGGCAGTCAATATAAACAATGATATGGCGGGTTTCATAATAGATAGGAATTTTGGAAACAGTTTAAAAATTCAATGCCCAATTTATGCCGAAAGCAGGTTTGCCGGTATTGCGCTGTATCATCACAGCCGGATTCCAGTCTATCGACAGATTGGGCGATATATCAAAATGTGCCATTGACGCGTCTATATATGCATCGACCATACATATCAGGTACAGACCTACGACACAGATGATGCATAAGTCGCGGTTGCGGCGGAAATAATCTCTCTTGCTTTTGAATGTACGTGTCAGCCACGATTTGTCAAGCTGACTCTCATCCACCGTAGGAGGAAAGAAATCCATATAGCTGTTCGTGTTCGGGTCGCTGTCGGTAAGATCCCGATAACCCTGTACATAATCCTGATACTGGTTGTTGTTCCAGTTTGTGGCGTATGCCAGACCCATGAACCCACCTACCACAATCGGCAGTTTCCAATATCTCCGGTTATAGATCTGCCCCAGACCCGGAAATAACGCCGCCAGCCATACAGCTCTTGTGGGTGACGGATTGAATATTTTCTTCCCGTCAAGACCATAAGGGTAATCATTTGCCACTACCTCCGTAGGCGGCAGCGAGTCAGTCACATTCTCAGGCATCGGAAGTACAAGTTCCGCATCCAGGTTTACGGTGGAATCAGACGGTACACCTTTCTCTGCATTCAGCAGAGGCTCGAACTCCTCCGGTTCCTCTACCGAAAGGGAACTTACACCTTCTGTGGCAGGCAGCCCGGAAGCTTTTGCCTCAGGGTTCAGCCAACCGAACGGAAAAACAAGGAGCAGACACAATACGGTCAGCAGTCCCCGCTCGCTTAGCGGAAGGGAGTTCCCATCTGATCTCTTGCCTGAAATATACCTTGACAGTCTGCGCATCTTGATTACACTCCTGTACGCTTATTTGAGCTTGTTGAACGTATCTATAAGTTTACGGAACTGCTCCTCCGAATCGAATTTCAGAGTCACTGTGCCTTTGCCGTTCGAAGCACGCTTGACCTTCACCGGCATAGAGAACATACTGGAGAAATCTTTCTCCAAAGCCTCTATTTCCGGAGCAGGAGAAGCCTTCGGGACAGACGGTTCCTCAGGTTTAGCGGTGGATAGTTTTCTGCCCAACTCCTCTACGGCACGAACCGAGAGACCCTCCTTGAGTATCCGCTGGTAAATCTTCAGCTGCAGCTTCGGATCATCGATAGAGAGTATAGCGCGAGCGTGTCCCATATCGAGCTTGCGGTCACGCAGACCAAGCTGGATCTCAGCCGGCAGGCGCAACAGACGCAGGTGGTTGGCAATCGTGGCGCGTTTCTTGCCGAGTCGTTCCGAGAGCCGTTCCTGCGTAAGATGATATGTGTCTATAAGCTTCTTGAAACCTAAAGCCACCTCTATGGAATTAAGGTCTTCACGCTGGATATTCTCTATCAAAGCCATCTCGGTCATCTCCGTATCGGAGACCGTGCGCACATACGCGGGCACGGTAAAGAGTCCTGCCTTGCGGGCGGCTCTCCAACGGCGTTCACCGGCTATGATCTGATAATCGCCATCCTCGCTCAGACGCAGCGTCAGAGGCTGTACCACTCCCAGCTCCCTGATCGAGGATGCAAGTTCCTCGAGTGTCTCCTCGTCGAACGTGCGGCGGGGCTGGTCCGGATTGGGTACAATACGGTTTACCTCTATCTCGGAGATAGCCGAAGAACCGTCGGTACGTATATCACCCATTGATATCAGGGAATCGAGTCCCCGACCCAATGCATTTCTTTTTAATGCCATAAGTTATTTTTTTGATGCCTTGTTGCGGCGTATGAGTTCCTTTGCCAGCTCCACATATGCTATGGCTCCGCGCGAATCGGGGTCATAGAGAATGGCAGGCAACCCGTGACTCGGAGATTCCGACAGACGTATGTTTCTCGGTATCACCGTGTCGAACACCATCTTGCCGAAATGTCCCTGAAGCTCCTCATAGATACGGTTGGCCAGCTTCAGGCGCGCGTCATACATCGTGAGCAGAAAACCTTCGATCTCCAGATTCGGACTGAGACGGCTCTTGATTATACGCACGGTGTTGAGCAGCTGCGAGATACCTTCAAGCGCGAAATATTCCGCCTGCACTGGAATCAGAACCGAATCCGCGGCTGTCAGCGCATTCACGGTGATCACTCCCAACGACGGCGAACAGTCGATCAGTATAAAATCGTAATCGTCGCGCACATCGGCAAGCACGCGCTGGAGGACACGCTCCCTCTCGCGCCGGTTCATCAGCTCCACCTCGGCACCTACCAGGTCAATTCTCGAACAGATAATGTCAAGATTCCCGATAGATGAATGCATTATAGCATCGGATGCTTTCGCTCCATCTACCAGACATTCGTAAATGGAGAGGTCGGAATCCTCCAGTTGCATACCTATTCCGGAAGTGGCATTTGCCTGCGGGTCAGCGTCTACAAGAAGCACTCTCTTCTTTGCCAAAGCGAGACATGCTCCCAGATTAAACGCGGTCGTGGTCTTGCCCACGCCACCCTTCTGATTGGCTATAGCTATGATTTTGCCCATTTTTTTGAGTCTTTATTTTGCAAAAATACGAAAAAATCCCCTCAAAACCGAATACTCAAATCTTAATCTCCGTTAAAAGAACTTTTTTTGTTAAATTTGCGTAATATCTATAAGTATTGAATATACATTCCCATCTATAGAAGAAGTTGAAAAATTTCACAACTATGAGCGAAAAAGTTACAGACAGCACAGAAGGCTCCATGGAAACCCTCAACGTTGTCACGAACTCTGAATATAAATATGGTTTCACATCCGACATAGACACAGAGATTGTTCCTCCTGGTCTCAACGAGGATGTGATCCGTTTCATCTCCGAAAAAAAAAGGGAACCTGAATGGCTGCTGAAGTTTCGTCTTGACGCCTACCGCCATTGGCTCACACTTGCTCCGCCTAAGTGGGCTCACCTCAACATACCGGATATTGATTATCAGGCAATAAGCTATTATGCCGCTCCAAAGAAAAAAGAATTGAAAAAGAGCATGGACGAGGTTGACCCCGAATTGGTGAAAACTTTCGACAAGCTCGGCATCTCCCTACAGGAACAGAAACAACTTGCCGGCGTGGCTGTGGATGCTGTGATGGATTCGGTCAGCGTCAAGACCACCCACCGTGAGAAACTCGCCGAACTCGGTGTCATATTCTGTTCATTCTCCGAAGCAGTTAAAGACTATCCTGATCTTGTACGCAAATATCTCGGATCAGTCGTGTCATACCGCGACAATTATTTCGCAGCGCTGAACTCCGCGGTCTTCTCGGACGGCAGTTTCGTATACATCCCCAAGGGGGTGCGCTGTCCCATGGAACTCAGCACATATTTCCGCATAAACGCTTCCGGCACCGGACAGTTCGAGCGTACGCTCATTGTAGCCGACGACGATGCTTACGTAAGCTATCTCGAGGGCTGCACGGCACCTATGCGCGACGAGAATCAGCTGCACGCTGCCATCGTGGAGATAATCTGCGAGGAACGCGCCGAAGTCAAATACAGCACCGTTCAGAACTGGTATGCCGGTGACAAGGAGGGGAAAGGAGGCATCTATAACTTCGTGACCAAAAGAGGTCTCTGTCGTGGATTCAGATCGAAGATCTCATGGACACAGGTTGAGACCGGATCGGCAATAACATGGAAATATCCGTCGTGCGTACTGAAAGGAGACGAATCGATAGGAGAATTCTATTCCGTGGCTGTGACAAACAATTACCAGCAGGCTGACACCGGCACAAAGATGATCCATATAGGCCGCAACTCCCGCTCCACAATCGTCAGCAAGGGAATCTCCGCCGGCAGGTCGCAGAACTCATACCGCGGACTCGTACGCGTGGCAAAGAAAGCGGAAAACTGCCGCAACTTCACGCAGTGCGACTCACTGCTGATGGGTGACAAATGCGGTGCCCATACATTTCCATACATCGATGTGCACAATAATTCCTCCACAGTGGAACATGAAGCCACTACCTCCAAAATAAACGAGGAGCAACTGTTCTATTGCCGCCAGCGCGGCATTCCGGCAGAGGAGGCTGTGGGACTGATTGTCGGCGGATATGCAAAGGAGGTAATGAACAAACTGCCGATGGAGTTTGCCGTCGAAGCACAGAAGCTTCTGCAGATATCGCTCGAAAATTCAGTAGGATAAGATAATATGATAGAACGCATAATCATCATCGATCAGGTAGACCCGCAGACATTCTACGGAGTCAACAATACAAACATAAACCTTATTCGCAATCTATTCCCGAAACTGCGCATGGCCGCCCGTGGCAATGTGATAAAAGTGATCGGAGAGGAAAGCGAAACCGCAGAATTCGAGAGGAAGATACACGCAATCGAGGAACACGCCTCCAAATACAACAAGCTTACAGAGAATGCGATCATAGACATTGTGCGTGGCGAGGCTCCCAGAGAGGTGAATACGGAGGGGGTGATTATCTACGGACAGAACGGCAAGCCTATCGCCCCGCGCAATGCCAATCAGGCAAGAATGGTTAAAAGTTTTGCGGAAAACGACCTTACCTTTGCCCTCGGACCGGCGGGAACGGGAAAGACATACATAGCCATCGCCCTGGCGGTGAAAGCGCTGAAGAACAAACAATGCCGGCGCATCATCCTTTCGCGCCCGGCGGTGGAGGCTGGCGAGAAACTCGGTTTCCTGCCAGGCGACATGAAAGACAAGATAGACCCGTACCTGCAGCCGCTGTATGACGCGCTGGAGGATATGCTGCCGCAACAGAAACTCAAGGAATACATGGAGGCAGAGACCATCCAGATAGCGCCGCTGGCGTTCATGCGCGGACGCACGCTGAACGACGCCATAATCATTCTTGACGAAGCACAGAACACCACCCGCCACCAGATGAAGATGTTTCTCACACGTCTGGGCATGAACGGCAAGATGATTGTTACCGGCGACACCACCCAAATCGACCTTCCACGCACAGTGCTGAGCGGTCTGCTGCAGGCGCTCCGCATTCTCCGTGGTGTGAAAGGGATAGGCAAAATTGAATACGAAAAGAAAGACATAGTCCGCCATCCTCTTGTGCAACGGATAGTCGACGCTTACGAGAAACGGGAGAAAGAGGAAACTGTGGAGGAGACGGGCAAAGAGATTTAGGCTTTAGGTCTTAGATTCAAGGTTTTAGACAGAAAAACAGAAAGACAGAAATGCGTAGTGCGCAATGCGCTGAGCAATAAGATTTAGACAAAAAGACATAACGAGATAAAGACAAAAATACGCATTGCGCATTAATTATGCATCTTAAATTCTACATTGCGCTTCGCGCCTGCATTATGCATCCTTCATTTTACATCAGCCGCCATCTTTGAGGGAAGGAGAAACGCAGGAGATGAGTTCATTAATATTTGTTTTTATTATCTTTGCAACAAATACGAGTAATGTCACGTTAACAAATACGAGCAACACTACATTAACAAATACTAGCGATACTGTGTTAACAAATACGAGTAATGCTCTATTAATAAAAACTAATAATCCTACGAATAGTACGTGACAATATGGCAACTATCCAAGAACTATTAGCGGATTCGCTTGAAGAATTGAAAAGAATTCAGGAGAAAAATCCCAACGTAATACTGCGCGGAACAGAAGAACTGTCGCGTACCCATCTCAACCGACTGCTTGCCAACGGATGGTTGCAGGAAGTGATGAAAGGATGGTATATTCCATCGCGCCCTGGTAGTGAGGGAGACACGACCTTATGGTATACTTCGTATTGGCATTTCATCATTGCCTATGCCCGTTTCCGTTTTGGTGATAAATGGTGTCTATCTGCTGAATCGTCGCTTGATTTTCATTCAGGAAAGACAACGGTTCCAACACAATTGATTCTTAAATCCCCGAAAGCCAGTAATAACATTGTCAATCTGCCATATGGACACAGTATGCTTCCTCTAAATTCAGCCCTCCCGCAAAATATTGTGACCGAACCGGAATATGGACTTCAACTCTATAGTCTTGAATCGGCATTAGTGTATGCCTCTCCATCGTATTATTCCAATGATGCAATGTCAGCTCGCATATCTCTTTCAATGATTGACAGCGCAACAGAACTGCTGAAGATTCTTACCGACAAAGGCGCAACCGTCAGAGCAGGGCGTATTATCGGTGCATTGAGAAGTGTTGGCAAAGGGGAAATTGCAGACGAAATTCTTGCCACAATGAAAGATTTCGGTTATGTAGTGTCGGAGGAAAACCCATTTTCTACCGGCGTTGAGATAAAATCAGCACAGTTGATGTCCCCATACGTTGCCCGGATAAGAATGATGTGGAAGAATATGAGAGATCAAGTGATAGCCAATTTCCCGGATAAGTCTAAAATGCAGGTTGACAGCGAAGCTTATCTTGAAAATGTGGATGAGAAATATCTTGAAGACGCTTATCACTCCCTATCCATCGAGGGCTATCAAGTTTCAAGAGAACTTATCGATAAAGTCAGGTCCGGGAATTGGGAGCCGGAAGATGAGGACAAGGAACATAAGAGCGCCCTCGTTGCCCGAGGATATTATCAAGCATTTCAATCTGTCAAAGATTCTGTCAAAAAGATACTTAAGGGCGGTAATGCCGGAGAAGTAGTCAAAGCAGACCATACACGATGGTATCGTCAGATGTGGATGCCCTTCGTTACGGCAGGTATTCTTACGGCATCCGATCTTATCGGGTATCGCACAAGTCAGGTCTATATCCGTGGTTCGCAACACATACCGCTCAATCCTCTTGCAGTAGCCGATGCCATGCCGGAATTGTTTAATCTGATAACATCCGAGAAAGATGCACGTGTAAGAGCCGTCCTCGGACATTTCATATTCGTGTTTATTCACCCATATATGGACGGAAACGGACGTATGGGTCGATTCATTCTCAATACCATGCTTGCATCCGGCGGCTATCCGTGGACAATCGTGCCATTGGAGAAACGCAGGGAATATATGGTCGCTCTTGAAAAGGCAAGTGTCGCAGGCGATATAGCCGATTTTACGAAACTCATTGCAAGTCTCGTGGCGGAATCATGACAACAATAAAGAAGCGATTTTGCATTACCCGACTTTTGGGAGGGCGGTTTGTCCCCAAGCCGCCGCGAGATGGCAAAGTCCATTAACAGGAGTTTGAGACAAACTCCTCTCCCAAGAGTCCGGTAACAGCAACGTCGAGTAAGGCTCCTTCCAATATAATTTGTTAATATTGCTGTCCGATAGAAATCGAACATTTTTGTTTGGTTTTATTCAATTTTATTTATAATTTTAATAATAATTTAAGATTTGTTTACAAAAGATAAGATATCTCAATCTAAATAAGCAAATCAATCAAACGAATTCGGGTGCCAATCTGTTCGTGAAACAGATAGTCGACGCTTACGAGAAACGGGAGAAAGAGGAAACGGATAATGTGGAATAATACAGATATTCGCGGATTTGGCATTTATTACAGAAAAGGATGCCGTTTCATGCCTTTGCTGATTCTGATTCTCTGCATCGGATGTTCCGAAGGAAGATCGGACAAGAAACTGCGCCACATCGCATCCATCGTATCGGACTCCCCCAAAGAAGCTCTGGCATCTCTTGACAGCATCGACTATAATAGCCTGAACGAAGCGGACCGCTATTACTACGACTTCCTGACAATAAAGGGCAGAGACAAGGCTTATATCAAGCACACCAACGACAGCCTGTATCTCCACGTATTGGACTATTACTCGAACCACAAGAAAGACAGCCTTTGCCCTGAAGTGCTTTACTATGGAGGCAGAGTCTACAGCGACTTGGGCGACTACCCCACCGCCCTTCAATACTTCCAGAGGGCGCTCGACCAGCTCCCGGAAGACACAGACCAATCTGATTTAAGGGCTTGTGTTCTTTACCAAACCGGACGTGTCTTCATCTCTTTAAGATTATATGAAAAGGCTATACCATATATCAAAGAGACAATCAGAATTGACTCCGTTGCAAAAGATTCTCTTGGTTTAATATTTGATCTACAGTTGATGGGGTCAACAAATCTTCATCTTAAAAATTGTCATACTGCTGAACAATATTTCAAGCAAGCACGCAATATCGCAGAACGTATATCTCCAATTGATGTAGATCAACTTGACGTATTATTGGCTTCAGTCAAATCAAAGACTAATAAACTTGATTCTGCAAAAATATTGATTCGTTCTGTACTAAATAAGGATACTCTTGTAGATAGAGACAACGCTTTAGCTCATGGAACCGATATCTATTATAAATCACAAATTTATGATACTGCATATATATATGCCAGTGAAATTATTAAAAACAAATCAAACAACCTTAAATTTGCCTTACATTATGTGTTGAGTCAGAATCTCATAAAATTCATACCTGCGGATTCTCTTTATGCTTATTTTTCGGAATATGTAGTTACTGCAGAGAAAGAATTTAATAAAAATAAAGATAATGAAGCTTTATTGCAGAATGCATATTATAACTATCAGCTGCATGACCGGGAACGGGAGAAAACATATAAGGAGAAGATTCATGTAAAGAGGATCTTAGCAGGTACATTATTTATAGTTTTAATACTTATAGTTTTAATACTATTTATAAAAAACAGAAACAAACGTAACCTGCTGAAACTCCATGAAGAATTGGAAAATCTTCGCAAACTGCGTGATTCATTAAATGCAGAACAGACAGACTCGGATCCTGACACGACATTGGACAAAATGGATTTACAAGAAGAACTGCAAGAAATTATTGATGAAATCGATAAACCTAAGAAACAGGAAATAATCCACCGCTTACGAGAAGAATTTTTTGCACTACAGAAGAAAAGCAATATCACCAAAATTGTAGACCCAGAAATCACATCCTCTGAATCCTACTCGGTGCTTATGAAATATATCAACAGCAACAGGATTATTGCTGAGAACGATCCTGTCTGGGATGAACTGGAGAAAACTGTAACATACTGTTCTAAAAACTTCAAATATAACCTGCAGCTTTTAGCAGGAGGAAATCTAAAACCCGAAGATCTTCATCTGGCGCTTCTTATAAAATGTGGCATCTCTCCCACTGAAATATCCGGTCTGATTGGGAGAAGTAAAAGTGGTGTCTTATACCGAAGAGATGCTCTGTGCTTAAAGATTCTTGGAAAAAAACTACCCTCAAACGTCTTGGCCGAAATCATCCGCATCCTGTAATTTATCGGGCCACATCCGTAGATCCGTGTTTTTACTTATCGGACTGCATCCGACGTTTGGGAGGGGAGTTTGTCCTCAAACTCCCGCTACGGATAAAAAAACTTCTCTATGTTTCAGCGACTTGAAGACAAGTCGTCCTCCCAACCATCGGGTAAAAGTTATATTGAATAAGTACAACTTCACTTTGTAAAGGGAAGTTGAGACAACTTTAATAATATCCTATCCATCAGCCATATATCATTTGTTCAGTTTAAGACTGAACAAAAACTGAACAAAAACTGAACAGTTTTATAATGATAATTTCCATTCGTATTTGTAATTTGCTGAAAATTTATTTCAACTAATTACATTATGAAAAAAATCTTTATCCTATCTTTCATCATCGGTGCTCTTTTGTCAAGTACAAAATTGTTTGCCGATAATCCCGAAAACTATCCGGAAGATTATTATGCTGATTCATGTTACTATGATGTTTATTTCAATCAGGTCGATGAAAATTACAATCCTGAATCAGAGCCTGCCGAAGAATCGAATAAACAAAAAAGGACTCCTTCACAACGCATTTACGGATCAATAAGTAAAACAGAGGGATTGAGAATCAATAATGTGAACATATCTGATATATACGCTTTCGAGATATATGATACAGATGGAGTATGTATCGGCATATTCTGTGACGCTGATGATTTTGTACAGGCCGTATTCTCATATAAGGACAATATGGAAATCCGTTTGCGTACCCAAGATTTTACTTTACTTGGCTATCTTTAAAAACAACAATAAAGATTAATAATATTTTAATACCCAAACATTATGAAAAAAATTTATTTGTTACCCTACATTTTATCAATTCTCTTTCTAATTGCATGCTCTTCCGAACAGTTGGAAATTAACAATCCCACAGAGGCTCCACGCGTAGACAATATATCAAAATCATATACTATCCCTATTGACAGCGCATTATCATATTTATACAATTACATGAGCGACTCTAATAATGGAACAAGATCCTCCGTTATTAAGAATGTAAAGAATGTTACGCCGATCAGAATGAAAACATCCAAAAACAAATTGACCAGAAGTTCTTCGGAAGGAGACAGCATTCTGTATGTGGTTAATTTTGAAAATGACGAGGGATATGCCTATCTGGCGGCTGACACACGTATTGATGATAATGTAATAGCTATTATTGATGAGGGTTCTGTCAATGATTCTATAATTAATGAAGCCATAGCTCTGATGAATCAGGAACGCCCCTATTTTGAAGGATATCCGACTGATGGCCCCGGATTCTTCACAACACCGGAAACCGGAGATGAAGTATTCATCAATCCCAATACTGTTTCTTTTTATTTCCCTGAAGAGAATGACATGTTGATTGGAAATTATGATATTGAGTCGGAAATTCAGACACCAAACTCAGAAGAGGTATCATCCAATGCAACTACCGATGACGACGGAGCTACATTCGCCACCATTATCTGTATGAACTATGCGATAGATCAGATTGAGAACAATCATGAAGTCGTAGAATACGAGCCATCCCCGACTCCTGAGGGTCAGCCCGGGTGGTGGGACAATTATCCGGGGAAACGAGTGGATGTAGAGTATTCACCTTGGAGTATTAAAGAGCAAGTTTCACCAATCTTGGAAAGATACGGTTTCTGGCATCAAGGAGAGCCTTTTAAACATTTATGTCCCAATCGACGGAGATACATTATTTGTGGTCCCAATGATATTGCACCTTGCGGATGTTTCCCTCTGGCAATTTCAAAAATTTTTGCTCACTTTGAATCTCCATCTATATTTACTTATAATGGATATACGGTTGATTGGGTAGAACTAAAAAGAATCTCTAATCCATATTTCTTTTCAGAAAGTGCAAAACAAAGTGCGGCTCATCTGTTAAAAGGAATCGGTGATTTTTGTGGAAGTTGGTACTTTAACCAGGGAACTTTCACATTCCCCAAAAAGGCTGTGTCATTTATGCGTAGAGCAGGTTATCCAAATGCCCAAATCACAAGTTATTCTGACGATAAAGTTATTAATATGCTGTTACAAAGCAAACCGCTTTTAATTTACGGAATACCTGGAAAAAATATTTTTTCATCTCATTGTTGGAATATCGATGGATATCGTATTAAAGAGCAAACTATAACAACAAGAACATTTGAAGATGGTAGATTGATAGATGAATATTCCACAACAATAGAATCGGAAATGATTCATTGTGATTTCGGATGGGGAGGCACAGGAAATGGGTATTTTGTTTTCGGTGTATTTGACATGTATAATCCTAAAATTGAATATGATTTCGGTGACCCCGGTAAGGATCACAAACACAACTATAGTAAATATATTCATCTAATAACATATTAAGCTTATGCACAAGTTCAAATGGCTTCCGATAGTTTTTTCAACCTTTCTGATGTTATCTTCATGTACGGATTATTACAACGGAGATTATCCATCCAATGTCTATTTCCCCAAAGAGGGAGGTTGTAAAATAATTGATGGTCATGGTGTAGATGGTCTTACAATATGGGAAGGAGACAAGAATTATACCGTTCCGGAAATTAAAGATTCAACGTATATAGAAGATCTACCCGGTCGTCCTAACTTTAAGGTCAGTTCGGAATGGTTTACTGCAGAATATTCTCAGAAATCCTTTACAATAACTTTGTATGTAAAACCTAATACAACAGGGAAAAAACGAAAGGCTGTACTGAAAGCAGATACCCCTCCGCCACACTTTAACGATCATTACAAAATCCATATAAAACAGGATAAGTGACTTTTCTACAAAGCCCGCGCTGTACGTCACATATGGTGCGGGCTGATTATACAAAATCTTTATGAAAAAATTTTTCTTTCTTTCAATAATATTACTCATGGCATCAGCGGTCTTCGCTCAAAACGAAACGGTAAATGCCGGTGTCTCCGACATGAACAAACCAGGTTGGATCAAGAAGGGCTACCGCGGCTTTCTGGAGATAGCGGGCGGAGCTGATATTAAGAAGTCCATGGGGTCTATGACCGTCAACACAACCCATGGACGGCAGTTCTCAAGTTGGTTCTTCATGGGAGGCGGCATAGGATATACTTATTCAACAACCAAGGCGTATTACAGAGTGCCGGATGACCCCAAGAAATATTATTACACAGATCCGCATCACCTGTTTTACACATATATGGATATGCGGCTGACAATCCCGACCCGAAGCCGGATCTATCCCTTTCTTGACTTCAAGATCGGTCCGGCGTTCGGGCAATCTCCGGGTTATATCAACGGTCAGGCGGGAGCAAGATATGCTTTGAATAAGAACTTAGGCGTCTCCTTAAGTATGTATTACACCAATATACATATAAGTATAGCCCCCGCCGCCATTATGGGTGTCACCACCGCATTCGATTTTTAAAGATTATTATTTTTCACACGACACACAACGATACCGTTACACGACGTTTGGGAGAGAGGCTTGTCCCTAAGCCGCTAAAAATTCCGAATCGTATGGGGACCCGGTATTACCCAACTACGCTTTGGCGACTTGAGGACAAGTCGCCCTCCCAAACGTCCGATAAAACCTACATCGAAGATTTATTAACCGCCACCTCACAGCTTCGTCGGCAAATGTAATTCTTAATATCATATTTATTTAAAGTAGCGCATCAAATCTCTTCAATTTGATGCGCCCCCTTTATACTACGGTTCTATCGCTTTATTTGCGGAACGGAGCGAATCGCAGACCGGCGGCGCGGGAGTGAAGATTAGCCATCTCTATAGCGGCGACAGCCGCTTCCGCACCCTTGTTGCCGAGTACACCTCCGGCCCTGTCAAGCGCCTGCTGTTGGTTGTCCACAGTCAATACCCCGAATATCACGGGGGTGCGTCCTTTAGCGTTCAATTCAGCTGTAGCCTGTGCCACTATCTGGCACACATAATCGAAATGAGGAGTATCGCCTCTTATCACACAACCGATTACAATAATCGCCGACAGATCCGGCATCGATGCCACAGCCATTCCGGCTGCATTCGCCAGCTCCACCGTGCCGGGCACATCGGCCGAGAAGATATTCTCGCTTTTCACTCCAGCCTTGCGCAGCACATCAAGTGCTCCGTCGCGCAATGCATGTGTGACCTCCGGATTCCACTTGGCTGTGAATATGGCACACTTGAATCCTGCCGGGTCTTTTATCTCGGGAATCTCAAGATGATCCCCATTGGTATTCAATATCGTTGACATTATTCCTCTTTCTTTTTAGAAACTGCTGCTTCAGCGGAACTCTTTGATGATTTCTTCACATTCTTCTCCTTCATAAAGGGCATTTTCAATTTATGAAGAAAGAGTTTCCAGTTTGTATCACGCTCCTCTTTTGTATTGATAATCTCTGTAAGCGCAAGTATGTCCTCCTCAAGATCGAGAGTCTCGAGCGCTATAGCATGCGGCAGCACAGCCTCGAGCAGACGCAGGGCACGCGGACGCATGGAACCCATACGCATCATCACCTTTGCCATATCCACAGTCATCTTTATCTCCTTGCGGGTCACCTTTCCGGCACGTTTCTTGGAAAGCCGGATAGCCTCGGAATAGAATTTCAGAGCAGCCTTGTAATCTCCTGAGCAGACAAGCAGTTCTCCGATATTACGCAGTGTATCGACAAGTTTGTCAATAGCGGCTACCACACCGGCATTCACCTTGTCGTAAAGCACACTGGCGGCTATCTGCTGTTTTGCCAGCATATCCAAAGCTTTCTTGCGCGAACGCAATATGCGTGCCGACAGCTCCATCGCCAGAATATGGTATTCGCCGAACCGTTCCGCATCAGCCTTTATCATATTCTCAAGAACATAGAACAGAGTCTCAAGCTCCTTCCTGCTCTGTTTATAATCCTTTAGCTCATAGTAAAGTTCCGAAAGGTCGAACAGCAACATCGAAAGCACCACTCTGAACTCCGTGTCCCCGTAATCTGAAAATCCTTTCAGCACACGCATACTTTCCACGGTACGCTCAAGCGCGTCCATGGTACGATTCTCATTCTGAAGGTCCTTGGTTGTCTGACGCATACTGAGCACAGACTCCAGAACATCACGATCCTTGGAATTATGACCGAATTTCTCTACCTGAACAGGTATCTCAATAAATTTCATAATCTTTATTTTTTATGGCGGAACTGCTGTCACCTCCGGAGGATTTATGACCTAAATAACCTCCGTGATGCCTTTTGGCATATTCCTCCTTGGTAAAATCAATCTCTTTCATCGTGGCAACCACCAGCACATCACCTATCACCGTCATCATGGTGGTGGATGTTGTCGGTGTCAGTCCGAGAGGGCACACCTCTGCCGCTCCGCCTGTCCAGAGCGTCACCGTCGCATTCTGTGCCAGCGGAGAGTCCTTGTCACCGGTGATGACGATAACGGGGATTCCAGGCACCAATATACCTGCGAGATGTATCAGCTCCACTATCTCCCTTGTCTTACCAGAGTTACTTATCACCAGCAACAGATCATCGGGCTGTATTATTCCCAGGTCGCCGTGCTGAGCTTCCGAGGGGTGGAGAAACACTGACGGAGTCCCTGTAGAACAGAATGTAGTGGCAATATTCATGGCTATCTGACCGGCTTTGCCCATTCCGGAAGTGATCAGCTTGCCGCCACGACGGTTCACATGCTCTACAATAAGCGATACCGCACTCTCATATGAATCGGTTACAGGAATATTCTCCACCGCTCTCGCCTCACGCTCCAGAATGGACCGCATCTCCTCTTTTATATCTGTTTTCATTTTTCTCTACTTCATTGATTTTTCCAATGCCTCGCGCCAATGACCGGGCATCTCTATCGAATGCATCGCCTGTGGATCATAACATACCATCACTGTCTCGCATGCCGACTTTATCTCTCCGGTTCCCTTGAGGGCAATGACCTGCAGAAGTTTGAAACTTCTTTCAGAGACAGATTCGCATTTTGTCAGCACCTCCACCTCTTCTCCGAAAAAAATAGGCGATATGTAGCAGCAGTCCACATTTGCAATCACCGTCTCCACTTTGCGCCATTCGATCAGGCGTTCATGAATCTCGCTGAAAAACCAAGCCTTCCCCGTGTCGTAGAAACTCAGGTAGACTGTATTGTTGACATGACCGAGCACATCGACATCACTAAAACGGATCTGAAGATCCACACGATGCTTAAATTCCGAAAGATCCGGTAAATTATGTGGGTTCATTATATTTCTATCTGTATTTTAAGAGTAAACACACTCTAAACAATCTAATCTGTCTCTTATTTAAACCGCATTTCATGTATTACGGTTTTACCAAGCGCCTCATTTATATATTTTATGAGGTGCGACCTGCTCATTGTGAGTTCCTGTCTCAGCGGAGCGGCATCCACACGGACAGTCATTACACCATTGGTCACCGACGGACGCCCGCATCTGTCGGCAAGTTCATCGCCCACCATCGGTCGCCAGAGACCGATAGCACGCTGTTCGTCAAGCCGCGCCGTCATATTGCATTCTTGCAGAGTCTGTCGGAGCACATCGCCCACCGTCTGTTCATATATCTTCTGCATGATCTACACCTGCTTAAAGGTTCCGTTATCTACGGCAAACATTCGGCTCTCTCCGCTCAAAGAGGCAACAGTCTCGTCAAGATGCTCTCTGTTTGTATCGGTTATAAATATCTGACCGAAATTCTCTTTTGAGCTTACAAGATCCATTATCCTGCCCACCCGCTCCGAGTCGAGTTTGTCGAATATATCGTCAAGCAGTAGAATAGGAGTTATACCTTTCCGCGCTTTCAGATAGTCATATATGGCGAGTTTCAGAGCTATCGTGAACGATTTCACCTGACCCTGGCTGCCGAGCCGGCGCATGCTGTAATCTCCCAGACCTGTCAGCAGATCGTCACGATGGACACCCTGTGAAGTGTAACCGAGCACCTGATCCTTACTTCTGGTCTCTTCGAATATACTCTCAGGTGTACGGTCGGCAAGCACGCTCCTGTATTTAATAGATGCCGATTCCGCATCTCCCGATATACGTGAATAATATTCCTTAAACAGCGGAGAGATCTCCTCTATCCAGTTCTTACGGGTCTGATATACCGATGTCGAGGTTTCCGACATTCCGGTCTCTACCGATTCATAAAGCAGACGGTCGGTCACTCCGGCACGAAGCATCTTGTTTCGGGATTCAAGGAATCTGTTATAGCGTATCAGTTGCGTAAGATAGGAATTATAAGCCTGGGATATCACCGTGTCCATAAGATGGCGGCGACGGTCTGCCACTCCGCTCACGATCTCACTGTCCGACGGGAGCACAGACACCACCGGAAATCTACCTATATGTTCCGATATTCTGGCATATTCCTTGCCATTGCGTTTCAACGTCTTCCCCTTCCCTTTTATGATTCCGCAGCTCACATGCTCCCCGACACCGCTGTCCATGACATAATCACCCTTTACAATCATGGCATCCTCTCCATGACGTATCAGGGAGCTCTCAGGAACAGGACTCATCGGACGCGCGATACCCATGAAATGTATCGCCTCCAGAAGATTACTCTTCCCCATACCGTTGCGACCCAACAGACAATTGACTCCGGGAGACAGTTCAAGCACAGCCTCCCCGATATTCTTGAAATTCATTATGTCTATTCTATCAAGCCGCATACCGGTATATAATCAGTCTTTGGTTCCGTAGGCAAGATCACCTGCGTCACCAAGACCCGGAACGATATAACTGTGTGAGTTGACCTCATCATCTATGTCGACACACCATAAAGTGGTCTTCTCTTCAGGGAAATGGTTCTTCACGTATTCCACACTCTGACGTGAGGCTATTACGGATGCCACATGGATCCTGTCCGGTGTCCCTTTCTCCAGCAACGCCCGGTATGCAAGTTCCATGGAACTTCCGGTGGCAAGCATCGGATCAACAAGAATCAATGTCTTTCCTTCGATGGATGGAGATGCCATATATTCAACCACGACATCAAAGGTATCGCCTCCCTTCTCCCTATAACGGCGATAAGCACTTACGAACGCATTCTCCGCTTTATCGAAATATGACAGAAAACCATGATGGAACGGCAGACCGGCACGGAGAATCGTAGCCAGAACAACCCGGTCGGAAGTTTCAAGACATCTTGCGACACCAAGCGGAGTCGTAACATTAACTTCACGATAGCTCAGGCGCTTTGAAATCTCATATGCCATTATCTGACCCAGACGTTCTATGTTGGTGCGGAACCGCAATGGATCTTTCTGGATATCCACACTACGCATCTCAAGCATAAATCTGTTTGCCAGACTCGGCGTATCTGCTAAGTTTATGACTTCCATGGCTTTATCAGTTTGGTATTTATATTTTACCCGACATGTCCGGGTTGGCTATTGAACTCATCTGTATGATCTATCTTCACAGCATTTGACACATCATCCGTTATCGCTCCGATCAATTCATCTAAATTAGCAAATTTTTTCTCATCCCGAAGCTTTTTTATGAAATTTACCTTTATATTTTCCCCATAAAGGTTACCGTTGAAACCAAGTAAATGAGCCTCGAGTGTCAGAGGTATGCTGTCCGAAAACGTCGGAGCTTTACCTATATTAACAACCGAACGATAGATTCTACCGTCTACGGTTTCCACATCGGCGGCATAGACACCACGGGGCGGCATAAGCCGTCCGCGATCTATCTCAACATTCGCTGTCGGAAACCCCAGACCTCTCCCCACGGCTCTTCCGTGTATCACCTTGCCCTCCACCGAATACCTCCTGCCAAGCATCCGGGAGGCATCATCCATCCTCCCCTCCGCAACAGCCTTGCGGATCATGGAAGAACTGACACCTTCCAGTTCATCAGCAATCATAACCTCGATTCCGTGACGGCGACCGGTTTCAATATAATAGTCCATATCCTTCCCCTTGCCGTCACATCCGAAACTATTGTCATAACCTATGAGCATGAACACGGCATTGTAATCGCGACGGAGTATCCCAAACCATTCATCCACTGTCAGAGATCGTAATTTTTCGTTAAACCCGACAACCTCTACCTCGACACCAATCTCTTTAAGACGTGTCTCGCGTTCTTCGGGATCCTCAAGCAGAAGCGGTGCCCGGTCAGGAGCAACCACTGCCAACGGATGAGGCTCAAAAGTAATAACCAACGGCACCAGTCCCCGCTCCGCACATGCCTTGCGTAAAGATTCGGCAACCAGTACATGTCCACGGTGGACACCATCGAAAGTACCGACAGTCACACCGGTCTGTTTTTTTAAGATTTTTTGAGGATCAGATGCGAAAAACATACTGCAAAATTAATAATTATTGCGTATATCTGATGTAGTCTTGGGTTAATATTTTGACTACAAGGTTATTCTGGAAACACTATGTTTTTCATGTCGGACTGATGAGGGGATAATGACTCTTTGTGACTAATCAAGTGAAGCAGAATTTATAATGTCAATTCATGGAATAATACATCATAAGCACCAAATATGCGCTAAAAAAGTGCGTTGGTAATCAAAAATTGATTACCTTTGCACCAAAATCAGTCATCATGACAATTAGAGAATGGATCAGAGATAGAGAAATCAGCGGCTTCCCGACCTTTTCGGTTGATGATGTGAGGTCGGCCTTTACTAATTATTCGGAACAATCCATCAAGAATGATTTGTTTCGGTTATCATCACAAGGTATATTGTATCCTGTGTACAGAGGATTTTATGTTATAATGCCTCCACATTACGCGGCAAAAAGAATGATACCGCCTATATATTATATAGATCAGCTGATGGCATATCTGAACAAACCATACTATATCAGCCTGCTGAGCGCGGCAGAAATTTTAGGGGCAGCCCATCAACGGCCGCAAAAATTTTCAGTAATGACGGTATTCCCAAAATCCACAGTGTCTTCGGCAAAAAACAACTCGCTTGTATGGGAATATCGAAAGGAGATTCCATCGGATTTTCTACTATCCCGCAATTCTGAAACAGGTACGATTCTTTACTCAAATTCCGAATTGACAGCCATTGATATTGTGCAGTATGAACAATATATAGGAGGTCTTTCAAGAGCGGCTACCATCCTTGAAGAACTGACTGAGAATCTCGATTTTCATGGAGTGTCCGACAGTTTGTTGGATTATACATCAATAGCGACCATACAACGTCTTGGCTATATGCTTGAAGATGTTTTAGGGCAGACGGAGATTGCAGACGTGCTATATGCGGAATTGCGGTCATACGCAAAACGTTTCAGGTATGTTCCTCTCAATACGCGAAAAACCGTTGAGAATGCAGAAAAGAATTCCCGTTGGAAAGTGTATATAAACTCGATAATAGAAACAGACGAAATATGATAAACAGAACAGCCATTACCCAATGGAACAGAATTGTTCCCTGGAATGACAATGCACAGGTTGAACAGGACCTTATCATCTCCCGTGCGCTGGTTGCTATTTTCAGTGATGAATTCCTTGCCTCCCAGTTGGCATTCAGAGGTGGCACAGCTCTTCATAAACTATATCTGTCGCCCCAGCCCAGATACAGCGAGGATATTGATCTGGTACAGATTGCATCTGGACCTATAAAACCAATCATGTACAGATTGGGGGAAGTCCTTGATTTCCTGCCTGACCGGGTTACGAAACAAAAGAGATACAACAACACGATGTTGTTTCGTATGGAATCGGAAATCCCGCCTGTAATTCCCCTGCGATTGAAAATAGAGATAAACTGTTTTGAACACTTCAATGAACTCGGACTTGTCAAGGTGCCATTTGAGATGGAAAACAGCTGGTTTTCCGGCAAATGCGAGATTACTACATATAGTCTGAACGAGTTATTGGGAACAAAGCTAAGAGCTTTATACCAAAGAAAAAAAGGACGGGACCTTTTTGATTTATATGTCGCATTATCAGAGGCGTCTGTTGATGTCGATGAAATCATGCGTTGTTATAACCGTTATATGACGTTTGCCGTGCAGCAACCACCTACATACAAACAGTTTATCAACAATATGGCGGAAAAGATGTCGGATCCGGATTTCTTAGGCGACACCCAAAGCCTTATCCGCCCTGACAGAGAATTTAATCCGTATTTGGGTTATGAACTTGTCCGTTCGCAATTGATAGACCGATTACAAAAGTAGAATCGATTTGTGAATTTTCACAATAGACAACGTTCAGATTTTTCTTTTAGCTCAGTCCATCTGCCGCTTTTAGTTCGCGGTCCGAAGCGTTGGAGAGTAACTCCATCAACATTCTTGACAGTCGAATCTATCCAACCAAAACATAAAGCCTCTTCAACAGCATCAAGATACCATAAGGCATCCTCCGGTGGTGTCTTGCCCCGCTTCAAGGCAATCCAGCACTCTTTTTCTTTTACGTGGTTGGCTGCAAGCCATTCGCGAAATTCAGCACGTTTTTTTACTGACAATATGTTGGACGGTTTCATAAGGCTAATTCTGATTCTTTTGCCGGTTTGACATTATTTGGTCAAAGTTCTCGCGCCCCCAGTTGATAAGATTTTGAACGAGTGGTAACAGCGTCTTGCCGAAATCGGAGACCGAGTATTCTACCCTCGGAGGTACGTCGGGATATAGCTGACGGTCAAGAATCCCGTCGGTGTATAGTTGTCGCAGGACTTGTGAGAGGACTTTTTCTGATATAGCCGGGATTGT
>CAJTWL010000011.1 GCA_910579845.1 uncultured Muribaculaceae bacterium | reverse complement strand
ACCCCGAGATTACAAATCACGTGCTCTGGCCAACTGAGCTAAAGAGGCAGGTGGATGAGCTGACTCCATCGCACCGCTCAACCCGTTACCCTTGCTTCGGTCAGGATCTGGGGGATTCGCGGGGAGCTGGTCGTGAAGGACTCATCCGAATGCAAATTTACAAACTTTTTTTCTTTCTCGCAAATTTTTTATGTGGCTCGTGTCTTTTGCCGGGTCTGCGCTGCTCCAGCGGCTTGTTGGGATTGCCCGTATCGGTGATCAGCGCGAAATCAAGCTGCTTCCGGTCGAGATCGGCTCTCGCCACCTGCACACGTACCCTGTCTCCCAATGTATAACGGGTTCCGTGTCGTCTGCCGATCAAACAATAGTTCTTCTCGTCATAATCATAAAAATCATCGGCAAGATCCCTCACGGGAACCAGTCCCTCGCACATGGAATCTGTCAGTTCGACATAGAAACCCCATTCTGTCACTCCGGATATTACACCGTCGTATACTTCACCGAGTCTTTCCTGCATGAACTCAACCTGTTTGTAGCGTATCGAGGCGCGTTCCGCGTTCGATGCCAGTTGTTCCATGTCGGATGAATGCCTGCATTCATCTTCAAGTTTCTGTTTGTCGACACTGCGTGCCCCTTCGGCATACTTTGCAAGCAGCCTGTGAACCATCATATCCGGATAACGGCGTATCGGGGATGTAAAGTGGGTGTAATATTCCATTGCAAGCCCGTAATGACCTATGTTCTCCGTGGTATATGCGGCCTTTGCCATCGAGCGGATTGCAAGGATTGAAAGCATATTCTCCTCACCTTTCCCCTTGACATCACGCAAAAGCCTGTTGATACTCTTGTTCACCTCCCGTGCCCTGCCGTCTGCCGACAGTTTATATCCGAACCGTGAGGCTATAAGTGAAAGATTGCTCATCTTTTCCGGATCCGGATTGTCATGGACACGATAAACGAAACTTTTGGCTTTCTTTGTCCCGTGCACTTTGCCTATGGATTCGGCTACCGTAAGGTTCGCAAGAAGCATGAACTCCTCGATCAGCTTGTTGGCATCTTTCGATTCTTTGAAATAGACACTTATCGGTTTACCGTCCTTATCAATCTCGAATCTCACCTCAGCCCGGTCAAACTCAAGAGCTCCGGCTTCGTAACGCTTGCGGCGCAACTGTCTGGCTATCCTGTTGAGGACATCAAGCTCGCGGGCATAATCGCCCTTCCCCGTCTCTATGACCTCCTGGGCCTCTTCATAGGTAAAACGACGGTTGCTTTTTATTACAGTACTCCCTATACGGCTGTTGAGGACATCACCTTTGACATCCATCTCAAATATAGCGGAAAATGTCAGTTTCTCCTCATCCGGTCTCAACGAACAGATGCCATTGGAAAGACGTTCCGGCAACATAGGTATCGTACGGTCCACAAGATATACGCTCGTGGCACGCTCCTTGGCTTCCTTGTCTATTACAGAACCCGGACGCACGTAATGAGTTACATCGGCAATATGCACACCGATCTCCCAATTGCCGTTTGCCAGCTGACGTATCGACAGCGCGTCATCAAAATCCTTCGCATCGCGTGGATCTATGGTGAATGTGGTGACATTGCGGAAATCCTCACGTTTCGCCACCTCCTCGGGTGTTATGCCGGCATCGATCTTTTCAGCCGCTTTCTCCACATTTGCCGGATACCGGTAAGGCAGTCCGAACTCCGCGAGAATTGCGTGCATCTCGGCAGTATTCTCCCCTTTTTTGCCAAGAATGTCGACAATCTCCCCCCGGGGATTCATCTCGTCATCTTTCCAATAGGTTATCTTGGCAACCGCTTTGTCACCCGATTTGCCACCCTTTATCTTGTTCTTGGGTATTATTATATCAGCTGCCAGAAATTTGGAATCCGTAACCAACGCGCAGTAATTGCGCTCTATTTTAAGTGTGCCGATAAATACCTGATCCTTGGCTTCCAGTATCTCTATAACCTGTGCCTCCGGCTCTTTGCCGGCACGTGCCGCCGACACCATCACACGGACCCGGTCTCCATTGAGCGCATGCATCGAATTGCGTTCCGCCACCAGTATCTGTTCGTCATCTATCAGGACTGCATTCTTGCCGTTGGAACGGCGCACAAATATACCTTCGTTCTCACTCCCTCTGTTGGAGAATGCCTTATATTTGCCAAGTCCTATCTCCTGGATCTCATCCGCAGCCACCAGCTCATCAAGCAGATTGATTATATCAAGTCTGCTCTGCGGGTTGAGTGCATCAATCCCGAATGCTATCTGCTTGTAATTGAACGACTGCCTGTTATGTGCCTGCAGAAAGTTCATCACCCTCTCGAGCAGTTCCTTCTTTTTCAGCCGTTTTGCTTCATTATTATTCTTCATAAATTCGAGTCATATCGTGTCACATAAGTATACAACATACTTCAATCTATAAGTAAGTGTTCAGATAAAAAACAATTACTGTCGTTTTAATTTGAATACTTATTTATAACACTTTTCTTAATTAATTTTTACAAAAATAGTTAAATTTTCTGTTTTACATCCACACAACTCAATTTTCATATAATATTTCCCGTTATAGAATTCCAATTTGATATTTTCGCAACCGTTTGCGAACAACGCAATCGTTTGCGAACGAATTTTCCTCCTACTTGTCCGGTATTTTTCGACCTTATATACTACATCTTTCTTAATTTTGAAACGAATTAACCTCAATTATTATGACCAAAAAACTCTCGTTGCTTATATTAGCGGCAATTACCATTATCCCTGCAGTTGCACGCGACCTCCGTTCGGAGATTGCGAAAGATCCTTCAAAAGCAGCCGGATACTATACTACATACTCTTTTGACGGTACTGAACTGACACCGGCACCGAAAGGTTATGAACCTATATATATAAGCCATTACGGAAGACACGGTTCCCGCTGGATGACATACGAGGAGGACTATACCAACACACTTGCCGTATTTGACAAAGCCGCTGCTGAAAATGCCCTGACACCTCGAGGTAAAGAGATTCACGCCCGAGTAAAAGCTATTGCCGAGGATGGAAAGTTTCGTGCAGGATCCCTTTCGCCATTAGGATTCAGCCAACATAAAGGTATTGCGGACCGCATGTACCGGAATTTCCCGAATCTTTTTGCCGATTCCGCAAAAATCGACGCACGCGCCACAATCATCATACGATGTGTCAACAGCATGGGGGCTTTCTGCGAAAGTCTGAAGGAGAAGAATCCAAAACTTCAGATCACCCGCACAGCGACCCTGCGTACAACCTCACCGCTGGAATTCTTCTATGCCAAATGCAACGAGATAACACCGGAACTGAGAGCATACTGGGACAAAGGTCTGTATAATTTCGAGACCGACAGCCTGATGGACGTGAAGATCGATATGGATTCGAAACTTTCGGATCTATTCACAAAGCCGGTTGTAACAGACCCCAAGGCAAAACGCACCCTCTTCCTGAATCTGTTCTACCTCTCGCAGGATGCCCCGAATGTAGGCATGAGTCATATCACCTTCAACGATCTGTTCACTCCCGAAGAGCTGTACTGGATGGCTGTGTTCGAGAATTACCGTTGCTATACAAAGCGCGGACCCGCGCCACAGGCGGCAAACCTGAACCTACACTATGCCAAGGCTTTGCTTAACGATATCATAACACATGCCGATGACGCCCTCGCCACCGGCGACCGCAATGTCGACCTTCGATTCGGTCACGACATCAACATAATGGCTTTTGTTCCGCTGTTGCAGATCGGCGGCTATGACATGGTGGAGACCGACGTGGAAAAGATAGGCAACGAGTGGGATCTTGCCCGCCTTACACCTATGGCGGCAAACATCCAGTTCATATTCTACCGCAATCCCTCAAAAAAGAACTCCGACACACTTGTAAAGGTACTTCATAACGAAAAAGAGGTTAAACTTCCGATTAAAGGGAAAGGTCCATATTATAAATGGGACGATGTCAAGAAACATTACCAAGCCAGAATGGCGTCCATTGTTCCCGGCAAACCTCAGCTGAAAGAATAATAACACTTTTTCCTGAATTCCTTAAAACCAGATTTCCATGTCCCAACTCGACTACATCGTAATAATAATATATTTTGTCGGTCTGATAGCAGTAAGCCTGCTGACCTCACGCCGCATCAACAATTCCGAGGATATGTTCATAGCCGGACGCAACTCCTCCTGGTGGCTCTCGGGACTGTCGACATACATGACCATTTTCTCAGCGAGCACATTCGTGATCTGGGGCGGAGTGGCATACAAATACGGACTTGTCGCCACAGTCGTAGGTATGACAGTCGGTCTCGCATGTTTTCTTACCGGCAGATACCTGTGTGGCAAATGGCGTGAGATGCGCATCAAGTCGCCGGGGGAATTCCTTGTTGTCAGGTTCGGCGGCAAAACTATAGACTTCTATACAATAGCCGGTATTCTCGGACGTGGCGTACATACAGCCGTGGCGTTATATGCGATAGCGGTTGTGGTCTGCGCACTGATGGTGCTTCCGGAAGGACACTTCCTTGCAGATTCCACAGGACACCTGTCGGTGTCGTGGGCAGTGACGATCCTTGGAATAATCACACTGTTCTACACAATGACAGGAGGATTCCTTGCCGTGCTTATGACAGACATGATTCAGTTCGGCGTATTGCTCACAATGGTGATATTCATGCTCCCTCTGTCGCTTGAGGCAGTCGGTGGAGTAAGCGGTCTACAGACAGGCGCGCCGGAAGGGTTCTTCAATCTGTTCAGCCACGAATACACTATGTTCTGGATGATCCTGTGGTTCTTCCTCAATGTATTCACAATCGGCGGTGACTGGCCGTTCGTCCAGAGATATCTAAGCAACCCGACAAAAAGCGATGCCCGCAAGAGCAACTATCTCGTCGGCGTGCTTTACCTGCTCACACCTATAATCTGGTATGTTCCCGCGATGTGCTACCGCGTCATCGAACCCGGAGCGAACCCGGAGCAGGCATATATCCTGATGAGCCAGCATGTCCTGATGAAAGGAATGCTCGGAGTGATGATAGCCGCGATGATTTCCGCTACACTTTCCTGTGTCTCGGGAACACTCAACGTTTTCGCCAACGTATTCACATACGATATATATTGCAAGAAACATCCCGAGACACCCGACCGCAAGAGAATCACAATCGGCCGTATGTTCACTCTTGTATACGGTCTGTCCATTCTTATAGTGGCTCTGCTGATACCTTACGCCGGAGGAGCGGAAAAAGTGGTGGTTACGATTCTGACACTCGTGATAGGTCCGTTGTATATCCCGTCTGTGTGGGGCGTGTTCTCCCGTCGTATCACATCCCGTCAGGTTATAGCTACAATGCTCATCACATATGCGCTCGGTTTCTCTCTGAAATATATCCTCGACGGAATGGTCAACCCTAAGGTACTGGAATCATCGGTAGGTCTGTTGCTTCCGTGCGCGCTGCTCGCCATATTTGAATATTACGACAGACTCAAAGGGCGCGTTGACCCGGGATATGACAAGATACAGGCTCTTGTCGACCCGGACTGCGATATCGTTTCCACTCCGGAGATGAAACGTGCCGTGAAGTCATATTCATTCATGGCTATAAACTGCTTCCTCGCGACACTCGGAGGCATTGCGGCTCTGCTGTGCATTCTCCTTATTACAGAGGATTTCGAAGACAGCACCACAGCCACGATGCAGAATGCGGTCTATATAATCATTGCCTTGTGTGCCATGTATGGCATATACCGCTGGAACGACAGCCGCAAGGAGCAGGAGGCGGCACAAAGCAGTGAAGCGGAGCAACAGTAAAAGAACTTGATAATAAGAAGTTATTATATATTATAGACAATATGGAAAATATCAGATACTCTGCAGATCTCGAACTTGAGGGTAAATATGATGTGATAGTTGCAGGAGCAGGTCCCGCCGGCATCTGCGCTGCTGTAGCGGCGGCGCGCCAGGGGGCAAGAGTGGCTCTGCTCGAACGCTACGGTGTTGTCGGAGGAAATCTTACGGCAGGTTACGTAGGTCCGGTGCTCGGCATGGTCAGCAAGGGAACCATGCGCGACGAAATTGTGGAGATACTTGGCATTCCGGAGAATGACATGCTCGGATACGTCGGCAAGGCACACGATTTCGAAAAGGCGAAACTCTCGCTTGCCGAGTTTGTGAACCATGAGAATATAGACGTATACCTCCAGACTTCGGTCTTTGATGTACTCAAAGAGGGCGATAAGGTGACAGGGGTGGTTCTCGCCACCAATCAGGGCAAACTCGCTCTTGAGGGAAAAGTCGTGATCGACTGCACCGGCGACGGAATTGTAGCCGCCGTGGCAGGATGCGATGTACGCAAAGGCCGCGAGGACGGACTCATGCAGCCGGTGACTCTCGAATTCACCATCGAAGGTGTCGACGAGTCAAAGGGTGTAACATGTATCGGAGATGTGGATGACGTGCAGCTGAACGGAGAGCCGTTCCTCGAATTCTGCAAACGTCGTGCCGACGCAGGACGGATTCCGGCAAACCTTGCGGCTGTCAGACTGCATCCTACCGTGGAGAAGGGCCAGCGTCAGGTAAACACCACACAGGTCAACAAGTGCGATGTGACAAAAGTCAGGGAGATATTCCCTGCAGACCTCGAACTGCGTCGCCAGATAGAGATCCTGATGGACTTCTTCAAGGAAGAGCTGCCCGGATATGAGAATGTACATGTGATGCGTTCCGGCACTACAACAGGCGTCCGCGAGACCCGCCGCGTAATGGGCGACTACCTTCTGACGGCAGAGGATCTTGTGAGCGGCAGGCAGTTTGACGATGCAGTCGTGCATAAAGCCGAATTTATCGTGGACATACACAATCCTGACGGAGCAGGTCAGGCTGAGGAGAAGATAGCATATGTCATTCCCTACGACATACCCTATCGCGCAATGCTGCCAAAAGGCGTCGAGGGACTGATCATAGCCGGAAGATGCATCTCGGGCACGCACCGCGCGCACGCTTCCTACCGTGTCATGTCCATATGCATGGCAATGGGTGAGGCCGCCGGCATAGCCGCCGCGCTGGCTGTAAAGGAGAATGTCACTCCGCGTCAGCTCCCCGTCTCGGAAGTCCGCAAGGCACTTCAGGATAAAGGCGTGGAACTGTAACCGTCAACCGGATATACATATCGATTGTCTATCGGGGATAATCATTTGCACTGTTTTTAACGTTAAAATCAGATTTCCCCCTTGCAATTAAGAAATAATTGTATATCTTTGACAATCCTTAAGAATCAATACTCCGTCTGCGGACGTAAAACATACCCTGGAAGAAAATTCTGGAAATTAATTAAACAATAACAACTAATACTAACATTAAAATTTGACATCATGAAGAAATTCATTCTGACGATGCTCTGCATCTTTGCCGGTTTGTCACCCGCATGGGCGCAACAGAGGCAAATCAAGGGAGTCGTTGTGGATACAGAGGGGGAACCCCTCATTGGTGCCACAGTCATGGTAAAGGGCACTTCCCGTGCCGCTATGACCGACCTTGATGGTAATTTCACATTAAGTGCGGATCCCAAAGAAACATTGCAGGTTTCTTACGTAGGATTCAAACGTCAGGAAATCAAAATCGGCAACCAGACCGATTTCAAGATCACTATGACAAGCGACGCCAGCACCCTCGACGAGATGGTGGTTGTAGGTTACGGTGTGATGAAGAAAGCCGACCTTACAGGTGCCGTCACCAATGTGGGGGGGGCAAAACTCGAGGAGATGCACGCTGTAGGCGTGACCCAGGCACTCCAGGGTCAGATGCCGGGTGTGCAGGTTACACGTACAAGCGGACTTCCGGGTGCTTCCGGTACAATCCGTGTCCGCGGTGTGACATCTATCGGTGATTCCGACCCGTTAGTAATCGTAGACGGTGTTCCTGACAGCCTCGAGTCTGTAAACTCAGCTGATATCGAATCAATCTCCGTATTGAAGGACGCCGCCTCGGCATCTATCTATGGTGCGCGTGCGGCCGCTGGTGTCATCCTTGTGACTACAAAGAAAGCCAAAGAGGGCAAAGCAAGAGTTGAATATCAGGGTTCTGTCGGTTTCTCTCAATTCACTGAATTCCCTGAATCAGCAGGTATTGAGGACTATCTACGCATGATGAATGAGTACGAATGGAACGTTGCAAGTAACGCTACCGGTATGGAAGATTCATTCACACAACGTGAGTTCGGTCTTTCGAACGATGAGCTTTACAAATACTATGAATTGAACGCATCTGATCCGGCAAAATATCCTATTTACAACTGGCGTGACGCTCTTCTGAAGAAAAGTGCACTCACTACAAAACATGATGTTAAGGTAAGCTACGGTAACAAGGTTATCCAATCCAAGGTTTCTGTAGGATACGAATATTCAGACGCGCTATATCACAACCGCGATTATCAACGCACTACAGCCCGCATAAACAACACATTCAAAGCAACCAAATGGTTGTCATTCGGTGTTGATGCATATTGGCGCCGTGGCGATACAAACAAGCCACAGCACAACCCGCTCTATTCTGCAACCTATATTCCTGAAATATACGCAGGCCAAAACCCCAATGGAACTACCGCTTGGGGTCGCGAAGGTACAAACCCGTATGCTATCGTAATGTATGGAGGTTACAACCGTCAGGTTACCGACCGTTTTGGTGCCAAATTCTCTGTTATACTTAATCCTATAGAGGGTCTGACAGTTACCGGCGTTTACTCTCCGGGCGCTCTTTTCACACGTGTTAAGGATGTTCAAAACAAGATTCCTTATTTCACTGCAGATAATCCATCTGTTTCAGCCGGATATCTTAATAACAGAAATTCCACGAACTTATCGGAAGAGCGTAATTACAACTCATGGTGCACCAAGCAGTTGTTTATCAACTATAAGAAAACATTCGGTGAAAACCATAATACCGATTACATGGTTGGTTATGAGGATTACTATGCGCATTCCAGCACATTGTCTGCAGGCACTACACACATGGAGTTCGAGGGTTATCCCTATTTCACTAATGCAAATAAAAATGAGCTGACTCTTGACGGAACAAGAACCGAGAACGCATACCGTTCAATTTTCGGTCGTGTAAACTATAATTATGCAGGTCGCTATCTTGCCCAAGTCAATGTTCGTTGGGACCGTTCTTCCCGTTTTGGTTCAAAATACCGCACAGGATTCTTCCCGTCTGCCTCTGTGGGTTGGGTTATGTCTGATGAGGCATTCCTCCGTGATATTGACCCAAAAATCCTCAGCTTCCTGAAAATACGTGGCAGCTACGGTACTCTCGGTAACGAGCGTATAGGTAACTATCCTTATCAGGCTATGCTTGCTTCCGCAAACGTAGCGTTGGTAGATAATCAAGGAAATATAATCGCAGATAAAACTGTAAACCAGGTTGCCTATAATATCGATGATATAACCTGGGAAACAACCCACACATGGGATGTCGGCTTGGACGCAAGTTTTCTCAACAGCCGTTTGAACCTTACATTCGACTACTATTACAAGAAAACGAAAGACATGCTTCTTTCTGTTCAGATTCCTATGTATATGGGTTACTCGAATCCTAAACAGAATGCAGGTGACATGAACACACGCGGTTGGGATCTTTCACTTGGCTGGCGCGATGTTGTCGGCGACTGGAACTATGGCATCAGTGTAAATATCTCCGACTATCGTTCACGTATGGGCAAACTTGCAGGTACTGTATTTGATAACGACGGATATATCACACGTGAAGGAAGTTATTATAACGCTTGGTACGGTTATAAATCCGACGGTCTATATCAGACACAAGAGGATCTTGACAACTCCCCCCACTTGGATGGTGCCCAGGTCGGTGACATCAAATATATTGATATAAGCGGTCCTGAAGGTGTGCCAGACGGCAAAATCACTCCGGAATATGACCGTGTGGAGCTCGGTTCTTCTCTTCCTGAATTCCAATACGGCGGTACTATCAATGTCGGTTGGAAAGGCATTGACCTCTCAGCAACATTCCAAGGTATCGGCAGCCAAAACGTTATGAAAACTGTTGAAATGGTTTATCGAAGCTCAACATACAGAAACTTCCCTCAGATTATTGTTGGCAAGTATTGGTCAAATTACAATACTCCTGAACAGAATCTCGCCGCTGAATATCCTAAATTCTCTGGTGTAGGTTATGGTGACGGCAAGAAGATGAACTATGCCAAATCTGATTTCTGGATGTTTAACGGTCGCTATTTCCGTTGCAAGAACATAACACTTTCTTACAGTTTCCAGAAGAACATTCTCAGCAAGCTTCGTCTTGACAACCTTCGCGTATTCGCATCTGTTTCCGATCCGTTCTGCATCAGCAACTTCCCAAAAGGTTGGGACCCGGAGGCAGCCGTTGGAGGTTCATCCTACATTGCCCGTACATGGAACTTTGGTGTAACTGTAGGTTTCTAATAAAATTATTTGATAATAATTTATATACTTAAAGAAACAATGAAAAAGATTATATATTCCGCGTTGGCAGTAATGGGGCTCACTCTTAGCTCTTGCACCAATTTGGATCTTATGCCCCCGGCTGACCCCGCGCAAGAGACATGGTATCAGACTGAAGAGCAGTTTGATATGGCTGTAAAAGACCTTTATCGCTCTGCATTGTGGTATTGGGAAGCCAACCGTCTGGGTCATACAGACCGCTTCACCGATGACTGGATGCATCGCGACCACGTATACGAGTGGATGGGTGGTGCCGTAAACAGTGACACCGGCTACGTCGGCACTATGTGGACAAATACATATAAAGGAATCACTCGTTGCAATGATATCATCAAAAATTGCGAATTACGTCGTGGTATACTGAACGATGGCATTATAGACAGATTTGAAGGTGAAGCCCGTTTATTCAGAGCCTGCTTCTACTCATATCTTATCTTCCTCTATGGTGATGTTCCTTACTATGAGGAGAAACAGACAATCGAGAGTGCTTGTCAGTTAGGTCGTGTTAAAAAGGATGAGATTCTTAAGAAAATCTACGCAGACTTTGACAAGGCTTATAAAATGCTTCCTGAAGATAATGTCAGCAATCGTGTTCGCGTAATCAAAGCTACCGCTATGGCATTCAAATGCCGTACAGCCACATGGATGCTCGATTATGCAACAGCAAAAGAAGCCGGAGAAATAGCAATTAAATCCGGAAAATTCATGCTTGACAGCAATTTCGAACGAATTCATAAAGCAAGCACAACCACTTCTCCTGAATACATTCTAATGCTGCCACGTTCATTTGAATTGGAGATTAACACATATAATGGTCAATCTTTCATGATGCGTAACCCATCATCTCAATATGGAAGCGAGAAGGGTACTGCAACTGCAGGACCATCTATGGAGGGTATGCTTTCATTCCTTTGTACAGATGGTCTTCCGGTAGATGAGTCTCCTCTTTACAATCCATCTCGTCCATGGGATAATCGCGATCCGCGTTGTGGCATGACAATGGCTCTTCCTGAATCTACATTCATGGGTCTTGAATACAACCCGGGTAAAGAAAAGATCATGGACTACGGCTCCGGCAAAGAAATTAAAAATAACGACTCCCGTCTTGTCAACCTGAATGCTTCATGGTCAGGCTTCGTTTACAAAAAGGGTGTTGACGAATCCTGGTATGCACACAGTAAAACTGTGGCGCCCCCATGTATCGTTTACCGCTATGCCGACCTCCTTCTGATGTATGCTGAGGCTAAGATTGAACTTGGTGAATGCGATGATGATGCACGCGATGCTATCAATCAGGTTCGTGAGCGTGCATACAATGGTACCGGTCTTCAGTATCCTAAAGTGACAGAAACCGATCAAGCTAAGTTACGGACAATCTTGCGTACAGAGCGTCGCATGGAGTTCATGTGGGAAAACCGTCGTTGGTTCGACCTTATCCGTTGGAGAATCTATCATAAACTCAATGGTACTTGGAAAGTCGGTCTTCCAAATACAAAATCTTACATGAAGAAGATGATTCAACAGGGAGACTGGTTCTTCCCGAAGAATACACGCCCGAATATTGACGAAGACGGTATTGTGGATATGACTCCTATTCTGGATGCTGCAAAAGCTGCCGGAATACCATTCGTTACTCCGATGAAGCTTATCTTCCCGGAAGATGGTCGTCAATATCTCCTGCCGTTGCCGACCGAAGATGTCTCACTTATCTTCGGTGAAAACAACCCTGGGTACTAACAACCTGATAACAATACTAATATAATATAATTAGGAGATAAGTCCCATTGGGGACTTATCTCCTAATTATATTATATTAGATTTAATCGATTGAATTAGGTTTCAAACCGATATTTATAACCCTAAATTAGTAATTATATGAAACATTCTTTTATCATTGCAGTTTTACTTGCTTCATTAACAAGTATTCCGGCAAGTCCCTCTGAGAAGGTCAACAAGATTATAACAGACTTTACAAAGTTCAACACCAAGTTGGTAAGCGGAGCGAATCTGGTGTCAAAAACAGTTTATGCGGAGAACGGTCATTCCGTATTGGAATTTAAGTACACTGATTGCAAACAGGGAGACTATCATCTTGAATTCTGGATATGCCCTGCCAAACATAAAGATGGCACGTTTGAAGAATACAATATCAGAGTAAACAATATCCCGCAGAATGTCAAACTCAAACCAACTAAAGCAGACTGGCATAGCATAGAATTAGAAGGAGGGAAAACAGTTACACTTAATGACGGTGAAAATACAATACAAGTAATCAGTAATAATAAATATGTTCCAAACGTTGAAGTAATCGAAGTTTCTCCTGCCTCAGATCCAATACATATAGACCCCGGCAAATACAATGCATTCCGTTCTCAAATTGGAATATCAGACTCACAATTTGAAAAAGGCAATAAGGCTAAAGCATACAGCCTCTCCAAAAACACTCTGAATCAAATTGAATATGTACAAACTGAATGTTACGATTGCTACAAAAACTACCCTTTTACATACACATTCCACACCTCGCAATATCTGGATAAGGGAGAACTCTTTGAAATATTAACCGAGCAATTAGATGACTTTGAAACTATAATTTACTTTTTCAAGACTGATGACCCTGAAAAATATTCATGGGCAATATATCCGGATGAAAATAAAAAAGAGAATCCCGATGATGAAGCGGAAGATGAATACCCGACTACAGAATTTAAGATAAACGTTCCGGTGGCAGGATCATATACTATCTTGCTCAAACCACTATATAGAAATGAATCCGGATTCTGCAATATACTTGTAAACCAGGATGTATATTATGAGAACGTTGCTGTCACAGGGAATCCAATATTCCGTAAATTCAATACCGATCAAGAATACAATACGTTTACATACGCGTATAGCGGAGATCCGATGTTATGGATTGAAAATATCAAAACTGCTGAGAATCCCTCCGGGGAAGTCACAAAAATAGAAGCCGCATGCGATGACGGAGACGGAGCTGAAAATGAAGATGACGAATCCGAATGGGGTGTGAATGCAAGAATTAAGAAACAATATGATTCTACATCTAAATATATTTGGTTGACAAACTATAATTCTCTTCAACCTAACGGTACATGTGATTTATATTTGAATTGTAAAAATGCAAAAGGAGTATTGCCATATTTTCAATATTTAGATCCCTATGATGCAATATTGTCAGGTAACGCAACCAGTACTTATAATTGTATTTCATGGTCTGGAGGTATTACATCATATTGGGAATGGCCCGGATTACCAGATTCCCAATTTTATTCTGAAGATACTCTTGAAGCTTTTGATAACTTTTATGACTCACGAGGATTGACAAGAGAGGGTGCGAATTATTCCAATGCTATTGTTGCACTATGGGCTCTTGTTGATAAAAATGGAAACAGAGATTATAAGCATGCCACAATCACGAATGGTGATGGAAAATTGCATGGCTACTCATGGGAGAGCAAAGCAGGCAGTCTGGAAAGATTTTTTCATCCAAGGGACGCAGTGAGGGGTAATAATCCATTTACCGGATATGGTCAGATAGTAGAATTGTATAGAATGAAAGACGGCACTTTCAACTCCCCTCGCGACGCAAAGACAGCCTCATTGTATTATCCTGAATTGATTGGCATTGATTTTGATTCAGATGAACTCGCCACACTCAAGGAACTTATTAACGATATCGACAATAAGACTAAACAGGAATTTGAGTCACTGTATGCTGAATTCAGTGATAATGTCAAAGGAAGCATCCACAGCAATCCCGATATTCTGAGAGATTGTCAGGAATTTAAAGAGCTGATGTCATATTATAATACTCATCCTGAATGTAAATTCATTGTCTTTGATTTATTAAAAGATAATGAACTGCCTGCAATACTTATTTTCGATAAATTAGGAGAAATCGACGGCACTCTCAATAAGATTCGCAGGAATGCAATTGCATTGAAAAAAGCCAAGGGTATTAACAAGAGTAATACATACTCTCCCATCCAATGCAATATGATGAGGAATGTGAAAGAATACCTTAAAACACTATCTTCAGACTTTGACATCTATGAACAGCAACCTAAACTTGAGGATAATTTAAATGTAACCGTTGAATCAGGTCAGATCGTCATCGAGTCATACAATGGCTATGAAACTAATGAACCGATAAACATTCAGATATTTGACCAATACGGGAATTTAATAGAATCCCGAAACAACATTCTTCTAACGGCGAACAACAAATACATTGTTTCGGATATTATAAGCAACTACAAAGGAATCGTAATTCTGAAGATCTCCACAGCAGATAAGATATTTACAAAGAAATTCAATCTGTAAGAGCCTGTTTAAATTTATTACGAAAAATTTTATATAGTGTTTCTTTCAGGCATTTTGAGTGTCTTTTTGGAACTACACAATGGTTCGTTAATCCTACGGTGTAGGTTGTACCCGATGCTTGGGAGGGGAGTTTGTCCCCAAGCTCCCTATTCGACTCGGAATTTTCAGCGGTTTGGGACAAACCGCCCTCCCAAACGTCCGGTTACAGCAACGTATGTTAAATAATAAACAGTTTCTAAGAGAGTGTTTGGATTTTTCAGAAGGGAGCATAGCGGGCTATGTGACCGATTGAATCTTTGGAAAAGCGCCCGAAGGATCATTTGTGATGAAATCAAAAATATTCATTCTCTTTATTTATGTTTAATTTGGTTTAAATTCAAACACTCTCTAAGTACTCTTGACTTACGACAGCCACAAATTTTTCTATGTAATACGTTTGCTTTTATAGGGAATCAACTTCACAAATTTGTGAAGTTTGAGAACTTTTTATATCTTTGCATCGTAATACGGTAATATGATAGTTGAATTCGGACAAGAATATTTAAGAGACCTCTATACCAAAGGAGTCTGTAACGACAAGAAACATCGTTACAGATCTGATGTAGTCAAACGTTATAAACGCGGAATAGATTACTTGAAATGGGCTTCTCGTAAAGAGGACTTGTTTCGCATCAACTCTTTGAATTTTGAGGCATTAAAAGGAAGTAATGCAGGGCGTTTTTCCATTAAGGTCAATGACCAGTACAGAATAGAGTTTACTATGCGAGAAACCACCGAAGAGCCGATTCTGACTATCTGTAATATTGTTGAACTCTCAAACCATTACGATTGATATGATTACATTACAAGGTGTTGCTCCAGATATGATAGCAAACAATCTTACTCCGTTTGAGCCTACTCATCCGGGAGAACTTATCAAGGATGAACTTGAGGCATACAGTCTAACACAGGCAAAACTCGCTGAAAGTATCGGTGTCAAACCTTCTCTGCTTAATGAGATAATCAAAGGTAAGAGAGGGATTAATACAGAAATAGCATTACTTATAGAAGCAGCCTTGAACATACCGGCTGAGCTATTGCTTAATCTGCAAAGCGATTATAATCTGCAAATGGTAAAATCAGATGCATCTTTTATGAAGCGTCTTTCCTCAATTCGTAATATCGCCGCCGTGCTATAAAACATCATGGCGAATCGACAAATTACATTAGCAGATATATCGCTTAATTTTTAAGTAAGTAATAAAAATTAAACGATATATGTAAATGAATTGATCTTGAACCATAAACCTTGCTATTTATTGCGTCTTTCACCTTGTCGGTCAGTCGCATACGAGAGTATGCTCCATCCCTCCACGGCAAAATCCGTCAAGAAATAACCGCGTTTTATATGTTCATTAATTTTTATCACTTACTTATTACTTACTTATATATTTGACTCACATAATTAGCTTAGCTACCGCGGACCGGCTTTCAGCCGACAACCGCTATTTTGTTTCGTTGAATATTCTCCGTATATTTGGCTTCGCCCAATATACTCGGCGCTCGGCAAAGCAAAATAAATTTTGCTTTGCTCTCGACTTCTCCGTATATTTGCAGGGTAAGCTTACTCCATTCAGTTACTTATAACAAAAGTATTATGAACCAACAGAATATTATAAAATCAATCAGACATCTGGCAAATAAGATTCTGCCTAAGGATGCCAAGATTATTCTCTTCGGTTCACGCGCTCGAGGAACTGAACGAGAGGATTCGGACTGGGATCTGCTAATTCTGTTAAACAAACAAAAAAGAAGTCTGGCGGATATTGACAATTACGGTTATCCATTCAAAGAATTGGGATGGAATCTGCAAGTTGAAATAAACCCGATTGTCTCAACTTATTCCGATATGGATGAACATCAACATCATTCACTACTGTATCAAAACATCAACACAGAAGGAATCTTACTATGGGAATAACTGAAGAAGACAGAATTGCAATAGTCAATTATCGCATAGAGAAATCCCTCAACACATAATCGAAGCTGAAGATGTGCTGAAATTAGGGCATTTAAGTTTATATGCCAATCGACTATATTATGCAATATTTCATATGGCATCTGCCCTTCTTATAAACGATGGAGCTCTTACACAGACTCATGCAGGAATACAGCGTTTAATTAATTTGAATTATGTAAAAAAGGGGATCTTAACTAAAGATGATTCCAAATTAATAAATAAGCTTTTCTCTATGAGGCAACAAGGGGACTACGGGGATATCTTTGCATATGAAAAAGATGAGATCTATGAAACATTAGCCTTAACAAATGACTTACTCAACAAACTCAGAAGCTTAATCAAAGTTTAATAAACTGTTATAAACAAGTGCATTTAAATCTTTTATGCCTCAAACTCGTTCTTTTGGGCTTGTAATCCTACAATACAGGTTGTACCCGATGCTTGGGAGGGGAGTTTGTCTCAAACTCCCAGCGCGACCCGGTATTACATTGCTATCTCGTGGCGACTTGGGGACAAGTCGCCCTCCCAAACGTCCGGTTTAAGCAATCCTTAATAAAATAATTGCAGTGAACCGGGTGCTCAAGAATAGGCCGTACCGCATTCTGAGAACGTTCCCGCCTGTTTTCTGCAAAATCATTTTTATTTTTTGAAATTTATCTCCTTCAATCTTTATTGCTAATCTGAATTTTATTAATTTTATATCCATACAAATTTTATAATTCAACAGCATCATGAAAATAAAAAACTTTAAAATCTTTACCCTTTGCGGATTACTCAGCGGACTGACAATTGCCGCGGTGGCATGTGGTGGCGATGATCCCGTATCACCTGTTAACCCAACCCCAGATCCCACTCCAAATCCCGGTGGCGGAACTTCAGAACCGACAGAGTATTTCTCAGCCAAAATCGGCGAAGTTTTACCGGCCTGGAAAGAAGGGACTCTCGACATTCACTCGATCAGTACAGGTCGCGGAGAATCATATCTCTTCATCCTCCCCGACGGAACAACTCTTCTTGTAGATGCAGCCGGTTCTCTGCTCACTGAAAAGGTTTGTCAGACCAACGGCATAGCGGAGCTGCCGCTTGCTTACCGTCCCAACGGCAACATATCTTCGGGAACCGCGATAGCTGATTATGTAAAGCATTTCAACCCTCATGGGAAAACAGTAGACTATTGGATGAACTCTCATTTCGATACCGACCATATGGGCAACTTCCCTGAGACTTATGCCAAGATATGCCCTGTCTCGGTGGCTGTCAAAAAGCATCCGGACGGTGATTTCTATCTGAACGGAATTAATGAAGTGGGCACTCTTCTTGATTTCAAGAAGATTATAGATCGCGGTTACACCACACCGATCAACCGTTCAGGCGAAGCGCGTTTTAAAGACTATATCAAATTCCTGGACTGGACCAAAAAAACAAAAGGTACTGTCTATGAACCGGCAAATGTAGGTCATAACGATCAGGTTGTGATGAACTACAATCCTTCAAAATATGATAGTTTCGACATACGCATTCTGTGCGCCGGCGGCTGGTACTGGACCGGATCCGGTCAGGAGAAGAAATGCAATCTCCCTCTGGATTCAAAAGGGAATCCCGACCAGACCGCGATAAAAGCCGCTTCTCCAAAAGAGAACATCTATTCTGTCGGCTTCATGCTCAAATTCGGTAAATTCGACTATTTCACCGCAGGAGACCTCCAGTATAATTCCCGCTCCACAACACCCTGGCTTGACTCCGAAGCTCCGCTTATTCCGGTAGTAAAACAGGTGGAGATGATGAAAGCATGCCACCACGGCACGGCAAACACCAACAGCCCGGAATTGCTGAAGGTTCTCGCTCCCAAGACTCTCCTTGTGAGTCCGTGGCGCGACGTACAGCCAAGACCGGAAACTTTCAGCAGATTCACAGCGGTGTCACCTAACGTGAATATCTTCACTACAGGCATTGATCCCGGCAACAAGACAAAACTCGCGCCATATAACAGTAATGTCAAATCATGGGACGGTCATATAGTTGTCCGCGTAGCTCCTAACGGCGAATATAAAGTCTTTATACTTGACGATACGAATCAGGATTACAAGGTAAAAGCTATCTACGGAACCTACAAGAGCTACTGATAACATATCACTTCGGACACCATGAATCGTAAAATAATATTCTGTACGGCACTGACGCTCATATCCTCAGTCGCGACAGCCCAGTCTACCTTCAGGTCCGCACTCAAGACCGGCAATCCCAAAGGAGCTACCGTAACCGGGGTCGTGGAATGTGACGGCAAGCCGGTGGCGGACGTTGTGGTATCAGACGGATACCTGCTCACTAAAACAGACAGGAACGGCATCTACAGACTCAAGTCGGAGAAGAAAAACGGGCAAGTATTCATCACTATACCATCGGGATATATGGCTCCGTACGATGAAGTGGTGCCACAGTTCTGGGCAGACCTGACAGAGGATCCCCAAAGTACGGAACGACATGATTTCCTGCTTAATAGAGAGGAGAATGACAAACACCGGATGATTGTTATCACAGACATACATCTTGCAAACGAGCGCAATGATGTGGAGGATTTCTCTAACCCTTATGTCGAACGGCTTAGAAAGGTGGTGTCGGATAACAATAAAGAGGGCATTCCCACCTACACACTTAACCTCGGAGACGCATCCTGGGACAGTTTCTGGTATGAAAACCTCTACACCATAGGTGATTTCCGCAAAACACTCAACGACTGCAGTTATCCGACAGCACTATTCAATACCACAGGCAATCATGACAATGACGGCGGAGCCGTCCAAGGTCCGGATATGGATTTCCGTGCCGCAAAGCCCTATATGAAAGCGTTCGGTCCAAGATATTACTCTTTCAATATCGGAGGGGTGCATTATGTAGTACTCGACAACGTATATTACATCAACAAGCCGTCGCCGACCCAGAAGATAAACAAGGATATAACAGGTGCGCGAAACTATGAGGAACGGATAACTCCTGAACAGCTGGAATGGCTCGAGAAGGACCTCGCACAGCTGAAAGAGAAGGACACCCCGGTATTCATAGCCTTCCATTGCCCGATGTTCCGCCATACAGTTGGTGAGAAACCTGGAAGCAAGAATGAAGTCTACGTTAAGGCAAATAAAGAGAACGTGGCTGATCTGCAACGCATTCTCGCACCTTATAAAGATGTTCATTTCCTGACTGGACACACTCATATGAATGCTCTTTGTCCCTCGCCCGAAGGGTTCGAGAACACAGTATGGGACCACACTGTGGTGGGAGCATGCGGAAGCTGGTGGTGGAATTCCGCTTTCGGCGGTAAGAATCTTGCCCCGGACGGGAATCCTGTAGGTTATCAGATATTCAACGCCAACGGCAAGAAGATAGACTGGCATTTCGAGCCGTTTGAATATCCGGTTGACAAACAGTTCTATGCATTTGACATGAACAAGGTCAAAGAATGGTTTGCTACTAACGGCGAAGCCCGCAATTTCAAAATGCATTATCCTGACATCACAGATTATTCGGAATATCCTGAAAACAGCGTGATGGTATCCGTATTCAGCTGGGATCCAGAAGGCTCTCTGGAAGCGACGGAAAACGGCAAACAACTCGTTGTAGAAAACACATGGGGTATAAACCCGCTATATACAGCAACATACCTTATAGGTCGTACCAACTGGTGTGACATGTGGCCTGAAAGCTACGGCATACCGCGCGACCGCCGTATATTCGTAGTGCATGCGGATACTCCCGACAAGACAATAGAGATAACCTTGAAAGACCGATTCGGCAACGTATGGAAAGAAAGCTTCAGACGCCCTGCCGGATTCGACCGAAAAGACTATCGGAGATAAAAATTAAGATTTGAAATTTTTAATCTGGAGTTTGATTTGGATTTAATTTGAGTTTAACCGGGTTTGACTTAGAAGTTGTTCAATTCTTTGTTCCTTAAACTCCCTAAACTCCTTAAAGACCTTAAAACTCCTTAACAATACAACATATGACAACAATACAACAGACAAGAGAGATTTCCGTAGTCGGAGAATATGACGTTGTGGTCTGCGGTGGCGGTCCCGGCGGTATAATGGCAGCCTGGGCGGCTGCAAAACAAGGTGCTAAGGTGGCTGTTATCGAAAGATATGACTTCCTGGGCGGTATGGCTACAAATGCTTATGTCAACCCTATCAGCGTATTCAATTATAACGGACGCAGAATCAACGACGGACTTCCATGGAAATTTGTGGAACGGCTGATCGAGGTCGGAGGTGCCCGTGAGGAGAAACCTCTCGGAAACATTACATTCTCTCCTGAAAAATATAAACTCATCGCCCAGAGAATTCTTCTGGAGGAGGGAGTGACACTCTATCTCAATTCCTACATCACAGGAATAGAGATGGACGGCAATGTGATCAAGTATGTGATCATCGACAATAAGAACGGTGCCGAAGCAATTGCCGGAAAACGATTCATAGACGCTACCGGAGATTCCGATCTTGCAGCCATGGCAAAAGTGCCCATGCAGCCGATGACCGGCAAAACCCAGCCACCCTCTCTGATATTCATGCTCGCCAACGTAGATACAGACACTCTCCCGATGATCCGTCACTCACAGCAGGGCGTGAACTATCATGACCTGCGTATCCGTGACCTTTTCACAAAATTGCGCGAGGAGGGGAAAGAGGATATGCCCACATTCGGCGGTCCGTGGTATTGCGGCATCATGGCAAAAGGCATAGCTCTGGTGAACATGACCCGCATGCAGGCGAACATGATCGACAACCGCGACCAGACACTTGCCAGCTGCACGTTGCGTGAGCATGCGCACAGATATACGGAACTTCTCCGCAAATATATTCCTGAGTTCAAGGACGCAGAACTTATAGCCACAGGCATTCAGACCGGTGTTCGTGAAACACGCCGCATATTAGGCGCGCACACACTTACCGGCAATGAATACCTGAACGCCCAGGACTTTGAAGACGCTGTGGCTCGCGGCTGCCATCCGGTGGATATACATTCCGCACAGAGCACAGAGCAGACCTGCAGCTTTATGAAAGACGCCGGTTTCGTACCCTACCGCTCACTCTACAACCCGGAATTCCCCAATCTGCTGGTGGCAGGACGTAATCTCTCTGCAGATGGTGTGGCATCAGCTTCGTTGCGTGTCATGGCATCAGTGATGGGTATAGGTCAGGCGGCAGGTACAGCAGCGGCACTGAGCCTCAAAGAGAACACTCCGGTTTCAGGTGTGGACACCACCGAACTGCGCGACATACTGCTCGGCTACGGCACCAACCTGAAGAATTAAATGTAAAATGTAGAATGCATAATGCATAATTAAAGTCCTTAAGGTCCTTAAAGACCCCAAAGACCTTAAAGACCCTACATTAATTTTGAATTTTAAATTTAAAAAAAGATATGTTACAGCAAAGAGTAGTTGAACCCGGCAAGATCGAGTTCGTGGAGGTTGAGGAACTCACCCCCGCAATGTTAAAAGATAACGAGATTCTTCTTAAAGTACACAATATTGGCGTATGCGGCAGTGATATTCATGTATGGCGCGGCCAACATCCGTTTGTGACTTACCCTGTAATACAGGGTCATGAATACGGCGCTGAAGTAATTGCCGTCGGTAAAGATGTCACAGCTGTCAAACCGGGAGACAAGGCTTCCGCACGTCCTCAGCTCGTATGCGGAAAATGCGGTCCCTGCAAGAAAGGACGCTACAATGTATGCGAGGAACTGCGTGTTCAGGGATTTCAGGCTCCCGGATGCGCACAACGCTATTTTATTGTTCCCGAAGACCGCATCGTAAAGGCTGACAGCAAACTTTCATATGAGGAGATTGCTGTAATGGAGCCTTGTGCTGTAGGTGTACACGCTTCAGGCCGTACAGACGTGAAAGGTAAGAATGTGGTTATCACAGGTGCCGGAACAATCGGTAACCTCGTAGCCCAATGCGTGCTCGGTCGCGGGGCAAAAAAAGTGCTTATCACCGATATCAGTGATCTGCGTCTCGCCAAAGCCAAAGAGTGCGGAATCGAAAACACTGCAAACACTATGAAAGAATCTTTCAAGGATGCTGTAAAACGTGTCTTCGGAGACGAAGGATTCCAGGCTGCATTTGAGGTTTCCGGTGCTCAGCCATGTATTACTGACCTTGTGGCAAACATCGAGAAGGGAAGCGACATAGTTATTGTGGCTGTGTTCTCAAAACCTCCTTATGTCAATTTTGCAGAACTTGATGAGCATGAGCTCCGCATAATAGGTTCGATGATGTACAAACATGAGGATTATGTACTTGCTTCAGAAATGCTTGCCGACGGTCGTCTGAAAGTAGAGCCCCTTGTTACACAACGCTTCAAATTCACCGACTATGAAGATGCCTATCACTGCATCGACAACAATGCCGAGCAATGCATGAAAGTCATGATCTCACTCGACGATTGATTTAAAATCTGATACTCTTAAATTATGAAAAAGAAAATAGTAGGACTCGGTGAAGTGCTCTGGGACATGCTTCCCGACGGCAAGAAACTCGGGGGCGCACCCTGCAACTTCGCTTATCACGCGGCTCAGGTAGCCGACAATGAAGGTTGGGGCGTCAGCGCTGTCGGAAACGATGAATTAGGCAAAGAGATTCTGGAAAATCTCAAGGAGAAAGGTGTAAAATTCATCATTCCCGTAATCGACAAACCGACAGGTACAGTAAAGGTTACTCTCGATGAAAAAGGAGTGCCTAATTACGAAATCTGCAAGGGTGTGGCATGGGATTATATACCTTTCACTCCGGAGATGGAAACGCTCGCCAAGGAATGCGACGCCGTATGTTTCGGCGCACTCGCCCAGCGTAACGGCAAGTCTTACGAAACCATCCACAAATTCCTCGAGACGGTTCCTGAAAAGACTCTTAAGGTATTCGACATCAATCTCCGTCAGAATTTCTATTCAAAAGAGGTTATCGACAAATCCCTGAAGATAGCCGACATCCTCAAGATCAACGATGAGGAGGTTGCTGTCATCAAAGATTTGTTCGGCATGAAGGAGCTGAATGATGAAGAGGCTCTGAGGAAACTGAAAGATATGTACAGACTCAAGATGGTTGTGGAAACCATGGGCGCCACAGGCAGCTATGTGTTTGCCGACGAAGAGACTTCATGGGTACCAACTCCGAAGGTTGAGGTCGCCGACACTGTAGGTGCAGGCGATTCATTCACAGGCGCGTTCATTTCAGAGCTTCTTGACGGCAAGAGTATCCGCGACGCCCACAAGAAAGCCGTAGAGGTATCGGCATTTGTATGCACACGACACGGTGCAATGCCCTCATACAAGTAAATACGGCACTCATAACGACATTCAAACGGTTTTTCAATGCCGTTTTACCATAAACATAAAAAGAAGCGCTTAAAGCGCTTCTTTTTATGTTTGTACGAAATTAAAGGATCTCGCAGAATTCCAGTTTCTCATCGTCAGGACCAAGAATGATGAAATACTTTATTCCATTATCCCAGAAGGGAAGCGACTGCAGTCCCGGTTCCGCAAAACGATAGCCGGCAGCCTTGATCTCTTCATAGAGCTTCTCGATATTCTTGACATCAATGGCTATGTGGTCTATCGCGCCCACACGTTTCACGGTGTCATGATTGCCATAAGACTCTATGACAAGATTACCCATCTTAAGAAAAGCCACCTTGTCATCGTTCGGTTTATTGGATGTCATCAACACTACCTCGAATCCCAATGACTCATAAAACTCAATCGTGCGATCAACATCCGAACTTGGAATACCGACATGCTGTATTCCTTTGCTGAATTCATTTAAGTTTACCATATTGCTTCTGTATTAGATTGGATTAACTAAAATCTATTCATTTTTATCATGCGGGACTCACGGAAACCGCGGTATTGTGCTCCTCCGCAATTGCGTTTGCGACCCGCACGGCTTTCGATATGTGATCACAGATACGTTCTCCTCCTATCAGTGTATCTATTCCGGCTTTGTGCAGAGCCTCTCTTACATTATCACGCACACCGGAGAGCACGATCTGTATATCCTCGCTTTGTGAAGACTCGATAAGAATCTGCAGATTATGCAGACCTGTGGAATCGATAAACGGAACCTTACGCATACGGATTATACGTACAACAGGTTTCTCCTGAGCACTCGAGCGCATTATCTCGTCAAACTTTGTCGCGGCACCGAAGAAGAACGGACCGTCGATCTCATACACCGACACTCCATGAACAAGATCAAGCACCTCATGCTTGCTCATATCCGTGCCCGCCGCGGCATCCAATTGCTCCCCATATACCTTGATGGTGGTATTCTCCGTAATTCGGCGCAGGAATACCACTACAGCCAGCAACAGACCGATCTCGATAGCTATCGTAAGGTTGAAGATCACCGTGAGCAGGAAAGTAACAATCAACACCCATATATCACCCATAGGATTGTTTGCCATACCTACTACTGTGCGCCAGCCGCTCATATTGTAGCTTACCATTATCAGTACTGCCGCAAGACATGACATAGGCACAAGATTTATCAACGGCATCGCGAACATAAACACGGCAAGAAGTACAACCGCGTGGATGATTCCGGCAACCGGGGTACGTCCACCGTTGGTAATATTGGTCATCGTACGCGCTATAGCGCCTGTGACCGGTATTCCGCCAAATATCGGCACAACGACATTTGCTATTCCCTGCCCTATCAGCTCTGTATTACAATTTGTGCGGTCTCCGGTACGTCCGTCAGCTACCGTGGCACTGAGCAGACTCTCTATGGCGCCCAGCATGGCTATGGTAAATGCAGATGGAAGAAGGAGATTCACCGACTCCATATTCAGGCTTATTTTAGTTGCCTCGGGAAGGGCGGGAGTCAGTTCACCGAAACGGTCACCGATAGTCTGTATGCCGGTAATCCCGAACATCTCACGCATAATCCACACAGCCAGCGTAACAAGCACTATTGCTGTCAAAGCTCCGGGGATGCGCTGGGAAATCCTGGGGGTGAATATAATTATCAGCAATGACACAAGACCTACTCCTAAAGTTGTAATATCCACACTTCCGAAGTTAGCGACATAAACTTTCCATTTACCTATAAAATCCCCCGGAATAGGCTCGTTTATTGTCAATCCGAAGAAGTCAGGCATCTGTGTGGAAAAGATTGTCAGCGCGATACCTGCTGTAAAGCCTACAACTATAGGGTATGGTATAAACTTGATGATTGTACCGAGTTTGAAGAAACCCATAAGCAGAAGTATACAGCCTGCCATAAATGTGGCTATGGCAAGACCTGTGAATCCATATAACTGAATGATATTGGCAATAATTACAATGAATGCGCCTGTAGGACCTCCGATCTGTACGGAGTTGCCTCCGAATGCAGATACAAGAAAACCACCGATTACCGCAGTAATAAGACCCACCGTAGGGCTCACACCTGATGCGATGGCAAATGCTATCGCCAATGGCAATGCCACAATGCCTACAACGATCCCGGCGACTACATCACTACGAAATTTTGCGGCATTATAATTCTTCAATGCCGTAACCAACGCCGGATTGAAATCCGGCTTACCGATTAATTGCATAATGGAAAACATTAACGGGATCCCTCTCTTGAAACTGAACTCATGACCTTAAATAACTTTCAATCACCAAGATCCCAATTCTACCTTTATCTTTTACCTTATTCGCTGCAAAATTACGAAAAAAACTTGGAGCGAACCGCTTCACCCCAAATTTTTTATTCCTTAAACCCTCATTACGCACTGCGCATTACACATTCAATTATGCATTATGCATTATGCATTCTACATTTTACATTTTTAAATCTTCCCCTGCTCTGCCTGCTGTATCATCTGTTTGTCGGCAGTGATATAGATCTCGACTCGACGGTTCTCCGCCCGTCCCTGAACAGTAGAATTAGACGCTACAGGATCCGCCTCTCCCTTACCTATCGCTTTCAGCCTGCCGGCGGCGATGCCGTGCGCCTCAAGATAGTTTACAACGCTTTGCGCGCGATTCTCCGACAATGTCATATTATAGGATTCCGCACCTGTGTTATCGGTATAGCCGACTACAGTCACATCCGTATTCGGGAATTGTTTAAGATTGAAAGCGAGAGAATTCAATGCGGCATCAGCCTCGCTGGAAAGTTTATATGAATTTGTAGGGAACAGAACTGAATTTCCCATCACTACCTTGATTGCATCCAGATCGTTACGATCCTTGACCATCTGAACCTTGATGTCATCAATCGCCTGTGAATTCTGGTCAGACTGCGCCTTGACCTGCGAAAGCTGTTCCTCAAGCGCCTTCTTCTGCTTGTCCATCGAATTACCGACCAAAGCACCCGTTCCGGCACCTAAAGCGCCACCTACGAGGGCTCCGATCCATGCGCCTTTCCCGCCGCCGATCAATGCGCCGACACCTGTGCCTACAGCCGCACCTATCCCTCCGCCGGCTGTAGCGCCCTGCCCTGCCTGTGTCATTCCATCCCATGTATTCTTGATTGATGTACAACCCGAAAGCATCATTACCGCGCACAATGCAATCGCACTACCTTTTGAAATCGTCTTTTTCATAGTATTCATATATTAATTTTGTATTTATATATTAATTTTCTATCTAAAACGCCCGACATATGCCTCTTGGTTCTCTACAACCCCTTAATTATGCATTCTCTAAGGTTCTTAAAGTCTTTAAAGTCCTTAAGGTCCTTAAAGACCTTAAAGACCCTAAGGACCCTATATCAAATTTCTAAAACCTATCCTTGATGAAAATGGGCATAAACTGTCACCGCTCTGGATTTACCTATTGCCGCCTCAAGCTGCTCAAGCGTTGCCTCACGCATCCGCTTTACGCTTTTGAATTCCTTCATCAATGTTGCCGCGGTTTTGGGACCGATTCCCATTATAGAATCCAACTCGCTATTAATCTGAGATTTGGATCTTCGATTACGATGATGCGTGATTCCAAAGCGGTGCGCCTCATCTCGCAACGCCTGTATCACTCTGAGACTCTGCGACTTCTTGTCAATATACAATGGCAGGGAATCCCCCGGAAAATAGATCTCCTCAAGTCGCTTGGCAATGCCGACCAAAGCTACCTCCCCACGGATTCCCATCTCATCGAATGCCTCTACCGCGGCACTCAACTGACCTTTGCCTCCATCTACAACCACAAGCTGAGGCAAGGATTCACCCTCTGCCATCATTCTGGTGTAGCGGCGGTGAAGAACCTCCTTCATCGAAGCAAAATCATTCGCTCCGACCACAGTCTTGATGTTGAAGTGACGATAGTCTCGTCTTGCAGGTTTGCCGTTACGGAATACCACGCAACTCGCCACAGGATTCGTGCCCTGTATATTGGAGTTGTCAAAACACTCTATATGTCTCGGTTCCGTGTTTAATCTGAAATCACTTTTCATCTGCGCCATAAGCTTCTCAACTCCCCTCTCGGGATTCATCTTCTCTGCCTGACGTTCCCGGTCGTTCATATATTGCGTCGCATTCTTAACACCGATATCAAGCACCTTCCGCTTCTCACCCCTCTGAGGGACCGTAAACTGAACATTCCTGAACTCCACATCCGGCAAGAACGGCACAATCACCTCATTGAATTCCCGATCGAAACGCTGCATTATCTCCGCAATGGCAAGAGAAAGTATCTCTTCTTTGGCAACATCCGTTTTCTGCAGACGGAACTCCAGATTCAGACTCTGCGTAACAGCTCCTTTGGCAAGATGCATAAAGTTGACAAACGCACGTTCCCCGTTCTCGACATATGCAAACATATCTGTGCTTAAAGACGCCGAATCTCCGATGACACTCTTCGCATTATACCTCCTGACCGCCTCATATTTCTCCTTTACGTCCTGCGCTTCCTCAAATTTCCATTGCTCACTGAGTCTGCTCATCTCCTCACGGAGATAACGCTCCAGTTCTACGGTCTCACCATTGAGGATCTGACGCACTCTTGCGATATACTCGCCATAACCATGCGGACTTATCAAGCCACGACAGGGTCCGAGACATTTATGAATATGATAATCCAGACAAAGCGAATATTTATTGCGGGCAATACTTTTCTCATCAAGTGCATGTCTGCAGCTGCGCAAAGGATAGACTTCCCTTATAAGCTGCAATACCGTTTTAGCCGACTGCAGATTACTGTACGGACCATAATAACGTGCATCAATACCCTTCTCTCTGGTCATAAAGACACGTGGATACAGCTCTTTGGTCACCACTATCCATGGATAGGACTTGTCATCTTTCAGCAGGACATTATACCTGGGTTGATACTCCTTTATCATCGCATTCTCCAGCAGAAGCGCGTCTTCCTCTGTCGCGACAACGATAAAACGCATATCCACTATGTTGCGCACGAGCAGATTCGTCCGCACTGAATCATGTCTGCGGTTAAAATATGATGACACCCGGCGTTTCAGACGTTTCGCCTTGCCTACATAAATAACTTTACCGGTCTTATCAAGATACATATACACTCCCGGTGATTCAGGAAGACCAAGTATCTTCTCACGAAGACGCTGTCCGGGGCGGTTATCCCTAATATCCTGCGGTGTCCGGTCAGGCTTGATCTCCAATTCAAACCCACCGAACTCATCAATGTCCCGACCGACACCGGCCAATATATTACGCTCTGTTTCCTTATCCTTCTCCATATCCATAAAACAACAATGTCAACAAATAAACACACGGAGGCACATGATCATGTGCCTCCGGTATATGAGCCTGTCCGTATTTCAATATTTCAGGAGCGAAGTCACTTCGCAATCTTCAGGCAGGTTCTTGCGACCATCAAGATCTGTAAGCTCAACAATAAAGTTTATATATATTTTCTTCGGATTCATCGACTTCACCAGATCATAGCAGGCACGCATGGTACCGCCGGTGGCAAGCAGATCATCATGAAGCACAACCACGTCATCTTCCGATATAGCGTCACTATGCATCTCGATTGTATCGACACCATACTCTTTGGCATAAGCCTTCTTTATGGTAACTGCGGGTAATTTACCCGGCTTACGTGCCGGAACGAAACCGCATCCGAGTTCATAAGCCATTATAGAACCACCGATAAAACCGCGCGATTCAATTCCCACTATCTTTGTCACGCCTTTATCACGATAAATATCCGCAAGTGCTTTGCCGGTCAAATGCAGAGCCTCTCCATTTTTAATCATCGTAGTAAGGTCTCTAAAAAGAATACCCTTTGACGGAAAATCCGGAACATCCCGAATTATCGTCTTTAATTCTTCAATCTCCATCATCTCTATTTTTATATTTGTATATTCATTAATTTTATCACCCACTTAGAGCTTGTTTAAAAATAAACTCTTAATATAATTTCTTTAATCTCAATATTATCCGTTTAAATTGTTCCACGTGGAACAATCTTTATCCTTATCTATGAAGCAGCAACAGCAACACATTGATATCTGCCGGTGAAACTCCCGGAATACGCGAAGCCTGACCGATGGTATCCGGACGCTGGGCTGTCAACTTCTGGCGCGCTTCCGTACTTAACGCATTTATGGATTCAAAATCCATTGAAGACGGGATCTTGACATATTCAAGTCTCTGTTGCTTCTCGGCAAGCTCCCGTTCCCTCAGAATATAACCTCCATATTTAATCAGGATTTCTGCAGCCTCGACAATCTCTTCTCGTCTCTCATCCTCTATCTTCTCAATCTGCATAAGCAAAGGCTTTATCTCTGATGCAAGCAGATCGATCGTCAGCTGTGGACGTTTGATAAGCTCCACGAGTTTCACCGAATATGCAAGAGGAGTTGTCCCGCACTTTTCAAGGAATGCATTCGTACCGGGCAGACCTTTTACCAGAAACCTCTCACAGAAAGCTATCAGATTATCCCTTTGCTCGAGTTTGCGACAAAGCGCCTCATACCTCTCATCTGTAGCAAGACCTATCTCATGTCCGAGTGGAGTCAGACGAACATCCGCATCATCCTGACGAAGCAGAATTCTGAATTCGGCACGGGAGGTAAACATCCTGTACGGCTCATCAACACCTTTGGTGACGAGATCATCTATAAGCACACCTATATAAGCCTGCTCACGTCCGAGAACAACAGGCGGAAGATTCCCGGCATTGCGTGCGGCATTGATACCTGCCATCAATCCTTGCGCCGCGGCTTCCTCATATCCTGTCGTACCGTTAACCTGCCCGGCAAAATAAAGTCCTGAAACAAGACGTGTCTGCAAGTCATGAGTCAACTGCCTCGGGTCAAAGAAGTCATATTCTATAGCATACCCCGGACGATAGAACTGCACATCCCTCAATGCCGGGACATTTGCAAGCGCATCCATCTGTACTTTCCAAGGCAGCGAACTGGAGAAGCCGTTGATATAATATTCCTGAGTCGACTCACCTTCCGGTTCAAGAAAAAGCTGATGCGACTCCTTGTCGGCAAATGTTACAATCTTGGTCTCGATACTCGGGCAATAACGCGGACCTATGCTTTTGATCTGGCCATTATAAAGAGGGGAGTCCGCAAGGTTGTCATTGAGAATGCGGTGTACCTCTGCATTAGTATGGACAATCCAGCAACTGCGGTTCCGAAGTACCCGCTTTACGCCGGGCATAAAGGAAAACTTATGGAAATCATCCAGATCTCCCGTCTGTTCCTCACACAAAGAGAAGTCTATCGTGCGTCCGTCTATGCGTGCCGGCGTACCGGTTTTCATTCTTCCCGTCACAAATCCGAGTCCGCGCAGTTGCTCCGTCAGACCTTTGGCGGAATCCTCCGAAATTCGTCCACCCTCAATCTGAACAGGACCGAAATGCATCAGTCCGTTCAGGAATGTGCCGGCAGTCAATATAACCTGTGTTGACCTGAATTCGACACCGAGAGCCGTACGCACACCCTGCACCGCCATATTCTCTATAAGCAGCGATGTCACAGTATCTTGAAAAAGAGACAACCCCTGAACACTGTCAAGGATATTTCTCCAGGCATCAATATACCTGGCGCGATCACTCTGGACACGAGGACTCCATACTGCAGGACCTTTGGAGCGATTAAGCATCCGAAACTGGATGGCAGTAGCGTCAGCGATTATTCCCATCATACCGCCTAACGCATCTATCTCCCTGACTATTTGTCCTTTTGCGATACCTCCGATAGCCGGATTACAACTCATTTGAGCCACCTTGTTCATATCTTTGGTGATCAACAAAGTCTTTGCACCCAATTTGGCAGAGGCAACAGCCGCCTCACATCCGGCGTGACCGGCTCCTATAACAATTACGTCAAAATCGAAATTCATCTGTCAATTACTTACCTATCTACAAGCATGTTTAATGCACTGTTTTCAGCCGCCTCCATTATTTCACGCTCACCCGGTCCTTTGTCGTCAATACCACAGAGATGCAGAACGCCGTGTATGATCACGCGTAGAAGTTCCCGCCTGTAAGCCTCTCCGATAGACTCCGCATTTGTAGCGACAGTGTCAAGTGAAATAACCATATCACCTGATATCACATTCTTTCTGGAGTAATCGAAAGTAATGATATCTGTAAAATAGTCATGCTGTAGAAATTTAAGATTTGTTTCAAGAATATAAGGGTCATCACAGAAACAATAGTTGAGTTTTGCGACTTCGAACCCATGATCGGCTGCGACCGACACAATCCAACTTCTGATTTTGTCAAAATCAAGATCGGGCATATCAACCCCCTCAGTCATGAAATCTATCTTCGTACACATAACCTACAAAAATAATAAAAATCAACCAAATTTTAAACTGCATGACAATTATTCGGCATTAGTGCATCTTTTTACCCCGCAGAAATCTAAATGCAAAAAATACCCTAAAGCCCCAAATATCTATCACATACTTATATTTCAAACACTTATACTGATTAATACATAAATTTAAGCCCCTCAGAATCAAAAAAATTTCAACGTCCGAGATACCTTTCACAAATTTTTCAACCTTACGCTGCAAGAGAAGAGATAACGCAAGCACTGCCATTATAAAGTTGCTTAAACATAATTTAAAATTTGTTAATAATAAATAATATGTGTGTATTTGGCTATTGTTAACTTATTGGTGTAAATCGACTAATTATTAAACACCCTTTAAGAATTCTTTCGCTTCTGTAATTGTAAATAAGGAAAACGGAACAGCAACCATGTGTTTCGCAGACCTGCCGAAAAAAGGAACCTCAATGGTGATTTATGTTGCAGCATTGGAAGTCAGTACTCCATTCTATATTGAGTTTATTGATCAATAAAATGCTCGGATATACTGTTGCCTGATAATTCTTGAACACAACAAAATATAGTGCGTAATGCGCAATGTAGAATTAAAATGCATAATATGTTTGCCGTTACCCGACTTTTGGGAGGGCAGCTTGTCCCCAAGCCGCCACGAAATAACAGAGCCAAGTATTGGGAGAGGAGTTTGAGACAAACTCCTCTCCCAAGCGTCGAATAACGGCAAAGTCATTGGGCACTACGCATTGGGCATTTAATTATGCCCTTACAAAATTTTGGTCAGTATCTGCAAAATGCGTAAATTTGTGAACATAAAATCTGTTTGTGTTGGAATCCTTAAGAAACTCAACACTTCAAGAAAAATTTAACAGATATTTTATGGAACTGATAAAACACGAGTGCGGTATCGCCATGATTCGCCTCCTCAAACCGCTCTCCTATTATAAGGAGAAGTATGGTACCCATCTCTATGGTCTGAACAAACTCTATCTGATCATGGAAAAGGAACACAACCGGGGTCAGGAAGCCGCAGGAATAGGATGTGTTAAATTGGACATGCCCCCCGGCGAGGAATATATATTCCGGGAACGCGCTCAAGGTTCCGATGCAATTACCCGAATATTCGCAAACGCTCACGAACAGATGGAAACCGCACGACTCGAGGGTGTGAAGCCGGAATTCACCCCTTTTGTCGGAGAGGTATACATGGGACATCTTAGATACAGCACCACCGGACGCTCGGGAATAAACTATGTTCACCCGTTTATGCGGCGAAACAACTGGTGTTCCCGAAATATGTTGCTCTGCGGCAACTTCAACATGACCAACGTTGACGAGATCTTCAATTCCATAACCGCAACCGGTCAGCATCCACGCATATATGCCGACACATTCATCCTTCTCGAACAGCTCGGACATGCGCTCGACCGCGAAAACGAACGCCTGTTCGAGATTCATAAAAAAGAGGGACTGACAGGACTTGACCTCGCAAACGCCATCGCCAGAGATCTGAATGTCACCAATATGCTGAAACGTTGTGCGCCCACATGGGACGGTGGATATGTTATCTGCGGTATTGTCGGGAACGGTGATATGTATGCCATGCGCGATCCCAACGGCATAAGACCGGCTTTCTACTATAGCAACGATGAGATAGTGGTAGTGGCAAGCGAACGACCTGTTATACAGACTGCTTTCGATCTATCCATCTCAGATGTCAAGGAACTGCAGCCCGGAGACGCGATAGTCGTTGACAGGGACGGATCGGTGAGACTCGACAGGATATTGCCGAAAGGGGAGAACCGCAAATGCAGTTTCGAACGCATATACTTCTCCCGCGGCTCAGACGCCGACATATACCGTGAGCGCAAAACGTTAGGGCACTACCTTGTACCGCAAGTGCTTAAGTCCATAGATCACGACATAGACAACACTGTATTCAGCTTTATACCGAACACTGCCGAAGTCGCATTCTACGGATTGGTCGAGGGTATCGAGGATCACCTTATCAAAAGCAAAATACGTGACATCCAGCATCTTTCTGCTTCGGGCAATCTCACCGACGACAATATCGCCCATATTCTGAGACGTAGAGTCCGTCGCGAGAAAGTTGCTATAAAGGATATAAAACTGCGTACATTCATTGCCGAGGGAGCCACAAGAAACGACCTTGCCGCACATGTATACGACATAACCTACGGCTCTGTAAGACCTGGTGACAACCTTGTGGTCATCGATGACAGCATAGTCCGCGGAACCACCCTGAAACAGTCAATCATCCGTATTCTCGACCGTCTGCATCCACGTAAACTTGTCATAGTGTCCAGTTCGCCACAAGTGCGTTTCCCGGACTGCTATGGTATAGACATGTCGAGAATGGGCGAATTCATAGCATTTAAAGCCGCTATGGCGCTTCTTGAGGAGCGGAGAATGCGATATGTCATCGATAACGTCTATCGCAAGTGTAAAGAGCAGTATTCGCTGCCTAAAGAGGAGATCCGGAATTATGTCAAGGAGATATACGCTTCATTCACGGATGAAGAGATTTCAGCCAAAATCGCAGAGATGCTGAGACCGGAGGGAATACGCGCGGAGATCGAGATTGTATACCAGACAACAGGGGAGATGCACAAAGCCATTCCGGAACATCCCGGCGACTGGTACTTCACCGGCGACTACCCTACTCCCGGCGGCAACCGTCTTGTAAACCACGCCTTCATCAACTACTACGAAGGTCACGCCTCAGCCCGCTGACACATAGACATAGCAACCGGAATAGCGGTGCAACGTAATTTAGAGCATGTTATAGACGGTTGGTAGAGGAGTTTGTCCCTAAACTCCCAGCGATACTCGGTATTACCCAACTATAATTTTTAGCGTCTTGAGGACAAGCCGCCCTCCCAAACATCGGGTAACGGCATCGTATGATAAGTAATCAAATTAACATCACAGGGTGTATCAAATCAATTTGACACACCCTGTGCTATATTATTGCAGACTATACTCTTAGAAACTGTTTAAATTTTTATTGTTAATTTAGCCTCAATAACAACAAAATCATTAACATATGTTAATTAACATATGTTTTCCTTCACAATAATTTATATATTTATAAGAAATAGTTTAAATTAGCTATCAGAAAAGATTTAATGATGTTTTTAAGAGGTCAATACTAGTCAAGAGAAAATACTCTTGGTTTTAACCATTAAACATAGTGAAAATATCCAAAAAGATAATCAAAATATTTATAGTTTATTTTCGTAAGTAAGTGATAAAATTTAATTAACATATAAAACGCGGTTATTTATTGACGGTTTTTGCTGTTTAGGGATCGAGTATGCTCTCGTATACGACTGACCGACAAGGCTAAAGACGTAATAAAGAACAAGTTTTATAGTCCAGTTTAATTCCACTTTACATATATGGAAGTTATGATGGATATTTTCTTAGTGAGGCATTTGATGCATTTGGATTCTCTGGCTTTAACGAAGATGAAGATTCTACAAGATCCTCCATACCTACAGAAGAGTATAAAAAAGGTTATTTTCGATACAATCTAACAGCTATTACAGGTATTCGTAAATAAATTGATATTATGAAGAATATATTTATAATTTTTTTAAGTGTGCTTACACTTGGATTATATTCATGTGAGGGTAATGATATTGAGAATAATAGAGAGGAGATTTTGGTTGGCGGCAAATTTGAGCCTATCACAATTGAAACTGTAGGGTTAAATTTAAAAGCTACAGCTGACGAATTTACATTAGAAGGCAATATTCCTGCCGAAGGATTGTCATTCTCAATCATACCGTCTAAAAAATACAGACAAGCAGCATCTGTGTCAAGGATTTTAATTAATGGTGTAAAACAATATAAAGAGAATAATTTTTCCGGTGAACCTCCCTATCTTGAAGAAATACCTGTCTTAAATGGAGATTGGGGCAATATCCAGCATAATAATTCAACCCATTCAATAGAAATTGATATAAAAAAGAATAATGCCGACACCCCAAGGGTATTTGATTTAGTACTTGGAGGCGGATATAAATATCTTAATTTAAGATTAGTTCAGCAAGCCGCACCGACAAAGTAAATCTTATTAAAAAAGTTAACAGGGCGCATCAGATGAATCCGATACGCCCTGTTCTGTTATCATATTCTATGTTAGTATTCGTCCCAGCTCTTTATCTTGATTTCGGAGATGGGGAGTTCGCAGAAGGCACGGATGAATGCCGAAGCGAGACGCGCGTTTGTGAGCAACGGTATATTGAGATCAATCGAAGCACGACGTATCTTATAACCGTTTGTAAGCTCTTTGACAGTTAGATTCTTCGGTATGTTCACTACAAGATCTATCTGCTTTGCGTGTAGCAGTTCAAGCGCCTGCGGCTGTTTGTCGACATCTGCCGGGAAGTAGACCACAATAGCCGGCACTCCGTTGTCCTGCAGGAACTTCTGTGTTCCCGGAGTGGCATATATAGTGTAACCTTTTCGGTGAAGCATACGCGCCGGTTCAAGAAGATCGACCTTCTGACGGGCATTTCCGGAGCTCAACAGAACATTCTTTCTTGGAATCGTATAACCGACCGACAACATCGATTTAAGTATAGCCTCCGACGTGTCGTCACCGATACAACCGACCTCTCCTGTCGATGACATATCCACACCTAAAACTGGGTCTGCACCCTGCAGACGGGAGAAGGAGAACTGAGAAGCCTTGATACCCACATAATCGAGATCAAAGGCGGATGCGGCAGGCTTTCCTACCTCCATACCCAGCATTACGCGGGTAGCGGCATCGATAAAGTTCTGCTTCGATACCTTCGACACAAACGGGAAACTGCGCGATGCACGCAGATTACACTCTATGACCTTGATATCATTATCTTTGGCAAGGAACTGTATATTGAACGGTCCCGATATATGCAACGCCTTGGCTATCTTGCCCGATATCTTCTTTATGCGGCGCATGGTCTCCACATAGAGCTTCTGCGGAGGGAACTGTATTGTGGCATCTCCCGAATGCACGCCTGCAAACTCGATATGCTCGGAGATCGCATACAGCTTGATCTCTCCGTTCTGAGCCACCGCATCCATCTCTATCTCCTTGGCACCCTGTATAAAGTCGGATACAACTACAGGATGCTGTTTGGAAACGTTGGCGGCAAGCTTGAGGAAGCGCTGCAGCTCATCTTCATTCGAACATACGTTCATTGCCGCCCCGGAAAGCACGTAAGAGGGACGCACAAGCACCGGGAATCCCACTTCAGCCACAAACTCGTCGATATCCTCCATAGATGTCAACTCACGCCAGCGCGGCTGGTCAACACCGATCTCGTCACAGAGTGAGGAGAACTTGTTCCTGTCTTCCGCATTGTCGATATCTTTTGCCTGCGTGCCGAGAATATTGACCTTGGCCTTGTCAAGACGCATGGCAAGGTTGTTAGGTATCTGACCGCCGGTCGACAAGATGACGCCGTGCGGCATCTCGAGTTCAAGAATATCCATCACCCGTTCATATGTGAGCTCATCGAAATAGAGGCGTTCACACATGTCATAATCGGTAGATACCGTCTCCGGATTATAATTTATCATTACAGGTCTGTAGCCGGCTTTTGCGACCGTCATAAGGGCATTCACGCCACACCAGTCGAACTCTACCGAGCTGCCGATACGATAGGCGCCGGAACCGAGAACAACCACCGATTTCCGGTCACCGAGATAATTGACATCATTCTGCGTTCCGTTATAAGTAAGATACAGATAATTCGTCTGTGCCGGATATTCGGCAGCCAGAGTGTCGATCTGTTTCACTACAGGGCGGATGCCACGCTCTATACGGCTTTTACGTACTATCGAGGTCAATTCCTCGGCTTTAGTGTTCATATCTTCTCCCCAGATGGCGCGACCGATCTGAAAATCACTGAAGCCCTGCTCCTTGGCACGGCGAAGGAGCAGATCAGGAACACTCTCGAGAGTATCGTAATTCTCAAGTTCCTTCATTGTATTGTAGATGACATGCAGTTTCTCGAGGAACCACTTGTCTATCTTTGTAAGATCATGGATCTTCTGCACGTCATAACCCTGACGGAAAGCCTCCTCGATAGCGAAGATACGCTTGTCCGTAGGCTCCCGCAGCGATCTGTCAAGATCCGCAAAACGAATCGGCTTGTTCTCCACAAATCCGTGCATCCCCTGACCTATCATACGAAGTCCTTTCTGTATAGCCTCCTCGAAGGTTCTTCCGATAGCCATGACCTCTCCTACAGACTTCATAGAACTGCCGATCTCACGTTTCACACCGTGGAATTTACCGAGATCCCAGCGGGGAATCTTACATACGATATAATCCAGAGCCGGTTCAAAGAACGCCGATGTAGAACGGGTCACAGAGTTCTTAAGATCGAACAGACCGTAGCCCAGACCGAGTTTGGCTGCGACAAAAGCCAACGGATAACCTGTAGCTTTGGAAGCAAGAGCCGAAGAGCGGGAGAGACGCGCGTTGACCTCTATGACACGATAATCCATGGATTCCGGGTCGTATGCATATTGCACGTTGCACTCTCCTACTATCCCTATATGACGGATGATCTTTATCGCAAGTTTGCGGAGCATGTGGTAATCCTCGTTCGACAGAGTCTGTGACGGAGCCACAACTATACTCTCGCCGGTGTGTATGCCCAGCGGGTCGAAGTTCTCCATGTTGCAGACTGTGATACAGTTGTCGAACCGGTCACGAACCACTTCATATTCCACTTCCTTCCAGCCCTTGAGACTCTTCTCCACAAGTACCTGGGGAGAGAAGGAGAGAGCCTGCTCCGCAAGTGATATCAGTTCATCGCGATTGTCGCAGAAACCGCTGCCGAGACCACCGAGAGCATATGCGGCACGGATAATCACCGGATATCCGAGACGGTCGGCGGCAACAAGCGCATCCTCAACAGAATCGACAGCCTCGCTCTTGATCGTTTTCACATCTATCTCGTCAAGCTTCTTGACGAAAAGCTCGCGGTCTTCCGTATCCATGATCGCGCGGACCGGAGTTCCAAGCACCTTGACATCATATTTCTCCAGCACTCCCGACTCATACAGCTTTACACCGCAGTTGAGCGCTGTCTGTCCGCCAAAAGCCAGAAATATTCCGTCCGGACGCTCTTTCTCTATGACCTTCTCCACAAAATATGGTGTGACCGGAAGAAAATAGATCTTGTCGGCAAAACCTTCGGAGGTCTGCACGGTGGCAATATTCGGGTTGATAAGGACGGTTGTTATGTTCTCCTCCTTCATTGCCTTCAGTGCCTGCGATCCACTGTAATCGAACTCCCCGGCCTCCCCGATCTTCAAAGCTCCGGAACCGAGAAACAATACTTTTTTAATTTGCGATTTATCTGACATGGAAGATATGTTGTTGAAATTGTGGTTTAATATTGTAAAAAAATACCTGACGGAGCAATAGTTCCGACAGGCTTTATATCATAGAAGTTTTATGAATTCATCAAAGATAAACTCCGTATCCTTCGGACCGCTGCTGGCTTCAGGATGGAACTGCGCGGAGAAGAATGGTTTCGATTTATGCCGTATACCCTCGTTGGTACCGTCATTCATATTTATGAAATGAGGCTCCCAGTCTTCCGGTATAGTGTCGTTGTCCACTGCGAAACCATGGTTCTGTGATGTTATATAGCACTTCTCCGTACCGCTCAGACGTACCGGCTGGTTATGGCTGCGGTGTCCGTATTTGAGTTTGTAGATTTTGGCTCCGGCGGCTTTACTGAGCAGCTGGTTGCCCATGCAGATGCCACATATCGGTTTGCCGATCTCAAATGCCTTCCGGATATTCTTCACTGTCTCCTCGGCGAATTCCGGACTTCCGGGACCATTAGAGATAAAGAGACCGTCATATGGTATGGTGGTAAAATCGAAATCCCACGGTACGAGTGTCACACGCACTCCGCGACGGGTAAGACAACGTATGATGTTGTATTTGGTGCCACAGTCTACCAGCACTACCCTTTTCTCGCCCTCTCCGAACTCCTGCACCTCCTTGGTGCTTACTTTTGCAATAAGATTCTCCTTGTTGGGATCTGTAAACTCGATATCCTCTCCATTCTCAAAAGTGATCTTACCAAGCATGGAACCCTTGTCGCGGAGAAGCTTGGTCAATGCGCGGGTATCTATGCCATAGATTCCGGGCACCTTCTCATCTTTCAGCCAGTCGGCGAGAGAACGGGTCGCCTGCCAATGGCTCGGCACCCAACTGTAATCCTGGCAGACGATAGCCTTGCAATGAATGCGGCTTGACTCGAAATAGTCACTGACGTTGGCTTCTGTAGAGGTATCCGCCGACGGAACGCCATAATTGCCAAGGATTGGATATGTGGTCACTAAAATCTGCCCTTCGTATGAGGGATCGGTAAGACTTTCCGGATATCCGGTCATCGCGGTGTTGAAAACCACCTCGCCGGAACACGGGGCTTCGTAGCCGAAAGAATAGCCTTCAAACTTCGAGCCGTCTTCAAGAGTCAGGATAGCTTTTCTGGAAACTTGCATTGCGGAATTTTGATTGCAAAGTTAATGGAAATTCCGTAATTTTTCAAATAAAAGTATATTCAATTATCACCCGACAAATCATTTTTCAAAATTTATATTGGAGGTGTTTGTCAAGCGGGAAATAAACGTTATCTTTGCATTTGAAATGGCTAATAAAATTTTAATAAAGAACGCTGCTTTTTCGCCAGGCGCAGGTGAGAGTCCAAAAGATATTCTTATCGAGGGGAATATCATAAAAAAGATTGCCCCCTCACTGCCGGATGAAAATGATTGTGAAGTGATAGAGGCTTCCGGTCTCACAGTTATTCCCGGGCTTGTGGATGTGCATGTGCATCTCCGTGAGCCCGGTTTTTCATATAAAGAAACCATGGCTTCGGGGACACGCGCAGCCGCTGCCGGAGGATTCACCACCGTATGCGCGATGCCGAACCTCAACCCGGCACCCGACACACCGGCTCATCTTCGTGAACAGATCAGACTTATCGAAGAGCAGGCCTGCATTGAGGTGCTCCCCTATGCTACAATCACCCGCGGACGCAAAGGTAAGGAGCTGGTCTACTATAAAGAGCTCTCACCTTTCGTAGCCGGTTTTTCCGATGACGGCTCAGGAGTCCAGGACAATGAAGTCATGCTCCATGCCATGGAGGGTGTCACACCTACAGGCAAAGTTCTTGCGGCACACTGCGAAGTCAACGAACTGCTGAAAGGAGGCTACATTCATGACGGAGAATATGCCGCCGCACACGGGCACAAAGGTATCTGCTCCGAAAGCGAATGGAGGGAAATAGAGCGAGACATCGACCTTGCAGAACGCACAGGATGCCATCTGCATATCTGTCATATATCCACAGCCGAAAGCGTAGACCTGATCCGTCGCGGCAAAGCCCGGGGCGTAAAGGTGACCTGCGAGACAGCTCCCCATTACCTTGTGTTCTGCGATGAGGATTTACAGGAGGACGGAAGATTCAAGATGAACCCGCCGTTGCGTTCGGCGCGCGACCGCGATGCTCTTATAGCCGGTGTGGCTGACGGTACAATCGACGTTATTGCCACCGATCATGCTCCGCATTCCGAAGATGAGAAGTCACGGGGACTTGCCAAAAGCGCGATGGGTGTCGTGGGACTGGAAACCTCTCTTGCCGCAATATACACATATCTGGTAAAACCCGGAATCATAACTTTCGACAGAATGCTCGAACTGATGGCATACACTCCCCGCGAGATTTTTGAAATACAAGGCGGTCTGAAAGAGGGTGACAGGGCAGACCTCGCAATAGTCAATTTCAACAAACAGTTCGTGGTCGACGCCAAGGATTTTATGAGCCAAGGCAGAAGCACTCCATTTGCAGGAATGAAACTCCAGGGGAAAGTCATCACCACGATAGCAGGAGGTAAGATAGCCTATGCCGCCGGCAACCGGAGATCAGCCGTCGAAAGACACAAAGAACATAATTTCAAGGTGGTGTCCAACGATCGCGTGACTATAAAGACATGGAGAATGGTTCTGAAAGGCGATACATCCGATTTCACAGCTCCGGGACAGTTTGTCGAGGTAGCGGTGCCCGGAAAATATTTACGGCGCCCGATCTCCGTATGCGACTGTCTTGATGGTGAACTTACACTCCTATACGATGTTGTCGGCGGAGGAACCGCCGCAATGTCGCAGATGCAACCCGGCACAGAAGTCAATCTTCTCACAGGACTCGGAAACGGCTTCAACGTAAAAAGCGAACTGACCGCTCCCCTGCTTGTCGGCGGTGGGATCGGCACCGCTCCCCTCCTCCAGCTTGCACGTGAACTTTCCGACAGATGCATTTTCGGAACTGTGGCGCTCGGATTCAATTCGAAACAGGATATACTTCTGGAGGAGGAATTCAGAAAATTAGGTCATAAGACAATCGTTTCAACTGTAGACGGAAGTTACGGCACCAAAGGATTCGTCACAGACGCCATACGTGAAAACAATGTGGAGTATGACTATTTCTACGCCTGCGGACCCATGCCGATGCTGCGCGCCGTATGCCTCGGACTGGAGAAACCGGGCGAAATAAGTCTCGAAGCAAGAATGGCATGCGGATTCGGAATATGCATGTGTTGCGCTATGGAAACAAAAAACGGAATGAAAGGTATCTGCAAATCGGGTCCCGTATTCCCTAAAGATGAGATCATATGGAAATAAAAGATATAGACACAGGCGTTGAACTAAGTGGCGTGAAGCTTCCGAATCCGGTGATACCGGCAAGCGGATGCTTTGCCTTCGGATATGTCATGTCGGAATTCTACGACCTCAATCTTCTCGGAGGAATATCAATCAAAGGCACTACCCTGCATCCCCGTCAGGGAAACCCGCTTCCCCGGGTGGCTGAATGCAACGACGGACTGATAAATTCCGTAGGTCTGCAGAACCCGGGAATCGACAAAGTCATCAGTGATGAGATTCCGGAACTTAGAAAGGTTTTCAACAACGCGCTTATAGCGAATATAAGCGGATTCTCGGTCGACGAATATCGCGAATGCTGTATGCGTGCCGATAAATGTCCCGATATAGATATCATAGAACTCAATGTCAGCTGTCCGAATGTACATGGCGGAGGAATGAGCTTCGGAACCGATACGGTGATGGTAGGCAAAGTTACAGAGGAAGTAAAGAAAGTGACATCCAAACCGGTATACATAAAGCTCACGCCCAATGTCACCGACATAGTGGCGATAGCCAAAGCGGCAGAGGACGCCGGTGCCGACGGACTCTGTCTGATCAACACTCTGCTCGGAATGCGTATCGACATAAAACGCCGTCAGCCTGTGATTGCAAACGTTATGGGCGGATTCTCCGGTCCTGCTGTGTTCCCCGTGGCAGTCAGAATGGTGTGGCAGGTAAGCAACGCTGTAAGTATCCCGATAATCGGTTGCGGTGGTGTATCCACTGCCGATGACGTACTGGAGATGATGATGGCAGGAGCGTCGGCTGTGGAAGTGGGATCGGCAAACCTTATAAATCCTTATGCCTGTGCAGACATTGTAAAGGCACTCCCCTCCCGTATGTCTGAACTCGGTATCCGGAATCTGAGAGATTTGAAAATTTAAAAGAAACAAAAGTCCCTAAAGACCTTAAAGTCCTTAAAGACTCTAAGGACTCTAAAGACCCTATAAAATTTAAAGATTATGCGCGACGTTATCATAGCCTGCGATTTCCCCTCGACTGAGGCGACATTGGCTTTTCTTGACAAATTCAAGGATGAGAAACCTTTTCTGAAAATTGGCATGGAACTCTTTTACGGTGCCGGTCCGGATATTGTAAAAGAGATCAAAAGAAGAGGTCACAAGATTTTTCTTGACCTTAAACTCCACGATATTCCGAACACAGTGCGTAAAGCAATGAAAGTTCTGTCCGCTCTGGATGTTGACATGGTGAACGTACACGCTGCCGGCACTATCGAGATGATGCGTGCCGCCAAAGAGGGTCTTACCCGTGAAGACGGCTCACGCCCGTTGCTGATTGCGGTGACACAGCTTACCAGTACATCCGAGGAGGCTATGCGCAAACAATTGCTGATCGACGCCACAATCGGTGACACAATCATACAGTATGCAAAAAATGCGGCGGAAGCCGGACTCGACGGTGTTGTCTGTTCGCCTCTGGAGGCTGGCATTGTCAAAGATGCGTGTGGCAAGGATTTCCTCACAATCACACCTGGCATACGCTTTGCAGACTCAGCGGCCGATGACCAGGTGCGCATCACCACCCCCGCACGGGCACGCGAAATCGGTTCCGACTTCATTGTTGTCGGTAGACCCATCACCGCATCAGAAGATCCTGTAGCCGCATATCGTCGCTGCGTAAAGGATTTCTGCGACTAACCCCTTTATACGATTAATTCCTTTAATTAAAGAAGATACAGAATATGAATAAAGATATTGAAAGAGCAGTCGCCAAAAGCCTGCTGAAGATAAAGGCCGTATTCCTGAGTCCTGCAGAACCCTTTACTTGGGCAAGCGGAATAAAAAGCCCCATTTATTGCGACAACCGCCTGATACTTTCTAATCCTGAAGCACGCAAAGTAGTGGAGAATGCCATTGCCGAGACCGTAAAGAAAGAATATCCCGAAGCAGAGTCTCTGATGGGTACATCTACAGCCGGAATCGCGCACGCGGCCATCGCGGCATGGATTCTTGACAAACCTATGGGATATGTACGAGGAAGTGCAAAAGACCACGGACGAAACAACCGCATCGAAGGGAAACTTGAACCGGGCACAAAAGTCGTGGTTATAGAAGATCTCATCTCCACGGCAGGAAGCTGTATAGATGTTGTGGATGCTCTCCGCGAAGCGGGAGCCGAGGTTCTGGGTGTTGTGTCTATCTTTACATATGGAATGAAAAAAGGTCTTGACAGACTTGAAGCCGCAAATGTGAAGAATATTTCACTCTCGAATCTCGATACTCTTCTCGAAGTCGCTGTTGAAGAGAACTACATCGATACCAAGGCCGCCGAGGCAGTGAAGACTTTCCGCAACAATCCCTCCGACGAATCCTGGATTTCACTTCTTTCCAAATAAAAAATCTCTTTCCACAAAAATTAGAACAACAATGAGACATCTGATTGATCCTACAGATCTGACACGCAAGGAGACAGAAGATATTGTAGACCTTGCTCTCGACATCATTGCCAACCGTCAGAAATATTCCGACGCCTGCAAAGGGAAAAAGCTGGCAACACTTTTTTATGAACCATCGACCCGTACCCGCCTCAGCTTCACGGCGGCGATGATGGAATTAGGCGGCAATGTACTCGGCTTTTCCGATGCACAGAACACATCTGTAAGCAAAGGAGAGACAGTAGCCGATACTGTGAAGGTAATCAGTTGTTTTGCAGACATCATCGCCATGCGGCATTTCGAGGAGGGAGCGGCACTGGTAGCGGCACGCAACGCACGAATCCCGGTAATCAACGCCGGTGACGGATCGCACGCCCATCCGACACAGACTCTCACCGACCTACTTACTATCAAACGCGAACTCGGACGACTGGACAACCTGACAATCGGATTCTGCGGAGACCTGCGTTTCGGACGCACTGTACACTCCCTTATCAAAGCACTCTCCCGCCATACAGGCATAAAAGTGGTGCTTATCGCTCCTGAACAGCTTCGCCTGCCGGATTACATGAAACTCGAAGTATGCGACAAGCACGGTGTAGACTACCGCGAAGTGCAGACAATGGAAGAGGTGATGCCCGAACTCGACATACTGTACATGACCCGCGTACAGAAGGAACGTTTCCTTGATGAAGACGAGTTTGACCGTGTAAAGGATTCATTTATTCTCACTCCTGAGAAACTGGCCACAGGCAAAGATACTCTGCGTGTGCTTCATCCGCTACCTCGTGTCAACGAAATCACTGTCGAAGTGGACAATGATCCGAGAGCCGCTTATTTCCGTCAGGTAGAGAACGGCAAATTCGTTAGAATGGCTCTTATTCTTACTCTTCTGAAATGGGCTGAAGAGAATCCCGAACTCGGCTACAAGCTGCCGGACGGTACGGTTGTAAACAGCAAACGCTGCTCGAACCGCCGCTGCATATCAAACATGGAAAATGTCGAGACTCTGTTCCGTCCGTGCGATGACGGCATTGAGAGCTACCGTTGCGCTTATTGCGAATCAAAAGAGAAATAATTTTATCAAAATACTCCACTTAAGAGATGGAAAATATCGATTATTTTCACTAACTTTGTAATTTAATTTTCCACTTTGGAGATGAAGATAATTTTAAAACAACAATCGCGACAGACAATACATCCTATTCAAAGCAAGCGCAAGTCAACTTGTGCGTCATTTTACGGGTGCATGCGCGAAAAAATAAATTTGACAGTCAACTGAATTGTGGCGTTAGACGAGTGTGTCTGACGCCAATTTTTGTTTTCTGAAACCAATAGAATTACTACTGAATATAAAAATGAAAGCTGGAATTGTAATGGGGTCGACAAGCGACTGGCCGGTAATGAAAGCCGCCGCCGACCTATTTGACACTTTTGGAATCGAATATGAAAAGAAAGTGCTTAGTGCACACCGTACTCCCGCAGAACTTGAAGCATGGGCTTCCGGAGCACGCGACCGAGGACTTTATTCAATCATAGCCGGAGCCGGTGGTGCCGCACATCTTGCAGGTGTTGTTGCCGCATTCACTACTCTGCCAGTAATCGGCGTGCCGGTAAAGTCCAGAAGTCTCGAAGGTCTTGACTCTCTGCTGTCAATGGTGCAGATGCCTCCGGGCATACCGGTTGCTACCGTGGGAATTGACGGCGCAAAGAATGCCGCTTTGCTCGCTGTCGAGATGATGGCAGTCACTGACATGGAACTGAAAGACAAACTTGATAATTTCCGTGCCGAACAAGCCCGCAAGGTACTCGAATCTAAAATCTGATTAATCTTATTCTGAATTTTTCCAAATATAATGAACAGCAACAAAAACAGGATATATGTCGAGAAGCGTCCGGAATTCCGCACTCAGACCGAGAGCCTCCGTCGCGAACTCAACGACAACCTCGGTCTACAGATCAAAGATATGAGACTGATATGCGTCTATGATCTTTTCGGTTTCGACCGTGAACTGATAGACAAAAGCAGCTACCGCGTATTCGGTGAGCCGGCGACCGATACTGTAACCGAGACTCTCGAAACAAACGGAATGCCGTATCTGGCGATCGAAAGCCTCCCCGGACAGTTCGACGCCCGTGCAAACTCCGCTCAGGAGTGTGTGCGCCTTATCGACCCTAATGCAGACATAGAGATAAGCAGTGCCAAGCTGATGATTTTCGACTCTTCCGTAGGGGAGGAGGAGATGAAAAAAATCGCCCATTACTGTATCAACAGCATTGAATCACGCGAAAAGAATCTTGACCGTCTCGAACGCTCGGAGCGTGCCGAGGTGAAACCGGTACCTGTACTTGAAGGATTCCGCAAAATTACCGCAGAGAAGGCTCCTGCCTATTGTAAGGAGATGGGGCTGGCAATGAACGCCGATGACCTGATGGAGGTGGTAAACTACTTCACAGCAGAGAACCGTGATCCGAATGAGACAGAGTTGAGAATACTCGACACTTATTGGAGCGACCATTGCCGGCACACCACATTTACAACCGAGCTCACAGACATACAGGTTGACGATTCAATAATATCCGACACCCTGAAAGATACCATTGAGGAATGGAAAAATATACGCAAAGGACTCGGTCGCGAAAACAAGAGCCTGTGTCTGATGGATCTTGCTACAATTGGTGCACGATATCTGCGCAAGGAAGGTCTTCTGGAAGACCTTGAGCAGAGCGAGGAGAACAACGCATGTTCAATATATGTAGACATAGATGTTGACGGAAATCCGGAACGCTGGCTGTTGCAATTCAAGAACGAGACACACAACCACCCGACAGAAATCGAACCTTTCGGCGGTGCGTCCACTTGTCTTGGCGGTGCCATCCGCGACCCGCTGAGCGGACGAAGCTATGTATATCAGGCGATGCGCGTAACCGGTGCAGGAGACATTTATAAACCTGTTTCCGAGACAATGGATGGCAAACTACCCCAACGTGTCATCACTCTGAAAGCCGCTCACGGCTATTCTTCTTACGGTAACCAGATAGGTCTTGCCACAACGCACGTGCGCGAGATATATCATCCGGGATATGTTGCAAAACGTCTGGAAGTCGGTGCCGTTGCCGGAGCTGTAAAAGCTTCCGATGTGCGTCGCGAACGTCCCGTGCCGGGCGATGTGATCCTGATGTTCGGTGGCAGAACCGGTCGTGACGGAATCGGAGGGGCAACCGGAAGTTCAAAAGAACACAATGCTTCATCTCTGGAAGAATGCGGCAGTGAGGTACAGAAAGGAAACGCACCTGAGGAGCGCAAGATATCCCGTCTCTTCCGCCGTCCGGAGGTAACACGTCTTATCAAGAAATCGAATGACTTCGGCGCCGGAGGTGTCAGTGTCGCGATAGGTGAGCTTACCGACGGTCTCGACATATATCTTGACCGCGTCACCACAAAATACTCCGGACTGAACCCCACAGAACTTGCTATCAGTGAATCGCAGGAACGCATGTCGGTGGTAGTGGAGCCTCAAGACCGCGAGGAATTCGAGCGCTATTGCCATGAAGAGAATATAGAAGTGCGCCATGTCGCTGACGTTACCGACTCAGGCAGAATGAGAATGTATTACAACAGCGGACTTGTTGCCGATCTCAAACGCGAGTTTATCGACTCTGCCGGTGCACGGCATTTCGCAAAAGCACGTATCGGCGGAGTAGAGGAGAAGAATCCGTTCCTTCGCGAACCTAAAGGGAAGAATCTCAAAGAGAGATTCCTTTCCAATCTGGCTGATGACAATGTGACTTCTCAGAAAGGTCTCGCCGAAATGTTCGACTCCTCTATAGGAGCTTCGACAGTACTTATGCCATTCGGCGGCAAGACACAGGGAACAGAAGCACAGGTCAGTGTGCAGAAACTTCCGGTAGGAAGCCACCACACAGACACAGCATCGATAATGACATTCGGTTTCAATCCGTTCATAAGCAGCTGGAGTCCTTATCACGGATCAAGCTATGCTGTGGTAGAGGCACTTGCAAAAGCTACAGCTACAGGAGCCGATTTCCGTCATCTCAGATTCTCTTTTCAGGAATATTTCGAGCGCATGCACTCGGAAATATCCTGGGGAAAACCGCTTGCTGCCCTTCTTGGCGCTCTGAACATGCAACTCGCATTCGGGCTTGCGGCAATTGGCGGTAAAGACTCGATGAGCGGAACATTCAACGACATTAACGTACCCCCGACACTTATAGCATTCGCCGCCGGCACAGTAGACGCCCGCAAGGTGATAAGTCCTGAGTTCAAAGCTGCAGGAAACCGTATTTATCTTATACGCCATACTCCGAAAGCAGACCTCGCTCCGGATACAGACATGCTGATATCCAATTTTGAGAATGTGCGCAAAGCCATAGAGGCACGCCAGATAATTTCAGCGTGGTCTAACGGTTTTGGCGGCGTGGCAGAAGGTATCGCAAAAATGAGCTTCGGCAACGGCATCGGTGCCAATGTCAACATAAATGAAGATGATCTGTTCGCATACGGAAACGGCTCACTGATTGTAGAGAGCGAACAGGAACTCACATTCCCGAATGCCAAACTTATCGGAGAGACGACTGATAACGGTCTGATTACAGTGAACGGCACAGAGATATCGATTCCGGAGGCATTCGAGGCGAACAGAAAGAGATTCACAGAAATCTACCCGGACCGCAGCGGTATCGAGGGCAAAGTGGAAAATGCCTCTTCCGGACCCAACACTGCAAAATGGGAGGGCGAACCGACAGATCATCCTGTAGTGTTCCTGCCGCTCTTCCCCGGCACCAACTGCGACTACGACATGACCAAGGCTTTTGAACGCGAGGGAGCGGTTGTCAGATCGCAGGTATTCTGTAATCTCACCGGCAAGGACATAGAAAAGAGTGTAAAAGAGATGGCTGAGAACATCGACAATTGCCATATACTGGCTATAAGCGGAGGCTTCTCGGCAGGCGACGAACCGGACGGAAGCGGTAAATTCATCGCCAACATTCTTCTTAACGATACTGTCAAGGCGGCGATCAAGCGCCTTCAGGAACGTGGCGGATTGATTCTCGGCATCTGTAACGGTTTCCAGGCATTGGTGAAATCAGGTCTGCTGCCATTCGGCAAAATCGGAGAACTGACGTCAGAGTCTCCAACTCTGTTCCATAATGATATCAACCGTCACATCTCCCAGATTGTGAGCACCCGTGTCGGATCCGTAGCCTCACCCTGGCTTGCCGGATTCAAGACAGGCGATCTGCACAGCATCGCCGCTTCACATGGCGAAGGTAAATTCATGGCGGATGCAAAACTGGCCGAGCAGTTGCGTAAAAACGGTCAGATAGCATTCCAATATGCCGATGCCGAGGGTAACGCAACCATGACATCTCCGGCAAACCCGAACGGTTCTACTGAAGCCATCGAAGGAATCATATCACCCGATGGCAGAATTCTCGGAAAAATGGGGCACTCGGAACGCTATGGCGAAGGACTGATGAAGAATATACATGGCAACAAGAACCAGAATCTGTTTGCCAACGCAGTAAACTATTTCAAATCAAAAAACTGATAAACTTAACATATATGGCTAAAAGTTATGAAGCATCAGGCGTAAATCTGGAAGCAGGTTACGAAGTGGTGTCAAGAATCAAAAAACATGTCGCCTCCACCAACATCCCCGGCACTATGGGTAATATAGGTGCGTTCGGAGGTATGTTCGACCTCGGATCTTTAGGTTACAGACACCCTATACTCGTGAGCGGGACCGACGGCGTGGGCACCAAGCTCAAGATTGCGTTCTCTATGGACAAACACGACACCATAGGAATCGATGCCGTTGCGATGTGCGTCAATGATGTTCTTGCACAGGGTGCGAAACCACTGGTATTTCTTGACTATGTGGCTGTAGGAAAGAACCATCCGGTTGTGGTGGAAGCCATTGTGTCAGGCGTGGCCGAAGGATGCCGTCAGGCAGGTTGCGCTCTCGTCGGTGGAGAAACGGCTGAAATGCCCGGCATGTATTCCGCAGGCGAATACGATATAGCCGGTTTCACAGTCGGCGCTGTTGAGAAAAGCAAACTTATCGACTGCTCAAAAGTGGCTCCTGGCGACCTACTTGTCGGAATCGCTTCATCAGGCGTACACTCCAACGGATTCAGTCTTGTAAGAAAGATTGTATCCGACCGCGATCTCGAATACGACATGAAGTATGAGGGAACAGGAGACCAGACTCTCGGCGAGATGCTCCTTACTCCAACAAAAATATATGTAAAGCAGATCCACCGTGTGCTTGATGAGATCGATGTGCATGGAATAGCACACATAACCGGCGGTGGTTTTGACGAGAATATCCCCCGTATACTCAAGCAGGGTCAGGGGGTTGAGATCACAGAGGGATCATGGGAGATTCTTCCGGTGTTCCGTCTTCTTGAAAAATTCGGCAAAGTGCCTCACCGCGAGATGTTCAATATCTTCAATATGGGTATAGGAATGGTGCTGGCAGTCAAGCCTGAAGACGCACCTCGCACTATAGAGATTCTGACCGGATGCGGAGAGAAAGCTTCCGTAATCGGCAAAGTTGTCGAGGGCTCCGGTGTAACAATGAAATAACAAGTAAAAAGATATGCGTGCATTAATCAGCGTAAGCGACAAAAGGGGAGTGGTGGAATTTGCCAAGACTCTTCAGGAACTCGGTTGGGAGATCATCGCAACCGGTGGAACAATGACAAAACTTCGTGAGAATGGAGTGGATGTTATCAATATCAGTGACGTAACCGGATTCCCGGAAATATGCGACGGTCGTGTTAAAACCCTTCATCCTAAGGTACATGGCGGTCTGTTAGGTCGCCGCGATCTTGCCGACCATATGGCTCAGCTTGAAGCCAACGGCATCCGGACGATAGAGATGGTATGTGTGAATCTCTATCCTTTCGAAGCTACAATCGCCAAGGAGGATGTCACTATGGAGGATGCAGTGGAAAATATCGACATAGGCGGACCGTCAATGCTCCGAAGCGCAGCCAAGAATTTCAGGGACGTGACAGTAGTATGTGATCCGTCAGACTATGAAACCATACTTGGTCAGATACGCGAAACAGGCAACACCACACTTGAGACACGCCTTAAACTTTCCGCAAAAGCATATACACACACCGCCCTGTACGATAGCCATATCGCGACATATATGCGCAGACAGGCCGGTCTCGACGAGAAGCTGTTCCTCGCATTCGACGAAGTCCAGAGTCTCCGTTACGGCGAGAATCCCCACCAGCAGGCTATGTTCTACCGTTCCGATACGGAAGTGCCTTATTCCGTAGCATATGCAAAACAGCTCGGCGGCAAAGAGCTTTCCTACAATAATATTCAGGATGCGAACGCGGCATTGCAGATCGTACGAGAATTTGACGAACCTTTCGCTGTAGGTCTGAAACATATGAATCCATGTGGAGCAGCCATAGGCAAAGATATCAACGAGGCATGGAAGAAAGCTTACGAAGCTGATAAAGTAAGTATATACGGTGGTATTGTGGCAATAAACCGCGAACTCGACGGAGAGACCGCAAAACTCATGAAGCCGATCTTCCTTGAGATAGTTATGGCTCCCTCTTTCTCGAAAGAGGCACTTGAGGTATTCGCTTCCAAAAAGAATCTCCGTATTCTTGAGGTAAAGATGGAGAAATCCGACAAGAAACAGAAACAGTATGTAGGAGTGACCGGCGGTCTGCTCGTTCAGGATGCCGACACCGAATGCAAGGAGATTGTATCCGATATGTGTGTTACAAAGCGCAAACCGACAGAGGGTGAACTTGAGGATATGAACTTCGGATGGCGCGTGGTAAAACATGTCAAATCAAACGCTATCGTTGTGGTAAAGAACGGTGCGACTGTCGGTGTGGGAGCCGGTCAGATGAACCGCGTCGGCTCGGCTGAGATAGCTCTTGAAGAGGCAAAAGCGGCAGGACACACCGAAGGTCTTGTACTTGCCTCCGACGGATTCCTTCCATTTGACGACACAGTGGAATTCGCTTCCAAATATGGTGTTACAGCTATTGTTCAGCCCGGAGGATCCATCCGTGACGAGGATTCCATAAAGAAGGCTGACGAGAAAGGAATCACAATGCTCTTTACAGGAATGCGTCATTTCAAACATTAATGCAGATGAACAAGGTACTTGTAATAGGCAGCGGAGGCAGAGAGCACGCCATTGTGGAAGCGCTTTCCCGCAGTCCGAAAGTAGACAGGATATATTGTGCACCGGGAAACGCCGGTATAGCGGTGCTTGCGGAGTGCGTGAAAATAGGTGTCGAGGATGTCGAGGCTCTGTCTGAATTTGCCGAAGAGAACGGGATCACACTCACCGTCGTAGGTCCGGAGGCGGCACTTGCGGCAGGTGTGGTCAACAAATTCAAGGAGAAAGGCTTGCGTATCTTCGGTCCGACAAAAGAAGCCGCACGTATAGAAAGCTCCAAGGAATTTGCCAAGGAGATGATGGAGAAATATAATGTTCCTACTGCCTCATACCGTGTATTCGACGAGTTTGCACCGGCATGGGAATATGTCAGAAACCGTCCGTTGCCTGCCGTGATCAAATATGACGGACTTGCCGCCGGCAAAGGTGTGGTTGTGGCATTGTCTTACGAAGAGGCAGAGAACGCTCTGAAGGATATGCTTCTTGACGCTTCATTCGGCAAAGGCAGAGTAGTGGTGGAGGATTTCCTCTCCGGACCGGAATTCTCATTCATGTGTGTGGTTTCCGGTGAAAAGGTTTATCCTCTTGATCTTGCCCAGGATCATAAGCGCGCCTACGATGGTGACAAAGGACCGAATACAGGAGGCATGGGTGCCTATTCACCTGTACCTTTCATCTCGGATGAGGTCCGCGATATAGCTCTCGAAAAGATTATCAGACCTGTGGCAAAAGGGTTGGTAAAAGAAGGAGTCTCTTTTACAGGTGTGCTGTATGGAGGTCTTATACTCACAGACGAGGGTCCGAAAGTCATTGAGTTCAACGCCCGCTTCGGAGATCCGGAGACAGAGGTCGTGCTCCCACGCATGAAGAGTGATATCTATGATCTCTTCAACGCGGCTATAGATGGAAAGGATTATGAAATCATCTGGAATCCGGAGGCTGTACTCGGCATAGTTCTCGCATCCAACGGTTATCCGGGCAGTTATGACAAAGGCTTTGAGATCAAAGGGCTTGATAAAGTTACCGGCTCGGTATACCATATGGGGACAGCCGAAAAAGAGGGCAGAATCCTCACAGCCGGCGGACGTGTAATGATGGTTACAGCCAAGGGAGAGAATCTCCGCGATGCACAGGGCAAGGCCTTGGAAGAAGCCGCAAAAATCCAATGTGACAATTTATTCTACAGAAAAGATATAGGAAAACAGGCATTATGATAGAAAGATATGGACGCGACGTGATGCGCCGCGTATGGACAGAAGAAAACAAATTCAATGCTTATCTCAAGGTAGAGATTCTTTCAGCCGAGGCATGGAGCAAATTAGGTGTCGTGCCGGAGGAAGATATTGTAAAACTTAAAGAGAAAGCGACTTTCAACATAGACCGCATAAAGGAGATCGAACTTCAGACACGTCACGATATTGTGGCGTTTACCCGCACAGTCTCGGAATCTCTGGGTGAAGAACGCAAATGGGTTCATTACGGTCTTACTTCCACCGATGTTGTCGACACGGCAAACGGATATCTCTTCAAGCAGGCAAACGAGATTCTGCTCAAGGATATCGAGGAATATATCGAGATGCTTGGCAATCAGGCACTCAAATACAAGTATACACCCTGTATAGGGCGTACACACGGTATCCATGCCGATATAACCGCATTCGGTCTGAAATGGGTGCTATGGCGCGCTGAAATGAAACGCAATCTTGAACGTTTCCGCGCCGCGGCAAAAGGTGTGGAAGTCGGAAAGATCAGCGGTGCCGTAGGAAATTTTGCAAACATACCTCCCTTTGTACAGGATTATGTATGCGAAAAACTCGGTATTGATTCTTCCGACATATCGACTCAGGTGATACAGCGCGACCGCCACGCATATTACATGGCCACACTCGCTCTTATTGGCGCGAGTCTCGAACAGATGGCTCTTGAAATACGCAATCTGCAGCGTACCGAAGTGCACGAGGTAGAGGAGTCTTTCGGGAAGGGTCAGAAGGGATCAAGCGCCATGCCTCATAAACGCAACCCCATATCAAGCGAGAACATATGCGGATGCGCGCGTGTGCTCCGCGGATACATGATGACCACTTATGACAACGTGGCTCTATGGCATGAACGTGATATCTCACATTCGGCTACAGAACGTATACTCATGCCGGATGCGACTATCCTGCTCGACTATATGCTGAACCGCATGAAGGGTATTCTGGAGAATCTCGTTGTCTTCGACCAGCGTATGCTCTCCAACATCTACATGACCAACGGAGTGATTTTCGCCCAACGTGTCATGAACGCCCTTATCGAAAAAGGTTTTGTCCGCGAACAGGCTTACGACACAGTTCAGCCGATAGCAATGCAGGCGATGGCTCAGGGCGCCGACTATCAGGAACTGCTCAAAAAGAGTCCCGTAGTGATGGGTGCGCTTTCAGAGGCTGAGCTTGACGCTTGCTTCACACTCGACTACTATATGAAGAACGTGGATTACATATACGAGCGCAACGGGCTTAAATAAGGATTCATAAACCGGATCTGGTAAATAAACAATATCAAACAATATATGTCAGAAAGATTAGTAGTTATCGGCTCCCAGTGGGGAGACGAGGGCAAAGGTAAAATGACCGACTATTTTGCCTGCCGTGCCGATATGGTAGTACGCTACCAGGGCGGCAACAATGCAGGTCACTCGGTAGTGTTCGATGGCAAGAAATATTCTTTGCAAAGCATACCGTCAGGTATCTTCAACCCCAAGACCGTAAACGTGATGGGAAACGGCATGGTAGTGAACCCGGTATCGGTTATAGCTGAACTGGAGAAACTCCATGACCAAGGCATAACCGACTATCAGCTCTACATCTCGGACCGCGCGGCGATGGTAATGCCCTGGCATGCCGACCTTGACGGCGCTTTTGAAGCTAAAAAAGGGAAAGGTCTGATAGGCACTACAAAGAAAGGGATCGGTCCGGCATATTCAGACAAATACAGCCGTGTGGGTTTACGTATGGGAGACCTTCTCGAACCGGAATATTTCGCCGAGAGACTGAACGCCGCCCTCGAAATCAAAAATATAGAACTGGAATCGTACGGTCTTCCGAAATATGAGTTTCAGCCTGTATACGACCGGTATATGGAGATCGCAAGGATTCTCGGACCACGTATCACCGACACATCAAAACTCATAAACGAGGCTCTGCGCTCCGATGCCAAGATACTCTTTGAGGGCGCTCAGGGAATGATGCTCTGTATCGACCATGGCACCTATCCTTATGTCACCTCCTCCACACCTTCAGCGGCAAGCGTGCCTGTCGGTGCCGGAATCTCTCCGAAATGGATAGACAATGTATTGGGAGTAGCCAAGGCATATTGCACAAGAGTAGGAGAGGGTCCTTTCCCGACAGAGCTTTTCGGCGAACAGGCACATGAGATCCGCGAACGCGGACATGAATACGGCACTGTCACCGGACGTCCACGCCGTATAGGCTGGTTCGATGCGGTAGTGGCTCGTTATGTGGCACGTCTCGCCGGTATCGACAACTGGGCGCTGATGCTTTTTGATGTCCTTTCCGGTCTTGACACCGTAAAGATATGTACCGGATATGAGTGTGACGGTGAAATTCTCGACGCTCCGCCATCGACAATAGCACGCCTTGCAAAATGCAAGCCAGTGCTCATTGAGATGCCTGGATGGAAAGAGGATATCACAGACGTGACTGAATTCGAGGATCTACCTCAGGCTGCAAAAGATTATGTCCGCAAGATCGAAGAGATCACAGAGGTACCTGTCGGCATGATCTCTGTAGGTCCGGACCGCAAACAGACTATTACAATATCAGAAAAATTAGCTAACTTCTAATCTCAGTCATATGTCATTCTTAGATGAAAAGGTAGTTCAGGAAGGCATGACCTTCGATGACGTCCTGTTGATTCCGGCATATTCGGAGGTCACCCCCAATATGGTGAACCTTGCCGGACGCTTCTCCCGAAATATACCGCTGAATATTCCGTTTGTTTCAGCTGCGATGGATACAGTAACAGAGGCTGAAATGGCTATAGCCATTGCCCGTGAAGGCGGAATCGGAGTTATCCACAAGAATATGTCGATCAACGCACAGGCGACTCAGGTCCGCAAGGTCAAAAGAGCCGAAAGCGGCATGATCTATGACCCTGTCACAATCTCCAAAGATGAGACTGTCGGCGATGCCCTGCGTCTGATGCACGACAATCACATAGGTGGTATTCCGGTGGTAGACAACGAAAACCATCTTATAGGAATAGTCACAAACAGAGATCTTCGTTTCCAGAGTGATCTGAATCTTAAGATTTCCGAGGTGATGACTTGCGAGAATCTTGTAACAACAGACAACCCTGATCTCGGAGAAGCATCCAAGATCCTGCTTAAAAATAAGATCGAGAAACTTCCTGTAGTAGATAAAGAGGGGAAACTGATGGGCCTTATAACATACCGCGACATAACCAAGATTCAGGATTATCCTATGGCGTGCAAAGACGCCAAAGGACGTCTGCGTGTCGCTGCAGGTGTCGGCGTTACATCAGACACACTGGAGCGTGTCAAAGCCCTTGTGGACGCCGGCGTGGACGCTGTTGTCATAGACACCGCACACGGACACTCCGCCAACGTTACCAAGACTCTTAAAGCTGTCAAATCTGTATATCCCGATCTGGATGTTGTGGTAGGAAATATCGCCACGGGAGAAGCAGCACGTTTTCTTATCGAAGCTGGAGCCGACGGAATCAAGGTCGGTATCGGTCCGGGGTCGATATGCACCACACGCATCGTGGCAGGTGTGGGTATGCCCCAGCTGTCAGCAATATTCGACGCCGCCAAAGTTGCCAAGGAATATGGTGTTCCTGTAATTGCCGATGGCGGATTACGTTATTCGGGAGATATTGTAAAAGCGCTTGCGGCAGGCGGAGACTGCGTGATGTGCGGATCAATGTTTGCTGGAGTGGAAGAGTCTCCCGGCGACACTATAATTTACAACGGCAGAAAATTCAAGTCATATCGCGGCATGGGATCAGTAGATGCGATGGAAGCGGGTTCCAAAGACCGTTACTTCCAGTCGGACAAAGTGGATTCTTCCAAATTCGTGCCGGAAGGTATTGTGGCCCGTGTGCCGTACAAAGGTACACTCAGCGAAACCGTATATCAGCTCGCAGGTGGTCTGCGGTCGGGTATGGGTTATTGCGGCGCCAAGGATATCGACGCTCTTCATAACGCTAAATTCACAAAAATCACCACTGCCGGCGTCACCGAAAATCATCCTCACGACGTGACAATCACAAAAGAGGCCCCTAACTATTCAAGAAGCTGATCTGACCCTATATAACTGGAATTATATGCAAAAGATACTGATTATAGATTTTGGATCGCAATATACACAATTGATCGCCCGGCGTGTGCGTGAATTGAATGTATACTGTGAAATCCATCCTTTCAACAAGATCCCGGAAATAGACAACGACACCGTTGGAGTCATTCTGTCGGGTTCACCTTCTTCCGTACGTGATGCCGATGCTCCCAAGCCTGATCTCAGTGGCATAAAGGGCAGACTCCCGCTGCTGGGCGTGTGCTATGGCGCACAGCTTCTTGCCAATGAATATGGCGGCGAAGTCGAGGGCGCTCCTTCACGCGAATACGGAAGGGCGATGCTCACCGTAGTAAAACCTGAAGATCCCTTGATGTTCGATGTGCCGTCTCCCACACAGGTATGGATGAGCCATGGCGACACCATAACGCGTCTCCCCGACAACTATACGATTATCGGTTCTACCGAGAATGTAAAAGCCGCGGCTTACCATATCGGAGGAGAGATGACTTGGGGGATACAGTTCCACCCGGAGGTTTTCCATTCAACAGACGGAACGATTATCCTCTCCAATTTCGTTCTTGGAATCTGCGGATGCGACGGTTCCTGGAGTCCGGCATCTTTCATCGAAACTACTGTAAACGAACTTAAGGAGAAGATCGGTGACGAACGTGTAATCCTCGGTCTCTCGGGCGGTGTGGATTCTTCCGTTGCGGCCATGCTTCTGCACAAGGCTATCGGCAAGAACCTTACCTGTATATTCGTAAACAATGGCTTGCTCCGCCAAAATGAGTTTGACGAAGTAATGGATTCATACAAACATATGGGTCTCAATGTCATCGGAGTCGATGCCTCGGAACGGTTCTACAACGATCTGAAGGGAGTGACTGATCCGGAGAAAAAGCGTAAGATTATCGGACACGACTTCGTGGAAGTTTTCAATGCTGAAGCCAAAAAGATAGAGAATGCCCGCTGGCTTGCCCAGGGAACAATCTACCCTGACGTGATTGAAAGCTGCTCTGTAAAGGGTCCGTCAGCTACAATCAAGAGTCATCATAATGTCGGTGGTCTCCCCAAAGAGATGAATCTGAAGATTGTAGAGCCATTGAGACTGTTGTTCAAAGATGAAGTGCGCCGTGTGGGAAAAGCTATGAATATGGATCCCAGACTTCTGGGACGCCACCCGTTCCCGGGTCCCGGACTTGGAATACGCATAATAGGTGAAGTTACCCCTGAAAAAGTACGTATTCTTCAAGCCGCCGACAAGATATTCATAGACGGTCTCAAAGAGAACAATCTCTATGACAAGGTATGGCAGGCAGGCGTTGTCCTGCTGCCGGTGCAGAGTGTAGGAGTAATGGGAGATGAACGCACATATGAGAGCTGCGTGGCTCTGAGATCCGTTATCTCTACAGACGGCATGACAGCCGACTGGGTGCATCTTCCGTACGAATTTCTCGCCAAGATATCAAACGAGATCATCAATAAGGTCCGCGGCATAAACCGCGTAGTCTATGATATCTCCTCAAAACCACCGGCAACAATAGAGTGGGAATAGGATAACACACTAAAAAGCACACCGCACTTATTCGACGGTGTGTTTTTTGTATATTTACAAAACCCTCCTGCTCTACTTTTTCAGTACTTTTTTGCCGTTTACAATGTATAATCCCCGGGGCAGGTCTGCGTTACGTTGCAGGATATAGCCGAGGCTGTCGGGCAAGACTGCATCTTTAGATTGCAACTCCGGAACTCGGTTATGATTTGGGTTACGGATTTTGTATCAATAGGGGCTGTGTCGTAATTAAGGTTTACGGCGCAGCCCCATCCGTTCGTTTTCATCCCCATTCATCGGCATTATATCTTAAATCGGTGAACACATCAACTGTCTTGTATTTTTCTTAAAGAATCGTTATATTTGCAATAGGAATAATATATTAGTATTATGTACGGATTTAATCAAGATAAAAATAATATGTTATCTGTATTGGAGAACCTCACAGCTTCCAATCCTGATGAAATTGCCGTCCAACTGGCGAGGGATTTCAAGAAACGACGTATTGAAAAAAATATCACGCGCCGCCAAATTGCAGAGATCTCCGGAGTTGCAGTAAGTAATATCTCGCGCTTTGAACAGAAAGGACTGATATCGCTTGGAAATCTCATTTCACTCGCCATTGCACTCGGATATACCTCTGAAATGAAATCTCTGTTCTCCGAACCTAAATATTCCACAATGGAAGAATTATTGCAAATCCGTAAGAACTCGTCCAAGAAAAAAGCATATTCCAAAAATGAAAAAGATTGACCGTATTTTTGTAAAATATCACGACAAAAACGTTGGGACATTGTCGCTCACACCCGACAATCGGCTTTGCGTATTCGAATATACGCCTCAATGGATTGCCGAGGGTTTTAGCATATCCCCCCTCGAACTACCTCTCAAACCCGGTATTTTCACAGCAAAGCCATATCCATTCTCCGGCAATTTCGGAATCTTTGAAGACAGTATGCCCGATGGATACGGCAGATATCTTCTTCACAAGGCATTATTGAAAAACGGCATAAACTCTTTCGACCTGTCTGCTCTCGACCGTCTTAGTATTATTGGAGATACAGGTATGGGCGCTTTGACATATTCTCCGGTTGCCAGATTAAAACAGGAGGCTATCGAACAAGATTTCGACAAGCTTCAACAAATTGCGCTTGATGTGCTTAGAGAGAAACAGGATGACGATGCGGGATTGCTTCTATTTAACAGTGGAAACAGCGGGGGTGCAAGACCTAAAGCCATATTTTCCGATAACGAAGGACATTGGCTAATTAAATTCCGACACACCTATGATTCCAAAGAGATCGGCATTCAGGAATACCACTATAATGAAATCGCAAAAGTATGCGGGATTGAGGTGTCTGATTTCAGACTCGTCAATGGCAAATATTTCGCATCCAGGAGATTTGACATATCACCTGAGGGACAACGGATACACATGGCAACAGTAGGGGCATTGCTTTGCATCTCATTAAACTCGCCTGTACTTGATTATTCCAATCTCCTCGCTCTAACCGGTTATCTTACACAGAACGAGCACGATGTTGAACAAATGTACAGACGCATGGTGTTCAATTATCTTACCGGCAATAAAGATGACCATTGCAAGAACTTCAGTTTTTTATACATTAACAACCGTTGGAGGCTTGCACCCGCATATGACCTTACTTATTGTGAGGAAGGCTACAATGGAGAACATGCAACATCCGTAAACGGCACCGGAAAACCAACGCTTTCAGACTTTGTGTCGGTTGGTGTCAAGACAAAAATGAGCGAAAAACGATGCCTCGATATTTTCGACCGTATAAAAATCAATTGCGCGGACATCATAAGAGATTAGTAATGATTTTAGCCGGGAATCTAGTTCCGACGGCATGACAGCCGACTGGGTGCATCTTCCGTACGAATTTCTCGCCAAGATATCAAACGAGATCATCAATAAGGTCCGCGGCATAAACCGCGTAGTCTACGATATCTCCTCAAAACCACCGGCAACAATAGAGTGGGAATAACCCCCAACCAACATGAGATATACTTAAAAGGTCGATTCCTTAACCGGAACCGACCTTTTATTGTATGTGAGATTGCGTATCAAGTTTAATCAATTTAACATTTAAGTCTTAATTACTTAGATATTTAATTTTTTTTATACATATTTTACCAATATTTAATATAAATCCAGTTTTGTATATCTGTTTATTCCGTTAAAATTTTTATTTTAAAATATTTTTTATTAATATTGACAAACTTTACTGCTGAATTCTGAATGAATCATTTTATCTTTAGGCATGTTATAGCAGCCTCCACTTTATCACTGGCTTTAGCCGCACATGCGGTAATTGCAAATCCTGTTCCTGTCACTGTTACCCAGCCGGACGGCTCCAGAGTGACACTGTCTCTACAAGGAGATGAATATTTCAGTTATACTACGACTTCACAAGGTTTCACGGTTGTCAAGAATCTCAAAACCGATGCTTGGGAATATGCCCGTGTTTCGGAAACAGGAGAATTGATACCTACCGGTGAGATTGCAAGTGATGACAGACAGAGCATCTCTGGCATTAAGAATCTGAAACCTGTTGTATCCCCGGAGGAAAGGAAAAGACAATTACGGGCACGCCAGCATTCTCCATTAATGCGCGCAGGCAGATATGATTATTCGAAATTCCGCGGACTCGTCATACTTGTGGAATACAATGACGCGCCATTTTCCCGTGAAGACATACATCAGGTATTCGAAGAAATGATAACAAAACCGGGATACGACGGATACATGTCAAATCATATGATAGCTTCCAAGATAGAATGTACCGGTTCTGTGCGGGACTATTATTACGATAACTCAGACGGAAAATTCGATCCTGTATTTGATGTGGTAGGTCCTGTGAAAATAGACTATTCCCAATATTATGCACGGAAGAGCTCTACAGCCCAGACACTTGTCACAGCAGCTCTGAAAGCGGCAGATGATCTTGTAGACTACAGGAATTACGATACAGACGGCAACAGAACTGTAGATATGGTCTATTTCATATTCTCCGGTGGCGGTTCAAACTTCAGTGGCAACGACGAACGACTTATCTGGCCACATGCATCTACAATCATAGGTCTGCAACTCGACGGTGTAAATTTTGGCAGATATGCATGTTCTACAGAACTTTACGGACAGCCTGCAAATAAACTTCTTGACGGAATCGGAACAATCTGTCATGAATTCAGCCACGTACTCGGACTGCCTGATCTTTATGATGTGGATTACGAGACAGGTGGACAGGCAGTACATCCCGGAAAATGGTCTCTGATGGCGAGCGGTTCATATCTCAACAAAAGCAAGACACCATGCGGATACTCTCTCTATGAGCGATATGCCCTCGGATTTGCAGATCCGAAACTTATTACCGAACCCGGCAAATATTCAATGAGACCGTTAGGGATCTCCGACTCGCCCGAAGGATTCAGAATAAACTCCGCAATCCCGGACGAATATTTTATTTTTGAGACACGCAAGAAGAACCGCTGGGACGAGTATCTTCCCGGAGAGGGTATGCTTGCTTACCGCGTGGACTATACAGATCCTAAAATATGGGAAAACAACAGGATCAATGCGACAAGCGCCAGAACCTATTATGAACTGTTGCGTGCGACTCCGAATATTTCCTCATCCAAAACCGTTACAGACAGCGACGGGGATCCGTTCCCCGGCTCCGGAAACAAGACTGAACTGGATAACAATACTGACCCGGCGTTACGTTCATGGACAACAAACTCCACACCTCTTGTAATCAAGGAAATTTCACGCAATTGCGAGAACGGAGAAATTACATTTACCGTCATTTCAGATGAATCGCCGACATTTATAGAGGATTTTTCCTCTATGGAACCCACGGTCAACGATACAATCGCAATTTCCGGCAGATTCACATCCTGGGACCTGATGCAGGGAGCACGCATAGCTGTTGACGAAGACGGCAGCCACTATGCCGCAACTGTAAAAAACAGCTTTATCAGATCACATACCTTCGACGGCTCTGTGGAGAATTGTGCCGTTACTATCAGTAATCCGACATCGCAATCGGCGATTTTCAGACTCTACTATTCACTTGACAACGGTGCAGCCTGGACACCGGTGAACACTCTCGAAGGTAATGCCAATCCCTCCGTTCCCCGCTCTTCCGAGGAAACCATACACTATAGTCTCGGAAACATACGGGGAGCTATATTCCGTATAAGCCAGATATCAGGAAACTCGACTACGCCATGCCGGATAAAAAGAATCGAATTCGGCATGAAAGCGGATTCATTCTCCGGAGTAGAGAATATTCCGGAAGTGACTGAAGAAAACTCCACTATAACATATTATAATCTTCAGGGAATGCCAATTGCAAACCCGACCGTGCCGGGCATATATATTATGAAACGTGGCAACGAGTCAAAGAAAATTGTAATCAGATAAGCCAATAACAACGTGTGAATCCGGCTCTTGGCCACGAAGGAGAATAACGGAGGATACTTCTTTTAAGCTGCGGATTCGATAATTTTCACCAACATCCTCCTTAATACCAGCAACATGAAGAGATTATTTACCTTCCTGTTGGGGATTGGAACCCTCTTGTCGGGGGCAATATCGGCTTATGCGGAGAACGCAGAAGTGATAAGCGCCCGTTCCGATGTCGAGAATCAGTTCCAGATTCAGACAAAGGCGGCTCAGACCGGACAGGCGGCTGACTTTATACTTGAGAAATCCCCGGCTTTGAAGCTGACGGTATCTTCGGATACGCGGCTTACGGCTCCCAAGTCTGCGAGACCCCAAAGGGTACGCGCAAACGCATCCCGCAAGGTTAAAGCAGCAGATCTTAACGGTAATTTTGTAGGAACCTACAGCACACTTACCACTTCAAGTTTTGACGGAGGCTCATCCATGCAGATTGTTCCTGACGCCCAGGGAGACTCCATTACCATCAAATACTTCTGGAACGGAGAACAGGTACGGGCCCATGTCAATCCTGAAACAGGCATCGTAACTATCCCCCGCCAGCGGATCTTCGTCGATCCGGAAGTGGGTCCATTGGATATCGCCGTTGCAAAAAAAGACGGAAAGCCAGATTATACGGCACAGATTACCGGTAAGGTCACGGCTGACGGAATTGACCTTTATGATGCATGGTGGGGTGTTTTCGTCCAGCAGGCAGGCAAATATAAAGATCTGTTTGTCGGCGCATATACCAACACAATGATCAGACGGGCAACCGGCACATTCCAATATCAGCGCAAGGGAACTGATGGACAAATGGCTGATTACGGATTTTATGTCCTGATCGATCAACCGACAGGAAACACCTTGACTATAACAAATATCTTTAACCGTGGTCTGGAAGTCACCGCGCTCCTGAACCGCGACCGTACGGCGGAGATATCAAATCAGGTCGCCATGATCAACTCATCGGGATCGTGGACTCTTATCAAGTGCGTGTCATTCAACGATGCCGGAAACCTCACATCATATAGCCCGATAATTGTCACAGACAAGGCAGAGGCGACCAACAACAACACTCTGTCATGGACAGACTGGAGTCTGCTTTGCACTCAGGCAAGCTCATATGCCGGAAAACTCGAGAATGCCAGACTCACAGCAATGACACCATTCAGTTATCCGGTGCTGTCCGAGTCAAGTTTTGAAGGAGAGGGTACGGAAGCGTCACCATATCTCATCAAAAACAGAGATCATCTGATCCTCCTTGCCGATCAGGTGAACAATAATACAGTGCAGACCGGTGAATATTACAACAACCCTGTATATTCCTTATATAACGGGAAGCATTTCGCTCTCGCCAACGATATCGATCTTGGCGGATATCGTCTTGATCCGATAGGATGGGATCTTCTACACCGCTTCGGAGGCACTCTTGACGGTAAGGGACATACCTTGAAAAACGTATATGTGGAGGGTGGCTCAAAATATTACGCCGGACTATTCGGTGTATGCGACACCGTCGCTGTAATCAAGAACCTCAATATTGAGAATCTTAAGGTAAATTCAGATTATTTTTATACTGGTGGCGTTGTATCCTGGAACTGCGGCTCCATGGATAATGTAAACGTAATTAACCCTGAAATTACATCCGCACGTTCACTTGCAGGCGGAATTGTAGGTATCGCAATAGGACCCGTTAGCAACTGCTCTGTAAAAGAGGGTATCATTATCACGCCTATGTATGCCGCAGGTGCTGTCGCCGAGGCACATGGAGGAATCTCCAATGTAAGTGTATATGGAACCAGGATAAACATGACAGGCTCCGGAGCTCCCAGTGGCGGTGTGGTCGCCAACCTTTTAAGTGACGGTACAAAACTGTCCTTCTCCGGTCTTCTGCAATATTACCAGAATGGAGATCAGCAATTCCTCGGAGGTGTTGCCGGTATGCTCCAGAAAGGTACACTCAGCAAGTCATTCTCAGGTGGTGTGGTTCGCGGCTACAGCAGCGATTCATACGTCGGCGGTCTTGTAGGATACTGCCGCGGATACGTAGAGGACTGCTACTCCGCAGGAGTGGTTCATTGCTACTCACGTATGACAGGCGGTCTTATAGGTGTTATCAGCAGCATGAACGGTGTCACAACCCCGACGGTACGCAACAGCTATACATCGGCATTCACCAGTTGCGAGACATATCAGTATAACCGCGAGAACTGCGCCGAGGTTATAGGCAAGATCCTGGACGGCACCACTCCTGTTCTGGAAAATATCTATGCCAACCGCCAGATCACTAATTTCTATTCAACACGCTTCGCATCAAATACCGCAGAGCTTACAGCGGCTGCCGGACCTAAAGGATTCAGCGCCGAGAATTGGGTATTCACAGAGGGTGCATATCCGCGTGTGAAAGGTCTTGAGGATACACAGGCCGCTCAGTATACAGCGTCTGCAGTCGACTTCTCTCCGATCGATAACGTTAAGAAACTTTCAAACAACACTCCTCTCAAAGCTCTTGGCAACACTGAATTCTTCTTTAATGTAGGTGGAAAACTCTCCAAAGAGGGTCATTATGCCAAGATTGTGGACAACAAGATGATAGAGATAAGCTCCAACTTCGGTGCAGACACCCTTTATATGGTAAACGGTTCTGTGCAGACATACATGTTCCTTGCCATCGCCCCCATACCGTTCGAAGGTGAAGGAACCGAGCATTCTCCATTCCTCATAAAGACCAAAGCGGATCTTGTCGCTCTTTCAGAGGCAACAACCGACAAGGGACAGACATTCCCCAACCTTTATTTCCGTCAGACCAACGACATTGACATGGAGCTTACGGAAGACTTCCTTGTAATCGCAGGCAAGCCGTCTGACGCATACAACAAGTTCGAGGGTGTATATGACGGTGCGGGCTATACGATCGACAACCTCAACGTTGCAAACCGCGTGGCCTGGACAACACCGATATCCGCAGGAAAACTCGGCACTCTAAATACATCACTATGCAAGTCATACGCCGGTCTATTCGGACGTTTGGGCGAAAACGGAATCGTACGTAATGTGACAATAGGCGCCGGATCCAAACTTAACAATATGTACGGAACTTCCGGAGCCATCGTCGGCAACTCTGCCGGTCTAGTGGAGAACTGCCGCAACTACGCATATGTTCACGGATACTCCTGCTGGATCGGAGGTATCGTGGGTAAGACGGAAAAAGGCGCTGTAATACGCAACTGCTACAATGCGGGACGCGTGACAACATGTTACGCCAATGCCGGCGGTATTGTCGGTTCAAGCACCAACGCTACTGTAGAAAACTGTGTAAACACAGGTGATGTAGAAGTCCTTCTGCTTATTACAAACTATGCAACCAACCGTAAGAACACGGGCGGAATTGCAGGAGGAACCACCACCGGTTCTGTCTACAGGAACAATATCAATTACGGTACAGTATCCGCTCTTCTCAACAACGCAGGCGGTCTGATAGCTAATCTTGAAACATCAACCAGCGGAAAAGCAGAGCTGCACAACAGCATTAATGTAGGCAACGTATATTGCGGCAATCCCGCCACTCTCGGAGCCATTGCCGGTATAATCGCAAATCCGACTGTATCAGGCGTCTACTATGACAATCAGAACATAGGTCTTCCTGCCGGTCAGAACGCTGATATCGAAGGCGTGACACCTGCCACTACTGCATTCCTGACATCCGGAAACGCGATTGAAGGCTTCGATACGGAATTATGGGATTTCAAAGCCGGAATGTATCCTGCGTTGAAACAATTTGCCAATGAACCGAAAGTCCAGGCCGCACGTAAGGTTTATGTCTCAATGCCTGAAAATGTCACTGTAGCCGACATGCTCGCCACCGGAACTCTTTCCGAGGGCGCAACATGGAGTCTTGCAGACGGAAAGGTATTCAAGATCGAAGGAAACAGTATTGTCGGGCTTAAAACTGTAGAGACAGTGGTTACAGACACACTGAAGGCTGTAAACGCCGCCGGTGTGGTACGTCCGATTCTTCTTACCGCCAAACCGTCAATACCTTTGACAGGCGAAGGAACCGAAGCCAAGCCATATCTGGTCAACAATCTTAATGACTGGAAAGCCCTTTGTTCTTTCATCGACATGACGAACAACAGTCTTGAAGGAATGTTTGTCAACGTAACGGCAGACCTTGATTTCACAGGTGAGACAAAGCCTGCAAGACTTGGAGCAAACGGTGTTACACCGTTCGCAGGTATTCTCGATTTCAAAAACCATGTGATCAAGAACATCACTCTCAAACCCGCCGCGAACACCGACTGCGCGCTTATAGGAACAGTCAGTACAGGCGGTGCTGTCAAGAATCTGACATTCGAGGGAACTGTAACTGCGGCATATACATATGCGGCACCTCTGGTTGACAAACTTTACGGTACACTCGAGAACATCGAGTCAAAAGCAAACGTCACAACAACAAAAGCCTATGCATCCGGAGTTGTGGCAAACGCTTATGACGGAGCTGTATTCAACAAAGTAAAATTCTCCGGTACGATAAGCAGCAACCAGACCTACATCGCAGGTATCGCTTGCGTTACCGCGGCAACAGGAAAGACAACATTCCAAGATTGCGCATTTACAGGCAAAATCAAAGCTACCGCAGCTCCGACAAAAGCTACCGCAATGTATGTAGGCGGTCTTGTCGCAAACTGCGGTTCAGCTGAGTTTACCAACTGTTATAGCGACGGAAGCATAGAACTTTCAAACACAACATTCACCACAACTGTTGGAGGTCTTGTAGCGAATGCTACAGGTAACTCCACCTACAAGGACTATATCTTCACAAATTGCTACAACGCGACTCCGATTACAGCCGGAGGTAAGATAGCAGGTCTGGTAGGCGGTACGCCCACATCCGCTACAGCCGGTGTCTTCAAATTCACAGACTGCTACAATACAGGTGACATATCGGCGAAAGCGACCAAGGCAATCACATCCGCACCTACAGCCGGTATCATTGTGAACTATACACCGGGGTCTGTATTCACACGTTGCCACAACGAGGGTACACTGATAAGCGACAAGAATGTCTATACAGGAGGTATAGTAGGTCAGAACACCGGTACACCGGGATCCACCGCTACTCCTGACAAAGTATTGTTCAATGACTGCTGGAACGAAGGTATGATCATTGCCGACGGCAACCAGGGTGGCGGTATCGCAGGATACATAAACGGTACTGTTATCCTCACAAATTGCTACAACACTGCAGATCTTGAAGGAGGTCAGATGGTCGGCGGTATCACTTCCGCATTCGCAGGAACGGGGCCACAGATGATCAACTGCTACAACACCGGTAATATCACAACAAAATTAGGTCGCGCGGCAGGTCTTATTGCCTGGGGTGGTCCGACAAACGGTCTTGTGAAGGGCTGTTGGAACACCGGAAACATTTCATCTACAGCTACGGTAGGCGGCACATCCGCGGCAAACGGCGCATGGGCAATCGGAGGTCTTGCAGCGGCACAATCCGCTACATTCGAGGATTGTTATAATGCAGGTTCTGTAAAAGGACTTGCACGCGTCGGAGGTCTTGTGGGTGATCCTACAAAAGGGAAGACTTCTTTCAAGAACTGCTATAATGCCGGCGCACTCATCGCTCCTGCAGACACATGCGGACACATCGTTGGCGCCAATATAACCAACGGTAAGATCTGGTCTGCCGACAACAAGGTTGAAAACTGCTATTTCATAGACAACAAGGAGAGCACATTGCCTGTTCCGGAAGGAGCGACCGCCGTTACTGTAGCGGAACTCGCCGGAAAAACAATCAGTAATGGGTTTACTGTTGTAGATGCATATACATTCCCTGTAGTCGCAGGCTTTGAGAAGAATGTGAACGCTGTGTTCAACGCCGCTCAGCTGATACCGGCAAAAGACAATACACTTGAGCATATCACAAAAGCATTCAACGTTGGAGGTTCTCCGACAGTAGCATGGACAAGCGACTGCGCGGCTCTCGCATTCTCCGGAACAGACGCCAAGTTCACAGCCGACTATGCCGGCAAAGTGAAAGTGACGGCAACAGCCGGTGATCTGACAAAGAGCTATGATCTGACTGTAGACGCAAAATCAGGTGTCGACGGACTTGATGCAGACAATATGGAAGTAGTAAGCGTAAGATACTACAACGCAGCCGGTGTCGAGGTGGCAAAACCCGACACAGCAGACGGACAAGTATATATTACTGTAACACGTTATGCCGACGGAACTGAGAAAGTTGCCAAAATAGTAAACGTAAAATAAACCACACTTTACCTTATATTAAACAGGCGGTGCCGAACGGCACCGCCTGTTGTATTTTCATCATACGGCAAAATTAGCTTTTGCCTGTAAGAAGTCCCTGAAGGTCGTGAAGAGTCTGCAGTGCCTGGAGCGGCGTAAGGTTATCTATGCTTATCCCGAGCAAACGATCACGTATCTGCGACAACAACGGATCGTCAAGCTGGAAGAAAGACAATTGGTAACCGTCACGGTTCTTACCGATAATCTTCATATCTCCTTTTCCTGTGATATCCCCCTTTCCTGTACCGGCAGAATTTCCCGAGCTCTCCTCCAGACGGGAAAGTACCTGATTTGCACGTTTCACAATAGATGGAGGCATCCCGGCAAGTTTTGCCACATGGATACCGAAACTGTGCGCCGAGCCTCCCCGTTCAAGCTTACGCATGAACATGACTTTTCCGTTAACCTCCCTTACAGTGACATTATAGTTTACTATTCTTACGAAAGTCTTCTCCATCTCATTCAATTCATGATAATGGGTTGCGAAAAGTGTTTTGGGACGACAATATCCATTCTCATGAATATGCTCCACTATCGACCAGGCTATGGAAATACCGTCATATGTCGACGTACCCCTACCCAACTCGTCAAACAGGATCAGCGAACGCTTGCCCATATTGTTAAGTATTGCGGCGGCTTCGTTCATTTCAACCATAAATGTCGACTCTCCCGATGAGATATTGTCACTCGCTCCCACACGAGTGAATATTTTGTCGACCAATCCTATCTCGGCAGCCTGTGCCGGCACAAAAGAGCCTATCTGTGACATCAGGACGATAAGGGCGGTCTGACGAAGCAGAGCCGACTTACCGCTCATATTGGGACCGGTTATCATAAGAATCTGCTGTCCGTTGGAATCGAGAGACACGCTGTTGGAAATATAAGACTCTCCACTTGGCAACCGCTTCTCAATAACCGGATGACGACCCTCGGTGATCGATATCTTTAGCGAATCGTTTACCTTAGGACGGACATATTTGTTCTCCTCAGCCACAACAGCAAAGGAATAAAGGCAATCGACAGATGAGACTATCGAGGCATTTCTCTGAATAGCAGGAATAAATGTGGCCGCACCCTGAAGCAATTCGTTATAGATTCGCAATTCAATGGATGCAATTCTGTCGGAAGCACCGTTTATCTTGTCTTCGTATTCTTTGAGTTCAGGCGTAATATAACGTTCGGCATTCACAAGCGTCTGCTTTCTGATCCACCCGTCCGGCACCTTATCCTTATGCGTGTTCCTCACTTCTATGTAATAGCCGAAAACATTATTGAACGATATTTTCAAAGACGGAATCCCGGTCTGTTCGCTTTCGCGTATACGGATATTCTCAAGCGCCTGCTTTGAATGCGCATATAGGTCACGCAGCTCATCAAGTTCCGGATCGACACCTGAAGCAATCGCTCCGCCCTTGCTGATAGCGTTCGGGGCATCATCATTAAGCACCCGCGCTATCGCCTCCACAAGCCGTGAGGTATCCTGCATTCCCGCCGCCATCTCTTTAAATACTTCGGAGTCTGAACCGGCAAGTATATTACGCAGATTGGAAGCCGCTTTAAGCGAATCACGGAGTGACACCATATCGCGCGGACCGATTCTTCCGGTTGCCACCTTGCCGCAAAGGCGTTCAAGATCCCCCACCTCCCGTAGACTGTTCTCTGTACGATCCCGGCACTCAGGATCCCGGAAAAAATATTCTACACCATCATGTCTTGACCTTATCTCATCAAGATTCATGAGCGGGAACGATATCCAGGAACGTATTCGGCGCGCACCCATAGGTGTCACCGTCCTGTCAATGACATCAAGCAGCGACTTGCCTTCTTCCGACAGGGACTGCAATAATTCCAGATTGCGTACTGTGAACTTGTCAAGACGTACAAATTTATCACCGTCTATACGTGCCAGTGACGTAATATGTCCTATGTTGGTGTGTTGTGTAAGATCAAGATAGTGCAACAGACTTCCTGCGGCTATCACTGCATCGTGCATTCCGTTTACACCGAAACCTTTCAGCGATGCCGTTCCGAAATGACGGTTCAGCCGTGCGTATGCAGCATCCTCGGTGTATACCCAGTCCTCCATCTCAAACACACTGCATCGATGCGATATATTCTCCTCACAAAACTGCCGTGTGCCATGCATGCGTAAAAGCTCTTTAGGAGCGATGTTGGAAATGAGTTTGTCTACATAACTTATGTCTCCTTCGGCACAAAGAAATTCACCTGTGGAGAGATCAAGAAAAGCCACTCCCACCGAACTTTTGTTTACATGTATACCGGCAAGAAAATTGTTCTCCTTTGGAGGCAATGAGTTGTCATTCAGATTCACACCGGGAGTGACAAGTTCCGTAATCCCTCGTTTGACCAGCTTTTTAGTCAGTTTGGGATCCTCAAGCTGCTCACAGATAGCGACACGTTTACCGGCGCGCACCAGTTTCGGAAGATAGGTGTCAAGAGCATGGTGGGGAAAACCGGCAAGTTCCACATATGTGGCTTTTCCGTTGGCACGACGTGTAAGTGTAATTCCCAATATCTCGCTTGCCGTTATGGCATCGTCGGAGAATGTTTCATAAAAGTCACCCACACGGAACAGCAACACAGCATCCGGATGCTTCTTCTTCATTGCCGTATACTGACTCATCAATGGGGTTTCTGCTATCTTTGCCATATTATCAAAGCAAGTAGTTTATCGAAGCAAGTAGTAATGAACTACCTAAGAACTTGTTTAAAATATATCTATTAGAAGTTGTTTGATTATTGGAAGATCTTCATCATCAGCACTGCCATTCCGAAATATATAAGCAGACCAATCACATCATTGATGATCTGTATAAAGGGTCCGGTAGCAGTTGCCGGGTTGATTTTAAGTTTCTCAAGCGTCAGAGGCACAAGCGTTCCGAATATCGTAGCGAAAATAACAACACAGAACAACGCGCACGCCACCGCAAACATCAGGACATAATCATGCGGTTCCGTAAAATAAACATATATAAACATCAATATTGAAATCACAATCGCATTCAGAAGGGCAATGCGGATGCTTTTCCATATCTGGCTCCAGAAGTGGCTGAGGTCAAGGCGTCCGTTGGCAAGACTCTGCACAACAATTGCTGATGCCTGCACCCCGACATTACCTCCCGTCCCTCCGATCAACGGAATAAAGAATGCGAGCGCTGTAAGAGCGGCCAGCTGTGCCTCGAAGCCGGTAAGTATTATAGATGTCAGTATTCCACCCGCCACACCGATCAACAGCCACGGAAGACGGGATTTGACCTGCTCCAATACCGAGTCATCCGCATCGACATCAGAAGAGATACCGGAAGCAAGCTGGAAGTCACGCTCATTCTGTTCACGAATCTGATCCATCACGTCATCGACGGTGATCTGACCGACCAGACGACCGATACTGTCCACGACCGGCATAGCGACAAGGTCATATTTTTCAAAATCTATCGCCACATCCTCTATAGGCATATCGACCTTCACTGATACAGGATCAGACTCCATTACATGCTTGATCTTCGATATATGAGGATGTGTGATCATCTTTTTCAACGGGAGCACACCTTTAAGCCTTCCCTCGTCATCCACAACATAGACATAATATATATCATCAAGTTTCTCTGCCTGATGACGCATCTCCTTGATACAATCAGGCATTGACAGATTCTCATTGACCTGAATGAACTCCATACCCATAAGACCGCCGGCTGTATCCTCGTCATACTGAAGCAGATCAACGATGTCTCCCGCCTGTTCAACATCACCGATGTTCTGGATAACCTCTTCGCGATCCTCCTCATCCAGTTCCTGGATAAGGTCTACAGCATCATCCGTGTCAAGAAGATCTATAAAATGTCCGATCTGTTCCGGATCCATCCCTTCAAGAAGCTTCTTTCTGTCCTCCTCATCAAGCTCCACGAGGACATCCGCCTTCTTCTCCTTATCTTCAATAAGATTGAACGCCCATTCGGCCTCTTTCAAGGTGAGGTCCTGAAACAATTCGGCAATATCGGCAGGATGGAGATCCGAAAATATCTTCCTTACCTCTGTTTCGTTGCCGGTCTCGATCAGATCCTGCAACCTTTCTATTTCTTTATCTGTTAGGTCTTTCACTTTTCTAAATTTAAAACCGAAGTATCCGGTGCTCAGAAAACATTCTTAGTAATGAAATGAAGATCCGCCGAGAAACTCTCGCAGAAGCGACGTCGACGGGATCTGATCGGCAGGGATGCTTCTAAAATATTCCAGAAAACGAAGAAGTCTGTTCGCCTCGGCATATTGTTCAATTCCATGAGGTACATTACGGAGTAATGGCTCGGCATACTCTTTCATTACACCAAGTTCGAATATCAGTGATGAATTGAATGTAGCATCGGCATACTCGCCGAAGGGGAATATCCACTTCTCCTCGCCGCGCCGCACACTCGGCCATCTGCGTAATGTCTCCTGCGCAGATATGTGTCTATACTTATGATCCCTTACAATCCGGCGCAAAAGACGATTGTCGGATGTCGAGATCCAATTGTGGTCATCAAGCCGTAATGTAGTCAGAGCCGAGACATATATCTTATAAAGATTCCTATCCGGTATAAGGCGTGTCAGTTCCGGATTCAGACCATGAATACCCTCTATGATAAGCACATCATCTTTTTCAAGTTTCAAAGGTCTATGCTCTTCGATACGTTTACCAAGCTCAAAACTATATGTTGGCAGATTTATTGTATCACCGACAAGAAGACGCTGCAGATCGGAATTGAACCGGTCGAGATCCAATGCATACAGATTCTCAAAATCATAGTCGCCCGTATGATCTCTCGGCGTTTTGTCACGATCTACAAAATAATCATCAAGCGATATAAGTTTCGGTTTTATAAGATTGGTCATCAACTGTATGGCAAGACGCTTACATGTTGTGGTCTTGCCTGATGACGACGGACCGGCTATCATGACAATCCCGGCTTCACCTCTATGCCTGCGCTCGGCAATCTCATCGGCAATCGAACCAAGCAACTTGCCGTGCAACGCTTCCGCTACATTGATAAGGTCGGATGTACGGCGGCTGTCCACAGCTCTGTTCAATTCGCCGACATTCGACACCCCTATGATTCTATTGAACTTCAGGTGTGTGGTAAAAGCATGATACATCTTGTCCTGAACAATAGGACAAGCGGCACTCTCGGGATTTCCGGAATCCCTGCCAAGCAAAAGAAATCCGCTCTTGTATTTCACCAGGTCAAACACCGGCACATAACCGGTGGACGGCGCCAAAGACCCATAATATGAATCGAGAGTATCTTCCAGTTTATAGTAGTAAGTATAAAGATGGTTCACTGTTGACAGCAATGTCACCTTATCCATCAGACCCTCTTGCATGAATAGAGAAATTACCTCCTCGATAGGTTTCTCCTCCCTAATAATGGGAATATCTCTCTTCACAATCTCCTGCATCCTGTTTCTCAGATCATCCATATCCTGATCTGTCAGGTCCATCGCTTTCTGATCTTTGCCAAGGATCCGGCAATAATATCCCTTTGAGATAGAAAGTTCTATTTTAAGACTGTTTCCGGGAAACAGCCCTTTGACAGCATGAAAGAGAATCATGCATAGTGTACGGATGTATGTTTCTCTGCCAAAACGTGAAGTGTCCGATATGAACTCTATCTGCTTGGGTGAATAAACCTGATATGTCAAAGGCTCGATCTTATTGTTGACCAAAGCGCAGATTGGCTTAAACGGTAATGCCACCGGCATCATTTCGCAAACTTCCGAAAGAGAAGTGCCTCCCGGAATATCCACAAAAGTAAAGAAATTCTTATTGTATATCTTTATTGTAGGGTTCATAGACTGTCATAACTGAAACGCTGTAGGCATATTAATGGAATCTTTCTTAAAGCAAATTTAATAAATTTATTTGTGAAATTTTGGCTGTATAAAAAAGAATTATTAACTTTGCAGTCGCAAAATGCGTCTAAATGTGCGATTGAACAAAAATGACGCAGTTGCGGGCAAAGCCGGATGGCTTTAAGGATGGTCCATTCGTCTATCGGTTAGGACGAGAGATTTTCATTCTCTAAAGAGCAGTTCGACTCTGCTATGGACTACAAATATTAACATATAAAGAAAAGAAATTTTTACAATGGCAAATCATAAATCGTCATTAAAAAGAATTCGCCAGGCGGAAAAAAGGAGATTGGAGAACCGTTACTGGGCTAAATCCGCACGCAACGCAGTTCGTCGCGTACGTCGTATGACTGATAAAGAGGAAGCAACAGCTGCCTACAACAAAGTAAGCGCACTTCTTCAGCGTCTCGGTCGCAAAAACATCATCTCAAAGAACAAAGCTAGCAATCTCTGCAGCTCCCTCGCGAAGCATATCAACAAAATTTAAAATAGTAAGATCCACCGAATGGCATCCCGTATGCCAGCGGACAGGATTAGTGTCGGTCCATTCGTCTATCGGTTAGGACGAGAGATTTTCATTCTCTAAAGAGC
>CAJTWL010000010.1 GCA_910579845.1 uncultured Muribaculaceae bacterium | reverse complement strand
TCCAGGGGTCAAAATTGTCTTGGCTCACAGGGTCAACCGAGCCTGGGTTTTCCACCATGAAAAAGCAACGAGTATTTTGCGACCTTATCGGATTGAAAGGTGTCAAGAAGCGTCGTATTGACGTAATTCTTATCAATAAAGCTGATGAAGTAGAGATTAAATCCGCTCTTGAAAGCGGTTGCGCTTGCACATCGGCCGGAGATAATGGTGCAATCAATATATGGAAAACCGATGCGGGTGCTCTACGAGGCGAGGCTATGAGGTATTCTTGCACTCTTGAAAGTGTCAAATTCTCAACCTATACTGAGGCAGCAGAGTGGGCACAGAAATGGTTGTCTAAAATCAACTAACAACAACATAACAATACCGAATTTATGAGAAATTGTAACGGTTGCCATAAACAGTTGCCGAAGTTACAACTACAATCCCCAGTTATTCAAAGAGATTTATGGGAGAAGGTTCTTAAATATTTTGGCTTATCTGAGAATAGACCGGGGCCGCAATTGCCGGCAATCACTCCCGTTTACATTTGTACTGAATGTATGGAAGAAGCACTTGGTCGCAGACTTACCATTGAGGATATTCCGCCACTTCCTTTCAATATGTATTTTAAGCTATATTATTTCTATAATATCCCTTATGACAAAGTTGTGGAGATACGACGCCATGTCGAACTTCATATTCAAAACAGCGAGAAATACAAATCTGAACACCTGCAACGAGAAGTGGATTTCATGAGCGGAGTAATGCTGATGATTACAAATTCCGGCTATAAACAATGGCAATAGACTGCAAACTATTATATAAAAAAGCCTTGGGCGGCTTTATAGAACCCACACATACATATATGAATCAGTTCATCGGTACAAAGATGGTCGAGGCAGAGCCTATGACCAAAGGTGCGGCATTTGACGCCGGACTCCTGAGAATCGGTCAAATTGCGCATACTCAACGTGAAGAACCGGGCTACAAAGTGGTTTACAACAATGGATATGAGTCCTGGTCGCCGGCAAACGTGTTTGAAGCTACCTATAAAGCTGTTGATGGCATGACATTCGGTTGCGCTATCCAGGCTCTCAAAGCAGGACATAAGGTTGCCCGCAAAGGCTGGAACGGCAAGGGGATGTTCCTTTGGCTCAAACCGGCTGCTACAGTCAAGGCAGAATGGTGCAAGGATCCCATGCTGAAAGGTCTTGCTGAAGCCAACGGAGGCGAGATTGAAGCTCTCGGGACCATCTGTATGTTCACAGCCCAGAAGCAGATTCTCTCCGGCTGGCTTGCCTCCCAGACTGATATGCTTGCTGAGGACTGGATAATCGTTTCAGAATGAGAATCCTTCTGACAAACCCGGACACCGTTGATCAGATACTCGCCAAGTTAGACCAAATATGGCCGCTTGGCGAGTTCAATGACGGTTTTATAAAATATTGTGTTCCATCTATCAAAGAAAGACTGGCAAATGGGGAGACACTATATCTTGATGCGGAAATTGGAAACACCAACTATGGTATATCTCACATATTAACCTATTGGTCGCCAGCCGACATCCCTACTGATGAAGAATATCTAAATCCTGACAACGATGATGACAAGTAAAGATGTATCTCTAATCGACATGGAAACCGGGAAGGAATTGAAGCTTCTTTCCGGCTCAATCAATGAAATCTCATTTCTTGATCAAGACATTCCTCCGATAAATGTTCACAACACATACTCATTTCAATGTGATGTAAAACTATCTGGAGATATAAGAAAGCTGTTTGAGGGCAATCCTGCATGGAAAACAGCTCGTCGTCTTGCTGATGAGCTTAACGACCTTGTGGAAGAATACCATGCTCCAGGTACTCCCAGACGTGAGCGCAGAGCCATCCAGCGTGAGTTTGACAAGGTATTCAGAATCTTCCGCAAGCATTGTCAGACAAACATGATTGACTTCAAATTTGTCCGAACATAAAAGATACACCTCTATGAAAAAAGAAATAGTTTATGTCTACAAAGGGGATGATGGCTCCTATTCCTGTTGTATTAATCGCTATGCAAAACTTCCTTATGGAGCAATTGGCGAAGGTAATACCTTCAAAGAAGCAATTACCGAATATAAAACTGTGGCTCGGACAATGAAAGATAGACACATAGAAGACAATCAAGCATCAACAAGAGTATCTTTCATTTTTCTTTACCATATTCCCTCATTTCTCAGATATTATCTAAAGAAAGCCATAGAAGCAATCTGTAAAATGATATGAATAAGCTAATAATGATTGTTGAAGAAACAGATGGCTTTTATAGCGCATATTCAACAAACTGTGAAGGTATTTATTCCGCAGGAGATTCTATTGATGAGATAAAAACTGATACTGAATATGCTATTTCTTTGATAAAAGCCAATCTTCCTGAAGAAAGGTGGCCAAATATAATCAAAGGCGAATATGAAATTGAATACCAGTTATCTAAATAAAACAATACCGGGGACTCGACATAAGCCAGTCCCCGGTATTTTTAGAACTTCATAGCTGCCAACACCTTGTTACGGCTGTTGGTATCACCCTGATTGTTGTAGTAGATCTTCTCGCAGTTCTCTACACTCGTTCCCATCATGTTCGCTACATACAGCACCGGCACCCCTTTGCTAATGTAATGGGTAATCGCCGTGTGCCTGAAAGTGTATGTGTGAAGGGAGAAAGTACATCCCAGAGCTTTTCCCACCTTTTTGAGCCAATGGTTCAATTTCCCTATAAAGTGTTTGATGTCACCATTATTGGTGCCTTGCGTTGCAAGTTTTTCCTTGTTGCGGATCGGGAATATATACCCGTCTTTGGATAGATGTCTCCACCGCAACATAATCCTATCCAGTTCCGTGTTAATGGGAACTGAGCAGGGGACAGCCTGTTTCTCGGCTATCTTTCTTCGTGTGAACACGAAATGACTGACACTCCCAATCTTCTTTATGTTGGAGTATTTGAGGGCGATAGCGTCACAGGCAGACTGGCCGGTATAGAGGATGAAGAGACAGAAGTCCCGGTACAGTTCATTGAGAGGGGAGCATGAAATCTCATCGAGATTCATCGTGGCGAACCTTTTACATTGCTCCGCAGAGAGCGTATTGCACTTATCTACGCTCCATTTGGTCTTTCTGACCCAGCTGCATTTCTTGAAGTCTTCAGCTTTAAGAAGCCCGTCCGTATCAGCTTTCGTTATAACGGCATGGAGCATTTTGGATATGTAGATTCGCCCCTTTCCCTTACGGGACTTCTCCACCCACTCCAGGATGCCATCAACGAACTTGGGCGTGACATCTGAGATGAGCAGCTTACTGTACTTGATTCTCCTTGCCTTGCAGAACTCCTGTATGCGCCGCTCCAACTTCTGATAGCCCTCGAAACTGCCTTTGATGGTGCCGTCCGGATGCTTACGCTCATTCAGTCTTTCGATTATTACCTGAATGAAGCCGGAGAGTGTCATGGCATCCGAAGATGTCGCAGTCTCTTCCATAGCGGCTATCATGCCGAACACGCTTCCGGTCCAGTTTATAGCCATCTCATCATACTTCTGTCGGAACTGGACGAGGATGGAATTGTTCTCGCTGCTGAAAGGGCAGCTCGGAATGAAAAGCTGCTTCTGCTGGTTCCAGTGCTTTCTTTGAATCGCTCCTTTGAGCAGCTTTGTGACATTGATAAACTTCGTCTCGCCGTCCTGATAAAGACGGAGCCTCAACTGGAAACCCTTTGTCCCGAAGCGCTGATAGTTGATCGTAATCATAACGTTGCTTTTAATCAGTTGGTGATAAGTGCGTCTGCCCGTCACAGATTGCGCACATCACTGACTGATTCTAAGCCATCACACTGCTAATCCACCCATAGTGTACAGGGTTTCGACCGGACTTGGGACAGGCTAATCCCAAGATAATCAACTGTATAAAAAGAAAATCAGTTTACGCTTGGTGTACAATGTAAACTGATTTTCATCATATAGCGGAGAGAGAGGGATTCGAACCCCCGGAGGTGTTACCCTCAACGGTTTTCAAGACCGCCGCGATCGACCACTCTGCCATCTCTCCATTGTAGATGCAAAGTTAATAAGAAATTTTTATTTGTGCAATACCGGTCGAAAATTTTTAAAATGTCAGTGTGGCAGAATCCTTGAGTGTAACAACGGCTGTGAGTGTGCGTGTTGTTGCGTTGTAACTCCATTTGGATGCGGATACTTTGGAGGGACGTCTGACCCCGATTATCTGAAACGTTATCTCCCGCTCTTCCGGCATGCCCGGATATGTGCCTTCTCTCCTGATGGATATCTCTTTCCCTTCGGATGTAGAATAAGCCTTGAAATGCAACAGACAGTATCTGTTACGCTGCAGTGATTCAGGATCTTTACGGTCGTCCTCAAAGAGTGTATATTCCGATCTCTTGTCTGATGCGTAGTATCTCACAGTCAGTTTTGATGGATTATATTCCGAGGTGTTGTTAATGGGTTCCAAATATTGTGGAATAAAACTCCCCTCTTTGACAAACAGCGGCAACTGACCCAATGGCGCTTTTACTGTATATTTTTTCCCTCCTGTGAATCTCAAAGCGGGGTTATTCCAGCTGAGCCATATTCCTTCCGGAAAAAGCACCTTGCGAGATCTCGCCCCTTCGTTCATAACCGGAGCTACAAGCACGTCTTTTCCCCACAGGTATTCATCCTGGATATTGGAATATCTGTCGGCGTTGTCATTTGAATAGAAATTCAGAGGACGTGCGAGAGGCCAGCCATATCTCGCATTTTCGTATGCAAGTGTATAGTTGTATGGAAGCCATTCGTAACGCATTTTTATTATACGCCGGATCGCCTTGGTATATTGGGGGTAATGATAAGGTTCCGGCTTATATTGCGCGTGAGTGCGTAAGACAGGTGTAAAAACGCCCATCTCAAGCCAACGGAGATAAAGTTCCGGTAGATACGGATTTTCAGGATCAACAGCAAATCCTCCGATATCGGAACTCATATACCCCAGCCCTGAAAGTCCGGAACTGAGCATCAGGTTTATCTGCGGTTTGAGTCCACCCCAAGAGCGGGAAACATCTGTTGTCCACGGAAAAACCGAATAGCGTTGCAAACCGGTTGTTCCGCCTCTCATCATCAGCAACGGACGCATATCCGGGAAATCGCGCCGCATGCCATTGTAAATCACCTCAGACCATTTGTTGCCGTATACATTGTGGAACTGTTCGGCAGTCTCGCCGTTGGCGTGAACGATCTCCAACGGATGTACTTCCGGTTCTCCGAGATCTCCCCACCAACCTGAAAGCCCCTCGGCGGTCAACGGTTTAAGTCGGTTCCAAAGCCAGTCGCGGGTGTGAGGGTTGGCAATATCGAACATTCCGGCTTCTCCGACCCATGTGGTCACATCCTTTGTGGCTCCTGTGGCGTCGTGCGTAAGCATTCCACCGGAATTCAGAATATTATAATTATCTATTGCTCCTTTTTTATTGATATATGGCTGCGATATCAGTACGGTGTGAACGCCTATTCTGTTTAAGGAATCAAGCATTCCCTTGTGGTCGGGGAATTGAGTTTTGTCCCATTCCAGACGCCCCATATCTGTTTCCACGCCATACCAGTAAAGATCAAACACAATGCCATCGACAGGCAGATCCATTCTTTTTATGGAATCTATCGCCCCAAGCGCCTCATGTTGATTATGATAGCCATATTTTGATGTTATGTATCCAAGACTCCAGAATGGTGGCAGATTTTGTCTGCCTGTGAGACCTGTAAGACCGGATGTGACTCCCTGCAGATTCCCATTCCCGTTGATGAAATAGTAGGAGAGCGGTTTAGGGGTGAGCGATTCGTAAGATATTATATCTTTGCCAAGTGTGAGTCTGGCTGAATTGTAATCGTCTATAAGGATGCCGTATCCCTTGTCGGAAGCGAAATAAGGCATCGTTATACCCATCTGGTTTATTCTTGAGTCGTCATAGGTATAGCCATAATTCTGACGATTATAGAGTGTCAGCGTGTCACCGTTAAGTGTAAGGGAATGTCCTTTCTCTCCCGCTCCGTAAAAATTGTCACCCTTCGGTGTCTTGAAAGTCACGGTTTTTAGACCGTTGCTGTTATCTACACCTGATTCCTCTTCAATGAGTGTCTCTCCAAGCCTGTTATCAAAAGATATTTTCCCCGTTGTGCGGTCCACACGAACGATTGTAGTGGGAGAATAAAGGGAGAAATCCTTTGATGTAGCGAAAGATATTGGCTGTATCGGTGAAGGGTTAATGACAACAGCCTGAGATTGTGGAAGAACAAAATTGTCACACCCTGCAGGTATTGTTGTTATCTGGAATGTATCATTCCCGTATGGAGTTATTGCGACCGTGTTTTTCTCCGTTTTAAGAAAAAATGTTTTGTCATGTTGTATTACCCATGCGCTTTGAGGTTTGGGCGAAGCAAAAGCCGTTGCCCCTGAAAGAAGGGCAACGGCTGATATGATAGTTAATTTTTTCATTGAATGGATTGAAGTTATAGTTATTTTTATAACTGATCTCTTTGTATGTCGCTCCGATGCCTCCGAAGACCGACAACCGGCGTTGTCATAGCTCTATATCTTCATTCTCAATTATATGCCAGGGAAGACCGGACTTGGCGAGTTTCTCAAGGAACGGATCCGGATCAAATTCCTCAACGTTATGGACACCCGGCATTACCCATTTCCCCGTGAGGAACATGTATGCTCCGACCATTGCGGGGACTCCCGTAGTATAGCTTACCGCCTGTGCTCCTGTTTCTTTATAGGCTTCCTGGTGTGAGCAGTTGTTGTAAATGTAGTATGTAGACTCATTGCCGTTTTTGTCAAGACCTTTGATTCGGCAGCCGATAGATGTTTCGCCGGTATAGTTCTCTCCAAGAGATCCTGGATCCGGCAACACTGCTTTCAGGAACTGGATAGGAACAATCTCTTGTCCGTTGTAAATAACCGGATCAATACGAGCCATGCCTATATCCTGGATTACACGCAGATGTGTCAGATACTCCTGACCGAAGGTCATCCAGAAACGAGCGCGCCTGATAGACGGGAAATTCTGTACGAGACTTTCCAGCTCTTCATGATATAGAAGATATGATTCACGTTCGCCGATGTTGGGGTATGTCAGTGGACGGTGTATTTCAAGGTTCTCTGTTTCCACCCATTTCCCGTCTTCCCAGTATTTCCCTTTCTGGGTTATCTCCCGGATATTGATTTCCGGATTGAAGTTTGTGGCAAATGCCTTGCCATGATTGCCTGCATTGCAGTCCACGATATCGAGATAGCGCATCTCGGAGAAATGATGTTTTGCGGCATATGCCACGAATACGGCTGATACTCCGGGATCGAAGCCGCATCCGAGAATAGCTGTAAGTCCTGCATCCTCGAAACGTTTGCGATAAGCCCATTGCCAGGAATATTCAAAATGAGCTTCATCCTTTGGCTCGTAGTTGGCTGTGTCAAGGTAGTTGACACCACATTTCAGGCAGGCTTCCATTATTGTCAGATCCTGATATGGAAGAGCGACATTTATGCATATATCCGGTTTATGTCGGTTGAAGAGTTCCACAAGCTGGTCTACGGAATCAGCATCGACCTGATCGGTTACAATGTTTGGTTTGCCTATTTCAGCCGCTATTTTGTCACATCTCGATTTGGTGCGTGAGGCAAGGACGATTTCATTGAACACCTCGGGATTCTGTGCACATTTGTGAGCCACTACCGTACCAACGCCACCGGCTCCGATAATAAGAACTTTACCCATATTTTGTCTAAATTTTTTCGAATATAAGTGGTTGTCTGCAAATATAACACTTAGAAGTCATTTTAGCTAATTTAAGAATGTTAAATTAACATTGTAATTTATTACGAAAAAAATATTATAGAAATTCTTTCAGGTCTTTTGAGAGTCTTTTTGGCTGTTTGCGCCAAGTCTCGTCGGTCAAAACCGGTAGGTTTCTCCCTCCTTGACTTGCACAAACATCTCAAAAATTTATCTCAAAATCCTCTGAAAATAAATTTAAACAGTTTCTTAGGCTCCATTATGTTTGAAATTGAATTCTATTGAGTAATTTAGCATCTCGAAAACAGAATCGTATGGAAATAGATATAGAATCACCGGATAAACTGACAGAAGCCGCTGAGAGATTCAAGACGGCAATGCAAGGCAAACTTCATTTTGCTTTTAGCGCTCCTATGGGTGCGGGAAAGACAACTTTTATCTCGGCTTTGTGCAAGGCATTGGGCAGCAAGGATGAAGTGTCGAGTCCTACTTTCAGTATAGTGAATGAATATGAGACAGATGGGAATTCGCCGATATACCACTTTGACTTCTACAGGATTGAAGAGGAAGAGGAACTTATGGATATGGGGGTTGAGGATTATTGGGATAACGGATCCGTCTGTCTGATAGAATGGCCTGAGATGGCAGAAGGTTATCTGCCTGAAGATCTTGTTGATGTGGAGATTCGGGTAAATGATGACAATTCAAGGACGATAGTGCTGCCGTAATGAGGATAGAGTGGATTGATGAGACCGGTTCCACCAACACCGCTGTAACCGGATATGACAATGGGAATAAAGAAAGTGTGGTTCTTGCCGCGAGAAAACAGACTGCCGGTCGCGGTCAGAAGGGTAACGGATGGGAATCGGAATCTGGTAAGAACTTGTCTTTCTCGGCAATGTGGTTTCATGATGATTTCTCGGCACGACAACAGTTCTCCATCAGTGAGGCTGTGGCTCTGTGTGTTGTCGAACTGCTTGCAGGCATAGGGATCGAGTCTATGGTGAAATGGCCTAATGATGTATATGTTTGCAACAGAAAAATATGTGGCATACTGATAGAACATACGGTGCTTGGCATGAATCTGGAGAGAACGGTGGCTGGTGTAGGAATAAATATAAATCAGAATGTATTCCGGAGCGATGCCCCTAATCCTGTGTCCGCTTCAATGATTACCGGCAAAAATTACAGGATTGATGAACTCTTGGAAGAATATGTCTCGTTGTTGGATAAATCTTTGGAGACGTTGCATACAGAATCCGGAAGAGAGAGAATGCACGAGAGGTTTATGGCGAATCTGTGGAGAGGGGACGGCAAGGCATACCCGTTTCGAGAAAGTGGAACCGGAGAAATTTTTCAAGGTGTAATAAAGGATGTGTCGCCTATGGGATTTCTGTCAGTAGAGAATGTGGAGAACGGGGAAATCCGTGTTTACGCATTCAAAGAGGTGGAATTTTTGCTGTAGGATGGAAAAATCATTAAATTTGTAAATAATTTAGATAGGATTTAGAAACTGTTTGAATTTATTACGAGGAAAAGATTTTAAACAGGTTCTGAACTCCAGGAATAAAATTTAATCGGGTTCCTTCCCAAAATAGGAGTTATGGGCATATCTGTAAAGAAATTCGCAAGTTATCTGGTGAAATGGCTTTTGCCACTGGCATTGACTGTTTTACTTGTGAGCTATATGTTCCGGAAGGTCAATTTCCATGATATGATGGAGATTCTCAGACATGGAGTTGACTATTGGTGGATACTTTGTGCAATGGGTATCAGTGTGATGTCTCATGTGTTCCGTGCGCTACGCTGGCGGATTCAGCTTAGAAGTCTCGGTATAGACGCTCCATTGTTGGCATTATGCTGCTCTGTATTCGGATGCTATGCGTTGAATCTGGTGTTCCCGCGTCTCGGAGAGGTATGGCGTTGCACATATATTGCGGGCAGAGAGCATGCGCCGTTTACCAAAGTGCTTGGCTCCATGGTTGCCGATCGTCTGTCCGATACACTTTGCGTATTTCTCCTGCTTGTGCTCACATTTATAATAGCCACCCCGGCGATCAATGCATTTCTTTCCAAGTATCCGGTGGGTCAGGGAATTGTAGAGACTGCGTCAAGTCCATGGTTCTGGGTGGCGCTTGTGGGAGGCGCGGTGCTGATCTGGGCTATATTGCATTTTGGAAACGGATTAGGACCTGTGCGAAAGGTAAAGGATTTAGGTAAAGATATGTGGCAGGGGTTTGCTGTAGTTGCAAAAATGGATGGCAAATGGATGTTTGTGTTTTATTCAGTGGCAATATGGTTCTGTTATTTTGTACAGCTCTATGTGGCTTTCTTTGCGTTTCCGTTTACCAGAGAGTTGTGTGCGGCCCCCGGTCTTGCATATGGGCTCACTCCGTGTCTTGTAGCATTTGTGCTCAGTTCCATAGGTATGGCTGTTCCGTCCAACGGAGGTCTTGGTCCGTGGAATATAGCAGTGATGTTCGGTCTTGCCATATACGGAATATCCGCTGCAGACGGTACCGCTTTCTCGATGTTGCAATGGTCGGGACAGACTGTGATGCTGATAGCGCTCGGAATTTTCACTATGGTATACATATCGTTGGGTAAAAATACAAAAACACAAAAATAAGTATTCTTTCTTGCAATGAATTTAAATGATGATAAAGAGGATTTCTTTGACGAGGAGATAGTAAAAGAGGAAAAGAAGATCAAAGAACCTGAATATTCTCCGGAAGATCCGCGTTATTGGGAGCAGCCAGAATCAGAGTTCGAGCACTTGAAGCCTCTTGATCCGCGTACCCGCAACCACTGGTGGATGTGGCTTGTTGCCGCAGGAGTGGTTCTTGTGATATTTCTGGTATGTTATTTCCGCTATTTCAATCCATATGTCGAGGAGTCCTCTCAATACGGATATGTAGAGAATATCGAGCGCAGAGGATTGCTGTTCAAGACATATGAGGGCGTAATCCTTCCGTATAAAGAGGTAATGGATACTACTCGGGTATATCGTGAGGATTTTGTCTTTACAGCTGTTCCATCGGTTGCCGCAAAACTGCGCAGAATGCAGTATGCCAACATGCCGGTAAGGGTCGTTTATGAGAAATATCATGCCACTCTCCCCTGGAGAGGCGACAGCCGGATTGTTGTCATAAGAGTGGATTCTGTGGATCCGTCAAGGATTCTTCCTCCTGAATTCAAGCCTGAAGTGTTAAGGGATGTGCGGTAGTTTTTAAACAGCTTCCAATTATGAGTATAAAAAGCGATATCAATTATTACTACAGGCGTGCCGTCACATTGGTGTCGGCAATAATTTTGTCTTTTGCGGCGGCAAGCGCACAGACATTTCTCAAGGATTCCGTACTTACAATAGGAACGGATGTAAAAAAGATTGAGTCATACAGATATGCCGACAATCACGAAATTAAAATCGTAGACGCGTCAAATGCCGATCAACTCCGGGAGATAGGTGAATATGCATTCTTGGGTTGTGTGAACATGACAGATATAAAACTGCCAAAAAAGCTTCAACGCATAGGGGAAGGGGCGTTTCGTGAATGTGGTCTCAGGAGTGTGACACTCCCAGAATCGCTCATAGCCCTTCCGAAATATGCATTTGCGTGGTGCGGGAACCTGGAGTATGTGAAGTTTCCGTCACATCTCGAGGATATGGGATCGCATTCCTTTATTTATTGTGAATCACTTAAAGATGTTGAGATTCCACAGGCTGTCAAACATATAGGCAGCAATGTGTTTTCCCGTTGTCTGTCACTTGCCGATATCGTTCTTCCAAAGAATCTGAAAGAACTGGAGTCTTATGCTTTCTCTGATTGTATATCCCTGAAAAGAGTCAGGTTGCCGGAAAACAGCAATCTTCTCGGTGAGTTGATTTTCAGTGGATGCGATTCGTTGACTGTGATAGAGGAATTGTCTGCGATACCCCCGAAATTTGACTGCGACAGCTATTTGTTCGAGCCGGATGATGAAGTGGCATACAAACGTTGCCGGCTTGTTGTCAAAAACGGGTGCCGGAAAGTATATTCCAGAGCCGGAGGCTGGTGTCTGTTTGACAATATACTTTCTGAAACAGAATTTTATTCCCAGTCCCGGAATAGTATTGGGAGAAACGGTTTCTAATATTTGCCTGTCTTGCGTCTGTTTTTTGAGTTCGGATCAAATGGATTTGCTGTAGGATCGAAAATCTCTTCCTCCTCTTCCTCATAATTGTTTTCGTTGGTCTGATGTTTCTTGCGCTCAGGCTTGTTTTTCTTGATAGCCTGCGGTTTCATAAGGTCTATTGCAGTGGCGAACAGATCCCATTCCTCCTCTTTGTCCCAGTTCTTCTTTATATTTATAACCTTGGGATAATAGTAAGCCAACTCCGGTTCCAGTTTGCGGTCATAGTCACCTGTGTCGAATTCACCGTTCCCATTATAGTCTTCGATAAGACGGGCATAGAACTTGCCGGGGGTCAGATAGCGGAATACAACTTTGTTGTTTACTACAGGTTCTGTTTTCACTATGGTATCGGCATTGGATAATAATTCCACAAAGACCGGTATGTCCGGGTCCTCTCCGCGGATGTTAAATGTCAGGGTACAGTAATCCTCCTCTTTCTTTGTTGAAAATTCGTGTGTGAGTGGACGTGTCGGTTTGCCGTAAATACCGGTCGCAGCCATTGTGTCGGCGATTACGCGGTATTTGGTGTCATAATCCCATGGGTATTCGAGTTGGAAATTACGGGGCGAAACGGAATCGCGTTGGGTGATGTTCCACTTTTTCGGCGTCTTCTTCCATATTGTGTCCACCATCATTTCCAAAGTGAATGCGTTTTCATCGATTTTGGAGAGAGGAGTGTCAAATTCAAACTCAAGCGGGAGATTCACCTCTTGGGTGGTAGATAGGAATTTCATTCCCAATGTGATATTTTTGATGGAATCTTCCGGGTTGAGTGGAGCTTTCTTATCCGCTTTTTTCTTTTTGGGAACACGCGGTTTGTTTGTATAGAACTTGAGCGTGTCTGCGAATTGGGTGAGATTGCCTGTGGAATCTGTCCGAAGATAGGTAGTTGCCAGACGCAAGGAGTCGGTCCTTACCAGGTTTTCGGGTAACCAGTAAACAAGTGAGTCGTTTGTGATATTGCGTTCAAGCACGGTGCCTTCAAAAGGCATCTTTTGGGGACCTACCACCGATATTTCCGGGAAAACTTCGGAACGGGTATTCAGTTTAAGATATATGCGTGTTGAATCAATACGCTCATATTTAGTGAGGTATTGTGGTCTTTTCAGAGAGTTGAAAGTGCGCAATAAAATGTCGTTTGGGAGATAGCGTGTGCGGTTGCGGCTTACTACAGTGTCGACTTCTCCGAGATGATTGTATGTTGTGTCGAATACCTCAATATATTCAGTAGTGGGGCGAACTTTCACCGGATAGAAAGCCACGTCCTCTTCCGGATTGGCATATTTGTAATCATTATCTTTATCCTCAAGTGCAAAAACATTGTATGTCGTATCGCGTAATCCGCGTATGGTGAAACGTCCCCGGTCATCTGTCTTGGCAACTCTGAGAAGTGGCAGATGTGTGAAAGCGGTGTCAGACATATTCTCATGAACACCGACAAGAATTCCCTGACGGGGTTCAAGATCACGTGCGTTGAGTACCATCCCGGATATGCGCAGGCTGTCGATTGTCGGTCCTGTAGAGAATGTGTATGCAAAGCCTTCGATCTTGTTGCCTTCGTTGTTATCCTCTATCGCATCCGCAAAATCTATTGTGTATGTTGTATTAGGCTTAAGGGAGTCGAACACGACATTCACTCTGCGTCCTATTGAAGAGACACGAGGCACTTGTTTGGATGGGGGGGAAACCACCACCTTTGAGAAGGCATCCTTTACATTGACGAGCTCATTGAAAGTTATGGATATGCGTGTCTTGTCCACATTGACTGAGCCTTGCGGAGGGTTTGAGGTAACGTAGATCGGCGGGTCTTCATCGCGTGCCCCGCCTGACGGATTGCCGATATTGGCACACGCGGCGGCTATCAGCGGAATTATTGCGATAACCGAGTATTTGATAAAGACTGAATGTCTTGAAATTTTTCTGAAATTCTCTCTTGTCATACAATAGTGTGATGCAATTCTACTAAAAAGAACGCCAAAAATATATAAAATTATTCATAATTGGAGCTATGAAAGCTAAAATATATGATACGAATGATTAAAAGCTCAAAAAAAACTCCTATATTTGCAAGCTGAAATAATATCTTTGCGCGTTATCAAGTGTGCGTGCAAAGTCGTTGACCGAAAAAAATAACATAAAATAACAACAAGAAATGCAGAACAAAGGGTTTATCAGCACCATTGCCGTCCTTTTGATATTGATCTGTGGCTTCTACATCTCTTTCAGCTTTGTAACCTCTCATTATGAGAAAAAAGCTAAGGAATTTGCAACGGCACAGGCAAAGACTACGGATGAGACAAATGATGTTTACAAACAAAGTCTGAAGCAATTCAACGACTCAATCGACAAAGAGAAAGTTTATCTTAACTACACCTACAACCAGGTGCGCAAGATGGAGGTTGGTCTCGGTCTTGACCTGAAGGGTGGTATGAATGTGGTATTGGAGATCTCCGTGCCTGACATTTTGCGTCAGTATGCATCCGGTGATGCGCAGCTGGCACAGATAAATTCCGTTATCAAGCAAACAGAGGCAGAAGGCGTCAAGGGTAGTGATCAGGATTTCGTGAAGCGTTTCGCATCCAATATCCAGCCCGGAGTTATGGCAAGCCTTTTTGTGCGCGAAGGCGAGTTTTTGGGTACTCTGAAATCCAACTCTACCAATCAGGAGGTGACAGAGGCTCTCGAAAAGCAGGTCGACAGTCAGGTTGACGCCGCATTCAATATTTTCCGCACACGTATCGACCAGTTCGGTGTTGTCGCTCCCAATATCCAGAAACTTCAGGACAAGAGCGGACAGATACTTCTCGAACTTCCGGGTGTAAAAGAACCCGAGCGTGTGACAGAACTTCTCAAGTCAAGTGCGAACCTCGAATTTTATGAGGTATACAATTATAATGAGATAGCAGGTGACCTTCAGCGTTTTGCCGCCGCTTATGCTCAGCAGGATACCGTCAACCACCTCAATATAATCGAACTTCTCGGAGGTGTACAGCGTTCAGGATCTCCTATTGTCGGTATGGTGACTCCTGCCAACAAGGCAATGGTGGATTCTGTCCTTAGCAGTGACCTCGCAAAACGTTCACTTCCGGCAGACCTCTCGTTGCTTTGGAGTGTCAAGCAGACAGAATTCCCTGTCACCGATGCTGCAGGCAATGTTGTGAAGAAGGCTAATGGCGAGAATAAGACAGTCGGATACTGGGAACTCATAGCCTTGAAAGGTGATGCTGTCCTTGAGGGTGATGCTGTGACTTCAGCCTCATCTGAGTTCGACAATATGCGCGGTAACCTGGTTACTATGAAGATGAGTGACCGTGGCGCGCAGGAATGGGCGACAATCACCCGTAACAATATCGGCAGACCTATCGCCATCGTTCTTGACGAACATGTATATTCATTCCCGAATGTAAATAATGAGATCACAGGCGGAAGTTCTGAGATTACAGGTAATTTCTCACCTGAAGAGGCAAACGACCTTGCCAATGTGCTTAAGAGCGGTAAGATGTCTGCCAAGGTTAATGTCGTAAGCAACAACGTGATCGGTCCGAGCCTTGGTGCCGAAGCCATCCAGATGGGATTCATTTCGTTTATAGTGGCTATTATCCTTCTGATGATCCTTATGATCTCCTACTATGGTTGGATTCCAGGTCTTGTGGCAAATATCGGTCTTATCCTTAACCTTTACTTCACTCTCGGTATTCTTGCTTCAATCCAGGCAGTGCTGACACTTTCCGGTATCGCCGGTATCGTGCTTGCCCTCGGTATGGCTGTGGATGCAAATGTGCTTATCTTTGAACGTACTAAAGAGGAACTCAAGAATGGCAAGAAGCTCCGTCAGTCCATTTCCGAAGGTTACAGCAACGCGTTCTCGGCTATCTTCGACTCCAACCTTACATCTGTAATCACGGGTGTGATCCTTCTTTTCTTCGGTTCAGGTCCTATCAAGGGTTTTGCAACCACACTTATCATCGGTATTGTATGCTCGTTCTTCACTGCGGTGTTCTTGACACGTATAGCGTTTGATCTCATAACAAAGAACGGACGTTGTGCAAACATGACATTCACAACAGCACTGAGCAGAAACTTCCTGACTAATACAAAGATCAATTTCATGGGTCAGGCGAAGACCGCTTCTGTGGTATGGATCGCTTTGATTGTGATTTCGATAGCCTCTCTGTTTGTACGCGGTATGAACCAGGGTATCGACTTCTCGGGTGGTCGAAACTATGTTGTTCAGTTCGAAAAAGATGTTGACCGTCAGAAGGTTCAGGACAATCTTCTTCAGCTCCTTCAGAAAGAGGCCAACGATCCTACAGTGTCTGTAGCGGTAATCAATATCGATAACCCGTCAAAACTCCGTATCTCTACCAACTACAAGATTGCTGACGAGGGCGAGGGTGTTGAAAACGAGATCGCCGACCTCCTTTATAAGGGTCTGAAAGATGAATTGACTGTGGATGGCAAGACAATGACACTGCAGCAGTTCGCAGTATCAGATGAGAGCCACGGTATCATATCAATCCAGAAGGTTGGTCCGTCTGTGGCTGATGATATGAAAGCCGATGCTGCATGGGCACTCAGTATAGCGATTGTATGTATGTTCCTTTACATTCTTCTTCGTTTCCGTAACATCGCGTTCTCTGTAGGTGCTGTCGCAGCTGTTGCTCTTACAGCATTCCTTATTGTCGGTTTCTACTCAATATGCTGGGGCTTCCTGCCGTTCTCAATGGAGATTGACCAGTCGTTCATAGCAGCGGTGCTGACCATCATCGGTTATCAGATCAATGATACTGTGGTTGTGTTTGACCGTGTACGTGAGATGATCGGTCTTTATCCGAAAGAGGACAGGAGAAAGACATTCAATAAATCGCTTAATCAGACATTAAGTCGTACAGTGATGACATCATTCTCCACTCTGCTGGTACTCCTCTGTATCTTCTTCTTAGGTGGTGATACAATCCGTTCGTTCACATTCGCGATGATCTTCGGTGTGATTGTAGGTACATTCTGCTCACTCTATTGTGCAGCTCCGATTGCATATGGCATCATGAGCCGTAATGCAAAGAAGAACAACGTGACCTCAGCTGACGGAAAGCCTGTTTTGGAGGGTAACCGTCGTTTTAAATAATTGATGAAACGTATTTCGTAATGTAATAAAGAGGGGATTCCGTTTGAGGAGTCCCTTCTTTTATATAGGAGCCTGTTAGACGTCATATCTGAGGTTATCTCTGAAATAATTGAAAATACGGAAAAATTTGATTAATTTAGAGCGCTTTATTAACAGATAATTATTTTATTAGAAATATAATCCATACTTTATTTTAACAGTTCCTAAAACTATTATTAATGAAACGATTTTTATTTTTTTCCGCATGCATCCTGTTGTTGATGCCTGTATTCGGTGTGCGTAAATCGTCAGGACAATGTGGTAGCAACAGTATCGACAAGCTGATCAGAGCCGAGATTGCGACGACACCTGAAAAATCCGGCGGTTATTATTATGCTTATCCTTATACTACAGATTCGATGGCAAATATACCGTCCGGTTTCCAGCCGGTATATATAAGCCATTATGGCCGGCATGGCTCTCGATGGGTGTCTTCCTCAAGCCTGCACAGAAAAGTCGCAGATGTGCTTGATAAACAGGGAAAGAAAGGTAATCTGACAAAAGATGGAGAAACGATCCTTAAGTTGGTCAGAATAAGTGATGAAAATTCCACAGGACATATCGGAGAACTGACCAGACTCGGTGAAATGCAGCATGCGGGTATCGCCAAGAGGATGGCGGCACGTTTCCCGGAACTGTTCAAAGACAGCAATAAACTCATTGCCCGCAGTTCAACTGCACAACGCTGTATCATCTCCATGGCGGCTTTTACAGAGGCTTTAAAGGAGATTAATCCAAGATTGCAGATAGAGCAGTATGCTTCGCCCGGTGATATGAAGATTGTAGCTTATCACACAAAAGCGGCCAAGGCAATCTATAACGATCCTCAGGAATGGAAGAAGGAGTATGAACCGAAGCGTGATTCCCTGTATAGATCAGAAAAGACTGCAAGAAGAATATTTAGGGATATCAGAAAAATAAAGGATCTTCCTGAGTTTATGAAGAATCTGCAGGATGTTGCCAAGGCAGTGCAGAATGTGGATAATCTTAATATAAACCTGTTGAAGTATTTTGATTCGGAAGATCTTTATAATCTCTGGAAAGGAGAGGATTATACCAATTATGTGCGTCATGGCAATTCGGTAGACGGCAAATGCGCCGGACCGGAAAGTGCAAAAAATCTTCTGAATGACATAATAACAAATGCGGATCTTGCACTGTCTGGCAGGCGTCCAAATGTAGATTTAAGATTTGGTCATGATATCTTTCTTATGCGTCTTGTGGCAAAAATGGATGTAGAGGGTACGAATGATGCTGTGAAAGGAATTGATGAGGCATCACGGGTATGGCAATCCTATCGAATTACGCCTATGGCGGCAAATCTGCAGCTTGCTTATTATCGCAATGCTGATAATGAGACGATTGTTACTATCCGTCTTAATGAGCGACCTGTAAAAGTAGCGGGGCTCAAGGAGTTTTCTCCCGGTTTCTATAGATGGAAGAATTTGAAAGCTAAATGGTTAGAATAAAACTTAACGGACAAAACATATGAGAATGATTAAGATCTGGCTTTTTGCCGGAATGTTTGCGATCGGTGGATCGGTGTTTGCCCACGAGGGGTGTAACGGTAAATGCACAACGCAGAATACCTGTGATAAAGGGCATCGTGCCGCAATCTATTCCACTCCCGAGCGGGCAGGTGGGATGTATTTTGCGTACCCTTTCACAACTGACTCTCTTGCGCCTGTACCTGATGGATATGAGCCGGTTTATATAAGCCATTACGGACGCCATGGTTCCAGATATGTGTTGAGTACAAAGTATCATCCAAGATTGCTCAAGTTGCTCGAACCACAGGAAAAAATTGATAATCTCACCGAAAAAGGTAAGAATATGCTTAGGGTTGTACGCAAGAGTGAGGCTGTCACCGAGGGACATATAGGAGAACTGTCCAGACTTGGGACAAGGCAGCATAAGGCAATAGCTGCCCGTATGTACAAACGGTTCCCAAGTCTGTTCGAAGACGGTGATACCGTACAGGCTCGCAGTTCGATGGTTCAGCGTTGCATTATGTCGATGGCGGCATTTTCCGAAGGACTGAAAGAGAACAATCCTAAACTGACTGTTCTCCGGCATGCATCTCCAAAAGACATGGATATAATAATATATAAGACTCCATGTGCACAGCGACTCGAAGACAGCGATTCAATCTGGAGAGTGGGAAGTCAGCCACTTATTGATTCCCTGCAGAGGTCTGAATCCTCGGCAAGACAGCTGTTTAAAGATATAAGCAAGGTAGAGAACCTCGGCACAATGATGAATTATATACGAGAAATAGCCACTTCTTTGCAGAATGTCGAAGAGATAGGCGAAAATATAATGGATGTTTTTGAACCGGAGGATCTTTATAACCAGTGGCTTGTAAGTAATTATCGTTTGTATGTGCGTCATGGCAATGCTGTTCTAACGGATGGTTGCGGTCCTAAAAGCTCTGTGAATCTCGTGCGCGATTTTGTAAATAAAGCCAATGAGTCGCTTGCGGGGAATGGTGTTTCTGCGGATTTGCGTTTCGGTCATGATACCGGTCTTCTCAAGTTGATAGCCTTTTTAGGAGTGAAAGGTGCGGATGCAAGAGCCGCAGGTATCAGAAATGTTGCAGAAGTATGGCATGGTGATGAGCTTACACCTATGGCAGGGAATCTTCAGATGATACTCTTTAAAGACAAGAAGGGAAAGGTACTTGCCGGGTTCAGGCTTCACGAGCAGCCGGTATTGCTTAATGGAATTGAGGAATCTACAGTCGCTCCAGGTTATTATGACTGGCAGAAACTCAGTGATCACTTGCTGAAAATTTGTGATGATGTAAAATAAAGAAACAATCCGGGAGCATATGGAATATTTGTTTTGTTCCCGGTGAATATAAAAAGGGCTTGGAATTATAATGGATTCCAAGCCCTTTTACTGTCGGGGTGAGGCGACTCGAACGCCCGACCTCTACGTCCCGAACGTAGCGCGCTAGCCAACTGTGCTACACCCCGAATCAGTTTGCGAATGCAAAATTAATATATTTTTTAGATTTTTGCAAGTTCACTTTAATTTATAATGAAGAAAAAATCATCGTGAGGTATATCATTCACATTTGGATAGCCAATAAAACTGAAGATAATAAGTGTGGCAACGCCTACCATGACAATATTTACCAATGACAATCTCCATGCCTTTGTCGGGTCAGGACTCTTAATCAGCCAATAAATTGAAATAAAGCTGATGACCAGCGACACTAACGGCATTATTATGAACCCATATCCTGTGTAAAGAGATATCTCAAAAGGAGCTACCGCTAAGACAAAAGTATATATCAAAGTGCTTACAGCGAGAATCCAGGCAGCTACTTTTACTCCATATTCTCCGGTGAAAGATTTGCTCACTCCAATTCCAAGGATGGCATGTGAGGCACGGTATATGATGTGACAATTGAACGCCATCAGCCCCATCACTGCACTCATCACGAATGCAGGTTTCAGGTCAGACAAGATGAAATCCTGATAGCCGGATGCCCTACAAATGGCGAGATTGGTGGATATTACAGTTATCGGACCGAATATGATGAAGGTAATGACCGGATAAAAGAGGCTTCGGCTCCAGGGGTATTTTCCATGATTGTTGAGCCAGTTGATGCCTATTATCAATGCACCCGGTATGAGAGTCCACCACCCGGATGTCATAAGCACACCTAAACCTACAAGCAATGTGATGCCTGAGAATACTTTGAGTCCTTCTGATAGACAATAGAGGACAGGTCTGCCCTCGTCATCTTCATATGACATCCCGTCACGCAGATTTTCGCCGTATCCGTTTTTTTCATCATAATATCGGTGACCAATGTTTCCGGTACATTGCATCAGAATCGCAAAAGCGTAACAGAGTAGAGCCGGAAAAATCTCTATGTATCCATATGCGATTGCCGAGGCGCATCCGGCAGATACCGATGCTACACCGAGCCATAAGGTTGATATGCTACACGATTTCAGTATTATCTGCAGAGCATTCATATCAAGTTGTAATTAGAATTTGAAAATTAAACTTTCTGAAAAAGTGTTATATGGAGAGCAATACCGGGATATCAGATATCCATATTCAGACAAATAATAAGACTTGAGACTCCGATGGCAATCCAGAGTATGATTGCCTGGAGCATCGGCTTTACACCGACTTCGCGTATTACCCCTATGCTGAGGCTTGCACCGATAGCGAAAAGCACAGCGACAAGTGCCTGCTTGGCTAAGTCTACAAGAGCATCATAGAAACCGGGCAGGAATGCCGGTGATAGCTCTCGGGTATATGTATTGATAACCATAGCAACGACAAAAAGAAGAATAAACCAAGGAACCGATACTTTTGCCGGTCCTTCCTTTCTGTCTTTTCTAAAATACCATATGGTAAAGAATGCCAGAGGAATGATCCAGAGAGCACGGGTACATTTTATTAGAGTTGCGAGTTCGCATGCTTCGGCGCCATATGCGGCTCCGGCGCCTACAACTGAACTTGTGTCATGAATAGCGATCGCGGCCCATGTGCCGAACTGAGCCTGCGACATCCCGAACAGATGCCCAAGAGGAGGGAAAATAAAGAGAGCCACAGCGTTGAGAATGAATATTACCCCAAGTGACACAGCCATATTTTTTTCGTTCGCTTTCATAACTCCACCGACTGCGGCAATGGCGGAACCTCCGCATATCGCGGTGCCCGCAGAGATAAGGTAAGATGCCTTTTCTCCGATCTTGAGATATTTGCCAAGAATGATGCCAAGCATCATTACTCCGATTACTGATACTATGGTAAAGAGCATTCCGTCAGCCCCTGATTGTAAACTTTTTTGGAGATTCATGCCGAATCCAAGTCCGACTACAGATGCCTGCAGCAGATATTTTGAAAGTTTCTTATTGAACTTCGGATATGGTATGCCAAAAACTATAGCGAATATCAGACCGAGGAAAAGGGCTGTGGCCGGGGAGAAAACTTCAACACCAAAGCACAGTTTAAATGGGAAAACCATTAAAATAATCAAAATCCAGTAAAGGGGTCTTGAAAGAACCAACATATTGTTGAATGCTCTTTTGATATGTCTCTTCATTTTCGAATATGTATATGTATCGGTGAACTGGTTTAAGAAACTGTTTAAATTTATTTTCAGAGGATTTTGAGATGTATTTTTGAGAAGTTTTTACAAGCTGAAGAGGGAGAAACCTGCCGGTTTCGACCGATGAAACTTGGTGAAAACAGCCAAAAAGACACTCAAAATGCCTGAAAGAAACACTATATAATTTTTTTCGTAATAAATTTAAACAGTTTCTAAGAGCAAGTTTCTGAATAAACGCACTCTTAATAAATCTTAACAGTTTGCATGTGCATCTATTTTTACTACTTACTTACTTTGCAAAATTAACGAAAAAGGTATAAATTTGCAATATGACAATCCACAGAGAGGGAACCAACATATTGATATTGTTGTTTATTGTGCTGGGAGTACTTAATATCCCGGTGTGGCTATTCATGCGCCCTTTGATAATTCCGGTATGTTTCAGTGTGGTTTCCGTGATCGTTTATTCATTTGTCTTTAACTTTTTCAGATGCCCTGTGAGATGTTACAAGGGTGAACGTCTCAACCATGTTGTCAGTTCAGTCGATGGCAGAGTTGTCGCTGTAGAACGTGTGACTGAGAATGAATATCTTCATTCCGAGGCGATTATGTTTTCAGTATTTATGTCTCCGCTTAATGTACATGCCAACTGGTTTCCTGTTGACGGTAAAGTTGAGTATGTGAAGCATACCCGCGGTCGTTTCCTTTCAGCGTATCTTCCGAAAGCAAGCACGGAAAACGAGAGAAGTGCAGTCGGTATTCTGTGTGACGACGGCAACCGTATAACTGTGCGCCAGATAGCGGGTGCTATGGCTCGCAGAATAGTGACATATGCACACAAGAACGATAGGGCTTCCATTGATGAGCACCTCGGATTTATTAAATTCGGTTCAAGAGTTGACATTTATCTTCCTCTGGATGCCGATATATTGCTGAAAGTAGGAGATATTACACGGGGTGGTGTGACGCCTGTGGCAATTTTGAAAACAAAAAAATGAACATTATAGTAAAGAATATCCCCAACAGTATCACCTGCATGAATATCGCCGCCGGATGTGTGGCTGTAATTTGTGCTTTTAGGGCAGGAGATCCGTTATGGGGGCTTGACGGCTACTCGTGGGCGTCTATTTTCATAGGCATCGCCGCGGTGATGGATTTTATGGATGGTTTCGCCGCACGTCTTCTTGGAGCTTATTCCGATCTTGGTAAAGAACTGGATTCACTATGTGACGGAGTGAGTTTCGGGGTCGCCCCTGCAATGATGCTTTTCAATTATATACAGGAGTGTGCTCCGGAGAATTGGATGGCATGGTTTTCATTGCTCATACCGGTTGCCGGCGTGCTTCGTCTTGCAAAATTCAATATCGATACTCGGCAGACTACAAGCTTTATAGGACTTCCGATTCCTGCTAATGCCATATTTTGGATAGGTTTTGTCGCACTTTGTCGGAATAGTGCGGAGCCGATGCTCAATTGGTATCTTCTGTTGCCTATAATTCTGTTCGAGAGCTGGCTTATGGTGTCTCCGTTAAAGTTGTTCTCGTTAAAGTTCAAAAGTTTCGGGTGGAAAGGGAATCAGTTTCGCTGGCTGTTGATAGCCACGACAGTTTTGCTCCTGGTGTTCATGCAGGTTCCCGGTTTGATGTGGGTTATAGTCGCCTACATTTTTTACGGCTTGTTGCAAAATAAGGACTGATTCTGCTTTTCTAAATTAATACAACCAAATTATGTCTTCTATAATACTGATTATAATAATCCTTCTGTTGTTTTTTTTCTGGCCTCAGATTGTTGCGTGGTTAAGACAGTTCATGGCACGGAGAGCGGAGAATGCCATTCGCAGGATGTTCGGTATGCCCTCTCGTAAAGAAGAGGAGCGTGCACGCCAGAAATATCAGGAACGTACAAAACATTCGGAAGCACAACAGAAGAGAGAGACTGCAGCGGACGACATAGTGAAAGCTATGCAGCAATATGCGGAGGATGTCGACTTTGTCGAGATCAAAGAAGACACCGATGACACCAAGAAATAACAGGAGATGTCTGATACAATATTTGTAAGTGATTTGGACGGAACATTGCTTCAACCGGATTCCAGGCTTTCGGCTGAGACAATCGGATTGCTTAACAAAAGCATTTCAGATGGGAAACTCTTTACCATCGCTACAGCCCGCACGCCTGCTACAGTTTCTCATATATTGAATGATGTGGAGATGCGTCTTCCTGCAATAGTGATGACTGGAGCTGCGATATGGGACAAGTCTGACAACAGTTATTCGGAACTGAAATATATAGATCCTGTGGCTGTCGGGAAGTTTGTGGAGTTGCTTCATTCCCATGAATTCCCGATCTTCCTTTTTACTCTTGTCGATAATCTGATAAGGATTTATCATGTCGGGAATCGGTTCAACAGTATAGAACGCAGTTTCATTGAGGAGAGAATCAACTCACCTTATAAACGTTTTTATATAGATCCTGAAGGGAAAGAAACGTTGCCGGATAATCTTGACAAGACAATATTATGCTATGGTATGCAGCCAACCGGGAATGCCGAATCCGTTTATAAGGATGCGCTTCGGATAGATAATCTGCGTCCGCAGTTCTATCACGATATATTTGGTCCGGAAATAGGAATAATGGAGGCTTTCTCACCTAAAGCGACAAAGGCGGAAGCCATTAAGCAAATGAAAGCCCGGACAGGAGCAAAGCGCGTGGTGGCATTCGGCGATAATATAAACGATCTGCCGATGTTTGAGATTGCGGATGTGGCTGTAGCTGTAGAGAATGCTTTGCCGGAGGTTAAAGCCGCTGCAGATCTGGTCATAGGTCCGAATACCGAAAACAGTGTAGCTCGTTTTATTCATGATTTCAAGTGATACAGAGTATGTGTCTTAATGCGAAATTAATATCTTGATGATGGATAAGCGGACAGGGAAAATGATTGGCATCACTGTAGCAGCTATTGTGGTGATAATCTTCTTGTTGGTAAGCAACAATCTCATCAAGCAGCTGGCTAATCAAGAGCGTGATCGTATGGATATATGGGCGAAAGCTACGGAACGCCTTGCGACAGCTGATGTTGGCTCGGATCTTGAATTTCTGCTTGGTATCATTTCTCAGAATAATTCCATTCCGGTCCTGATATGTGACAAAAATTTCAATATATCTGAATTCAGGAATTTCCAGTTGCCTGAAAGAGGCGATGAGGATAAGTCTGTTTTTACAGAACTTTCAACCAAAAACAAGGAATACCTTAGCAACCGGCTTATCAGGGCTGCCAACGGGAGTGCACTGAAGTCGCTTTCCAAAAGCAACCGTCATTTTATTGAAGTGGAATTGTATGGCGGAGAGAATCAATATATATATTTCGAAGATTCAAAATTGCTTAAGAATCTAAGTGTGTATCCGTATATACAGATGACCGTTATGGTCATGCTCGCTCTTATAATCTATCTTGCGATGGTTTATACAAAACGTGCGGAACAGAATCGTGTGTGGGTCGGTCTGTCTAAAGAAACCGCCCATCAGTTGGGTACGCCGATATCATCATTGATGGCTTGGACAGAATATCTGCAGACCACCGGAGTGGGGAGGGAGATTACCGATGAGATTGATAAGGATGTGAAACGGTTGTCGGTTATAGCAAACAGGTTTTCCAAAATCGGATCGCGTCCCGAGATGCAGCTCGAGTATATAAATGAAGTGATTGGGAAATCACTCGACTATATGAAAAGCCGTGTCTCCGGAAAAGTTGAAATACGGTTGCATTTGTCGGAAGACGATTATGGTGTGTTGTTGTCACGACCGCTTGTGGAATGGGTGATGGAGAATCTTACAAAGAATGCTGTCGATGCGATGCAGGGAGAAGGTCTGCTTGACATTACCACCGGTTCTGAACGTAATATAATCTGGATTGAGGTCAGGGATACGGGGAAAGGCATTGCCAAAAAGAATTTCAAGACGGTGTTTAATCCAGGATATACTACCAAGAAACGTGGCTGGGGTCTCGGACTTACGCTTGTAAAAAGAATTGTAGAGGAGTATCATAAAGGTAAAATATATGTAAAAGAGTCGGAGATAGGTGTGGGTACTACATTCAGAATAGAATTGCCGGAGGCAAAGTGACCGGATTCCACTTCATATTTTGGGTAAACAGGCTCTAATATTTTGTGGGGTTATCCATATTTATTAATTTTGTAAGTCAGTGAAAAATATATATTCTTATGGATATTTCATATAAATGGTTAAAACGCTATATATCGTGTGACCTGCCACCCAAAGAGCTCGCCGCGTTACTTACAACTCTTGGTCTTGAATGTGATACTGTAGAGGAGGTTGAGAGTATTCGTGGCGGATTGCGTGGAGTGGTCATAGGAAAGGTTCTTACATGTGAAGATCATCCCGATTCCGACCACCTTCATGTGACAACAGTTGATCTGGGCAATGGAGAGCCTGTGCAAATTGTTTGCGGAGCTCCGAATGTAGCTGCCGGACAGACTGTTGTAGTGGCAACTGTCGGTACAACACTTTATGACGGCGATAAGGAATTCCAGATAAAAAAATCCAAGATCCGTGGCAAGGAGTCATTCGGTATGATATGTGCCGAAGATGAACTTGGACTTGGTAATGATCATGCGGGAATAATGGTACTTCCGGATGATATAAAGGCCGGTACACCTGCTGCTGAATATTTTAATGTGGAAAGTGATTATCGTCTTGAAGTGGAGTTGACCCCCAATCGTGTGGATGCCGCGAGCCATTATGGCGTTGCACGCGATATCAAGGCTAAGCAGTGGTGCGAGGCAAAGCAGTGTGGCACAACTCCGGAATATCCTGAGATTACAGTTCCCGATGACCATTCGTTTTCGGTAGATCGTGAGGATGGCGCTGTAAAAGTAAAAGTGGAAGATACAGAAGGATGTCCGCGTTATTCGGGTGTTACAATACGCAATGTGACGGTTAGGGAATCTCCGGAATGGCTGAAGAATCTTTTGACAGCCGCCGGACAGCGTCCAATAAACAACATAGTTGATATTACTAACTTTATCCTGTTGGGGATCGGTCAGCCGCTCCATTGTTTCGACCTTGCAAAAATGTCAGGACAGGAAGTTGTGGTCCGTACATGTCCCAAGGGTACCGGGTTTACTACTCTTGATGGTGTAGAGCACGAACTCGATGAATCGGATCTGATGATCTGTGATGCCGAGAAACCGATGTGTATTGCAGGTGTATTCGGAGGTCTTGATTCCGGTGTTACCGAGACTACAAAAGATGTCTTTATAGAGAGCGCGTATTTTAATCCTACTCGGGTGCGCCGTACAGCACGTCGTCACGGACTTTCCACTGACGCGTCTTTCCGTTATGAGAGAGGTGCGGATCCGGCAATTACAACATATGCCGCACGCCTTGCCGCCGTGCTTATCAAGGAGATGGCAGGTGGCGAGATTTGTGGAGAACTTGTAGATGTGAAGAATGCTCCGGTTGAGAAGAAAGAACTCGATTTCTCTTTTGAATACTGCGACCGCCTTATAGGCAAGCATATTCCTGAAGATTTGATCGTTACGATTCTAAAAGCTTTGGAGATCGATGTGGAACCCACGGATAATCCGGATGTGGTTCATCTGAGAATACCTACTTATCGTGTGGATGTATACCGTCCGTGTGATGTAGTGGAGGAGATTCTCAGGGTTTATGGCTATAACAATGTGGAGATCTCGGGCGAGATGCATATGAGTCTCTTTCCAAAGGGTGCTACTGACCATAGCTATAAACTGCAACAACTTGTCAGCGAACAGCTCACAGCCGAGGGCTATTCGGAAATAATGAACAATTCTCTGACAGCAGTAAGTTATTATGAGAACTCCGAACAGCTTCCTCTCGACAAGTGTGTTAGGGTGATGAATCCACTGAGCGGAGATCTCGGGGTTATGCGTCAGACTCTCCTTTACGGTGGTCTGGAATCAATAGCTCATAATGCAAACCGTAAGATGCCTGACCTGAAATTCTATGAGTTCGGCAATGTATATACATTCGACTCGGGGAAGGAGTCCGTTGCTGAGAAGCCTCTGGCGCCATATTCGGAGCGTATGATTCTGGGTATCTGGTTGACAGGTGATAAGAGCCCTGCATCATGGAATGTGGCAAAAGTGGAATCCTCGGTTTATGATCTGATGGGCGTTGTGGACAATGTGTTCAAACGTCTCGGTCTGCCGGAAGGATCCATCACCAAGACCCAGACGTCAGATGAGATATTTGCTGCAAAACTTGATATTGCATCACGCAATGGCAAGCTTCTTGCACAAGTAGGAGTGGTAAGATCCTCAATACTTAAGAAATTTGATATAGAACAGAATGTATGTTATGCGGCAATTGAGTGGGATGCCTTGTTCAAGCTTACGGCAAAGAATAAAGTAGTTTATTCAGAACTCGCAAAGACACAGCCTGTAGAGCGGGATCTGGCATTGCTGGTAGATAAATCTGTCAAGTTTGCCGATATAGAGGCTGCCATACGCAAAGCCGAAAGAAAAATGTTGCGCAGAGTTCGTCTTTTTGATGTTTATGAAGGTAAGAATCTCCCTGAAGGGAAGAAATCTTACGCTGTAGGCATGACATTGCAGGATAATGAGAAAACCCTTACTGACCGCCAGATAGAAGATGCGATGAACAGAATCATCAAAGCAGTGCAGGCAATGGGTGCAGAATTACGATAAAACAGTTTAAACAACTTCTATATAATGGGAAGAGCATTTGAATTCCGTAAAGCCCGTAAATTGAAACGTTGGGGCAACATGAGCCGTACATTTACACGTATCGGCAAAGAAATCACAATAGCGGCTAAAGCAGGAGGTCCGGATCCGTCAATGAATCCCCGTCTGAGAGTATTGATCCATAATGCAAAGGCCGCGAATATGCCTAAAGATACAATCGACCGCGCAATCAAGAAGGCTACCGACAAGGATGCGACCGATTACAAGGAGATAGTATATGAGGGATATGGACCCTTCGGAATAGCAATTGTTGTGGAGACAGCGACTGACAACAACCAGCGTACAGTAGCCAATGTACGCAGCTATTTCAACAAATTCGGAGGTTCGCTTGGTACGCAGGGGTCTCTATCGTTCCTTTTCGACCACAAGAGTGTTTTTCATATCAAACCGAGTGAGGATATTGCAATGGATGAATTTGAGCTTGATCTGATGGACTTTGAGGCGGAGCTTGAGGCAGATGAGGAGGAATGGCTCGTTTATGGCGCTTTCGACCAGTTCGCAAATCTACAGAGCTTCCTTGAGGATAAGGGACTTGAGATTGTTTCAGCCGAGTTTGAGCGTATTCCGACCGATTACAAGGAGGTGACAGCTGAACAGCGCGAGCAGCTTGAGAAACTTCTCGACAAATTCGAAGAGGACGAAGACGTTCAGAATGTATTCCACAACATGAAAGAGGAATAATCAGAAATACTCATATAATCAGTTTGATTTAAATAACCGTTTAAGGTAAAATACAGACCCGGTGTAAGCATTAAGCCTACATCGGGTTTAATATTGTCCGATATGTCTGCATGGCATTTTTAAGTTGTGTTTTTGGATATTTGTGAAAGATTTCCAATGTCGGTATTATTTTAAGAAAAATATGCAGGTTAACCGAAATAATTTGTATAATTTTGTAAAGGATATATGTGTTTGTGGATATGGATTTATTCTATGTTTTTGTTGGATTATATAAACTCATGGAGTAGTTGCAAGCTCAGGTAAAACAAAGTCATGTAAAAACGGAATTTCGTTTAACTAACTTATAATTATATGAAGAAGATTGTTGCTTATGTCGCAGTTCTGCTTACAGGATTGACGGCATTGGGAGTCGTCAGGGAAGGAGAGAGTAAACGGTCTCTTGTTACCACCTATGATGGTGTGACGGCTCAGGAAATCCTCGCTTCCGGTCGTCAATCCGACGATAAATGTGAGGTCAAGACGATGGCAAAGCCGACAACAAAGATGCAGCTTTCATCATTGTTCCCCAACTCCTACAGTGATAATGTTCCGGTTTTTGGAGCAAATGAAGGAATTTCATCCGCTCCAATTCAGAGAGCGGCTGCTGTAGGAGATAATTTTTATGGATATCTTGCATACAGTAAATCCGCGAAGGCAGACAGTTGGAAGACACTTGGTGTCCACAAAGTGTCGCTTAACGGTGCAAAAGAGCATATGTTCCGTGATCAGCTCTACACATGGCAGCGGTGCGGATTTTATCACAACGGACTATTATGGTTGTTCCGTGGTGTCAATCCCAACGGCAATTATACAGGTGCTTATTTTACTACCCTGAAGCTTGACGGTTCATGGGGTTCGTACCGTGATATATCGGTGACCGATAGAAACGCGGCCGGTGCGATACAGTCTTATCTCGGTTACTTCGTCACAATGGCGTTTAATCCGGACACAGAGACCGCATATGGATATTCTATGGCAGGAACCGACGGATCCAAGACAGTGTTTGCTTCCTGGAGCATGTCGGATATGAACAAGGTAAATGCCATTCGTGATGTGACAGGTAAAGGTGAGATGTGTTCAGCCATGACTTTCCATAACGGCAAGATCTATGGTATAACCGTCAGTGGTAAGTTTGTAGAAGTCGCTACTGATGGAACACAGACTGTTGTCTACACTCCTAATATTCAATCATGGCTGCCCAATTATGTGACGGCTATGGCATGGAGCCCCGCACACAAGGCATTCCTGTATAATGCCTTGACAGGAGAGGAGGATAACCATGACGCCAAATTCTATCTTCTTGATCCCGCTTCAAAATCAGTTACATTGCAGGCTGATCTGACGGACGGAGAAGAGTATTATGTATTCTTCTCGGAAAAAGAGGTCGTTGATCAAAAGGCTCCTGCGGAGTTTACCTACGATTATTCGACCAAAGGGACTCCGGATCTGAAAGGCAACTTTAGTGTTGTTGTGCCGTCTGCTTTTGCTGACGGCAGTGAGATACCGGCTTCAACAAAACTTACATTGGCATCATATATAGACAACGAGTTGGTTGCAAAGTCGGAATATGCTCCGGGTGCAACAGCCACAATACCCTATGAACTTACTCAAGGAACCCATCTTGTACGTTTTGAGATTTCTGTTGATGGTCAGACCAATGTTCTTCGTGACAAGATTTATGTAGGTTATGATGTGCCTAACGCTCCGGCAAGCTGTACACTGACAGCCCAGGGTAAAATTTCATGGAGGAAAGTCACAGCCGGTGCCAACAGTTCTCTGGGAGCATATTTCAATGCAGATGATGTTACCTATGATATTTATCTTGACGGTAAAGTAGTTGCAACCGATCAGAAAGCCACTGCAGCGACAACGACTGTCACCGTTGAGATTCCTGCTGATTATGCGGCTATACATCAGGCTTCTGCTGTTGCAAAGTATCATGGTAACGCTTCCGCACCCCGCACTTCCACAGTGGTTCTTGTCGGCTCAGTGTTCAGTGTTCCCTTCCAGCTCGATCCTCTTTCTTATTACACCTCTTTGTTTAAATTCGCATACGGAACCGGCGGAGCCAAGAAGAATTGGTCATGGTACTCGGCATATGGTGCCTACCGTTATACATATGATTCGGCAAATCCTGCTGACGCATGGTTGTTCCTTCCTGCATTTGAAATTACCGATACGGAACGGGTCTATGAGTTCGCAATGAATGCGTGGATTCCTAAGACCGGATTCTCCGAGCGCTTTGAGGTGCTTGCAGGTAAAGAAGCTACTATAGAGGCAATGACTGATACAATCATCGGTCGTACAGACGTGACAGACATTGATTCCGAAAAAGACTGGACAGGACATTTCATAGCGGATGCACCCGGTAAATATTATATAGGCATACATTGCGTATCCGACAAGGATAAGAATCTCTTATATGCCAATAATTTCAGATTATATCCGACTAAGGCTACAATATTCTCTCCCGCCCAGCCTGAAAAAATTGTATGTACTCCATTCCCGAAGGGTGAGCTAAAGGCAACTGTCGAATTCACACTGCCGGACAAAACCGGAACTGGTGCGGTATTGGCAGCCGCCACACTTACGGCAACTGTGGCATCAAAGGTTGATACCGTACAGGTGAGCGGAGCTCCGGGAGCACGTGTCAAGGCGGATGTGAAGACAGAGCAGGGATTAAACACTATCATAGTTACAGCCGCAGCCGGCACATCTGTGGGGCAAGGTGCCACAGCAGAAGTTTATACAGGTATTGATCTGCCGGGTAGACCGGATGTTACATTACAGCCTACAGCTGATGACTTCAGTGTGAAGGTAAGTTGGACCACTCCTGTCGAGGGTGAAAATGGAGGGTATGTTGAGCCATCGGATATATCTTATGAGATTTATCAGCTCAATTCCTCAAATCAGTGGGCACTGATAGGAAACGCCGGAAAGGTAAACACTACCCAGCTTACGGCAAGTAATCTCAAAGACCTCGCAGTGCTGACTCTCGGTGTCAGGGCTGTGAATTCCATAGGTAAGGCAAATTATATAGGATACGACAGAGTAATACTCGGTCCGGCAATGAAGATGCCTGTAGAGGAGACATTTGCCGGTGCGCAGCCGATCTTTGATAAATTTATCGTGAAGAGTTCGGGTGAGGCGTCTCTCTATATAGACAGTCCGTCGAAAGTTGGCGCTAAATATAAATCGGACGATGACAAGGCTATGTTCTCGATCTCTACAGAGAGCAATAGCTGGATTTCATTCAATCTGCCGAAAGTACAGACTACCGGAGTAAACTTTCCTGCCTTGGTTGTGGATGTCTATGAAGAGACAGATATGCCGGAGATTGAGTTTATTGCCCGCACATACAAAGGTGAGACAAAACTCGGCAGCGTCAAGTCTCCCAAGGGTAATGAAGGCTGGACCCGTGAGGTATTCATGTTCCCCGAGACACTTAAGAATCTTGATTGGGTAGAGGTGCTGGTCAAGGCGAACTTTGCAAAACAGGGACAGGTCGCTTTGATCGATTCATACATGCTTCGCAACCATACAGCCAAAGATTTCGGTGTCACTGCTCTTGACGCTCCTTCCGTTCCGCAGATAGGAGTGCCTGTCAAGTTCATTGCAACAGTGGAGAACAAAGGTTATGAGACCAATGTATTGCCTGATGGATTGTGGACCTTGACGCAGGGCGAGAAAGTGATAATGGAGAAACAGGTCAAAGGCGTTGCTGATGTAAAGCCGGTACAAGGTGAGAGCGTTGCATATGAGTGGGAGATTACTCCGGAAGTGGCACATCTTGGAAATGCTGCTGTGAAATTTGAACTCACCACTGCCGACAATGACGCAAGCAACAACTCTATGACCGCAAATCTGAATATAGTTAAGGGGAATGCAGTAGTTGTTACTGATCTAAAGGCCGAGAAAAACGGAGAGAGCGTTACTTTGACATGGACAGCTCCGGAGGTTGACAATGTAGAGGGATTTGAGAATGATACCCCGTTTGTTGTAAATCCATCGAAAGTCGGTATATTCAAGACTCATGATGGTGATGGCAAGCAAATTTATGGATTTAATGACTGGGCTGCTCCATGTCCTTATGATCCTGCGGCATTCACAGTATGGAATGCTGACGAAATCGCAAAGATCAATGACAAGTTCAATGGTGCAGGCTATATAGGCAAACAGTATATCATTGCACGTTGTCCGCAGGATGGTTCTGCGGCAAATGATTGGCTGATATCGCCGCAACTGTGTGATGTCAGTGAGGTTTCGTTCGCGGCAAAAGCAATAACCTACCAATATGGCGCTGAGGTTCTTGAAGTTCTCGCTTCATCCACAACGGATGCAATAGATCAGTTTAAACTCGTCGAGACTGTAAAGGTTGAAGGTGTCAAGGGCACACCTACTGTATGGAAGAATTACAATGTGGATCTTCCCGCCGGGACACGTTACTTTGCAATACGCTATGTTTCCAAAGATATCTTTGGAGTGATGCTTGATGAAATATCATACACAACTTCCGCTGATGTCCAAGGATATCGTATAATCCGCAACAAGGAGAAGATTGCCGACAAGAATGATCCGGCACCGGCATATACCGACAACACTGTTGCTGCCGGAACACGTTATATATATAATGTGGTTCCCGTTCTCTTCGATGACAGGGAAGGTATGATGTCAAATGATGCCGCGATAGATCTGCCGTCCGGATTGGATGAGCTTACGGCAAATAAGGCAATTCTTTCAGGTAAAGGAGCGATTCAGTTTATCGGATTCAATGGTCAGGAAGTTGCTGTTTATGATGCCGCAGGAGTATGCTTGAACCGTTCTTTGGCTACAGAGAATATTTATGAAGTTGAGGTTACCACCGGTGTATATGTTGCTGCAGCAGGTGATATACGCGTGAAGGTTATGGTAAAATAAGGGACTTATTCCGACCTTATATAAGAAAACCGCATCGTAAATGGTGCGGTTTTCTTTATTATATAAAATAATGCACTGAAATAAGAGAGTCGTACAAATGTATGACTCTCTTAGAGTGGGGTCATGGATTCGATGGCAGTAAGGATGGCAAGTGCGTCGGTGACGCCGGTTACGGTGTCAATGACCATTAGGCGTCGGGTGTTTACCTCCTTGAGTCGGCATCGTTTCGGATTCTGTTGCAGGTATGCGAGCACCTTGCCGAATGCGGAAGAATTGTAGTATGCCTTGTTGTCGTCACCGACAAAATAGATCCGCATTTTACCTTCCTTAAGAACCATGCGCTCTATGCCGAGACGGCGAGCCGCCATACGTAATGGTACTATACGGATAAGTTCTTCGGCAGTTGCAGGTATCTCTCCGAAACGGTCTCGAAGTTCAGCGCGGAATTCCTCTATCTTGTCCACACTCTCCATATTGTCGAGACGTCGGTAAAGTGTTATGCGCTCATTCTCTTGAGGTACATATGTGGGAGGTAAAAGCAATTCGAGATCCGATTCAATCGTACAGTCGGCTGTGAATTCCTCTTCTTTCCCATCGGCTGTATCTGTGAATGTGTCTCCGAATTCCTCTGTCTTCAACTCTATTACGGATTCTTTAAGGATCTTCTGGTATGCTTCGTAACCGAGGTCTGCTATAAATCCGCTTTGCTCCGCGCCGAGGAGATTTCCGGCGCCTCGGATATCAAGATCCTGCATGGCGATATGTATGCCTGCTCCTAGATCGCTGAAACTCTCTATCGCAGACAGACGCCTTTTTGCTATGGGGTTAAGTGGAGTTCCGGGAGGAACGAGCAGATAGCAGAACGCTTTTCTTGAGCTGCGACCGACGCGCCCGCGCAATTGATGAAGTTCGCTGAGTCCGAAACTGTGCGCATTGTTGACGATTATGGTATTCACATTCGGCATGTCAATACCATTCTCTACAATTGTTGTTGACAGGAGCACGTCGTAATCGTGGTTTGCAAAATCAATGATTGCTTTCTCAACACGTTCCGGAGGCATCTGTCCGTGGGCTGTCACGACACGCACATTGGGAATCAGTCTTCGAAGCGTATTCTCAATATTGGAGAGATTTTCAATGCGGTTTGAAATAAAGAATACCTGTCCGTTCCGGCTCAATTCGAAATTGACAGCCTCTTTGATCACGTCGTCGTCAAAACTGCTTACCGATGTGACAATCGGATGTCGGTTTGCCGGAGGTGTGTTGAGTGAACTGAGGTCGCGGGCGCCCATAAGAGAGAACTGTAAGGTTCTTGGAATAGGTGTGGCGCTCATTGTAAGCGTGTCGACATTGACTTTCAGCTGTTTTAATTTCTCCTTTACTGCGACGCCAAACTTTTGCTCCTCGTCTATGATGAGCAGTCCAAGGTCTTTGAACTTCACTCCTTTGCCTATTATCTTGTGTGTCCCTATAAGGATATCGATCTTTCCGTTTTCCAGATCTTTTAGAATCTGTTTCACCTCTTTTGGCTTACGCGCACGAGAGATGAAATCGACTCTTACCGGAAGATCCTTAAGTCTGTTGGCGAAAGTATGGTAATGCTGCATCGCAAGAACTGTAGTCGGCACGAGTACAGCTGTCTGTTTGCTGTCTGCCGCAGCCTTGAAAGCGGCTCTGACCGCAATTTCTGTTTTTCCGAAGCCGACGTCTCCGCACACAAGTCGGTCCATAGGTTTGGATGATTCCATATCGGTTTTGATTGCTTGTGTGGCTTTCAGCTGATCCGGAGTGTCTTCATAAATGAAGCTTGCTTCAAGTTCATGTTGAAGATAGGAATCCGGGGAGAATGCGAATCCTTTCTCTTCGCGTCTTGAAGCATACAGTTTTATAAGGTCACGCGCTATGTCCTTGACTTTTGTTTTTGTCCTCTCTTTAAGTCTGTTCCAGGCTCCACTGCCGAGTTTGTTGATTTTCGGAGGCACTCCCTCTTTGCCGCGGTATTTGGAAAGCTTGTGGAGTGCGTGTATGCTCACCAGAATAATGTCGTCATTCTGATATATGAGCTTGATCATCTCTTGTGGCTTGCCGTTTGCTGTAGTTCTGACAAGACCTGCAAATTTGCCGATTCCGTGGTCGATGTGAACAATATAATCACCTATTTCAATCTGGTTCAGTTCTTTCAGGGATAGAGCAAGTTTGCCGCTTCTGGCGCGGTCGCTTTTCAGACTGTATTTATGGAACCTGTCGAATATCTGATGATCTGTGAAAAAGCATATTTTTGTATCGTGATCCACGAATCCTTCATGCAAAGTATGTTCTACCGGTGTAAATGTAATATGGTCTCCCCTGTCATCAAAGATGTTTTTAAGTCGCTCTGTCTGATAATGAGAATCCGATAGAATCAGCAATTTATATCCCTCTTTAATGAAATTGTTGAAACTCTCGGATATAAGGTCGAAATTTTTGTGATAAAAGGCTTGTGGACTGCAATGAAATTGTATCAGGGCATCAGTATCAAATTTCTTCAAATCATTGCCTATACCGAATTTTACGATTCTCATGGATTCGAATCTCCGCTTGAAAGTGACGGCATCGACTACCTTTTCCATTGCTTTCTCGTCACCCTCGTCCGCTATAATGGCAGATGCTGAGAATTCTTCAACTGCGATTGCGTCCACTCTTTCCTGCAGGTATGAGGGGGACTTACAGAATAAGACTGTATTGTCCGACAGATATTCCAACAATGAAATCCCGTTCTCTCCGCTTTCTGCAAGAGAGGGAGGCAGTATTGAAATTTTATCAAGAGTTTTCTCGCTCAGTTGAGTCTCGACATTGAATGTGCGTATGGAATCCACTTCATCGTCAAAAAAATCAATTCGGAAAGGGAGATCATTGGAAAATGAATAGACGTCAATTATGGATCCACGGTGTGCGAACTGTCCCGGTTCATAGACATATTCGGTTTCAGCAAAACCGAGTTCGCGGAGTCTTGACAGAATACCGGTCTGTTTGACAATATCCCCCTTGGAAATGGATATGGAGTTCGCGGATACTGTCCGGGAGTCTGCAACCTTCTCCGCAAGTGATTCCGGATAAGAAACGACATATTGCAGTCCGCTGTTTCTGTTGTTCAACAGGTCAAGTACCTCGGAACGCAGTATCTGAGACGGTGGATCTTGTTGACCGTATTTTATGTCGCGTTTGTATCCACTCGGGAAAACAGCTACTTTGTCAGCTCCGATAATATGACAAAGATCATTGTATATATAGCCAGCCTCATCAAGATCGTCGGCAATTATCAGAGAAGGATATTTGAAGTATTCTAAAGCGGCAAAAAGCATTGCAGGCGAACTTCCTTCCAGTCCGGAGACCTCTATGCGTCTTATCCGGTTGTCGGCAAGTTCCTTCTGGATAGCGTTTCGTCTGGCAGGAGAGAGGAACAGATTAACAGCTTGTTTAAGTTCCATTACCGGATAATATTATTTAGCTTATCCTTATTGAGCAGTATGGATATTGCGGTTTTTACAGCAGGATCCGATTTTATGCTGTATGCGGTTTTCCCTTTCTCATAATAATATCGGCTTACTATCTCCGAACCTATGTAATCGGAAAGTTGCTCACGGTGTGTGTCAAGATCATGGTCAAGATTGTGCACAAGCAGTTCCGCAAGTTTGTCAATCACAGCTTTTGTCTCGTCATTCATGTAGCCTTCGCTTTCCACAGCTTTACGCAGTTGTTTCACCATATCCTCGCAAGCCTTGTCATATTTGAATTTTTTAGGATCTATCGAAGCTTTGAATGCATTGTAGATAGTATCGTTCACTACAAAATCCTGTGGTGCCGGGATTGAGGGATTCTCTGAAGCGAATTTATTTGCGAAATCGAATACCCAATTGTCAGCTACTGCATTATAGACCAATCGGTTTACAGCCGGCCATTCAATTGTTGAGTCCGGACGCAGACCTCCTCCGTCACGGACTTCCCGTCCATGGGCAGTGCGGAATACATTTGTGAGACTGTCCGGAACTCTTGCAACTGTGCCGTCGGGGTTACGGTGGGAGTAGTCTATCGCCTGTATCAACCGTCCGGATGGAAGATAATATTTTGCGATTGTAACTTTCAGCAGACCGCCGTAAGGCAATTGTACAGGATTCTGCACGAGACCTTTCCCGAAACTTCTGGATCCTATTAGTACGGCACGGTCAAGATCCTGAAGCGATCCTGCCACAATCTCGGATGCTGATGCGCTGCCTCCATCGAGAAGCACCGCCAAAGGTAAATCTGCTAGAAGCGGAGTCCGTGTAGTTTTGTATGTACGTTCCTGAGAGGCATCCTTGCCGACAGTCCGGACTATCTGTGTTCCTTTAGGAACAAAATTGCCTACAAGATCGATGGCGCTTTCAACGAGCCCTCCGCCGTTCCCTCTCAAATCGAGGATTACACCTTTAAGATTGCCGGAAGATTTGAACTTCTCGAATACCCGGCGTGTTTCTGCCGGGGTCTTGTCAATAAAGCTTGACAGCCGCAAATAGCCTATTCCATCAGGCATAAGGGTGTCGAAGGCGAGACTCGGTTCCTGAACCTTGCCGCGTGTTATGTCCACTGTCAGAATTGAATCCTGTACATAGGGCCGTTTCACCGTCACAATGACTTTAGTGCCGGGTACGCCTTTTAGCAGTTTTGTTACCTCGGAGCTTTTTTTTGAGGCGACATCCACTGTGTCGACTTTGATGATGTGATCTCCGGGTCTGAGTCCTGCTTGTGCCGCCGGACTTCCTTCCATCGGCTGGGAGATGTAGGATGCGCCATTGCGCTCGAGAATATACGATCCTATGCCTCCATATTCTCCGGTCGTCATCTTCTGGAGTTGATCCTGATCATCGGCGCTGTAATATTCGGTGTATGGGTCGGTGGAGGCGAGAAATGCTTCAATGGCTGCCTTGAAACTGTCTTCCGTGTTTATTGTATCCACATAGAAAAGTTCAATCTGTTTCACAATAGAATTGAAAATATTCATATTACGGTTCAGAGCGGCATCGTTGCTTTTCTGTGCTCTTACAGCTGTGAACAGAAAGGATATTGCTATAAATGGCAAAATATATAATGATAGTCTGTGTCTTTTCATTGTGGAATTCGCTTTTAAGTTATTAAACTTTATCGGGGTGAGGATAGTCGACTGTGAAGTGAAGTCCGCGGCTCTCTTTGCGCTCCATTGCCTGACGCATTATAAGGTATGCCACATTGATAATGTTACGGAGTTCACAGAGTTTGCGTGACGGCTTGCTGGTTTTGAAAAGTTTCTCGGTCTCCTGATATAAGATATCGAGTCTGTTCCAGGCCCTGTTCAATCTCAGATCGCTTCTCACAATCCCAACGTAATAACCCATTATCTGGTTCACCTCCTTTTCCGACTGTGTTATAAGAACCATTTCTTCAGGATGTACGGTTCCTTCATCGTTCCATTGCGGCACATCATCCCGCCAGTCGTATTCATTCAGATGTTCGAGGACATGTCGTGCCGCGGCATCGGCATAGACAACAGCCTCTATGAGGGAGTTGCTTGCAAGTCTGTTGCCGCCGTGAAGTCCGGTGCAAGAGCATTCGCCCACTGCATAGAGTCTGTGTATGGAACTCTCGCCGTCCAGGTTTACTTTAATGCCTCCGCAAAGGTAATGGGCAGCCGGAGCCACAGGTATCATATCTTTTGTTATGTCGATTCCCAAAGAGAGGCATTTTTCATAAATATTAGGGAAATGACGTTTTGTCTCTTCAGGATCCTTGTGGGTGACATCGAGATAGACATGATCTGTGCCGTTCAACTTCATTTCCGAATCTATGGCACGTGCCACGATATCCCGGGGTGCGAGAGAGAGCCGTTCGTCATATTTGTGCATGAATTCCTTGCCGTCAAGGTTCTTGAGCACCGCTCCATAGCCTCTCATGGCTTCGGTGATGAGGAAGGAAGGTCGGTCACCGGGATGGTAAAGTGCGGTTGGGTGGAACTGTATGAATTCCATGTCGGATACTGTTCCTTTGGCACGGTATACCATGGCTATGCCGTCGCCGGTAGCAATCAGCGGATTGGTTGTTGTTGTATATACCGAACCGACACCTCCTGTAGCCATGACAGTTGTTTTTGCCAAAAAAGTGTCAACCTGTTCGGTTGCCTCGTTCAATACGTATGCTCCGTAACATGTTATGTCGGGAGTGCGTCGTGTGACAATCTTGCCAAGGTGATGCTGCGTTATGATTTCAACTGCAAAGCGGTTTTCAAAAAGATCTATACCCGGTGTGCCGCGAAGTGTCTCGACAAGACTTGTCTGGATCTCCGCACCGGTGTTGTCGGCATGGTGCAGGATGCGGAACTCGGAATGACCGCCTTCCCGGTGCAGATCGAAATTTCCGTCCTCCTTTTTATCGAAGTCTACTCCCCATCCTATAAGCTCTGCGATCTGGGATGGGGCGTTTTTTACAACTTTCTCCACTGCCGCCGGGTCACTGAGCCAGTCGCCGGCCACCATTGTGTCGTGGATATGTTTTTCAAAATTGTCTACTTCAAGGTTTGTTACCGAGGCTACGCCGCCTTGCGCGAAATATGTGTTTGCCTCATCGGGTGCGGTCTTGCATATCACCGCTACTTTAGCTCCTCCGCGGGCGGCTTTGAGCGCGAAACTCATGCCTCCGATTCCGGAGCCGATCACTAAACAGTCATATTTGTATACCATAGTTTCAAGTATTTTCTCTTGATATCCTATAGACATCCTGCAAAGGTAATTAATATTTGCGACATAAGGCTACAAAATATGGCTATGTTTGATTTTAGACACGACATGTCGCGGAAATTGTCGCGGAAATAAATTTAAACTGTTTATTAATCGTATTTATACTTTTTTGTATAAATTTGCAAACTAAACGAAAAAAATAAGGAAACAATGATATTGATTGATGGGAAAAAGACTGCAGCTGAGATAAAACAGGAGATCGCAGCCGAAGTCGCAGATATGACCGCACAGGGTCTTCGTGCACCGCATCTTGTCGCGATACTTGTAGGACATGACGGCGGATCGGAGACATATGTGGCTAATAAAGTCAAAGCGTGCGGAGAGTGCGGATTCAAAAGTACTCTGATCCGGTTTGAGGATGATGTTACTCAGGAACGCCTTCTCGAAGAGATACATAAGCTCAACGAGGATCCGGAAGTTGATGGCTTTATAGTACAGCTTCCTTTGCCCCGTCATATTGATGAGCAGGCTGTGATCCGTGAAGTTTCCCCGGCGAAGGATGTGGATGGCTTTCATCCGGTGAATGTAGGCTGCATGTCAGTAGGCTTGCCTTGCTTCTTGCCGGCGACACCTGCCGGAATCATGCAGCTTCTGAAGCGCTATAGTGTTCCGACAAAAGGGAAGCATGCAGTGGTGCTTGGCCGCAGCAATATTGTCGGAAAGCCAATGGCTTCCCTTCTTATGCAGAAATCGGATCCGGGAAACTGTACTGTAACAGTATGTCACTCCTCTACCCCTGATATCAAGGAAATATGCCGTAATGCCGATATAATAGTAGCGGCACTGGGTCAGCCCGGATTCGTGACTGAGGATATGGTTAAAGAGGGAGCCGTCATTATAGATGTAGGTACGACACGTGTCGCTGATTCCACCCGTAAAAGCGGATGGCGTCTTCGCGGAGATGTCGACTTTGAGAATGTGGCGCAGAAGTGTTCGTATATCACCCCGGTGCCGGGCGGTGTCGGTCCTATGACAATCTGTTCGTTGATGATCAACACGCTGAAAGCGAGGAAGGAAAATCCTCACAAATAATATAGGACAGATAATATAGGGCAGATTGATGTCTTGCCGGTATGCTTGAAACGAACAACAGGTAGGAATTTATTGTTAAACCCCAAAAACACAGACATGAAAAACCTTGTAATAGTCGAGTCTCCTGCCAAAGCGAAGACAATAGAGAAATTCCTTGGAAAAGATTTCAAGGTTATGTCAAGCTATGGTCATATACGGGATCTTAAAAAACATGGCATGAGCGTTGATGTCGACACTGACTTTTCACCGCAATATGAGATACCGGCAGAAAAGAAAGCTTTGGTGAAGCAACTTAAGTCTGCTGCGAAGGAAGCGGATACAGTCTGGCTCGCATCCGATGAGGACCGTGAGGGAGAGGCTATCGCCTGGCATCTTGCCGAGGTGCTTGGTCTGGACCCTGCCAAAGCTAAGAGAATAGTTTTTCATGAAATAACAAAACCTGCGATTCTTCATGCGATTGAGAATCCACGCGGTATCGATATTGACCGGGTGAATGCCCAGCAGGCGCGCCGTGTTCTTGACAGAATAGTGGGATTTGAGTTGAGTCCGGTTTTATGGCGAAAGATTAAACCGGCGCTTTCGGCCGGCAGAGTGCAGTCTGTGGCGCTGCGTCTGATATGCGAACGGGAGAAAGAAGTTGAAGCTTTTAAACCGGAACCGTATTTCAGAATAAGCGGTGTTTTTGAGGGGGATTCTGCTGTCAGTTTCAAGGCTGAACTGAAAAATAAGCTCACGGATGAAAAGGAGGCGAAAGGATTTCTTGAAAGATGCACAAATGCAGAATTTACCGTCAATGATATGACTGTTAAGCCTGTAAAACGTTCGCCGGCGCCTCCGTTCACGACCTCTACATTACAGCAGGAGGCGGGTCGGAAACTCGGCTTTTCGGTAAACCAGACAATGCGAATAGCGCAGAAATTATATGAGGACGGACAGATTACCTACATGCGTACAGATTCTACTAATCTGTCTGAACTTGCAATAAGGGATATTTCCTCTGCAATAGAATCCAAATATGGGGCAGAATCGTTGCAGGTGCGCCATTATCATACAAATGCAAAAGGTGCACAGGAAGCACATGAGGCTATTCGCCCTACTTATGTTTCCAATACTGAGATATCAGGTACGGCACAGGAACAGAAGCTTTATCAGCTGATATGGAAGCGATCCGTAGCTTCCCAGATGGCGGATGCCTTACTTGAGAAAACAAATGTCGAAATAGGAATCAGCGGTGAGACGCATGTTTTTAAAGCCGAGGGAGAGGTTGTGAAATTCCCCGGCTTCATGAGAGTATATGTATCCGGCAACGAACTCCTCACTGATTCCGGAAATGAGGTCACAGAAACTACAAGTCTGCTTCCGGGATTAAGTGTCGGTGAGATATTGGATCCGGTTTTGATTCAGGCAACTGAGAGATTCACTCTTCCGCCTGCGCGTTATACCGAGGCATCGCTTGTCAAGAAGATGGAGGATCTTGGTATCGGGCGTCCGTCTACTTATGCGCCTACTATCTCTACCATACAGACTCGTGAATATATCCGACACGGAGACAAGGAGGGGATACCAAGGGATTATGTCCGTCTGATGCTGAAAAATGGCGATGTAAGCCGGGATGTGCTGACCGAAAACAGCGGCAGTGAGAAAGGTAAATTGATTCCTACCGATATAGGGATGGTGGTCAATGACTTCCTGACAGAGTATTTTCCTGAGATACTGGATTATAATTTTACAGCCCGTGTGGAGGAGAAATTCGATGAGATAGCAGAGGGTAAACTGGGCTGGAGAAACGAGATGTCCGGATTCTATTCCTCGTTCCATCCGTCAATCGAGAATGTCAGTTCCATGAGACTTGAACATAAGGTCGGAGAACGTATACTGGGCTCTGATCCCAAGACTGGCAGACCGGTATCAGTCAAGATAGGCAGATTCGGTCCGGTGGTGCAGATAGGGGAGGCTTCCGATGAAGAGAAACCTCAGTTCGCAAGTCTGCATAAAGATCAGAGCATTGCTGATATTACCTTGGAAGAGGCTTTGAAACTGTTTGAACTGCCACGTATGCTTGGCGAGTTTGAAGGTAAACCTGTCAAGGCGGCTGTCGGACGTTTCGGACCATACGTGCAGCATGACAAAATGTTTGTCTCGATACCCAAGACAATGAATGTTCAGACTATATCGCTTGAGGAAGCAGAGGACCTGATTCTGGCAAAACGGGAGGCAGAAGCCAACAGGTTGATAAAGGATTTTCCAGAGATGCCCGGGCTTGAGGTGCTCAACGGTCGTTTTGGTCCTTATATAGCTTATAAAAAGGAGGGTGCCCGCAAGGCAACCAATTATAAGATTCCGAAAACAACTGATCCCTATTCGCTGACACTTGAGGATGTGAAGGCACTGATGGAGAAACAAGACGTCGCCCCGGCAAAGAAACCGCGCAAGACAGCGGCAAAGAAGTCCTGAGACAGATAAGAGTATGTTGAGTTTTAAACCAAACTCAACATACTCTAAGAAACACACTAAAGATATTTCTGAACCGATAGGATAGCGGATTTGTTAGAATAGCAAATCCGCTATTGCTATGTCAGACTTTATGGAAAATATCCATAATGGGAAAGTTGAAAAGTCATCGCGCAGCACGTTTTGTCGTGTTGTGCGGTGGATTTTCTTATCCATAGGCATATTTGTCATCTTGCTCATCGTGGGGGCAGGTGTGGCTACATGGTGGCTTACGCCGGAACGTATGACAGAGCTGATAAACCGTGAGGCAAGCGGGAAGATGAATGCCGAAGTGAAGGTGTATAATGCCCGCTTCACATTATGGTCTTCTTTTCCGCATCTATGCATCGAGTTGGATTCCATGAAGATAATAAGCCATAGTTTTGACAGTATAGGTCCTGAACTAAAGAAACAGCTCCCTTCCGGAGCATCATGTCTTGTATCCACATCAGGAATACGGGGAGGTATTGATCTTATAAGTCTTCTTAGGGGAAGAATCTATCTTAAGGATCTGGAGGTGGACTCGATGGATATGAATCTTGTGGCTGTTGCGGATTCCATAACAAACTATAATATCTTTCCATCCGGAGACAAGTCTGGTGGTGTCCCTTATATCACAGTGAATAAGTTGAAATTTAATAATCCTCTGAATATAAAATTTTACAATTGTGTCACGAAGTCGCAGATAAATGTCGATCTGAGGGATGTGGCACTGAATAGGGATCATGATGACATTGACAGATATCAGCTGATTATTGACGGTTATATTGATGCTGTTGTAAATAAGCTTCAGCTCTTACAGGGATTTCCGTTCTCATTGAATGGAGAAGTTGGATTGAAGTTTGCGCCGTTTGCTATAACTGCGAAAGACTATTCCATAGACCTCGGTAATACACACGGGAAACTTGATATTGATCTGAAAGTCGGCAAAGACCCGCAAATAAATATGTTGAGTTACAGGATTTCCGATTTTAATGTGATGGGTCTCCTCGGGTATCTGCCACATGAATATGTTCCTATTTCCGGTTCTGTAGATGTGGATATTGTCATGAATGCCACCGCGCAACTTAAGACACCATACAGGTTTTATGCTTCTGAATTGCCTTCGGCAGAAGTGAATGTAAATGTTGTGGAGGGTAAGCTTAGCTATTTGTTCGATACAAATAACAGTTATACCATCCGGAATATGGAAGGAAGCGGCAAGCTCTTTTTTGATGGCGGGAATATGGCAGGATCCCGTTTTGATTTACCCCGTTTCCGGCTTACAGGAGAGGGGATGAATCTGAATTTGTCGGCACATGTGGATAATTTTGTTTCAGCTCCGTTAATAAGATTTAAGATAACAGGTTTCGGGAATGCCTCTGAAATAGGGAAGAGTATAAAGAGCCTGTCATCTTTGGGACTTAAAGGAGATCTTTCCACAACAGTTTCCGGAAGTTTTGCCTTATCTGATATAACCGGTGGAAATATCAATGATGTGGATATAAAAGGTGAAGCATCGCTTACTGACTTCCGACTGCGCTATCCTGCCAAAAGTTTCAAGGCATCAGGCAAGACTTTGAAATTGGATATAAGAGGTAAGATGGGATCTTTTGCCGCAGACAGGATTCCCTTTAATGTAAAAATAACTTCTGCAGGATTACGTTTCATCGATCACGGGAATGCGACGGATGTATCGCTTACAGGAGTGTCTGCCCATGGATATGTAAATGCTGATCTCACAGCGCGTAAACCGGTTGCTGCGGCATTGGATTTCAATGGTGAATCTGTGAGAGGCAAACTTGAGGGCTCTACGCTTGATCTTCGGGGAATTCAGACTAAATTCTCGGCAAAGAAATTATCCAAGCCGGTAAAACTATCGCATTTTTCAGTTCCGGAAGCATGGGATATAGATGACAAGGCTTTGGGAATGTTCCCGCATTCATCAAAATATATTATGTCCGTACTGCCTGATTCGGTGAGAAGGGAACTTCTTAAATGGAAGATCCATGCGTCATTGAAGATTGCGGGCGGTGAGTTGCGGACCCCCTCTTTCCCGGTGTTGAACAGATTTGATAACCTTTATGCGGAAGCGTCGCTTGATTCTATACGATTGCATAAGCTGCACCTTAGTTCACAGTCTTCTGGAATGGATCTTGCCGCTCATGTGCGCGATCTGCGCCGGTTTATATGTGGTACGGGTATCTCTCCGTTATATGTGAATTTATATGCCGCTCTCGACACAATTCAGATCAATCAGATTGCCGGTGCTTATGAAAGAGGACTAAGGATTACAAAGAATGAGACATATGTCGATAATACGGTAGACGACAGGACCGATCGACTGACGGCTTCCGATACAACAGCCTTGCTTATCCCAAGAAATCTTTTTGCGGATATTCATGCATCGGCGAAGATGACTCGTTATATGAACCTGAGGCTTGAAGATCTGGCTGCCGATATCTCAATCGGCAATGGAAACGCGGATGTGAAGAGGCTTGATATTTCATCAGACTTCGGTGCTGTAGGGTTGGATCTCAAAATGAATACCGGAAATATAGAGAGAATGGGTTTGACGCTCAACGGGGGGATACACGATGTTAATGTGGTGAATTTCTTCAAGAATTTTCATACCTTGTTGTTGATGATGCCTCAGATGAAAAATTTGTCCGGGATATTATCTGCTGATATAAATGCCAATATGGGATATTTCCCGAATATGTTTGTAGATATTCCATCTGTCAAAGCCGATATGCTTGTAAAGGGAAGAGGGTTGACTGTACATCAGGATCGTTTTATAAGAAAGGTGACCAGAATGCTTATGATTCACAATTCGGGTGACATTCATATCCCGGATATGAATGTGCACGCTCAGGTAGCGGATAATCTTCTTATGCTTTATCCGTTTGATTTTGATTTTGATCGTTATGAACTTCGTATGGAGGGTGTGAATAATTTTAACGGTGACATGTATTATCATGTAGGCGTTAAGAAATCACCTGTGCCTATACCGTTCGGAATAAATATAAAGGGTAATTTTTCGGATCCGCAGTTGCGTTTCGGAGGAGTGACGTATAAAGAAGATCAGGGAGGGATGGTTACAAGGTCAATTATTGAGGATCACAAAGTAAATATCGTACGTGTTGTGCGCAAATATTTCAAGGAGTTTGTTCACAAAGCGGCACAGTCTGATACAACGCCTGAATCGGAATATATTTTCAAATAAAGCGGCCTGCAGGAATCTATAAATTTCGTAAATTTGCATAATCTAAATGAATTGATTTGGAATTATGCAGTTTGGGAATGATAAGTCAAGGATAATCAGAGGTCTTGCAATTATTCTGATGGTGACGGGACATTCATGTCCGGGGAAAATTATACCCTTTGCGGTGCCGTTGTTTTCCTTCCTTGTCGGATATGGGTATGAGTTCGCCAAAACACGGGATTTGAGGCATGCCGCAAAACGTATCTGGCATCTGTTGGCTCATTTCTGGTTCATTCTGCTGGGAATATGTCTGCCAATAGCAATATTTTACACACATTATAAAGTGTCGGTAGAACAGGTAGTGATGAATATGTTCGGTCTGTGGGGAGGGTTGAACTATTATTGCTGGTATATAAACTTCTATATAATGGCGATGCTAAGTATGCCTTTTATCTCCCGGGTTATTGACCGTTACGGATGGCGTGGGTTGATGCCGATGCTTCTGTGTTCCGGGGGCGCTTATTGGGCATTGGTGACATTCCCGCAAATGCCGTATTATAGTTTTGCAAGTCGGTTTATACGCTATTTCCAGTTTATGCCGATAGTGATGGCGGCATACTGGCTGGCACATTATAAAGTATTTTCGCATTTAGATATCAAACCCGGGAAGAAGATTCTTATTGCATCTGTAGTTGCTATAGTCGTTTTATATATTTTCAGGGGAATTCCGTATGCGAAAATAGCTGATTTTGCGGTCGTTCCGTTGTTTGCGGCATCGGTGGCGCTTCTTTGTGACTCGGCAGAGGCTTTTTCGATTACGGTTTCAAAGGTTTATGGCTGGGTTAAGATTGCCCTTACAGATTTAGGAATCAAGTCTATGCATATCTGGTTTCTGCACGCATTGTTCTTTACAGCTTCCACAAAAACTCTTTTCAAATTCATGACACCGGTGCTTGGAAATCCGGTAGTGCGTGTATTGGTTATCCTTCTTGCCTCGTGGTTCCTTTCTGTCTGTACGATGAAATTGTATTCACTTTTATCTGGTTCGGTTTCCCGACTTCACGGCATTATCAAAACACGGCTCCGTCTTGTTTGATCTCCACGGCTGTTTACCACCTTTGAAGTCATACAACAACGTGAACGTGCCGGGAAAGACATGTTTGCGTCAAATCCAAACCGCAAAGAAAAAGTTCTGTCAAAAAAGAAATTTAATTAATGAATTTTTTCTTTAATTAGGATTTTATTTAAAAAAAATTGATTAATTTTGCGATACGGATTACCTCGCTTTTGCAACAATTGCACCCCGCAATCCTAAATAATCGGAATGTATGTTAACTTTCACCATTATTGCGGGTTGATACGGGATATACAGTGTTTAAGATACAGAGGTCATTTAGACCGTATATAGGAAAATTAAACTAAAACCCAAATAAATATATAAGATTTATGGCTACATTAGATCTTTCCCAGTATGGGATCAAGGATGTGAAAAACATTATTCACAACCCCTCTTACGAAGAACTTTACAAAGATGAGACAAATCCTGCTCTCGAAGGTTACGAGAAAGGCATCGAGACCGACCTCGGCGCTGTTGACGTATTCACCGGCGTTTACACAGGCCGTTCTCCTAAGGACAAATACCTTGTAAAGGATGAGGTTACAGAAGATACTGTATGGTGGACAACCGACGGATATAAGAACGATAATAAGCCAATCACTACAGAGGTATGGGATCAGCTTCGTGAAAAAGCCGTTAAGGAACTTTGCGACAAGACCCTTTACGTAGTTGACTGTTTCTGTGGTGCCAATGAGGCTACACGTCTTAATGTTCGCTTCATTATGGAGGTAGCATGGCAGGCACACTTCGTGACAAACATGTTTATCCGTCCTACAGCAGAAGAACTCAAAGACTTCAAGCCCGACTTCGTTGTATTCAATGCATCAAAAGCAAAATGCGAGAACTATAAGGAACTCGGTCTTCATTCAGAGACTGTTGTCGCATTCAATATCAAACAGCGCGAACAGGTTATCATCAACACATGGTACGGTGGCGAGATGAAGAAAGGTATGTTCTCTATGATGAACTACTTCAATCCTCTTCGTGGCATTGCATCAATGCACTGCTCAGCAAACACCAATATGGAGGAGACTTCCTCGGCTATCTTCTTCGGTCTTTCCGGAACAGGCAAGACTACTCTTTCTACCGATCCGAAACGTAAACTCATCGGTGATGACGAGCACGGCTGGGATGATGACGGTATCTTCAACTATGAGGGTGGCTGCTACGCTAAGGTTATCAACCTCTCAAAAGAGAATGAACCTGATATTTACGGTGCAATCAAGCGTGACGCTCTTCTGGAGAACGTTACAGTTGAGGCTGGCGGTAAATGCGATTTTGCAGACAAGAGCGTGACAGAGAACACCCGCGTTTCCTATCCGATCTATCACATCGAGAATATCGTTAAACCGGTTTCCAAAGGTCCGGCTGCAAAACAGGTTATCTTCCTGAGTGCTGACGCATTCGGAGTACTTCCTCCTGTAGCGCTCCTTAACAACGAGCAGGCAAAATACTATTTCCTCAGTGGCTTTACCGCAAAACTTGCAGGTACAGAGCGTGGTATCACAGAGCCTACTCCTACATTCTCTGCTTGCTTCGGTCAGGCATTCCTCTCGCTCCACCCGACAAAATATGCCGAGGAACTTGAGAAGAAGATGAGCCTCAACGGTGCAAAGGCATATCTTGTAAACACAGGTTGGAACGGTACAGGCAAACGTATCTCAATTCCTGATACCCGCGGTATTATCGACGATATCCTGAATGGTGATATCGAGAAAGCTCCTACAAAGGTTCTTCCTTATTTCGATTTTGTCATTCCGACTGAGCTTCCGGGCGTAAATCCGGCTATTCTTGATCCGCGAGACACATATGCAGATCCTAAAGAATGGGAGGAGAAAGCAAAGAAACTCGCCGAGATGTTTATCAACAACTTCAAGAAATTCGAAACTAATGCGGCAGGCAAGGCTCTTGTAGCTGCCGGTCCTAAACTCTGATAAATGACCTGTTTTTCAATATAAAAAGAGACATCCCGACGGGATGTCTCTTTTTATATTGCTTTATTTCTATTCCATTGCTCTATTATTCAATATAGGTGGTGTCTTCCTGTGCTGAGGGACTTACAGCTGCCGGATCAAAAATTTCCTGTAATGAAACTGTATCTTCCTCTTCAACCGACACAGTGTCTTCCGTTACCGGAGGAGTCTCGTCGTAATTCATATAATTGAAGATTGCTTCCTCCTCTACCTTGTCGCTGTTAAGTATCGGATTGTCCTCGTCATATTCTCCTGTGCCCGTAGACATATTGAGTTCGCCACTGTTGAGTGTGGTTGCCATCATCAGAATTCCAAAAATGAAGAACAAAACACAAACCACGGCAAGGAGTTTGTCTATACCGAGCACAGCAACCGGTTTTGGGGTATCATAAGCTTCTCTGTCGCCGGATGATTTAAAATATCTTGAGAAAAGAGCACATAACCCTACAGCACTCCACAACAGCCAGATTCCCCCGATTATATATAAGGTTGAAAATCCCACCTCCGGACCGAGGAGCCCGACCTGTCCTAAAAGCAATCCGACAAGTCCCAGTGTTGCCACCCCCCATGCCATAAGAGTGCGCAACATATCCTTAAGGTCCACTCTATCTTTGTAATTCTTGAAGTCACGAAAAAAGGGGGTGATGAAATACCTTTCGTAAAATCCTCTATGTGTCATTACTGCAAATTTAGAAGTTGTTTAAAAATAAATGTGAATTTGGGGTCGCAAGCATGGCGCAGGTTTCTATTATTTATCATCTGCAAGATATTGGTCAAGACCGTGAATGCACCGAATGGCTGATGTCTCGCGATGACTGTATGCAATCGCATGATTTCCCGAACTTTTGTCCATGGAAGCTTCTTTATGCCAGAGATGGTATGTCAGGGCACAGAACTTGAGATAGCGTTTCCCAATACCTGCATTCCGGAGTCTGAAAGAGATGTCAAGATCTTCTCCACCCCATCCGCTGAAATCCTCATCATATCCGTTGACAGCAATCAGATCCTTCTTATAAAAAGACATATTGCATCCCAATACATTGTCCCGATTTTTACGATAACGGGGTGCGAGATATATTGCAAGATTAGAAAAACGCAAAGCGTTAGGTCGCTTAGCCTCTATGCCGTTACTAAGCGGATGAATCCATGGAACTTTACCGGAGACACATATCTGTCTGGAGCGGACATCATCAAGCTGTACCCTGCCACCTTTCAGGAAATGACCCGGACGAGCATTCCTCAGATGATCGGCTACAAACATCTTGTGCAGGAATATATCTCCGTCAATCTGAATGATATATTCTCCCGAAGCAGCCGCAATACACTTGTTGCGTATCGCCGCAAGCCTGAATCCCTCGTCCGGCTGCCATATATATTTCAGTGGCACCGGAAAATCTTTCCGTAATTCATCAACTAACAGACGTGTCTCTTCTGTTGAACCGTCATCTCCAACAATAACCTCATCAGGATATACGGCGAGTTTGCGTACACTTTCCAGGCATATCTTAAGAGCGTCCGGGCGGTTGTATGTAGATATGATAAGGGAACTTTTCATGACTCTTTTCTGTTTAATCCGGTTTCTATGTAAGTCAGCCGGTCATCTGTAGCTTTCTTCAGCAATTCCGCATTCTCTTGCCAGTCCCAGTTCAGACGGTCGTGGTGGCGATGGAGCATCAATGCATAATGGGATGCCTTGACATGACGGATTCCCGCATTCGCAAGACGTACATCAATGTCGCAATCCTCTCCCGTTCCGGCATGCACATATCTCTCGTCAAAACCATTAACTTTTTCAAAATCTTCGCGATAAAGACCGAAATTAGCTCCGAGTATACCCTGTGGTTTTATGCCGAGAGCCTTTCCTCCTATATATGGGAAACGCCATGTACGACGCAATTGCGCGCAGGTCTCTCCGAGTTTGTTGCGGAATACACCTTTCAGCATCAGACTGCGTGCCTTGTCAAAATAATTCTTCGGCAATGTCTCAAGACTTTCAAGCCACTGTGAGACTTCTTCCGAAGTCTCGACTCGTCTGCCTCCTGTCACTATCCCATGTCTGCATATCCGCATGTGATCTTCGACAAAACAGGGATGAGGTATGCAATCACCATCTATAAATATCAGATATTCACCTGTCGAGACACGTACAGCCTGATTAAGAGCTTTGTTTTTTCTCCATCCCTCATCGGGATGCCAGGAATGGATTATCTTCAGCTCAGGATGTCGTGCAATATATTCATGCAAAGCCTCGACAGTTTCCTGTGAAGAACCGTCATCGGCTATTACAACCTCGAAATCCTTGAATGTCTGCATTCTCAAGGCATCCAGTATAAGACGCAGCCATTCGAAATGGTTATATACAGATATTATTACAGAAGCTTTCATAAGCCTATTATAATTTCATCAGGGAACGCATTCCGAGTTCCGCCTTAAACAAGTGTTTTAAATGACTTATAGTAGGAGAATAATGTTTAAACCGTTTTACCAGCCCGGAATCCTGCATTCCATATTTTTTCATCATCTTCAAAAAGCGCCAGACAACTCTCTCCTCAATCCGCTTCTCCTCTTTTGTAGTCATATTTACATCTGCTGTATGCCTTGGCAACAGTTTTTTCCATTTGTCATTATACATCCTTAATGTCTCACGTGCCTAGGCTTCTCCGAAATTCCCCTTGGAGTCATGATAAAGCAGTATATCCGTACAAACATAATTCCTATATGAGGAGCCGACAGAAAGTGAGAAATCCACATCATAACAATGGAAACCTCTCAGCATTGTCTCATCGAATCCGATCTCCTGCCACACATTCCGGCGCACAAACATTGCAAAGCCGTCCACTGCAACTACCTCTCTGAAAGGTTTTGCGTCCTCTTCTATGTTCATAGACAGCATCCTTCCATTTTCCAACAGATTCCATACGCTGTATTCGGGCAACACATTCCAGCCTCCCGGCGCATCGGACATCAACCTTGAGCCCGCAAAACCGATTACCCCGCAATCCGGTTCGGCAAGCTTGTCCCCGATCTTAGACATCCAGTTCTTATCTACAAATCCGGCATCCTCATGGATAAATAACAGATTGGGATATATTGCTTTTGATGCGCCATCATTATAAACGCCCGCAATTGATTTCGGAGACTCCCTGTTGTCTAAAGCAATCACTTCATACGGCACATCACCGATTGTTTCGGAAATGTTGCGCTTGAGCTTATCCAGTTTGGACGGGCTTATGTAACAGACTATTATCGATATCATTGTGCTGCCAGATACTCTTTAACAACATTCTCCCCCCATTTCTCCTCTATAGTACGGATATTTGCTATATCGGCATATTCAGGATATGAACAATTGAAGGTCAATCTGCTGAAATGATGATGATATATGCCGCCGATCAGAGACAACGGCTTCATGTCCCCGGATTCCTTATAACGTTTCAAGGAGCGCATGTACAAATCAAAATCAGCTCCCTGCTGGGTTTCATCCCATTTGCCCACGAGATCGATACCCTTGCGGGTCATTATCACGGCACTCCCTGCAAAACCGGTTTTTGTTTTCACTCCGTCACGCTTCCACAGTCTGTTGCAGAATCTATTGAAATTCCGGTACGTAAATTTTATCATTATCCTCAAAGCCCATTCTTTAGTTCCGAATAAGGATATAAGAGGATATTTGATCCGTTTAAACCGGCGGTTTATCCGTTTTGCTTCGCTTTCATCGAGCATATTGTCGTTTGAGGAGAGGGTGACTGCTTCATAGCCGTCCTTTCCAAGAATATTTAAAAGCCTTGCATCCCAATTATCAGAAAGCATTATATCATTGTTCAGAAATGCGAGAATATCTCCGCGGGCCATATCTATACCCTGGTTCTGACAATGCGGATAGGAATAATTGGCATCATTGCGTATGACCCTTATATTTTGTCCGGCATTCTCAAAAAAATCCGCGGATCCGTCGGTAGAACCGTTGTCTATAATTATCAGTTCCCAATCGGTACGGGTGCTCTTACGGATTGATTCCAGAAAAAGCCGGTTCATCGGAAGCTGATTGTATATTGCTGTAATAATGGATATCATGACATCTGTTTCTTCAAATATTTCTCAACAACAAGAATGGAAACAATCAATTCCCGTTTCTTGTCTCTGAACTGATCTGCGAATTTCTTCGATTCCATCGCTATTTTTTTAGCTTCCTCCTGATGTGACGCATAGTACGCAATTTTATCGCCGACATCCGAGAAGTCCGGCTTTATTTCTATATAATGCACCCCGGGAATCAGCTTCGAATGCATGAGCCAGCCTTCGACAGTAGGCTTAGGCATGACAGGAACACATCCCGATGACATTATCCATTGCAGAGAGGATGCCATATCATAACCTTCAAGCGCCAGAATGAACTGATACCGGAAATGATCGGGAATCGTGACAAAATCACTATGCCATTTTGACGGGAACCGTAAATTTGTATCCCCGAGATTAAAATGTTCATTGTCTGCCCACTGCTCAAAAAACCTTATTCTGTCCGGCTTGTCGAAAATATCGCCTCTGAAAAAAAGTTGTGGAATCTTTTTCTCGAAAGGAATGTTGTCGTGCGGGTCAAGCCAATGTCTTATTGAATCCAAATTAAGGATAACCGCATTCTCTTCATTCCTGCCGTTGAGTCTCCTGCATTTTATAATAGAGGGTTGATCCGGATTTGTCCGTATGTCTCCATCGATAAAACAAACTTTCCGCTCGCCCGGGAAATAACGTAGCGCCTTTTGGGCGTCCATCGCATAACGACTTTGAAAATTATGGTGATTTACTGCCTTTATATCTACGAACTTCCCGCCATTTATGATATAGTTATCTTCAATCCTGCAATACGTGTTGACTCTTTCCCTGATATGCCAGGCGTCATCTCGCTGTTCCCAGTCTTTCAGCAATTGTTTCCTTCTGTGAATCCAATATGCGCGTGGCAACAGGTTTCCGAACCAGTTGCCGATATAGAAAAACAGCGGAAGCCGTTTACCCGACAATATGTATTTTTTGTAAAGATTCATCAAGCAGTTGGACTTCATCACAAATTTAGTTCAAAATTAAGAAACTGTTTAAATTTATTACGAAAAAATGTTATAAGTATTCTTTCAGGTCTTTTGAGAGTCTTTTCGGCTGTTTCCGCCAAGTCTCATCGGTCAAAACCGGGAGGTTTCTCCCTCTTCGACTCGCAGAAACATCTCAAAAATACTTCTCAAAATCCTCTGAAAATAAATTTAAACAATTTCTTAGAAACTGTTTAAATTTATTACGAAAAAAGGAAGATTATGAGTAATTTTGTGATATGCGAATATTTTCTTTAATATTGATTCTTACGCTTTGTATGGTTTCATGTGGTGCGGGAAACAGAAATAGTGCCGATGAAAACGGCGCATCAGATGCTGGAGCCGTAATTGAATCCATTCCGGATTTCAATGCGGATTCCGCATATAGGTATCTTGCGACTCAGGTTAAGTGTGGTCCGCGTGTACCCAATACGGAATCTCACCGCAAGACAGGAGATTACCTTAGTGCCGAACTGCGTCGGCACGGTGCTAACGTCATTGAGCAGAAAGCAGACTTGATGGCATTCGATGGCACTCTGCTTCATTCCAGAAATATATTCGGAGAATTCAATCCTGAAAATGATGACCGCACATTGCTTGTCGCCCACTATGATTGCCGTCCATGGGCAGACAATGATTCCGATCCGAAATATCATAAGATACCGGTTGACGGAGCCAACGATGGCGCGAGCGGTGTCGCCCTTCTGTTGGAAATCGCCCGCCAGATTTCAATCCGTAATCCGGAGAAGGGGATAGATATATTGTTTGTCGATGCGGAAGACTGGGGCGAAGAAAACAACGATGATTCTTGGGCGATGGGTACAAGATATTTTGTAAATAATCCGATAAAACCGGGATATTCTCCTTCTCGTGTCATAGTGGCGGACATGGTCGGAGGTAGGAACGCCAAATTTCCCATAGAATATTTCTCACAGCAGAATTCTCCCGATTTGACCGCAAGAATATGGGCATGCGCAGCAAAAGCGGGATATGGAGACTATTTCCCGAAACGATTGGGAAGCGCTGTCACGGATGATCATGTGGAGTTTATAAAAGCCGGCATTCCGGCAATAGATATAATCGAATATCACGAAAACGAAGGATTTGATCCTGACTGGCATACAAGCCACGACACTCTTGAAAATATAGACCGTTCCACACTCAAGGCTGTGGGAGCGACTTTGCTGCAATATATCTATGAATAAATCAAAACCGTTAATATATGAATTTCATTGAAGAACTGACATGGCGCGGCATGATCCACACAATGATGCCGGGCACAGAGGAACAACTCGCGAAAGAGATGACTACCGCATACCTTGGCATTGACCCGACAGCGGATTCTCTACATATCGGACACCTCTGCGGTGTCATGATGCTCCGTCATTTCCAACGTTGCGGACACAAACCGTTAGCCCTTGTCGGAGGAGCGACAGGTATGATCGGAGATCCCTCAGGGAAATCTGCCGAACGTAATCTTCTTGACGAAGCCACGTTGCGTCATAATCAGGAGGCCATAAAAAAGCAGTTGTCAAAATTCCTTGATTTCGATTCGGATGCGCCAAACCGTGCCGAGATGGTGAACAACTATGACTGGACAAAAGACATAACCTTCCTCGATTTCGCCCGCGAAATTGGCAAGCATATCACTGTAAACTATATGATGGCAAAAGACAGCGTACAGAAACGTCTTAACGGAGAGGCACGCGATGGACTGAGCTTCACAGAGTTTACATACCAGTTGCTTCAAGGTTTCGACTTTCTGCATCTTTATCAGGAAAAGAAATGCAAGCTTCAGCTTGGCGGTTCCGACCAGTGGGGCAATATCACTACAGGTTCCGAACTCATACGTCGTAAACTTGGAGGAGAGGTCTATGCACTCACTTGCCCGCTTATCACAAAGGCCGACGGAGGTAAATTCGGTAAGACAGAGAGCGGCAACGTATGGCTCGATGCCCATTATACGTCTCCCTATAAATTTTACCAGTTCTGGCTTAATGTATCGGATGCCGATGCCGAGAAATATCTCAAGATCTTCACATTCCTGAGCAAAGATGAGATCGAAGCGCTTGTGAAGGAGCATGCAGAAAACCCGGGTGCCCGTCCATTGCAGAAACGTCTTGCAAAAGAGGTGACTGTCATGGTTCACAGTGAGAAAGATTATCAGGCGGCTGTAGAGGCGTCACAGATACTATTCAGTAATAATGCGGGAGATGCGTTGAAGGCACTTGACGAACAGACACTGCTTGATATTTTCGACGGTGTTCCCCGCTTCTCCGTATCAAAGGTTGAACTTGAGACAGGCATTCCTTTACTGGATCTTCTTGCTGTGAAGACCCAGGTGTTCCCTTCAAAGGGAGAGGCGCGCAAAATGGTTCAGGGTGGCGGTGTAAGCGTCAATAAAGAGAAACTTACCGATCCGACAGCTGTCATAAACTCAGATGCCCTGCTTGGCGGTAAATATATCCACATTCAGCGCGGTAAAAAGAACCATTATCTTCTCGTAGCCGAATAAATAAGTGATAAAATGGATAAGGAACCTCTGGTATCAGTATTGATGCCGGCATACAATCAGGCGGAATATATCAAAGATGCGCTTGATTCGCTTCTGAACCAGACTTACCGGAATTGGGAAGTGGCAGTAGTCGATGACGGTTCGCCTGACAATGTGTCTGAGATTGTACAATCTTATGCGGAGAAAGATCTCCGCATAAGGTTTTATCATACAGAGAATCACGGAGTGTCGGAAGCCCGGAATTTTGCCGCATCGGTAACAGGGGGAGAGTATATCATACCTCTTGACGCGGATGATAAGTTTGAACCCGAATATATAGAGAAATGTGTAAATGCCTTCATTGAGGATCCCGAACTAAGCGTTGTATATTGCAATTGGAAAATGTTCGGTGAGACTGATCGCACTCCTCCTCTTAAATATAGAGGATATCGCGATTTGTTAATATCCAATTCGATTTTCTGTTCCGCAATGTACTGCCGCTCCGATTTTGATAGGGCTGGAGGTTACGACACGCAGATTCCTTATTGTTTCGAGGACTGGGAACTCTGGATAAGATTGCTTAATGAGAATTCAAAAGTATATCAGATTCCGGAAACATTGTTCTTATACCGCATCAAGCGGGTATCCAGGAGTACTGAAGCAAAAGTTGAAAACAACCACAAGATTACACAGGCTTATATTTTCAACAAGCACAAAGACCTGTATTTTCAATACTTCTCTGATTACATATCCGCACAACAGGAAATCCGATATCTGCGCTATCGTAATGAGAAGTGGGAAAGACGATCCCTGATCAGTCGCATATGGCATGCGGTAAAGGGGACAATATAGACGTTCAAACACACTCTAAACAATTCAGGTTTCATTCCAAATTTATTAAAGGAATGAAACCTGAATTGTTTAGAGAAGAGAAGTTCTGTTATTTCTTAAGCACGGCTGCGGGCATAACTACCGGTTTCCCGGTCTCGCGGACAATAGGCATGGGAGCATCCCATCCGGTAAGGATTCCGCTGAATTCTTCAGCCATGGATTTGAGTTTCTTTGCATATTTTTTATTTCCTGCAAGATTGTTGCGTTCTCCTATATCCTCTTTGAGATTATAGAGTTCGAGATCTCCGGTAGCCATTCTGTAAACCACCTTCCAGTCTCCCTTTCTCATTGAGCTCAGGAAGTCGATATCCTCCAGATCATAAGGTTTCCACTTATGAGGATAGTGCATTACGATAGGACGCTCGGGGTCAAGACCGGACACACTCTCCGGAATTACCATATTAGTGGTCTCTTTCTGGTTTTTAACCTTGCCTGAAGCTACAGCATCCGACGCATATCTGGAACCGTCTGTGATAAGTTTTACAAGACTTTTCCCGTCCACCGGCTGTACAACTTTCGGATCTTTAACTCCGGCCATTTCAAGTATTGTAGGGAACATATCTTCGCATGTAACAGGTGTACTTAGACGCGTGCCCGGTGCTATATAGCCTTTCCAGCTGAATGCCAACGGGACACGGATACCGCCTTCATAACAGGAACCCTTACCCTCGCGGAGAGGTAGATTCTGTGTGTGAAGCACACCTCCCTTCTGTTTGTTTTCACTGTTGCCGCCGTTGTCTGCCATCAGAATAATAATAGTATTGTCGGCAACACCTTTCTCTTTAAGATAATTCATTATATCTCCAAGACTTTTATCCACGCCTTCGACCATAGATGCGTATTTTGCCTGTCCCTTGTCCATCCCGGCATCAAGATATTTCTTGTAGAATCTCTTGTCTGCCTGAATTGGAGTATGGGTAGCATAATGTGCCATATACAGATAGAACGGCTCACCGTGAGCTATCGGATAGTCAAGAGTCTGTAAAGCCTCGCGCGTCAGAGCCTCGGTAAGATGAACGCCGGTGCCATAATATTGTGTCATGTTCTGGACAGCAAGCATATTCCATTTTTCAGGAGTATTGCCGTAGTTCTCTTCACTCTGGTAACTGCGTGGCATACCGGCAACATTCCCGGCAACATTCACGACAAATCCCATGTTGAGGGGGCTTGCCCCCGGTGTGCCTATTGAAGCCCAATGACCTTTTCCTACATGCACGGTAAAATATCCGGCATCCTTGAGAAGCTGTGGAAGCGGAGTTGCATATTGCGAATATGAAATGCCATCTACCGGACTCATACCGTTTATATTCCATTCCGGACGTGAAAGAGCGTCAGTAGGGGAAACGACTGTCTTTCCTCCAGCCTCCATGGCGGTAGCACCTCCGGTTGCATCTGAAGGAGTGTCTTTGGTTACCGATGTCCAGTTTGTGATTTTCGAATGCGCGGCATTCATACCGGAAAGCATGGCGGTACGTGTCGGAGTTGACACCGGGCATGCATATGCATTGCAAAGTATTGCTCCTTGATTTGCGAGTCTTTGCATATTAGGTGTGTTAAACCGCAGATTATTGGGATAAACCTCTTCTCCATAAGCCACTTGACTGTCGACCCACCCGTAATCGTCTATCAGAAAGAAGACAATGTTCGGTCGGCTTTGCTCGGCGGCGACAACTGTGAACGGCACTAAAAGCGTGGAACCGGCTACTAATTTTGTTATTGATTTCATAATTAATGTTGATAATTGTTTCGATGTCAGAAATTGGGCAACATTTTACCCTAATGTGTTTTAATACACTAAATTATGAATAAATTTCCAATATTCAAATTTAAGAATAAAAGTTAATGCATAGAAACTATTTCTATGAATATTCTGTTTTAACATAAATACTTCAAAGCGTTACAAAATGGAAATATGGATTAATATTTTCGGCTATGCCGCCGCCATATGTATGGTTTGCGGTTATTTGCCTCAAGCCATACATACAATCCGCACTCGTGAAACAGACGGAATTGCCCTCCCGACATTCCTGCTTATGTTTCTTGGCTCTCTATTTTTTATAGTTCAGGGCATATTGATTCACAATATCCCCCTTTGGCTCACGAACACCATTACAGCCGTCTGCGCCGGTATTGTATTCGGCATCAAAATGTATAACGATTACTTCAAGAAGAAATAGGTGTGGTACGGTAGTGTGTCTGTTCATGAAAAGAGGAATGTTGCCGCTTCCAAGAAATCGCCTGGACGCAGAGTAGCTTCAACACCTATTTTAAACCATCGGAACGGTACAGCTCTTAGGCCTGCAATATACGGTATGCTCGATACGGCGATCTTGTGCCAGTTCTCCCGGTGATGTGAGCCATAAACAATGAATTTGATTCTATCATCATTGCGCGGAAAAATTCCAAAAAGCGTCACCGACTGCAAATGTTTGTCCATTTCGGGGTGATCCAATGACAGCGGTTCAGTCTCCATATATACTTTCCGCTCTTCTTCTGTCGGATTTGCCGGATTTTCTATATCCGTATCATCATCAAAGCCGGCTTTATAATCTTTTGCCTTGTCAAAATTGGTTAATTTGCCCGATGGAATCGGTAATTTCTGAAAGGTGTCAACGCTGTTAAAGCCTTCTTGACCGATGTTCGAAATTTGTTTAAAATTTGTTCGAATTTTGTTAGAATCCCCGATTTCATCGGCAGAATATCGGTCATACATCCAACAGCGGGTTGGTGTGCCGTCAATTATGGTTGTCCGTATGCCGAAGATTTCGGATTTGGAATCGCGCATCGGCACCTGCTCTGTTGCATATACCTCAATTCGGTTTAATCGCAAAGATTCAATTCCGACATCATCCGGAAATTGTATACAATACTCCAGACTGGCAGGTATATTCCGGATCTCCACATTGGAATATAGCCTGTCATCGTTAAGGGTCATGGAGACAATCGGCAATAACGGTGCCTCGATATTTGGATACGGAAGAGTTATCTCCCTTAACTTGCCTCTCTCTCCGTTGTCGAAAACCGCGCACCAAGCAAGACGGAACGGGGATGTGAAAAGATTATGTATCAGCGCTGTGTTAATATATCCGGTGAGAAGATCGTTTACCGCCGACTGGTAATTCTTCTTCAACTTGTCACTCTCCGGAACATCTACACCATGATAGTCGCCGGTTATCCAGCCGTTGACCCTCGGTTTTTCATCTTCCGGAACAACAAAATTCATTTCCTTTGACGGCCATCCGCCCATGGTGGCGTGTGTATTACCGGTACAGTCGGTAACTGTTGAGGGAATCGCAGGACCGTATCCTGAAAGAGTCTGACCGCAGAACTTTATTCTGAAGTTCACTCGGTCAAGCAATATTTCCGCGTTCCGGTTGGTTATATCTGCAATATCCTCTACAGATTCATTCTCCTTAAGTTCACGGGTTGTTATCTTTATCTTATCAAACAATATTCTTTTTCGCATGGCTAACTCTTTTTGCCATCGAAATTATCACAACAACCTCATCCCAAACCTTTATTCGTTTAAGGCTCCTCCAATAAATTTTATTGGAGGAGCCTTAAACGAATTATTTCCCTTGCTTATGGAATTATAAAACTTTCTAAAGAAGTAATGGTTTTATATAAGTTTATTTCTTATCGCGCTTTGGCTTGATGTGGAATTTGTATGCCACCGAAAAGAGGATCACTCTTCCGAGAGTAAGCTCTTCGGTCTGTGTGCGTCCCGTTGCATTTACCGACATATATATCCCTCTCTTCTGATTCAGCAGATCGTTGCCCTTTACGGAGAAGCGTAATGAACCTTTAAGCATGGAATAACTGATCTGCGCTTTCAGATACCAGAACGATCTGTTCATTCTGTCATCTATATACCCGTAATTCCGATCATATACCAGATCGGCGTTTATTGCAAAATTATACGGCAGTTTTATATCTGTGTAAAATGACGCGCCATATTCTCCATATGAGTTTTTAGTAGGATTCGGAGCCGCTGCGACAGAACGGTACCACATGTAATTCCCGCTAAGACCTATATAGATCTTATTCTTCTCCATATACAGACCCAGACGTTCTCCAACAGACCAGCTTCTCACTTTCTGTCTTGACGGTTCGGAATCGTAGCCGATCATATTGGAGTAGTTGTTCAGCCCTGCATTAAGGTTGCTCCTCAGCCCCCATTCCCCCATCTTGTCGAAAGGCAATAGCAATCCGTGGTAGAGAAACATCGAATTGCCCCCGTTGACATTATAGGTGCGCATCTCCTTTACTCCGGTAGACGAATCATATCTGTATCCGTTCGCGAAGGCATTATGTTTGAACTGGAAGTTGAAATATAGATTCTGGCTTCCCTTTGTCCCTATCTTATGAATAGCTCTGAATCCCAGTCTATGGTTGGTTGAAACCTTGAGATCCGGATTACCCAGCCATCTGTTCATAGGGTCTGTCGTATCCGGTATATCCACCATCTTCAGCATATCCGGAGCATCCTGATACATTTCATAACTTAAAATACCGTTGAATTTATTGTCTTTCGTTGTCCATCTGACATATGCGTTTTCGACCTTGAACCGCCAGAATGTTTTTGACGGATCTACACAAGCATTACCCCGTTTGTAATACAAGTCATGCCGCTCGAGATAGACACTCGGCTCCAGACCCATAGCGAGAGTCCCCCGGTCATATTTCTTCCTGACCTGCCAGATGAGTTTCACGTGATGCTGGTTCTTGTACTTCTTTCCGGAATAACTGTTGCCGAAATCGGGAAGCCAGGGCTGTCCGGGCTGGAATTCAGCCATTGATCCCTGCGCCATGGATTCGAGAACCATCAGACCGGAATTTTTGCGTTCCTGTGTATGTATATATTCATAACTCAGATTAAGAGATCCGAACGGCAGTGTGAAATAGTAGCGTGCCAGTCCGAGAAAACGGAATGTATAATCGGGTCTCACGGACTCGTCTCTCATCTGCAGGATAGATGACGCCGGCTGAAGTCCCGTTCCGTCGAAATCTCCGAAGCATATGTCCTGCAATGTCCTTAACGCGGCTGTGTTGCGTTTATAGCTGACATCTCCTTTAAGCTCTACTGCGTCGGGGCTGTTCGGGATCTTCATCTTCGAGCCCGAGACCAGCTTGGCGGTATAGCCGTGGGAATGATTGTTGACATACTCTATGTTGCGGTTGATGATATCTTTTGTATAGCTTTCGTAATCCGGCTTGTACAGGTTCTCAACGATATCCCTGTCCATGCCTTCCAGCTCTTTGCCGAAAGTTGCCGAATACGTGTCTTTGTGCCCATTTGTCTTGTTATAGCTGAAAGAGGGCGCGATCCGGAGGTTCCATCTCTCCTTGTTCAGTTTCCACTCATGGTCTGTTGACAAAGCAAGTTTATTGGAACGCATATTGGTATCCGAGTAACGGTAATTGTCCGTTGCCTGAAGATATTGGACGGCGTTCTCTGTCGAATGGTCCGTGACATCCGTGTAATGCACATCCGCGTTTCCTCTAAGTTCCCAGGTATGCAACGCATTGTCCACCTGATAGTCGATACCGCCGTTCGTTCTCGTGGTGATGCCTGCATCCCAGACATAGCTATATTTCTCTCCGTTCTCGTCAAGACGTTCCGAAACATTCATGTTATTGGTGTTGCCGTACAGCGAGAGTCTTGAATTGTTGGTATATCTCAGTCCGAACAGCCTGCCCAGATAGCGTCCGCGTGTTCCGTAACCGACATCGGCATTCATCGCCGTACCTGCCATGTAGTCTTTCTTCAGACGGACATCCATAACATACTCCTTCTGTATGTCGTCACGGTCGCCCAGAAGGGCTGCCGACTCCTCGTTCTTCTCATAGACAGCGACATTCTTTACAGCATACGCTCCTATGTTGTGCATTGCGACCGACTGGTCCCCCTTGAAAAACTCCTTTCCGTTGAGCAACAGGGATTCTACAAATTTGCCGTTGACATATATCTTGTTCTCCTTAATCTCGACTCCGGGCATCTGCTGTACCAGAGCGTCGAGCATTGATCCCTCGGGCAGACTGAACGCGGAGGCGTCATAGACTATAGTGTCCCCTTTGTGATAAACCTTGATCTTGCTTGCTCTCACCGTCACCTCTTGCAATTCCCTCACAATCTCGCGGCTCATATACAGCTTGGGCGCTTCAAGGCTGTTGTCGCGCGAACCTATCACCGCGCGGTACGGCGCATAGAGATCCTCATAACCCGGTTTTGATACCTTGATTATATAGTCGCCCTGTTTCCGGGGAATATATATTTCATACAGGGAGGTAGAATCCCGTGAATAATCGCCATTCTTGAATTGCCAGAAGACACTGCCACCCTTGCGCGCAGTTATGACGGAACTGTCGGGGCGCAGCACCTGGACAAGTGTGGAGCATAGTTCCCGGCTTGTCAGCCTGTCATAGACATAACCTTTAAGAGGAATACTGTCGGTTTTTGTCTTTTTACCGGTCTTGATATCATTTGCGTATGCGCCTGCAAACGACATCGCGACACAGACAGACAATAGAAGTACCCGGAATCTCTTTTTCATCATAATCAGATATGTTATTATGGATAAGTACAGCAAATTTATATCTTTCTGCTGTAAAAACAAAGCAATCTGTACAGTAATAATCGGGGGGGGTAATTTATTGTGTATCAGGTTGTTAAAATTATATGAAATTTTGTCGTATCATAGTCCGGAACATATTGAAGAGCACATAATAATAACAGCTCAGTAAATTATTTCTTTACAGTTCCAGTTTTCACAACTTTAACATCATCTCCTTTTTTCGTCTGAATAACCGGATTTATTACATTGGGGGAATTGACAGCTTCGTTAATATCTATGTTGTCGATAAGTGTTATCTCTATTTTCCCGTTCTGATCATCTGTTTTTTTGAAGACGGATATTTTCTTTATCTTGCCGGGATCTAAATTCTCGAGAGTTTCATCGGATATTGGTTGTCCGTTCACAAATATTTGTGGATTAAAGGATTTCTTTATGGTTCCGACTTTTATAACTTCGATGTTATTCACGGCGTTATCAAAGTTGTTGTTATCCCGTTTCTCGGTATTGAGAGCTTCGTCGATTTCAACTTTATCTTTAAGTTTGATATTCACCAGACCGTTTGGATGTTTGTCCGATTCTTTGTATACATAGATGCTGTTTATTTTGGAAGGATTCAAATTGCGGTAAACTTCTTCTGATACCGATTTGTCATTTACTTGGATTTCCGGATTTTCGGATGTTTGTGAAGTTTGCTGTGCCGGTTTGTTGGCTTCAGTTTTTTTATCTTGTGATTCCGCAGATTGTAAAGTAAAATCTGCCTTGGATGCGGAGGCAATCATCGGGGTAATGAAAGGGGATGATAAGAGCAATACTCCTATTAGAGTTGCTGGTAGCAGAAAGAGCGCTTTCATGCTTTTTCTGTTGTTTGATTTGTTTTGGTTCATCATATGGAGTCTATGTTTTAATTGTGAATTTCCCAATCCGTTTACTATTGAAATATGGCGTCTGCCTAATGTCCGGTCAAGCAGCATATATTGGTAGTCTTCACGGTCAAAGCCTGCTTCGAGTACACTTTCATCTACCTGAAATTCATGTACGAGATGAAGCTCCCGTAGCATAAGCCATGCAAAAGGATTCCACCATTGGATTATCAGAACAAACCTGCCGAGTATAAGATCCATATAGTGGCGATGCGTTATATGGCTTTTCTCATGCGCTATAACCATTTGTGGCATTGAGCTGTAATCGGCTTTACTTATAAATATTCTTTTCCAGAAGCAGAAAGGAGATATATTTCTGTCTGATATAATCGTAATTTTAATATTGTCGCGTGTTACTGTTTCTCCGTTTAGGCCGAGCCTGTAAATCTTGATTATACTGTGCAGTGTATTGAGCAAAAGTGCAATCATGCCGATCAGAAAAGTGATGGCAATGATGTCATACAACATGAAAGAACTGTCATCTGCCGGTCCTGAAACAGAAATTGCATCTATTTCCATAATATCTTTGGCGGACAGAATATAGCCGGATGTCCTGTCTTTGACCGGAAATTCGTAATTGAATAAGGATAGGAACAAAGAAATCAAGTAAATGCCTGTCAATGACCGTCGCCGGAGTTTGGCGTCCTTGATGCGCGACAGCAGGAGCATATATGCCGAGAATATCACTGTCAACAGTATGGCGCTCTTTAAAGAGAAGGCAAAAAGTGTTCCCATATCATTTGTTCTTTTCGATTATATCGATGCATTCCTTAATCTCATCTTCGTTGAGCTGTTTATCCTCCACAAGAGCGGAAATCATGCTTTTGAAACTGTTGTCGAAATAATTTCTGAGCATATTCATGAGGGTCGCTTTCCTGAAGTCCTCTTTTTTAAGTAATGCGTGATAGCGGTAAGAGCCGCCTTGTTTCTCATGCCCAACAAATCCCTTCTTTTCTAAAATCCTCACAATCGTCGACACTGTGTTGACATGAGGTTTGGGTTCTGGAAAGAAGTTGAGTATCTCTTTTACAAAAAGAGCACCGTGCTTCCAGAATATCTGCATAATCTCGTCCTCTTTTGAGGTCAGTTGTGGGTGTTTATCGTTCATGATTATAGTTTTTCGTTTCTTTGAGTGGAATACCGCAAATTTATAACTAAATTTTTAGTTGGCAAATATTTTAACTATAAAATTAGTTAAAATTGCTGTTAATCCGGTTTAAACGTAAATATACTTTAATGCTCTTTTGAACACACTCAATATACAGTTGACGCCAAGGTGCCGTTTTGCAACCCAGGCGTCAATTGTCTTTATGAGATATGACTTTGTAAAATAATTTGTTAACTATTTTCCTATTCTTGTTGCAGTTCGTTTATATCTTTAATAATCGCATCGTTGGTACTTTGCATCTTGCGGTAGATGATGACAAATGCTATAATCCCGATAACGGCTCCGATAATGCTGCCGACTATGCCTCCGATTCGAGCCCCTTGCCATATATCATTGTTAGTGAATTCGGTGCTGTTTGAGGTAAACATGGCGTAACAGAACAGAATAAGCCAGATTACGCAAGTAGTTCCGCTGATGCAAGTCTGAATGAACCGCTCCCTTTTTTGACGCAGGAGGAATTTTTTAAGGTCGAGTATGGACGATGTGCTGAAGAGTCCGGCGGGTATGCGGACTGTGCGGATATCTATCAAGGTGTCAATGCCGCCGAAAACAAGGACTGTAAAGGCATACCATTGCGAAATACCGTAGTAATGACATATAGCGACAAATAATAGATATACCAGAGGAATCAAGATAAGCTCGGCTTTGACAAACCGGTTAAGCCATGAGGCTTTGCTACGCATGACTTTGTTCATCAATTCATTGTTTATAATCTGTTGGGTGTCGAGCATCTGCTTCATTTCAGCAAGCTGACGACGCATTATATCGAGTTCTTCCATAATTCAGAGAGTTTTAAGTTTTTCTTTGATTCTGACCAGACGTACTCCTACGGCACGCATCGATATGCCTACAATGGCGCTGATTTCATCATAAGGAAGGTCCTCAAGCCAAAGCAGTACAATGGCGCGATCTATCGGTTCGAGTCTGGAAATACGGTTATGGAGCTGGGTTGTCTGTCGGCTTCCTGACGAGTCGCCCTCAATGATTTCCGGGGATATGTCGAGAGGTACGGTTTTCACCCGCTTTTTACGTTTATAAGATATGCACGTGTTCATGCTCACACGATAGACCCAGGAGCGAGGCGAAGACTCATGTCTGAATTTTTCAAAGCCTTGCCATAGGTTCACCAAGACCTCCTGAAAAAGGTCATCGGCTTCTGTCCGGGTCTCGACAAACATATAGCATACTGAATAGACGGTACTTTTATGTAATGCTATCAGTTGTTCAAAATCAGTTGTCAGATTGGATTCCATTTTTAGATTGCTGTTTGACTATTAGACGCAAAGATACCCCGAAAAATTACAAACTTCTATGATATTTTTTTATTGGTGTCCGGTAATAGAATAATCCTTTTATCCAAGTGTAGTGTGCTTACGTATAGGACTGTATTTGACGCTTAGGAGGGGAGTTTGTCTCAAACTCCTGCCAAGATTCAAAACTACTTAGTTATATATTGGCGGCTTAGGGACAAGCCGCCATCCCAATCGACGGGTATAACTTGCATCTCTAAAAGTTTCCCTTATAACATTTTCTTCTTCAGTATAAATCATAGGAAATCAGGCGGGTGAATTATTCTGAGAATGTTCGTTTAAGATTATTTAACTTATAGATGCCTGATTTTTGCATGTATCGTTGCTAATTTGGCTATTGAAAGTCATATGACTTTTCAAGAAACATTAAATCCAGGCAGATATGTCGTTCCTCATCGTGATTCTATGCTTCTTCGGGTGGCTCGGACAGGCACTCAAAGACGGCTCTAACATTAAATAATTAAACAGATACAGTTATGATCGGAATAATTCTTTGGGCGATAGTGATAATCTTTATTGTCATATGCGCCTGCCCTGGTTTTCTGACATTCCTCTTTTGTGTGGCTCTCCCCCTGGCAATCGGCATATATGCTCTTTTTGCATGGATTGACAACAAAATCAATAAATAAACATCAGCTATGTCATTTTGGAATTTAATAAGTATTGCAATATTTTTCTGATTAGATTTTATACTCATGTCGGAATAAATCACTAAGTTTGCATAATTCGCAAATGATAGCACAATGGGAAAATATATAAACCGTCTGAAAGTAGTACTTGCCGAGCAACGTAAGACCAACATTTGGCTTGCAAGGGAACTCGGTAAAGATCCTGCCACCGTTTCTAAATGGTGTACCAACACAGCGCAGCCATCATTGGAGACACTTACCGATATAGCTCAATGTTTGAATGTGGATATTCGCTCTTTGCTCAACGCGACGAATGATGCCGCCGTTGCGAATGAACCATCATCTATTTGTCAAAGCTATGGAAGGTAATTATTTCAACGAACACTAATCATGGCAAAAGAAATCCAGTTTATTCTATATAATCTTCCCGACGGTAGTGGAGCGGTTCAGGCATACGTTCAGGACGAGACGCTTTGGCTCACGCAAAAAGCGATGGCTGAACTGTTTGGCGTTGAGGTAAACACAATAAACTACCATCTTAAAGAGATATACGTAAGTAAGGAATTGGTTGAAGGGGCAACTATTCGAAAAATTCGAACAGTTCAACAAGAGGGCAATCGCCAAGTAGAGCGTGAACGTATCTTCTACAACCTCGATTCTATTATCAGTGTGGGTTATCGCGTTAACTCCCAGCGAGCCACCTATTTCCGACAGTGGGCGACTAAGATACTCAACGAGTTCATCCGCAAGGGATTTGTTCTTGATGACAACCGCCTCAAACAAGGCAACACGGCTTTTGGCGTGGACTATTTCCGTGAACTTTTGGAGCGCGTCCGTTCCATCCGAGCCAGTGAGCGGCGTATATGGCAGCAAATTACAGATATTTATGCAGAGTGCAGCATTGACTACGACCGTATGGCTCCCACCACAAAAGAGTTCTACGCTATGGTGCAGAATCGTTTTCACTATGCCATCACCGGGCAGACAGCCGCAGAGATTATTTACAACAGTGCCGACCACACCAAGCCACACATGGGCTTGACAACGTGGAAGTATGCGCCTGATGGACGTGTGCTTAAATCTGACGTATCCATTGCAAAAAACTATCTCGATCAAAAGCAGATACGCCAGCTTGAACGTACCGTCACCACATACTTCGATTATATCGAAGGGCAGATAGAACGCCACAGTGCATTTACTATGGAAGAATTTGCGGCGAGCGTTAACAAATTTCTAACGTTCAATGATTACCGTATCCTCCCCAACCGTGGAAGCATATCCGCAGTCGAGGCAAAGTCGAAAGCCGAGGAAGAATATGACATCTTCAACCGCACCCAACAGATTGACTCCGATTTCGACAAAGAAATCCGGGGGATGTTTGATTTGTAATACTTCGAATCAATATTATTATTAAACACCCTCTAAAGTAAAGTTTATGGAATTTTTCGATTGGCTTAATGGTTACGCCGGTTTGTTTTCGTTGCTTGCCGTTCTTGCAGCTATCATTGTGCCTTACAGTATATATCGCAGACAACGCAAAGATGAAATTCAATCCATTAAAGATGAATTGGAGGCGATTGAAGAAATTACTCGCTTTTCTATTTCGAGTAGCGAGCGGGAACATAATATTCGGAAATTTTTACTTGAAAAACGGCTGAAACATAAGTGATATGCAACTGACGAAATATAAACTTGGTGCGTTGTAGGAAATCTCGCTTGGCGCAAGCCTTTCGAGAGAATCTTATAGGGGCTAAGAGAAGGAAATAAGCAAAGCGCTAAATTGTTTCATCTCAGAGAATTGTAAAATTGCTATATACTGACGCTGTGGCGCTTACGGACACGAAAAGGGTCATCCGAAGATGACCCTTCTGTGATCCGGTTGGGATTCGAACCCAAGACCCACAGCTTAGAAGGCTGTTGCTCTATCCAGCTGAGCTACCAGACCAAGTGGCGCAAAGTTAATAAATATTTTATAAATGACAATGGAAAAAGTCAACTTTTAGCGATTCGGAATCATACAACTTATAAATCCTGAAGATTAGTCGAAAATTTAAGCTTTCAAATTTCATTGATTGCGGAAATAATAATAAATTTGCAGTTGAACTAATCCCTACATGTGAAAACTGTTTTTGCTGCCGAGTGTGGGACAGGTGCCGTGTAGGTGATTCCACTGGATAAAGAATAAAAATATCTAATAATTAATTAAAACTGCTATGTGGTTATCAAACTCGTCTGTAGGACGTAAATTTGTAATGGCCCTCACGGGTGCATGCCTCGTCCTATTTGTAACATTCCATTGTTTGATGAACTCGGTTGCCATCTGCTGGCCGGCAGCGTATAACTCAATTTGCGAATTCTTAGGTGCAAACTGGTATGTGCTATTGGCGTCAGTAGTTTTGGCTGCGTTCGTCATCATCCACATCATCTATGCTGTGGTATTAACAATTCAGAACCGTAAGGCACGCGGTAATGAGCGTTATGCGATCTCCCACACTCCCAAGAGTGTCGAGTGGTCATCCAAAAACATGTTCGTGCTCGGTATTGTAGTTCTGGCATTCCTTGCTGTCCATCTGATCCAGTTCTGGGCTAAGATGCAGCTTCAGGAGATCCGTGGCACCGAGGCTGTAATTCCTCCTGCAGCAGGAACTCTGTTTATCCAGGAAGCGTTCAGTCTTGTATGGACTCCGATTGTATACATTATCGGCTTCGTGGCTCTATGGTTCCATATGAACCATGGTTTCTGGTCAATGTTCCAGTCTACAGGTATTGACAACAATACGTGGATTCCCCGTCTCAAGAAGATCGGCTGTACATGGGTATCGGTAGTTGTGCTTCTTTTCATTGCTCAGGCTGTCGTGTTTACTGTAAAAGCCCATGACAAGTATTATCTCACAAATACTGAATTGCGCGAGCAGTACAAGAATATGATATGGCCTATGATGGAGAAAGACTTCGGTCCGGATATGGCTCAGCTCGGCACCCAGATCGAGATGACTCCCTATGATCAGGTTTCAATGGGTCTCCGTCAGATGGAGGATCAGCATCGTCAGCAGCTTGAGCAGCTCAACACCCCGGAAGGCAAGGAATATGTAAAGAACAATCCTCAGATGGCTAACGAGGTAGAGACGATGACAAAACGGGTCAACGCCCTTGGCAACGCCGTTAAGTTCTTCGACTATCTTGAGTCTGCCGACAATAAACCAGAATTAGAAATTCCCGGAGTAGCCGGACAACCTCAATAATAAGCGATATGGAAACAATCAAAGATAACGTAAGAGTGATGAATCCGGCAGACTCTAAAATACCGGAGGGTCCTATCGCTGAAAAATGGACCAACTATAAAGCTCATCAGAAACTTGTCAACCCTGCCAACAAACGTAAACTCGATGTTATTGTTGTCGGTACGGGTCTTGCCGGAGCCTCAGCCGCTTCCACACTTGCAGAACTCGGTTTCAACGTACTGAACTTCTGCATTCAGGATAGCCCGCGCCGTGCACACTCTATTGCCGCCCAGGGTGGTATCAATGCCGCCAAGAACTATCAGAATGACGGTGACTCTGTATATCGTCTCTTCTATGATACTGTGAAAGGTGGCGACTACCGTGCGCGTGAAGCCAATGTCTATCGTCTGGCTGAGGTCTCAAACAATATTATTGACCAGTGTGTGGCTCAAGGCGTGCCTTTCGCACGTGAGTATGGCGGTCTGCTTGCAAACCGTTCTTTCGGTGGCGCTCAGGTGAGCCGTACATTCTATGCCAAAGGTCAGACCGGTCAGCAGCTCCTTCTTGGTGCGTATTCTTCACTTAACCGTCAGATCAATCTCGGCAAAGTAAAGAGCTACAACCGTTACGAAATGCACGATCTTGTCCTCATCAAAGATAAAGATGGCGTTGAACGTGCACGTGGTATCATTGCCAAGAACCTTGTAACAGGTAAATTCGAGCGTTTTGCCGCCCACGCTGTCGTTATCGCCACAGGTGGTTATGGTAACGCATACTTCCTTTCTACAAACGCTATGGGTTGTAACTGCTCCGCGGCGATGGCATGTTACCGTAAGGGCGCATATTTTGCAAATCCCGCATTCGTACAGATCCACCCGACCTGTATTCCGGTTCATGGTGACAAACAGTCTAAGCTGACTCTTATGTCAGAGTCTCTCCGTAATGACGGTCGTATCTGGGTCCCCAAGAAACTTGAGGATGCAAAGAAACTCCAGAAAGGTGAAATCAAAGGAAGCGATATACCGGAAGAGGATCGCGACTACTATCTGGAGCGCCGTTATCCGGCATTCGGTAACCTTGTTCCGCGAGACGTGGCTTCACGTGCCGCCAAAGAGCGTTGCGACGCCGGTTATGGTGTAAACAACACCGGTCTTGCCGTATTCCTCGATTTCTCGGAGGCAATCAACCGTCTCGGCATTGACGTGGTGCGTCAGCGTTACGGTAACCTCTTCGACATGTACGAGGAGATCACGGATGTCAACCCCGGTGAGTTCGCACGTGAAGAGAATGGTGTCAACTATTACAATCCGATGATGATCTTCCCTGCCATCCACTATACAATGGGCGGTATCTGGGTCGACTATGAACTCCAGACTTCAGTCAAGGGTCTGTTTGCCATCGGTGAATGTAACTTCTCTGATCACGGTGCGAACCGTCTTGGCGCTTCTGCTCTTATGCAGGGTCTTGCCGATGGATATTTCGTTTTGCCGTACACAATCCAGAATTATCTGAGCGATCAGATCACAGTGCCGCATTTCACGACAGACACCCCCGAATTCGAGGCTGCCGAGAAGAAATGTATCGCTGACGAGGAGAAACTGATGAACATAAAGGGGACACGCTCGGTAGATTCAATCCACAAGGAATTGGGTCATATCATGTGGGAATATGTCGGTATGGCACGCGACAAGGAGGGTCTGCAGCTTGCGCTTGAGAAACTCAAGGAATTGCGTAAGACATTCGATACAGAGCTCTTTATCCCCGGCACAATGGAGGGTATGAATGTAGAGCTTGACAAGGCTTTCCGTCTCAATGACTTCATCACAATGGGTGAACTCGTGGCTTATGATGCGTTGAACCGTAACGAGAGCTGCGGCGGTCACTTCCGTACAGAGTACCAGACTCCGGAGGGTGAGGCATTGCGCGATGACAAGGACTACTTCTATGTTTCCTGCTGGGAATATGAAGGAAGTGATGAAAAAGCTCCCGAGCTTATCATCGAGCCTTTGAAGTATGAAGCTATCAAAGTTCAGACACGTAACTATAAGTCATAAATCAACCCTTAAAACAATCAGAAAAATGGAAGAAAATATAATGAAAGTCACTCTTAAGGTATGGCGTCAGGCCGGACCTAAGGAGAAGGGCGCGTTTGTGACATATCCCGATGTAGAGACTACGCCCGACACATCCTTCCTTGAGACACTCGATATCCTTAACGAATCGCTCATAGAGAAGGGAGAGGAGCCAATTGTGTTCGATCACGACTGCCGCGAAGGTATCTGCGGTATGTGCTCTCTTTACATCAACGGACACCCGCACGGTCCCGCTACAGGCGCGACAACATGTCAGCTTTATATGCGTAGATTCCAGAATGGTGAGGTTATCACGGTTGAACCCTGGCGTTCTGCGGCATTCCCTGTAATCAAGGACCTTATGGTAGACCGTAATGCATTCGACAAGATCCAGCAGGCTGGAGGTTATGTAAGCTTCAACTGCGGTGGTGCCCAGGATGCCAATGACCTTCCTATATCCAAGGTTAAGGCTGACGAGGCTATGGATTCCGCAAGCTGTATTGGTTGCGGAGCATGTGTAGCTGCATGTAAGAACGGTTCTGCAATGCTCTTCGTTTCAGCTAAGATCAATCAGCTTTCCTACCTCCCTCAGGGTGAAGTTGAGAAGTATCGTCGTGTTCGAGCGATGGTTGCAAAAATGGATGAACTCGGATTCGGCAACTGTACCAACACCGGTGCGTGTGCCGCTGAATGTCCTAAGAACATCAAACTTGCAAATATCGGTCGCATGAACCGTCAGTTTATAGCTGCCAAGTGCAAAGAATAATCCGGAATCCGGCTATAATAGAAAAAAGGAATCGCATTTGCGATTCCTTTTTTCATATTATGTCAGAAGTTTTTTAAAGCACCTTTGTATAGAGGGAGGTTATATCCTCTATCGTAACATCTTTGGGATTACCCGGTGTGCACACATCTGCAAGAGCCTGGGTTGCGAGAGCCGGTATATCTTCTGCGGTTATACCCAGGTCTGAGAGGTGTTGCGGAATACCAACTTTGATTGAAAGGTCTTTGACTGCGTCACATGCTGCCTGTGCTGCCTGTTCTGAAGTCATTCCTTCCGTATCAACACCCATTGCGCGTGCTATGTTGCCGTATTTTTCAATACATGCCGGCATATTCCATTCCATAATGGTAGGAAGCAGAAGAGCGTTGGCAACTCCGTGAGGAATATCGAATAGAGAACCCATGGGATGAGCCATGCCGTGTACGAGACCGAGACCTACATTTGAGAATGCCATTCCGGCTACATATTGAGCTACCGCCATTGCATCCCTGGCTTCAGGATCGGAAGGTCTCTCTACCGCAACCGGAAGATTCCTGGAGATCATTCTGATTGCCTCGATTTCAAACATGTCGCTCAATGGCCATGCACCGCGTGTGATATATCCTTCGATAGCGTGGGTCAGGGCATCCATTCCTGTAGCGGCAGTGAGGCTTGCAGGAAGAGAATACATCAGTTCCGCATCTATGATTGCCACTGCCGGGATATCGTTGGGATCCACGCAGACCATCTTTTTCTTGTTGGTCTCGTCGATAATGACGTAGTTTATTGTTGTCTCTGCGGCTGTGCCGGCTGTGGTGGGGAGCGCTATTATAGGCACACTCTTGTGTTTCGTGGGAGCTGTTCCTTCAAGAGATACAATGTCGGAGAATTCAGGGTTGTTTATTACGATGCCGATGGCTTTTGCCGTATCGATTGAAGAACCGCCGCCTACAGCGATAATATAATCGGCACCTGCTTTGCGGTACGCTTCTATGCCTGCGTGAACATTACTTACGGTAGGGTTGGGTTTTACATCAGAAAACACTTCATAAGGAAGAGATGCTTTGTCAAGTACGTCTGTTACCTGTGCGGCAACACCAAATTTTACAAGCCCGGGATCGGTGACAACAAGAGCTTTCGTTTTTCCGAGATTTGAGACTACACCCGGCAGCTCTTTACGTGCGCCCGGACCGAAATAAGACACCTCATTGAGAATAAAGCGATGTATCATGAGACTGTTTTTATATAAGTGAATAATGTATATTCTATCAAAATAGGCATTTGATACCTTATCCGACTTGTGCTCCCGGGGTTACTGGACCGGTGGGTCCGATTACGACAAGTTTGCCGTCGTTGTTGACAGCAGACAGTATCATGCCCTGGGATTCGATACCCATCATTTTGCGTGGCTCGAAATTAGCGACGAAACATATCTCCTTGCCGACAAGGACTGAAGGATCTTCATATGATGAGGCAATGCCACTGAGGATTGTGCGCTTTTCCATGCCATCTTCTATAAGGAACTGAAGAAGCTTCTTGGATTTCTTCACTTTAGAGCACTCCAATACTTTGCCGATACGTATATCGACCTTCTCAAAATCCTCAAAACTGCAGTTGGGTTTCACAGCTTCCGGTTTCCATGCTTGTGCCTCGTTTGCCCTCTTTGTGTCAAGAAGTTTTTGTACCTGTGCGTTGATAGGAGCATCCTCTATCTTCTCAAAAAGAAGATGTGGCTCGGCGATTTTTGATCCGGCAGCCAGCAGATCGAATCTGCCTGCCATATCCCATGAAGGTTTCTGTATATCCAGCATTTTGCAAAGTTCCGTACTCATAAACGGAGTAAACGGTTTAAAAGTGACTGCCAGATTCGCACATATCTGTAATGCTATATTTAGAATAGTCTTGACACGTTCCGGATCTGTTTTCCATAGTTTCCATGGTTCTGTATCGGCAAGATACTTATTGCCGATACGCGCAATATTCATTGCATCTTTCAGAGCCTCGCGGAATTTGAAATTATCAAGATTCCCACTCAACAGCTTTACAGATTCCTTTATTTCGCTGATTGCGGTCTCGTCAATCTCCTGTAATGCCCCACACGCAGGTACTTCTCCTCCAAAATATTTGTGGTCAAGAACCATGGCGCGGTTTACAAAGTTTCCTAATATGGCAACCAGTTCAGAGTTGTTGCGTGCCTGGAAATCTTTCCAGGTGAAGTTGTTGTCTTTTGTCTCCGGAGCATTTGCTGTCAGCACATATCGCAAGACATCCTGTTTCCCGGGGAAGTCTGCGAGATACTCATGCAGCCATACAGCCCAGTTGCGTGATGTCGATATCTTGTCATCCTCAAGATTCAGGAATTCATTTGCCGGCACGTTATCCGGCAGATTGTATGTGCCGTCAGCCATAAGCATTGCAGGGAACACAATGCAATGGAATACAATATTGTCTTTTCCGATGAAATGCAACATGCGGGTTTCCGGATCTTTCCACCATTTGGCATAGTCGTCACCGACAAGATCAATGGTATTTGAAATATAACCGATCGGCGCGTCAAACCATACGTAAAGCACTTTGCCGTCGGCGCCCTCTACCGGCACCGGAATACCCCAGTCCAGATCGCGGCTGACAGCACGCGGCTGCAGACCAAGATCAAGCCATGATTTACACTGACCGTATACGTTCGGCTTCCATTCCTTGTGTTCTTCAAGAATCCATTTTTCCAACGGTTTCTGCCATTTGTCAAGAGGAAGATACCAGTGTGAAGTCTCTTTGAGCACAGGAGCATTACCTGTTATCGCGGATTTCGGATCTATAAGATCGGTTGCGTTCAATGAGGTTCCGCATGCCTCGCATTGGTCTCCATATGCATTGGGGTTTCCACAGTGAGGACATGTTCCTGTCACATAGCGGTCTGCAAGAAACTGTTTTGCATCTTCGTCGTAAAGCTGCATGGATGTTTTCTCCACAAATTCGCCCTTCTCATAAAGACGACGGAAGAAATCAGAGGCAGTCTTGCGGTGAGTCTCTGACGTAGTGCGTCCGTAAACATCGAATGAGATGCCGAGACCTTCAAAAGAATCCTTGATTATATTATGATAACGGTCTACAATATCCTGAGGTGTCACACCCTCTTTCTTTGCTTTGATGGTGATAGGCACTCCATGTTCGTCACTTCCTCCTATAAGTAGGACTTCTTCACCTTTCAGGCGGAGGTAGCGGGCATATATGTCAGCCGGTACATACACGCCGGCAAGGTGTCCGATATGTACCGGACCGTTGGCATATGGCAGTGCTGTGGTTATCAGGGTTCTCTTGAAATTTTTCATATGTTGTGCTTGTTACGCAATTAATGTTATTATTAATACAAAATTACAGAAAAATAGGACTCTATGCAAACATTAAGATGTGTTTGCATAGAGTTTTTATCGGATGTGACATTATAAATTTTTATCCGTGTTTCTCCATAGATTCGACAATGAGCTCGGCGGCATACTCCGAAGCTACATAAGTGCCGAGTTTGCGGTTCATGGTGCGGTAACCGGCAATCTGCCATTCCCGTTTGGGAGAGGGCTGGAGCAACGGACCCAGCTCTCTGGAAATATTTTCCATTGTGCAATTATGTACGAGCAATTCCGGCACAATGTTGTTTCCGACGATAAGATTTGGTAAAGAAACATATTTCACCTTAAGCAATTTCTCCATGATCTTGTAAGACAGTTTCACACCGTTGGCGCGGTATACTACAATCTGGGGAGTGCCTATCAATGCTGTTTCAAGTGTAGCTGTACCGGATGTGACTACCGCAGCCTGGGAATACTTCAGCAATGTGTGGGTGGAGCCGAACACAACCTTAAGTCCCGGGTCTTCTGCAATCTCCCTATAGAACTTTTCAGGCACCGATGGCGCGGCTCCCACGACATATTGGAAGTCCGGGAAACGTTTTGCCGCCTCAATCATAAGAGGAAGATTATTACGTATCTCTCCATGTCTGGATCCGGGGAGCAATGCGATTATAGGTCGTTCGTCCTCGATGCCCTGACGCTCCATAAAATGTTTTTTAGGCGGGATATGTCCTATACTGTAAGCTATCTCCTGAACCGACGGGTTGCCCACATATGTCACATCATATCCGTGTTTCTTGTAAAAAGCGACTTCAAATGGAAGTATGGAATACAGATGATCGACATATTTCTTGATCCCTTTTACACGGTATTCTTTCCAGGCCCAGACTTTCGGAGATATGAAATAATGTACCGGTATCCCAAGTTTATGGGCGAATCTTGCCATTTTAAGATTGAACCCCGGATAGTCTACGAGTATAAGAGCATCCGGATGGTAAGAACGGATAAGCTGGCGCGCCTGACGGAAATTCTGCATTATAACAGGGAGTTTCCTGAGAACCTCACTGAATCCCATCACGTTCATTTTATTGTAATGTAAATCAGGCTGTGCATTTGCCTCTTTCTCCATGAGGTCTCCTCCAAAGAACCGGAAGTCTGCTTCCGGATCCAGCTTTTTAATGGATTTTATAAGTCCGGCGGCATGCAAATCTCCCGACGCTTCGCCGGCTATCAACATATATTTCATAGGTGAACAGTTTCTGATAGTGTTGTTATATGTGGCACATATAATATGAACGGATACTGAGCGTTTTTTTATATAGGACTCGTTTAAACTTTTTACCGAAGGTTAAGAAACAGTTTATAGAAATGAGTTCATAATTAAGAACGTTTAATTGAGTTCATGAGAACATTTTTCTTTTTTGTTTCTACAATTATAATAACCGTAATAGGACTGTCCACAACCTCTTGCATCAGCGACTCGTTCAGTACATCGCCTTCCGATGTGTTGACATTTTCGCGTGATACAGTAAATTTCGATACGGTTTTCACGGACCTGGGCACACCGACAGCACGACTTGTTGTAGCGAACCGTGCAAAGAAAGGTATAGTTATCTCGTCCATCCGTCTTAAAAATCCGAATTCCAATTTTCAGATTAATGTGGATGGTGTGTGTGGCAAAATATTTCATGATGTCGAGATCTGGAAAGAGGATTCAATATTTATGTTTATCGAATGTCTGATACCGGAAACAGACAGTAAAGAACCTTATCGGGTTGAGGATGAACTGGAATTTGTTACCAATGGCGTTACACAGACAGTAATTCTTGAAGCTTACGGACAGAATGTGACACGATTGGGATCCCGTCGTATTACCGAGGACATGCGTCTCACTGCCGAACGTCCGTACATAGTGTTCGATTCACTTGTTGTCGAGCAAGGTGCGACATTGCGGATAGATCCTGATGTCCGGCTGTTATTTCATAAGGATGCCGAACTTATAGTACACGGCAGGATAGACGCCACAGGCGAACCCGGAAAACTGATACAAATGCGTGGCGACAGACTCGACAATGTCCTTCCGGATGTCGGCTACGATATTCTTTCGGGTCAATGGAAAGGCGTCCGTATATCTGCCGGATCGTATGACAACAATCTTGAATATGTAGACATGCGCTCTACTACTGACGGACTCCGGGTAGACTCTTGTGGAGACTCCTCAAGACTAAAACTTGGAATATATAATTCCTGGCTCCATAATTCACAGAGTCATGTCCTCGATGCCCGGTATGCCAGAATCGAGGCTCTTGGGTCTTGCTTCTCGGAATCAGCGGAATCAGTGGTCAGCTTAAGTGGTGGGGACAATAGTTTTATCCAGTGCACGATAGCAAACAATTATCTGTTTTCGGCAATCACCGAGCCGTTGCTCTGCCTGTATCATTGTCTGCCGAAACATCTTGAGGAATCCGTCAACAACCCGAATCCTCTCATGTCGGCAAGATTTGAAAACAGTATTATTTATGGTCTTGCGGGGGATCTCAATATAGGCGACTTCACTGATTCAAATGTATTTTTCAGAAATGTTTCCATGAAATCGAATGGCAGTGACGATGATAATTTTATAAATTGTCTATGGGAGTGTGACCCGCTTTTCCTTACTGACCGCCCGAAATATTATTTCAATTATCACGTGGCTGCCGATTCTCCTGTTGTGGGCAAAGGTAATCCTGTATTTCTTACTCCGAGATTGATGAACGATATGTATGGAGACAAGCGTGATCCGCTTGCTCCTGCACTTGGCGCCTATGTGCCGGTTTTAGAGGGTGTTTAATAATCGGAGATGGCTTTTGAATATGTTTTCATGATTTCTGAAGCCATGTTCCTTGTGTCGAATCGGGATGCATGGATCTTGCCAGCCTGTATAATCCCTGTTGTGTCAGCTTCTCCCTTAAGAATTGCGTCTGCGGCTTGTGACAAATCTTTCGGATCATCAGGATTCACATATATGGTATGTTCACCGCCGGCTTCCTCCAGACAGGATCCGGTGGCGGCAATAACAGGACGTTCGCTTTCAAGTCCTTCCAGTACAGGTATGCCGAACCCTTCATATTTTGATGGATACATGATAATCTCTGCACCCTGGTATATTCCCGGCAGATCGCTGAAAGGAAGATTATGATAGAATCTCAGTCTGGAATATACCCCAAGTTCTTTGGCCAGCTTTACAATGTAATCAAGATATCCATGATGATCCCGACCAACAATCACCAATGGTATATCTTCTGAGATGCCTGATAAAGCGCGTATAGTCAATTCAAGATTTTTGCGTTTCTCTATAGTGCCGACCTGCAGCAGATATTTCTCCGGCAGTCGCAGACGTGTTTTTAGATCAGACATACGATCCGCGTCCCATTTTTTTCTGAAAGATTCATCGCATCCCTGATATATGACATCGATCTTTTCTTCCGATATTCCGTAGAATCGTACGATATCTCTTTTCGTGCATTCGCTGACAGCTATTATACGTGTGGCGTTTTGGCACGATCTTCCATACTTGAAGTCATAGATCTTTCGGTCTGCCGGTTTATAGCACTCCGGCATAGTGCGGTATATCACATCATGTATTGTCACCACACTCGGTATATGTGCACCTGCAATATTCAGAGGAAGTTCATTGCTCAGTCCGTGGAAAACGTCTATGCCGTCTGCTTTAAGATTATTGGTAATCCCGAATGTGCGCCACAGACTGCCGTGAAAAGCGAATTGCGGTGGAAGATGGAATGAAACGTTATGCAGTTGTCTGATTTTTTCAAGACGGGGATTGTCGCTCAATTCAGGAGTGTATATATTGAGCGTTTCAAGTGGATATTCTTCGGCAATTCTTTCAATCACAAGGCGGGAATAGTTCCCCAGTCCTGTCATGTTTGAAACGGCTCTTTTCCCGTCAAAACCTATCTTCATCTCTGTGTCAAATATCTAACAAAAATAACTGAAAATTATTAAGTAAGTGATAAAAATTAATGAACATATAAAACACGGTTATTTATTGACGGATTTTGTCGCGGAGGAATGGAGCATACTCTCGTATGCGACTGACCGACAAGGTAAAAGACGTAATAAAGAACAAGTTTTATAGTTCAAGATCATTTCACTTACATATATCGTTTAATTTTTATTTCTTATTTATGCTAAAATAATAATTTTTCTGCCATATAGACACCAATTCCGCATATATATCCGACAAAGGCAATCCAACTGAAATTTTTAAGATACCATCCGAAACTGATTTTTTCGATACCCATTGATATCACACCGGCGGCTGAGCCTATTATCAATATGGAGCCGCCGACTCCTGCGCAATATGACATAAGCTCCCAGAACAGTCCGTCACACATGAAATTGGCGGCATATCCCACTGCATCCGGACTCTGGATAGGGTACATGCCTATTACTGCGGCGACCAGCGGAACATTGTCAACAACGGATGACAGAACACCAAGTACAGAGGCTATAAGTGTCACATTGTGTATTTCATCATTCAAGAACCGGGCTGTGGCGGATAGTATACCGGTGGACTGTAGTACGGCGACAGCCATAAGTATTCCCAAGAAGAATAGAATCGAGGGCATGTCAACGCGGGAAATTACTTTCGGCAGGCGTAATTCTTTGGCCTGTTCAAGCATTTTTGAATTATAGAATATTTCAGTAAATACCCACAGCGCCCCAAGTACAAAGAGCATTCCGACAAAGGGCGGCAGATGTGTGACAGTCTTGAATACAGGTACGAAAATAAGTCCGCTTACCCCAAGCCAGAATATAGCGTTGCGTTGTCCGGATGTAATGAACGAATTTTTCTCCACGACAGTATCCCGGGGAGGAAGGTCTCCTTTAAGGCGCCTTGAGATGAGAATAAGAGGCACTATCATTGATACGAGCGACGGCAGAAGAACATAGGAAAGAAGTGATGGAGCAGTGATGTTTCCGTTTACCCACAGCATGATTGTCGTTACGTCGCCGATTGGACTCCATGCTCCTCCCGAGTTTGCGGCAATCACGATTGTGCCCGCATATAACCAGCGTTCCTCTTTTTGTGTGATGAGTTTGCGGAGCAGCATCAACATCACGATAGTAGTGGTGAGGTTGTCCAGAATCGCTGACATTATAAAGGTGATGAAACCTATTACCCAAAGCAATTGTACCTTTTTTCGGGTGTTTATATGGTCTGTAATCACTCGGAATCCACCGTGGACATCTATCATCTCCACAATTGTCATTGCTCCGATCAGAAACAGCAATGTCTGCATGATATCTCCGAGATGTTCTATTATGTCGACATTCAGCACATATTCAAGTGCCTGCATGTGTTTTGAATGCGACAGTACATCCGGATGATCCTGAAGAAAATTCGAGAATTTCGCTCCGGCAACCTGAGGCACTATTGATTCGGCACCCATTGCGTAGATAATCCACATCAGCATACCCAGCAATAAGGCAGATGCTGTTTTATCCACACGCAGGGGGTGCTCAAGGGCGATTGCGAGATAACCTATTATAAAGATGATGATCAGAGCTGTAATCATGGCAGATAGTGGAAATAATTTTTTGGAATGAGACGCAAAATTATATAAAATTTATTATTAAAGAAAAAATTCCGTAATTAAAATATCGACAAATTTGTTATTTTTGTAAAAAATAATTAACCGGTTGTTCAACAGTTCTTAGAGAGTGTTTAAAACTCAACATACTCATGATAATTATGGAGAATAGAAGGAAACCTGTGCTTGTAGTGTCAACCGGCGCCGGGATCAGTGCCGAGAGTGGAATAACAACTTTTCGTGATGCGGGAGGTCTTTGGGAGAACTATCCGGTGATGCAGGTTGCATCGGCAGATGGCTTTGCCCGCGATCCGGCATTGATTCATAAATTTTATAACGATCGACGCAAGCAACTGGTAAAAGCTTTCCCCAATGCGGCACATAAAGCTATTGCTGATCTTGAGAAGTCTTATGATGTATATGTAATAACCCAGAATGTCGATGACCTTCATGAACGGGCAGGTAGCAGTAATGTGCTTCATCTTCATGGGGAACTGATGAAAATCCGGAGTATACGTAATCCGGAATATACGGAAACGCTTGATATTGACCATCTGGAAACAACTCCGGCAACAAGAGGTCGTAACGGAGATCTGATGCGCCCGCATATTGTTTTCTTCCAGGAACCGGTTCCGAATATCGAAAAGGCTGTGGATCTGGTGCAAAAGGCTGATGTCTTTGTTGTTATCGGCACATCACTTGTGGTATATCCGGCTGCAGGTCTTATCCAGTGTGTTCGTCCGGGTGTGCCGATTTATTACATAGATCCGAATCCTGCTTCTACAGCTGGAGTCCCGAATGTGACTATGATCAAGGCGACAGCCACGGAAGGGATGAAAATGCTTGAAACTATTCTGAAAAACTGACATAGCCGGTGAGTGTAATAGAAGATTATTATCTAATAAAATTAAGTTGTTAAAATAAAGTTATGGCTAAAATTTATAATAACCTTACCGAGTTGATCGGACATACTCCCCTTATGGAAGTAAAGGAAATTGAGAAACTGGAAAATCTTAAGGCACGGGTTCTTGTAAAACTTGAATATTTCAATCCGGGGGGAAGTGTGAAAGACCGTATTGCGCTGGCAATGATTGAGACCGCGGAAAATGACGGCTTGCTGAAACCGGGCGGGATTATCATAGAACCTACAAGTGGAAATACGGGAATCGGTCTGTCATGGGTGGCTTCCGTAAAGGGGTACAAGCTGATATTGACCATGCCGGAGACAATGAGTATGGAACGTCAGAATCTGTTGAAAGCTCTGGGAGCCACACTTGTGCTCACTCCAGGTACAGAGGGTATGAAAGGAGCTATCAGAAAGGCACAGGAGCTGAAGACGGAAACACCGGGGGCTATTATTCTTCAGCAGTTCGAGAATCCGGCGAATCCGGAGACTCATCGCAAAACGACAGCTAAGGAGATTTGGGAAGATACTGATGGTAAGGTGGATATTTTAGTTGCCGGTGTGGGTACAGGCGGTACATTGAGTGGTACAGCCGAAGCTTTGAAATCATATAATCCCGCTGTCAAGGCTATAGCTGTGGAACCTGAAAATTCCGCTGTTTTATCAGGTAATGCCCCAGGTCCTCATAAGATTCAGGGAATCGGAGCAGGTTTTGTTCCGGGTAATTATCATTCCGGTGTTGTGGATGCGGTAATTCCCGTTTCAGACAATGAGGCTATCCGCACTTCACGTCTCCTCGCCCGAACAGAAGGACTGCTTGTCGGAATATCTTCCGGCGCAGCATTGGCAGCTGCAATCCGGGAAGCAAAAAAAGTTGAGAACACAGATAAAACTATTGTTGCCATTCTTCCGGATACGGGCGAAAGGTATCTGTCGACCGTGCTGTACGCATTCGACGAATATCCGGTAGATTAAAGGCTGATAGTACCTTGTTTTCAGAAGATCTTAAGATCTGTTCTTGAGATGCTTTTGCAAGCCGAAAATCCCGCTCCTGTATTTGCATTTTTTGAGGGAAAGGTTGTTATTCCAAAAGTGTTTGGAATAGAATTGTAAAAATGTTATATTTGCTGTGTAAATGTCTTGAAATCGGTCTGCGGACCGTATCGGATAAATCTAACCATAAAAACATAAACAACAATGGCAAAAATTAGAGGGGCGATTACAGTCAATATAGCCAGATGTAAAGGCTGTAATCTATGTGTAGTGGCTTGTCCCACTAATACTCTGTCGCTTCAACCCAGTGAAGTGAACGATCGTGGTTATCATTTTGCGTATATGGCACATCCGGAGAATTGCATCGGATGCAGTTCTTGTGCGCTCGTTTGTCCCGATGCTTGCATCGAAGTTTACCGCAAGCGTATAGATTAATATAAATCACACCAAAAGATATGAAAGAAGAAGTGAGATTAATGAAGGGAAACGAAGCGATAGCCCATGCAGCGATCAGATATGGCTGTGATGGATATTTCGGTTACCCCATAACTCCGCAGTCGGAGGTTCTTGAGACACTTGAGGAGCTAATGCCTTGGGAAACTACCGGTATGGTGGTTTTGCAGGCAGAGTCGGAAGTCGCCGCCATCAATATGATTTACGGTGCCGCTTCCACAGGCAAGGCAGTAATGACTTCGTCCTCTTCTCCGGGTGTAAGCCTTAAGCAGGAAGGAATATCATATATGGCCGGTGCCTCTCTTCCCGCACTTGTATTGAACGTGATGCGCGGCGGACCGGGTCTTGGCACTATCCAACCCTCTCAGGCAGATTATTTTCAAGCCACAAAGGGTGGCGGTCATGGAGACTATCGCCTTATTGTGCTTGCCCCTTCTACTGTTCAGGAGATGGTGGATTTTGTAGGTCTCGGTTTTGATCTGGCTTTTAAATATAGAAATCCTGCCATGATACTTGCTGATGGTATTGTAGGTCAGATGATGGAGAAAGTAGTGCTTCCCGAGCAGCGTCCCCGCCGTACGGAAGATGAGATCCGCGAGCAATGTCCTTGGGCGGCCAACGGTCGCAAGAACCTTAGGAAAAGGAATGTGATCACTTCACTGGAGCTTGAATCGTCCAAGATGGAGGAGATCAACAATATGCTGCAGGCACGCTATAGCGAGATCGAGAAGAATGAGACTCGTTGGGAAGAGATTGGCGTCGAGAATGCCGATTATCTGATGGTGGCATTCGGATCGGTAGCCCGAATATGCGACAAAGCTCGTGAACTTGCCGCAGAAAAAGGTATTAAGGTAGGTATCATACGACCGATCACTTTATGGCCTTTCCCGACAGAGGCGGTGGCTAAGGTTGCCATGGGCAAGAAAGGTGTGCTGGTTGTCGAGCTTAATGCCGGACAGATGATAGAGGACGTGCGTCTTTCTGTTCATGATTCATTGCCGGTAGAGCATTTCGGACGTATGGGTGGTATTATCCCCAGCCCTGAAGAGGTTGTCAATGCTCTTGTAGAGAAAATTATCAAAAAATAATCACTCCTAAAAATGCAAGAAATGGAAATCGAAGATATCATATGCGAAGAGAATAAGGTTTATAGTAAACCTGAGCTTCTGGAAGAGGTCCACATGCATTACTGCCCCGGTTGCAGTCATGGTGTGATTCATAAGCTTCTTGCCGAAGTAATACAGGAGATGGGTCTGACAGAAAAGACGATAGGCATATCTCCGGTAGGTTGTGCGGTGTTCGCTTACAATTATGTTGATGTTGACTGGGTAGAGGCGGCTCACGGTCGTGCTCCCGCTGTGGCTACAGCAATATCCCGTCTGTGGCAGGATAATGTGGTGTTTACTTATCAGGGAGATGGAGACATGTCTGCGATAGGGACGGCAGAGTCTATACATGCGGCAAATCGTGGCGAGAACATAGTAATGGTATTTGTGAACAATGCCATATACGGTATGACAGGAGGACAGATGGCTCCTACAACACTGATAGGACAGAAAACAGCCACAACGCCTTACGGACGTCGTGTTGATCTTAACGGTCATCCACTTGAGATTACCAATCTTATGGCAATACTTGACGGCACATGTTATGTAACCCGTCAGGCTGTACATACCCCGGCGGCAGTGCGTAAAACCAAAGCCGCTCTCAAGAAGGCGTTTGAGAATGCCATGGCAAAGAGAGGCACGTCGGTTGTGGAGGTAGTGGCTACCTGCAACTCCGGTTGGAAACTTACGCCAGAGAAGGCAAATAAGTGGATGGAGGAAAATATGTTCCCGAAATATCCGCTTGGTGATTTAAAAAACACAGTTGAATAATCCTTTATACTCTTAATTATGAAAGAAGAGATTATTATAGCCGGTTTCGGTGGACAAGGTGTGCTCTCTATGGGTAAGATACTTGCTTATTCAGGGCTCATGGATGACAAAGAGGTTACTTGGATGCCGTCATACGGTCCCGAGCAGCGTGGAGGTACCGCCAATGTTACGGTTATTCTCTCGGATGAGAAAATATCCTCTCCGGTGCTTGACAAATATGATATAGTAATTGCACTTAATCAGCAAAGTCTCGATAAGTTTGGTCCGAGGGTCAAGACAGGCGGTATACTGATTTACGATACAAACGGTATCCATAAGCATCCCGAACGTCAGGACATCAAGGTATATCCCATAGATGCGATGGAAGCGACATTGGAGATCGGAAATTCGAAGGCGTACAATATGGTGGTTATGGGCGCATTGCTTGAGGCAATGCCTTATAAATTGCCGATGGAGAATGTGATCAAGGGTCTTAAGAAATCGCTCCCCGAGCGCCATCACAAACTCATTCCATTGAATGAGCAGGCAATAGAGAAGGGCAGGACTTTGATCTGATTCGAAAATTCCAGACTGTGACCATTATCCGATCTTTTGGAGAATGGCTCCTGCTAATATTTTGTCGGGTCGCGATCTATAAAGGATCGCGACCGGATTTTTTAACAGATTCTTTTGTTCATTGCCAAGATTTGATTAGCTTTGCAAATAACATCAATGTATTATCACATGGCAACAAGCAATACTGATACTCAAATTGAACGCATAAACAGGCTTAAAGTAGTTTTAGTAGAACAGAACCGCACAGGCAAATGGCTCGCCG